>JBBQGH010000008.1:0-65719 GCA_038322845.1 Gammaproteobacteria bacterium
CGCTCTTTGCCAGATCCACAGCAACGGTAGTAGCATGCATTTTGGATTCCTCCTCGGAGTTGAACGGTGCTGACCCCCACGCCAAATGAGTATCAGCTGCGAAAACTTTGCGCCAATAAAGAGGGGGAGTCCATCCCATCAATCGAGCGGACGTGCTCCGGCAGGCTTCGCCTGCCTACGCCCGCCGCTCATGTCAAACGTGTGCGCCGGGCATGGCGCGTTACTTCATAGGTGAAAGTCCTATGGCCAGGTTTTCGCAGAGCCGAAGGCAAGGAGAAGGGCAAGGGCGTTGTCGCGAGGCGGGGTCTGAAGGAAGCCCAATCTGAAACTGCGGGGCGATGAACAAAAACCGGATATGAGGCGTGATGCATCCGGGGCGAGCGGGCACGTGACCGCGAAGCCCTCCATCTGCGGTTGGGGTGCATTTTGTAAATCCGGCGTCTATGCAGTGAAGGTAACGTGTCTTACCCCGGGAGATCTCCCCGGCGCTTCGGAGGATTGAAGCTGGGCGTCTGGAGACGGACGCTGAATACCGTGGAGAAGTCAGCAGAGGGCATAGTAGGCGGCGCCCCCGCCGAAGGCCCGAACGATGAAAGACGAAGGCCCATGACGAAGAGAGACGGGAACGCATCTGACCACCTGCGCAAGCAGGCTGCGGCAATGCCGCAGGATGAACTCGTCGCTGGATCGTCAGGACAACCCGAGTCGATTCACACCCAAGCGCTGCTGGCCCAAGTGCTGGACCGGGCCAACCTGCAGCGCGCATTGAAGCAAGTGCGCCAGAACAAAGGCGCGCCGGGCATCGACGGCATGACCGTCGATGAACGACCGGCGTACCTCCGACACCACTGGCTGGAAATCCGCGCGCAACTGGAAGCGGGCAGCTACCGCCCGCGACCGGTCAAGCGTGTAGAAATCCCCAAGCCGGACGGTAAAACCCGACCGCTGGGTATTCCCACGGTGTTGGACCGCTTCATCCAGCAAGCCATCGCGCAAGTGATATCGGCGCAATGGGAACCTCACTTTCACCGCCACAGCTACGGATTTCGCCCGCAACGTTCGGCCCATCAAGCCGTGCGTGAAGTACAGGCGAATATCCGGGCAGGATACGGCTGGGTGGTGGATATGGACCTGCAAGCTTTCTTCGACCGGGTTAATCATGATCGGCTGATGGCGCGCCTGAAAAGTCGCTGTCCGGATGCCGGCCTGCTGAGACTGGTCAATCGCTTCCTGAAGGCCGGCGTGAGCGTGGATGGCCACATCGAATCCACGACCATGGGGGTGCCGCAAGGCGGCCCCCTCTCGCCGGTGCTGGCCAACGTGGTGCTGGATGAACTGGATTGGGAACTGGAACGGCGCGGCCACCGTTTCGCCCGCTATGCCGACGACTGCAACATTCTGGTCAAAAGCAAGAGGGCGGGAAAGCGGGTGATGGCCAGCGTGACACGCTATGTCAGCGACACATTGCGACTCACAGTGAATCTGCTGAAAAGCGCGGTGGATCGGCCCATGAACCGCAAGTTCCTGGGTTTCACGGTCAGCCGCAACGGTGCGAAGCTGAAGGTGACCGACAAGGCTATCGAAAAGCTAAAGGACCGGGTGCGGGAACTGACCCGTCGTACACGAGGCACCAGTATTGGCGCTATCGCTGCGGAGCTTAGAGAAACCCTGCTTGGTTGGAAAGCGTACTTCGGTATTGCCGAAGTGCTGAGTCCTCTGCGCGATATCGACAAATGGGTACGACGCAAGTTGCGCTGCTATCTCTGGAAACAATGGGGGCCAGCCGGCTACCGGGAACTGCGCAAGCGCGGCGTCTCTGTGCGCGAAGCGTGGAACACCAGCAAGTCGGCGCATGGTCCGTGGCGGCTGTCGAAGACACCGGCATTGGCCCTTGCGCTACCATTGCGCTTCTTCGAAACCATGGGACTACCCAGCCTTGCGCCACGGTAGGAATTCAATTCATCGAACCGCCGGATACGTGACCCGTACGTCCGGTGGTGTGGGAGGGAGGGGCCGCGAGGCTTCTTCCTATCCCGATTAGATCCCAGCAACGACCCTCGGAGGACGCGAACAGTGGCGACTAAGCAGAGCTTCGTGGAGCATCTCCAACGCCAGTCTGGTTTAGGGCACGATCTCTCCTTCAAGAAGATGTTCGGCGAGTACGCCCTCTACTTTCGTGGAAAGGTCGTGGCATTTGCCTGCGACAACCAGCTCTATCTCAAGCCCACGGAGCAAGGGCGCGCGCTCATCGGCAAGGTGTCGGAGCATCCGCCGTATCCAGGCGCTAAGCTTTATTTCCTCATCGACGAGCAGTTGGAAGATCGCGAACTCCTAGGCAAGCTCTTTCGAGTCACCGCCGATGCCCTGCCACTTCCGAAGCCAAAGAGTAAAGCGCAAGCAGGTAGTAAGCGCGTGGGTTCCAAACTGCCGAGCAAGCAAAAGGAGAAGGCGGGTGCCAAGTGAACGGGGCAGCGCGCGGCACGGCGAGGCAGCGCTAAGATCTAACTCCTATCGAGCGGATGTCCTCTGGCAGGTTTCGCCTGCCTACGGCCGCCGCTCATGTCGAAGGTTAGCCACAGAAGCAGCTCTTTCAACGCATTCAATAGGAGAAAGCACAGATGAAGGCCACGTTTGCATTTGTCACAGCGGTAGTTGCATCTACCTGGTCGCCATTGGTTTCCGCTCAAGGCCTGCCCATTCAACCTGGCGAGTACTCTGTTTCTGCCGTCACGGCCGCCGGCAGCACGGATGGCGTCAAGCCAGAAACCGCCACACGCTGCATCAAGGCTGAGGACCTGGCCAACCCGGAGAGTGTTCTCAACAATCGCTTCATGGCTAGCTTTAAGCCAGATGCTACCTGCGCCATCAGCAACCTCTCACTCGGCGGCGGCAAGGTTGCGTACAACACGGATTGTAAATACTCGCAGGTGCAGGTCTCCGGCTCTTACACTGCTACGTCGTACTCTGTAGTTCGAAAGGCCAAGCCCAAAGGCGCGAGCGGCCCAGTGGCGGAAACTCGGCTCGAAGGCAAGCGTACGGGCGTCTGTAAGTAGCCGCCGGCGCCTGTAACCTCAATGGGCGCTGGGGTATCAGTGCTGAAATGACGACACCCCTTTCAATCGCATTTAATACCAGCGCCGCGAGTTGGTTGACCCAGCAGGTGCGGCATGAACTGTGGCATGCGGAGCAGGGCGCAACGCGCTCAAGGTAGCCAAGTTTTCCGTGTAGCAGACGCCGAACCAATCGTGCCAGAGGACGCGCCGCGCCTCTGGGAACTTGGACGTCAGGTGGCTCATGGATCGCATTCCTTCTCATCACGTATTCATACTGAAAAAACCAAGCCAGTCGTGGCTACGGATCGGGTATGTACACAACTCAGGAGTCAATGAACCATGTCGTCCACTCATGATGTCTGGGCAATATCCGGCTGGCGTGACCAGCGCAAGGCGGGGGCGATCGCGATTCTCGGGTCGACAATCGTGTTCGCCGCCCTGTGGCTCGCTATTCGTTATTACGCGCCGATCCCGACAGAAATGGACGGCGTTGGGCCGAGGATGCTGCTCACGCTCAAATGCTGTTGCATCGCCACTCTGTTCTGCTTTGCCACCGGCATCGATGCAGTCGCTCACGAACGTCTCCAGTCGCCCGCCTTCAATCCCTTGCAAGGATTTGAAACTCATCGAATGAAAGTTAATTTACGCTATCTGCAGAACACGCTGGAGCAGTGGGTGATGTTCGTCGTCGGCGTGTTCGGGCTTGCCCTTTACAGCCCAGACGGTAGCGCAATGCGCACAGTTGAAGCCACGACTATCGTGTGGATACTGGCTCGGCTGGCATTTTGGATTGGCTACCATCGTTGTGCGGCGATGCGTGGGGTGGGCGCGGCGGGCGTGGCTATGTCCTTGCTGGTCCTTGTCTACGTAGCGGCCCGGATCGGCTTCGACTTGGCCGGCACCGTCGGAACGGTCGCCGTCATTGGGGCGTTCCTCTTATTCGAGATATTTTTGTTCTGGGCGACGCGCGGAGCAGCATCATCCGACGATTTGGGAGATCACCGCGGTGTATCAGGGCTCGTCTAGCAAGTCGTCGGGGCGGACGCGACAAACCGCACGCCGCTTAACTCAGGCTTAGGCCTAAAAAATTTCTTGGACGGTTTGTCGAATTCCAGTCCCGCCGTTCGTCTATGTCTTGAAGGCAGGGCAACCGCCCCGCCTGAACCCTAAGCTAATGAATTCAGCGACTCATAACACTGGAGAAGAGACATGGTAAAACCAGCTAAGAACACGATTTGCCTTTGGTACGACGGAAAAGCCGAGGATGCGGCGCGATTTTACGCTGAGACTTTTCCCGACTCATCGGTCGGCGCGGTGTACCGGGCCCCGGGAGACTTTCCATCTGGAAAGAAAGGGGATGTGTTGACGGTCGAGTTTACGGTGATGGGAATTCCCTGCCTTGGGCTCAATGGCGGACCCGTGTTCAAGCACAACGAAGCCTTCTCGTTTCAGATCGCGACGGCTGACCAAGCCGAAACGGATCGTTACTGGAACGCCATCGTCGGCAACGGCGGCCAAGAGAGCAAGTGCGGCTGGTGCAAAGACAAATGGGGTTTATCGTGGCAGATTACGCCGATCGCCCTGACGAAAGCGATCACCGATCCCGATCGTGCTACCGCCAAGCGCGCGTTCGATGCAATGATGCAGATGAAAAGGATAGACATCGCTGCGATCGAGGCGGCGTGCCGCGGTTGACGCATGCGTTTTGGAATCGACGTATTTCTTGTTGCCCTATGCACACGGCTGGCGGGTAAGTATGTGGGCACGCGATTCTCGTGGATCGCGCGGCACACATGCGTGTGGGCACGAGAGGCGGGCAATGGCGCATTGTTGGCGGGCACGTGAGCATGACGCCGACAATGCGGCCTAACAATTCAGCAACGCAAGCACATTGAAGGGAGATAGCCTTGATCCTCGACCACATTGGCCTGTCTGTGAGTGACTACGAAACGACTAAGGCGTTCTTTTCGGCAGCACTCGCGCCACTGAGAATTGGCGTCATTGCCGAAACGCATGGATGGGCCGGCTACGGCCGAGACAGCAAGCCGGAACTCTGATTCGGCGTCGGCGAAGCACCACAGAAGCCAATGCACATCGCTTTCGTCGCAGAAAGTCGTTCGCAAGTTCGAGCGTTCTACGAGGCAGCGCTTACCGCTGGAGGCAGAGACAACGGCCCGCCGGGCATCCGCGAGATCTATCACCCCAACTACTACGGAGCCTTCGTCATTGGTCCAGATGGTCACAACATTGAAGCCGTCTGTCATCGTGCCGAGAGCTAAGCTGGCGCTTAACGTCGCTCCTTTCAGTCGTTGGACGAAATGCGGCTCACACTCGTTCAAGCCGCCGGCGCTTCGTTTCATCAAAAGGCGGTTACGAGGAGCGTAAGCGCCTTTTGCCTCCACTACGCACGTCGGCTCAATTCAGGTGTTGGG
This sequence comes from Gammaproteobacteria bacterium, assembly GCA_038322845.1. Lineage (GTDB taxonomy): Bacteria > Pseudomonadota > Gammaproteobacteria > Burkholderiales > Rhodocyclaceae > Desulfobacillus. The sequence continues at coordinate 5,486 of JBBQGH010000008.1, forward strand.
CAGCGCTATAGGAACGCTCATGGAAGTCCAAATTGTCACGTTCCCAGAGACAAAGGTTGCTGCCGTTGAGCATTACGGGCTGCCTGCGCTCGAATACGATACGGTGCGAAAGCTGGTCGCATGGAAGCTCGAAAACCGGCTGCTGGATCAATTGAAGTACCGAAGCTACGGCATCCACTACGCTGACCCACGCGCCACGCCACCCGCCGATCACCGTGTCGAATTCTGCCTTTCCGTTGACGAAGACGTTGGCCCCAATCCCTACGGCATTCGGAACATGGTCATTCCCAGGCTACGTTGCGCTCGCGCACGAGACGTTGGCTCCCGCTCAAACAACAAGGCCGCTGCCTATCTCTACGAAACCTGGTTGCCTCAAAGTGCCGAATCACCCGGCGATTTCCCAATATTCTTCCACTACGTTAACGTCGGCCCGAATGTGCGAGAACAGGAAATGATTACCGACGTCTACTTGCCGTTGATGTGAAATTCCAAGCAAGCATATTTCCGCGGCGGGCCATTTGAAGCTCAACACTAACGTCATCACCGCAAATCCGGACCAGCAAAGATGGAGCTAACAGAATTTAGCAAGAACCAAGTCTGGACCAGGGATTACCCGGTCAACTACGCCATGTGCCCATTCAATGCGCGAATGAGCGTCATACGCCTTGAGGGTGGCCGATTGATGTTGCACTCGCCGTGTGAGATTGACGAAGCCACGGCGATGGCCATTTCAAGGCTGGGGAACGTTAGTTATATCGTTGCTCCTGGCTCGTTCCATCATATGCACGTAGCCAGTGCACAACGTAGGTTTCCAGATGCTCAGACGTTCATATGTCCTGGCATTGAGCGCAAGGTTCCGAATCTTCATTTCGACTGGATATTGGGGCCACGCTCCCCGGCGGCTTGGGATGACACGATAGATCAAGTTCTCATTCGAGGAAGCAGATATATGTGGGAAGTCGCAATGCTGCATAAACCAAGCAAAACGCTCTTGCTAGTGGATGCGATAGAGTATTTCACCGATCGAACGGATGACGTTAGCTGGCAGCTAAAGGGCTGGTGGAAACTACTTCGTATGTGGAACAAGCCCAAGCCAGCACCTGAGTACCAACTGGGTTGGAAGGACAAGGTCGCTGCGCGGGCTTCTCTGGAATTAATTTTAGAATGGGATTTCGATAAAATAATTCTGTCGCATGGCGATAACATTACGGAGAACGCAAAGGCAATGGCGCGTCGCGCATGGACGCCTCCGCTTGAAAGTGCTCGTGCCGTCGTCTAGGCCTCCATCGAGCGGACGTTAACCTTCCTCCGCGCAATTAATCGGGAGAAATTTCCGCTGCGCGATGAAGCCGCGCAGCGCCCTTTAACTTGGCCTTTAGGTAACAAACGGAGATTCGCATGTCACCACTGTCAAAGTCGAAGCAACTCATTGGGCTGGTCGGTTGGCTCGCAGTTAGTTTTGTTGCATCTGGCATCGGAGTGATTGCGTCAATAAGCGCCGCTTCGTTCTACGGTCAACTTGTTCGGCCAACTTGGGCGCCGCCATCCGCGGTCTTTGGGCCAGTCTGGACCACCCTGTACGCGTTCATGAGCATCGCCGCATGGTTGGTATGGCGGGCCGGCGGCTTTCGCACTAACCGTTCAGCGCTTACCTTGTTCCTGGTGCAGCTTGCGGTGAACGCACTATGGAGCTGGCTCTTCTTTGCATGGCACCGTGGGCCTTTGGCATTTGCGGATATCGCGGTGCTTTGGTTGCTTATCATTGCCACCCTTGTGTCGTTCTGGCGGGTAAGTCCGCTTGCAGGCGCTCTCCTCATCCCCTACTTGCTATGGGTCAGTTTCGCTTCCGCACTCAACTTCTCAGTGTGGCAACTCAATCCACAAATTCTGGGGTAAGGGTTGTTGCCGGACAATTTGGTCAAGCCGAAGCCGCTGCGCGGGCGTCTGAATTCAGGTGTTGGGCCCCACGATGCCACACGTTACAGTCCGCCTAGCAGCTGTCCATGAGCGCCAGCCGCTGGAAGCTCTTCACTAAAGTGACAGGCACCTTTACATCCACGGCGCGAGGCCCAATAATTCATTTAAGCCGACGCCGTTTCGCGGCTCAGCTTAATTCAGGCGTCAGGCACCCCAGACAACAGTCACCCCGGACAACAGTCGCCCACTTCAGTTTCCAAGAATGAACTACAAGCTCCTTATTGCGATCGTCGCGCTGCTAAGTGTCTTGACGAATGTCTACTTCGCGCAGAAGTTGATGCGCGCCGACCGAGTGATCACTTCGCAGTCAGCGCCGATCGATCAGATCGAAGTTATTCGCACTAGTGGTGGCTTGCTTCAAGTGAGTTCCATCAAATCGCCCGAGACGTTCGACGCTACAAAATTTCACACGATTCTGGGGCTCGACGTTGGTCCAACGACAACCCAGATACGAGTTCCGGCAGTATTCAATTACCAGATTGAGTTGGCGCCAGAATGGAAGGCCACCGTAAAGGACAAGGTCTTTATAGTGGTTGCACCAGCGGTAAAGCCTAGCCTACCAGTTGCAATTGACACCTCACGACTAGAGCGCTTTTCAAGTGGGCGATGGTCGTTCTTTACCGGAACGGCTGAGCTGGATGCCTTACAAAAGGCAATCACACCGGAGTTAGCCAAGAGGGCCGCCTCCTCAAGTTATGTTAGTTTTCAGCGCGAAGCAGCACGCGAGACAGTGCGAGAATTCGTAGTCAAGTGGCAACTAAGCCAGGCGCGCTGGAGTTCCTCTTCTGGTTATTCGGTCAAGGTATTCTTCGCAGATGAGCCAATTCAGAGTCTGTCGGCTGTATCTCTTCCGTACGTCGTAGTCTCACCGTAGCGAAAGGGTGTGCCTAACGCTTATCAAGCGGACGCGCTACAGTCGGCTTCGTCTCCTTTGGCGCGCCGGTTATAAGCAAAGTTAGGCCTCGAGAGGAGCTACGATGCGCTTGCTAACCGTTGTGTATGCGTTCAGCTCGCAGCCGTGGCGAAGCCTGATGCTCGCGCTATTTGTACTGCTCATTGCCTGCCTGTTTCTCAGCGGTTGGCTTCCTCCAGCGAAGAAGTACCTTCCCGGTCACGAGTGGCTCATGGCAGTCGTTTGTTCGGGCTTGGCTTTGTTCTTCGCCATTTGCGCTTTCATCGGCTTTCGCAAGCGCGGCAATCGGCGCCCACCATGAGTAGGTCTCCCCGCAACGGCCAGTTTGAGACGCTCTTTGTCAGATCCACAGCAACGGTAGTAGGATGCATTTTGGATTCTTCCTCGGAGTTGAACGGTGCTGATGCCAACTCAAAATGACCAGTCCGACCCGCGCATCTTCTTTGCCGCAGAGCGCACCCTCCTCGCTTGGCTGCGCACCGGTCTCACCGTGATGGGGCTCGGCTTTGTCGTGGCCCGCTTTGGGCTATTTTTGCGCCTGCTATCACAGCGGCCTCAACAGCCTCTAGGCAGATTCGGACTAGGCCCATTTGGAGCTTCCGCAGTACTCGGCGTGCTCTTCGTAGTCGTGGGCGCAATTGCCATCCTCGTCGCCACCGCGCAGCACAGACGCTACCTTGCAACACTCCCGCAAGCCGATTTGCCAACGTCCTACAATCGGGCGTTTGCGCTTGTGCTGTCCGCTGCGGTTGGTCTCTTGGGCCTACTCCTGGCCACCTATCTTGTGGTCTCGCAAACATGATGAGGCCTAACCACGCGCTCAACACCGACGCGTCATGTCAAACATGGGCCCATACAAAGACATTGGGGAGCAGTCCTGCGTGATAAGCCAAGATTGGGCGAGGAGTTTTGCTAAGGAGTGGGTGGATGCTTGGAACGCTCACGACCTTGATCGGGTTCTATCTCACTATGCTGATGACGTCGAGCTGAGTAGCCCGTTCATTACTGCGTTTACCGGTGAGTCGTCAGGAACGCTAAAAGGGAAGACTCAGGTAGGGGCGTACTGGCGCACTGCGTTGGAGCGCATACCGGATCTGCATTTCGAGTTACTTGATGTATTCGTCTGCGTAGATAGCATCACCATCTACTACAGAGCGGTGTTGGGTAAGCACGCAACCGAAGTACTGTTTTTTAACGCGGCCGGGAAGGCGTATAAAGCGCTCGCGCACTATGACAGCTAACATCTATCCTCCCATATCTTGCAATTGAAATGTATCTGGAAATTCTAGGATGAGAACATGAAAAAGTCGGACGCGGGCGAAGGCCAGTCGGCATCGGAGCTCATCTCGAAAAAAATCGCAGAACTAGGTGACTGGCGCGGGGAAACCCTGCGCAGAATGCGCAAGCTCATCAAGGAGGCAGAGCCGGACGTCGTCGAGGAATGGAAGTGGATGGGCACTCCGGTTTGGTCGTGCGACGGCATTATCTGCACGGGCGAATCGTACAAGAGCGTCGTGAAGCTTACCTTCGCCAAGGGCGCGTCTCTGGAGGATACGGGACGTCTCTTCAACGCGAGTCTCGACGGAAACGTACGCCGCGCGATCGACATACACGAAGGAGAAGAGGTTGACGAGTCCGCCTTCAAGGCGCTGGTTCGCCTAGCCGTCTCCCTCAACAGTTCTGGCAAGGCGAAACCTTCGAAGAAAGCGAAGTCCTAAGGGATTCCGCCCCTTAATAGATCCGACATCGGCGGAATCCACATTGAGAAGCGGATTGGAGTTGCATGATTCTCGCGTGAGCCAGATTGAGGTGCTGGACGGCGTGGCCACGATTTATTTCTCACATGCATATATCCACAAATCCAAGGGTACCCCGGGTAAAGATCGCGGTACTGGATGGAGTCAGGAGGCGCAGCTAGTGCTCTCCGGTGTGGGCGCACCGGGACGATTGCCATCGTTGCCCAGTACCATATCGGAAGGGTTCCTGGAGGTTGGTGGCATTCGCCACGAAATAATCCCCTTACCTTTCAAGCGTAGGGTTGGCGCGAGACTCTATTTAGTTTTTGCCGACGGCATCAACATCGAGATCATCGGTGAAAGGCCTTTTATCGAATTGGGCGGAACGCCGATTTACTTGGATGATTTTTCATGACGCCCCAGCCATCATTCCCCGGAATCGCGTGAAGAACCGAGCAGGCGGGTGAACGCAAACGTCGTGCATTGTGATCGCTTCAATTGCCGGACGTCACCCCGGCAGCCGCGCGCGCGCGGGCGATGCGCTCCTTGGTCACCGGGTGTGAGGAAAGAAAGCTGAGCGGGTTGGATTGCGCGCCCTGTTCTTGGGCGGTGCTCTTCCTGGTCTTGTCGTCCCGCTTGCGTTCTAGCCGTTCCATGACGTTGGCAAACACGGCCGGTGAATAGCCGCGTCGTTTGAGTAGATCAAAAGCGAAGTCGTCGGCTTGGCGTTCGAAGTCACGTGAATAGCTGGCCTGCACCAGCAGCACCGGCAGGCCGGTGACGACCAAGCCCACGCCGGAGGCGTCACCGGTGAGTGTCGCCGCCACCAGCGCAGCGACGGAGCCTTGCAGCACATGGCGTAGTGTGTGGCGTAACTCCACATGTCCAATTTCATGTGCGAGTATCGCGCTCACTTCTTCTGGCGACTGTGTCAGCAGCGCCATCTGATCGGTCAATACAATCGTACCGCCGGGCAGAGCGAAAGCATTCGCGCCTATCGCGGGCGTAGCCTCGCGGAACTCCAGATGCAGGCGGCTGGCGCTGGGTAAGTCCGCACGGAGCCGGTGGAAATCGTCGAGGATGCGCTGGCGCATGGGCGCCGGCAGCTTGGTCGGCCGGAACAATGCCTGGTTGTCCAGCATGGTGAGACTTTGTTCGCCGAGATACTGTTCGTAATTCATGGGCACGCGGGGAGCGATGTATTCGGCGGCAGCAGGCAGACCGTAGAAATATCCGCCTACCAGACCCGCCACTAGCAACGCCACACTCACCAGCGCCACGCCCCATTGACGCTCCAGCCAAGCGACGACGCCTTCGGTGCGACTTTCCTGCGGCAGACGGTCGAGCAGCGCGTGGTCGGCGCATTGCAACTGGCCGCCATCGGGCAGGGCGATGAAACGGTCTGCGCTGCCCACGCGCGGTGACACACGTAGCTGAGACCAGGCATATTGCGCATCGGTGCGCCGGCCGATGAGTTTGGCTGTGCGCTCGCTCCAGATGAGCGTGGCGGCTTCGCCCTGCGGTGTTTGGCCAGCGAAGTACAACACCTGCACGGAGGTGGTAGTCAACATGGCCAGGGTATTCATAGCGACAGATCCAGATCGAAAATTTCGCCCATCTCAGCGCCCGTCGCCGCCACCGCCGTGCGGCCACCACCGGCGAATTGCGACAGATCGCCTTGCAACAAGACCTCCAGATTTTCGGTGCGGTATTTCAGCGTGCGTATCACCGCCCATGGCGTGAGCAGGCCCAGCGAGGCGACAAGGCCAAGCGCATTGGTGAAATAAATCCACGCCAGCTTGCGCACGCCCAAAGTCGAACGAAAGCCCACTGCGCCGAGCCGCGTGTGATTCCAAATGGTATTACCAAGGCGGGCACGGATCATGGCGAAGACGAGGAGATAGGCTGCATAGATCACAACCACGCCAACCCATATCCCATAGCGTGATTGAGTGGCCAATATCGCGAAGCCCAATCCGCCACCTACGACACCAGCGCCTATCATCACCAGTCCGGCGAGGAAATACGTGAAGAAAAACTGGCCGCCAGTGGCCGTGAATTCGCCGGCCTCACCACCAAAAGAATAATGCGTGACCATGTAGCGCTTGATGCGTTGCTGCCACCAGGAAAAACCGATGCCCAGCGTGAGGATCATCAGAACGGCCCAGCCGTAGATAACCTTGAGGGCACTCCAATAGCTGCCGTTGAAGTCAAAGGTCATGTTACGGAAGGCCGAGTAGCGGGCATTGAAGGCGGCGGCGCGCACGACAACCCAGGGTGCGAGTATGGCCGCCGCGAGGAGGACCCAGGGCAGGGTGGAAAGAAAGAAATTGGTGGTCGTCCAGTAGATAGCAAAAAACGCTACCGCGATAATGCGACCTTTGAGTATGGGCACGGGCTTGCCTAGATACTGAAAGGGCGTGTCGTCCAGCGTCGTGTGTGAATAGAAGTAACGCTTACGGCGTACCTTGGCCCAGGCGGAATAAATCCCCAGCGTGACGAGTGAAAGACAAAGATTGACGATCCAGATGGGAAAGTATTCGCGCGCTGTGCCACGAAACACCAGCTTCACGCCGTGCGTGGATTCGGCTGCTGTGTTCGGTGGTGGGGTGGACTGAGAAGTGGGCTGAGAGATGGGCGGAGAAGGGGACTGAAAATCGGACTGCGAGGTGACCGATGATGCGGGTTGCAATAGGTGAGATGGCGCGCTGGCATCGGTGGAGGCAGCAGCGGAACTGGGATCGATATCAGCCGGCATAGACCATCCATTGTTTTTAGAATGACGTTAGTATAGTCGAGCCGGCTTTGGTGTAGCCGTGGTTCGTTGCGCTTTCGGCGCCACGCGGAGTTTGGGCTGCGGGGGCGGCATATAATCGGATGATGAAAAATCTGAGGGTCAAGCGCAGCTCTATCCATGGTTCCCAAGTGCTACCCGAGCCGCCAGAGCTTGAAGTGGTGATCGAGATTCCGAGGGGTAGTTTTCTCAAACGTGGATCCGCCGGCCAGATTGACTTCATTTCGCCGCTGCCGTGTCCGTTCAACTATGGCTCCGTGCCGAAGTTCCTGGGCCTGGAGGGCGATCTGTTGGATGCGTTGGTACTGGGGCCTCGGCTAAAACTCGGCACGCGCATACGCGTCAAGGCGTGGGGCGCTGTGACGCTAACCGATCGCGGCATGACCGATGATAAACTGGTCTGTAGTGATCGTCCGCCAAGCTTGCCGCAGCGCCAGAAGCTGCTACGGTTTTTTCACTTCTATGCCAAGTGCAAGGGGCTATTGAATTTTTGGCGTCGCCGCCCAGGGCGCAATGAATGCGACGGTTGGTGTGAGGCTAGCGTAGCGCTAGCCCGCGCCCGCCCGCGAGACGATACCTGGACAGGAGCACCGGTTGAGTTTTGATCTTTCGTCATGATGCTTAATGACTTCCACCCGCACTACCTGGCCTAACAGATCAAGAAATGAACTAACTCGTGGACGATCTCAACGCTCTCCAGACACTGGGCTTCACACTGCCCAGCCCGGCCTATCTGATGGGCGCCATACTTTTTGGCATTATTGGTTTTGCCGCGTATCGGTATGGCAAAAAAGCCTCGCTGCAAGCGACAAAATGGATAGGCGTTGCGCTCATGCTGTACCCCTACGTCATTTCCGCAACCTGGCTGCTCTACGCGGTGGGAACAGCCTTGTGCGTAGGGCTGTATTTTTCGACTCGCTGACGCAGGCGGGCGAGATAGAGCCCTGACTACAGGCCGGAATATAATCCGGCCATGGAAAATTCGCTTAGCCAGAACGTAAATCGCGGCGAGGCCGCGCCCATCGTCATCCTGCGCAACCTCGTCAAGAGCTACCGGCGTGGCGCGCAGGTGGTGCCGGTGCTCTCCGGCATCAGCTTCGATATCGCCGCGGGCGAATTCCTTGCGCTGATGGGGCCGAGCGGTTCAGGCAAGAGTACGCTACTCAATCTTATTGCCGGCATCGACCGGCCCGACAGTGGGCAACTCATCGTCGCTGGCACCGACATCGGCGCGTTGCCAGAACGTGAACTGGCCGACTGGCGCGCCAGCAATATCGGGTTCATTTTTCAGTTCTACAACCTCATGCCGGTGCTCTCCGCGCTGGAAAATGTTGAGCTACCACTATTGCTCACCTCGCTGTCGCGTAGGGAACGACGCAGCCGTGCCGAATATGCCTTGTCGATCGTGAACTTGTCTGATCGCATCGAGCACTTTCCCTCCGAGCTTTCCGGCGGACAGCAGCAACGCGTTGCTATTGCCCGCGCGCTGGTGGTCGACCCGACGCTCATCGTCGCCGACGAACCGACCGGCGACCTCGACCGTGAATCCGCTGCCGATGTACTCGGGCTACTCAAGCGATTGAATGAAGAAGTGGGCAAGACCATCATCATGGTGACGCACGATACACGCGCCGCCAGCCACGCCCATGCCATCATGCATCTGGATAAAGGCGAATTGAGTAAGGGCGAACTGAACGCGATGGAAAGCGCGCAAGGCTGACGTCGCCGTTGCGTATCTTATGCACTTCTTCAAGCTTATCCTCCGCAATACCCTGCGCCACAAGCTGCGCACGGCACTCACCTTGTTGGGCCTGGTGGTCGCCATACTGGCTTTCGGCCTGTTGTCGACGGTGGTGGATGCCTGGTACTCCGGTGTCGAAGGCGCATCGTCGACGCGACTCATTACGCGCAACTCGATTTCGCTCGTGTTCCCACTGCCGCTGACCTATGCGCAAAAAATCCGACAGGTCGAAGGCGTGCGCGCCGTCGCCTCAGTGAACTGGTTCGGCGGCGTTTATAAAGACCCGAAGAACTTCTTTCCGCAGCTCGCGGTTGATGCCCCTTACTTCGCCATGTTTCCGGAGTTCATCATCGACGATGACCAGATGCGCGCCTGGGTACGCGACCGCAAGGGCGCTGTCGTCGGCAAAAAGCTGGCCGAGACCTATGGTTTCAAAATCGGCGATACAGTGGTGTTGAAGGGCACCATCTTTCCCGGTAACTGGGAGTTTGTCATCCGCGGCATCTACACCGGCAAGACGGCTAAGACCGAGGTCTCGCAGTTCTTTTTCCATTGGGAGTATCTCAACGAGACCATGAAGCGCAACGTGCCGCGCCGTGCCAATCAAGTGGGGCTTTATATGGTGGAGCTGTCCAATCCCTCGCGCGCCGCGGAAGCCAGTCGCGAGATCGACGCGGAGTTTAAAAACTCGCTGGCCGAAACGCTGACTGAAACCGAAAAGGCCTTTGAACTCGGTTTTGTGGCGATGACCGAATCCATCGTCGTTGCGATACGCGCAGTATCCTTTCTCGTCATATTCATTATCCTCGCCGTCATGGCCAACACCATGGCCATGACAGCTCGGGAGCGCACCGCTGAATATGCCACGCTGAAGGCCCTGGGCTTTGCACCGTCCTTCGTGGTGACGCTGATCTTTGGCGAATCGATACTGCTGGCCGTTGTTGGCGGCGCGATAGGCGTCGCACTCACGTTTCCGGTGGCCGACGTCTTCGGCACAGCGATGGGTTCGCTGTTCCCGAATTTCAACGTCTCGACGCACACCCTCGTAATGCAAACCGTCAGCGCCATCGCTGTCGGCATCATCGCAGCGCTAGCCCCCAGCCGCTACGCCGCGCGGGTGAATATTGTCGATGGCTTGCGGAGCATCGGTTAGTGGTGAGGAGTGTCATTCCCGCGAAAGCGGGAATCCAGTGACTTTAGTGCAACGCCACTGGGTCCCCGCGTGCGCGGGGACGACTGCACTTGGTGGATAGGCCTGATCCGATGAAAACATGCAAATCCCGTTGACCTACAGCCTGCGCAATCTGCGCACCCGCAAGCTCACCACTGCGCTCACCGCCGGTGGCATGGCCCTGGTGGTGTTTGTGTTCGCGGCGGTGTTGATGCTGGACGAGGGCTTGCGCAAGACGCTCATCGAAACCGGCTCGTCGGACAACGTTGTCATCATCCGTAAAAGCTCGGAGAGCGAAGTGCAGAGCGGCTTGGAGCGCGACAAGGCGGCCATTGTGGAGAGCCAGCCGCAGGTAGCCATGGGCGCGGGCGGCGTGCGCATGGCCTCGAAAGAAAGTGTCGTGCTCATCACCTTGCTCAGGCGCGATTCCATCAAGCCGGCCAACGTGGTGATACGCGGTGTGTCGCTCATGGGCCCGGCCCTGCGACCGCAAGTGAAAATTATCGCCGGCCGTATGTTTCGCCCTGGCACCAGCGAAGTCATTGCCGGCCGCGCCATCGCCGACCGCTTCGAGGGCGCGGGCTTAGGCGAAACGGTGCGCTTCGGTGCCCGCGAGTGGACCGTGGTCGGCGTTTTCGATGCCGCCAAGAGCGGCTTCGATTCAGAGCTGTGGGGCGATGCCGAGCAATTCATGCCGGCCTTTCGACGTCCCGTTTATTCGTCCATGGTTTTCAAGCTCGCGAATAGCGATCAATTCGACGCTTTCAAGCAAGCCATCGAAGACGACCCGCGCTTGAAGCTTGAGGCCAAGCGCGAAACGCAGTACTACGTCGACCAGTCTGAAGTACTGTCGAAATTTATCCGCTACCTGGGGCTGACGCTGTCGGTGATCTTCTCCGTCGGCGCCATCATCGGCGCCATGATCACCATGTACGCCGCCGTCGCTAGCCGCACCGCCGAGATCGGCACGCTGCGCGCCTTGGGTTTCCGCCGCGCCAGCGTACTCGCGGCCTTTTTGCTTGAAGCGTTGTTTCTCAGCCTTATCGGCGGCGTGGTGGGTGTGCTCCTTGCCTCCTTCATGCAAGTCTTCACCGTCTCCACCATGAACTGGCAATCGTGGAGTGAACTCGCTTTCAGCTTCACCCTTACGTTCGCCATCGTCGTCAAAAGCCTATTGTTCGCTTTAGCCATGGGTCTGGTCGGTGGCTTCCTTCCCGCCTTGCGCGCCGCACGATTGGGGATTGTGGATGCGTTGCGGGCTGCGTAGGATGTTCACGGTTGAGCGCGGGTTAGGGCGGGTAAGCGCGAATAAGCGCGAATAAGCGCGAATAAGCGCGATGCGATCATGAACTGCATGAGAACACGCCCTAGTCGGTGAAATAAAAAGCGGTCAGAATAAGCTGGCAAGAAGATTGAAAAGACCGCTGAAGACCACGTTGGGGGCATTTACGCCTTATTATCCGTGGGGCCGAATTGCCGCAGTAGTGCGCCGCACGACCGTAGCAGCTTTCAAGGGAGGGGATAGGGATATGACAACATCAAAAAGACTATTAGGCTTACTGGTAGGCGCTTATGCCATCTTCACGGCATGGGGCTTCACCACCATCGCCATGCTCAGGGAGGGGCGCATGCCGCCTATGCTGCCGGAGAACCTGGGTTCCTTCATGCCGGTGCTGATGAGCTTGCCGTTATGGCATTTTCTGCTGTGGCCCGTGGCGGTGATATTTTATTTTGTGGCCGCATGGCGCCTGCTGATAGGCGCTCGTGGGGCGCTGCTTTATACGGTGGCACTGGGGTTCGATCTGGTCTTTTTGTTGTTACTGAAGCGGGCCGGGGCGGTACACGCCGACCCAGGGGCCATAGACCTTGACTATGTGACAGCAGCAATCACCGTCACCGTGGGCGTCGTGCTCTGGCTGATGGAACGGCCATGGCGCACGAAGACCGCCACGCTGTCTGCATCGTAAAGCCCGGTGCTTCGTCAATGACAGGGTGCATAGCAATGCACGCATCCGCTGCGGTTGCGCGGATTAGCGTAGGCATCGACAATCACGTCTTGAGGTAACGAGGTTCCCTGATGTTCATGCGCGCAAAATTAAGCTGCCCCAGTTGCAAAGGCACCCATTGCCGGGAGTCGCGGTGGCTCTCTTTAGAGGAAAAACGGCGCCATCCGGAGAATAGCCCGTATCGCTGTATGGATTGCTCGCATCGTTTCCTCACACGCAAGAGTGCCAGCGCGGTGAGAGATCTGGTTGTTTCGGTGCCTGGTGCCCTAGTCGCGATTATTCTCACGGCTATCGTTGCTTTTGGGGTGGCGAGTATCAGCAACTCCTCGGTGGTGCCACCACCACCGGTAGCGTCGCAGGTGATTGATCCGGAGATGGTGAAGGCGGCGGAAATGGGTGATGCCGCGGCGCAGTTCCGCGTCGGTGATATGCTTTTTCATGATCCCGTTCGCCACAATGAGAATTCAAAAAAAGCCGTACGCTGGTTACAGTTGGCGGCGGAGAATGGCAACACCGAGGCGATGGTTTTGTTGGGACGACTGTCCCGCAGCGGCGTAGGCATCTTGCAGGACTTTGGTCAGGCGGCCAAATGGACACAGGCAGCGGCAAGCCGAGGGGATGCGGAGGGGATGCTTGAATTGGGGCGCTTGTACCGCGACGGTGTGGGGCTAAACAAAGACATGGTGCAAGCCTACGTCTGGTTCAACCGTGGCGCCGCTGTCCACAACCTGGACGCCGTGCGAGAACGCGAAGCCGTGGCGCGGCTATTGACGCCCGAAGAGTTGACCGCGGCACAAACTCAATCATCGCCCGCCAACGCCAGCGGCAGCGGCAGCGGCAGCGGCAGCGGCAGCGGCAGCGCCGTCCCGGTCGTGAGCGGAAGTAAGGGATCGTGAATTTCTTGCAATTTGTTGTGCCTCAAATGAGCGTTTTTGGATGGCAACCATCATGAAGCGTTTCTTGTTCCTTGCATCCCTATGGGCATCCCTTGCGGGCTACCTGCTGGGTAAAGACACGAAGTCTGGTAAGGACGATTAGCTTTCCTGACTTGTCCTCATTTGCCTCTACGCCTAAACCCCAAACTCGTTTGGTAGTCGCCGTCATCGGCGGTGGCCCGGCGGGGCTTATGGCTGCGGAGGTGTTGGCGGCAGCGGGCGCACAGGTTCATGTCTTTGATGCCATGCCATCGGTGGGACGCAAGTTTTTGCTGGCAGGCAAAGGCGGGCTGAACATCACGCACGCCGAAGCGCTCAATGTTTTTCTTACGCGCTACGGCGCCCACCGAGCCGTGTTGGAACCCTTGCTCGCCGCTTTCGGTCCCGAGGCTTTGCGTGACTGGGTGCAGGGGCTGGGTGTCGAGACCTTCGTGGGTAGCTCGGGCCGCGTGTTTCCCCGCGAGAAGAAGGCAGCACCACTACTGCGCGCCTGGCTGCATCGTTTGCGCGAGGCCGGCGTGAAATTCTATGTACGCCATCGCTGGTTGGGCGGGCTCGTTCCACAGGCGGGCCTGCGTTTTGCCACACCGCAGGGCGAGCGTTTGGTCCAGGCCGATGCCGTCGTGTTGGCGCTAGGCGGCGGCAGTTGGCCGCAACTGGGTTCCGATGGCGCGTGGGTGCAAAGCCTGCAAGATGCGAATGTGAACGTCGCGCCGCTCGCGCCGGCTAATTGCGGCTTCGATGTTGGCTGGAGCGAGCACTTTCGCTCGCGCTACGCGGGCCATCCTGTCAAGCCGGTCACGGCGCGCTTTATGGAGCATGAACGGCAGGGCGAATTTGTCGTCACCGAAACAGGTGTAGAGGGCAGTTTGATTTACGCGCTATCGGCCGGCTTACGCGATGAAATCGCGACGCAAGGAGTCGCAACTTTGCATCTCGATCTCGCGCCCGGACGTTCATTGGCGCGCCTCACCGACGAATTGTCGCGTCCGCGTGGCGCGCGTTCGCTGACGACGCATTTGAAGGGTCAGACCGGTATCACCGGTGTCAAAGCCGGTCTGCTGCGGGAACTGCTAGCGCCCGATGAGCTTGCCGACGCGACGCGGCTGGCAGCGGCGATTAAAGCGCTGCCCTTGCGGCTGGTCGCTCCGCGCCCGCTGGCCGAGGCGATTAGCAGTGCCGGTGGCGTAATGTTTGTAGCGCTTGATGAACACTTGATGCTGCACACCCACCCAGGCGTGTTTTGCGCCGGCGAGATGCTGGACTGGGAAGCGCCCACCGGTGGCTATCTGCTCACCGCTTGTTTTGCCAGCGGACGTGCAGCAGGGTTAGGTGCACTGGCATGGCTGAACGATAAACTCAAGGAAAAGTAGGGTGGGCAGCGTAGCTGCCCACCCTACGGTATTACGGTACGCGAGATAATGCCCAGTAAATCAACTTCACCACAAACATCACCCAGTAAGGAAAACCCATGGACGCCAATCGCAAAGTAACCCTGTATCACGCTCCCCACACGCGTTCCACCGGCATCTGCATGTTGCTGGAAGAACTCGGCGCCGACTACGAGCTGAAGGTGCTCAATATGAAGGCGGGCGAGAATCGCCAACCGGCTTATCTCGCTATCAATCCTATGGGCAAGGTGCCGGCGATTATGCATAACGGCGCGCTGGTCACCGAGCAGGTGGCCATTTATCTCTATCTCGCCGATCTCTATCCCGAAGTGGGCCTGGCTCCCGCCATCGGTGACTCGCTGCGCGGCCCGTATCTGCGCTGGATGATCTACTACGCATCATGCTTCGAGCCGGCGCTTATGGATCGCGCCCTGAAGCACGCACCACCGCAGCCCTCAATGGCTTCGTATGGCGATTTCGACACCATGATGAAAACGCTAACGGATCAGCTTGCCAATGGCGCTGGGCCTTACGTGCTCGGCGAGAAATTCAGCGCGGCGGATGTGCTGTGGGGTACGGCGCTGACCTGGATCGTGAAGTTTGGCTTGTTAGAAGCGACGCCCTTAATCCAGGCTTACATCGATCGCGCCAACGCACGCCCGGCGGCGGTGAAGATAAGAGCGAAAGACGTCGAACTAGCTGCGGCGCAGGCTTAATTTAATCGTTCTTTTGATTATTGGCCTGCGCTGGCCTGTTTGACGAAGACGTCGAGCAGGTCACGCGTCTTGTCGGGTGGGGTGCAACCGCCGTGGCCGGTGCAGATGACTTTCACGTCGACGCCTTGCAACAAGGTGGATAACTGCGCGATGGAATGTCGCGCGGCAGCCATATCTTCCGTCACTAACTCGAGCGGGTAGGTCAGCACGCCATTTTCGTAATTGAAGGCGTCGCCCGCGAACAACACGCCGCGAAACACAAAGACATACGATCCCGTTGTGTGGCCTGGCAGGGGAATGGCCAACACCCGCTCGCGCTCGCCAGCGACGGGGATCTCAACGCGGCCTTCGAGCGTGTCTGTGATCTTCACCGGCTTCACGCCGAAAATCTTGCGCAGAATTTTCGGTAGCGGTCGCTTGTTTTCGCTGTCTCCGAGCATGGCGCCTGCTTCCAGCGCACTGGCATAGACCTTAGCCTGCGGCAGCAGCAACGCGCCGGCGATATGGTCGGCATGGCCATGTGTGATGAATACGGCTGTGACATCCTCACGCTTGCTGCCAGCGGCCGCCAGCAGGGCGTCGAGGGTGGGGCCGCGGCTGTCGAGACCGGCGTCGAAAAGTATCGCGCCAGTATTGGTGCCGGGATTGGTGCTGGTATTAGTGCCGATATTAGCGCTGGTGTTGGCGCCGGTATTGGCACCATCGGTCGCGCCCTCATTTAGCCTCGCGGTGTAGAAGTCGACAACGTTGTTGCGGACTCGATAAACGCGGTCGGCGCCGGCGACGGCTTCCGGCGGGTCGAACTTGCTGCCCATGGGTCGAACCACGAGCACCACGACAATGACCAATACCGCGGCCAGTGCGACCAAGACCATTAGAATTTTTTTTGCGCGTCCCATGTTGCCCCCCTGCAACAGTTTGCGAGAGCCAACTCTACCATCGAAAAGCCCTTGTACGCCGGGCTTTGATGGCGAGATGCATGCAGAGTGAGGCGCTGTGTCGGTTATTCCCCTCGACATCATTCCCGCGAAAATGGGAATCTAACGGCTTAGCGCAAAGTCACCGGGCCCCCGCCTAAGCGGGGACGATTGGTGGTGGCTGCAAGGCCATCGAGCGGCCAGAAATAAGGAAGGCGTCGGAGAAGCACATGCCTTCCTCCGCGCCTTGCGTTTTAAGCGTGGGGAAAATTGCTTCGACCATTTTTACCGAGCCGCAAGCGTAGATTTCGTTGCCCGCCAGGCTGGGAAAATCATGCAGGATGGCTTCGTGCACCAGCCCCGTTCGGCCATGCCATTCGTCGTCCGCATGAGGCTCCGAGAGTACCGGAATAAAGTGGAAGTTGGCGTGCTCGCGTTGCCATTGCTCGGGTAGGGCTGGCAGATATAGATCTTCAGGCCGACGAACACCCCAGTACAAATGTATCGGGCGTGCGATGCCGCGATGGAAGGCGTCTTCGACCATGCTCTTCACCGGCGCGAAGCCAGTGGCGCCTGCGACGAAAATAATCGGCCGGTTCGATTCCCTCAGCACGAAATCGCCCAGCGGGCCTTCGAAGCGGATGGCATCGCCCACCTGCATGCGCTCAAAGACGTGGGTGGTAAACCGTCCGCCAGCCACCAGGCGTATCTGCAATTCGACGTAGCCGATTTCGTGGGGCGCGTTGGCGAACGAAAAAGCCCGGCGTTGCCCGTCTTCAAGCAGGATGTTGATGTACTGTCCCGCGGTAAAGGCGATGCGCTCGCCGTCCGGCAATGCGATGACGATGCGCATGACATCGTGCGTGAGTTTTTCCAGCGCCTGGACATGGCCAAGATATTCTCGCGTCAGCGTCTTGGCGAGCGCGATTTCGGGCTCGTATTCGATCTCGATGTCAGACAGTGGCGTGGCGCAGCACATCAGCACGGTGCCCTGTGCACGTTCATCTGCGCTGAGTGCACTCGCTTGATATACGCCGGCATCGACTTCACCATTCAGCACGGCACATTTGCATAGTCCGCAGCCGCCGTTGCGACATTCAAATGGCAGGTTGATGCCCGCTCGCAGGCCAGCGTCTAGGATAGTTTCGCCAAAACGTGCGGTCACCGTCTTGTTGTCCGGATGCACAGAGAGCGAGAATTCGGCCGCAGCGCCCTTGCGCCGGCGGGGCGGCAGCCAGGGCGCGAGGAACAGCAGCAGACTGGCGCCGGCGAGCAGCGCCCACAGGCGTTCCATGGGCCAGGCGTAGATCAGCGGATAAATGGGCAGCAGGAACCAGTCGAAATCAAGCTTGCCGACTTCTGTTGATAAATCGGCGGGCGCCTGACTCACCACCGGCTTCACTAAAGCCACTACCAGCATGGTGAGAACGATGGCGATCGCTATGGCGCGCGGCGGATTGGTGGTGGCGCGCGGCACGCGTTGCACATGGATCCACATCAAGAGCAGCACGATGAGTGGCGCGCCGATGTGGATGAAGGCGAAGAGCGTAAACAGACGGTCGTTCACTGCGCCTTCGAAAATGAAATTACGTATCAGCGTGCCACGGAATAGCGGCAGCCAGTCCAGCAGTTCGGCGGTAGCGACGGTGACAAATTGCGCCAGCCTGTCCCACGGCAGCATGAAGCCGTTGATGCCGGAGATGTACACCAGCCAGATGAGCATGACACCTGTCACCCACGAGAACCAGCGGAAGCCTCGATAGCGATCGAAAGCGAAGTGGCGCACCATGTGCAGCAGCATGGTGAGTACCATGCCGTCGGAGGCGTAGCGGTGAACGCTGCGCATGATGCCGCCCGCCCACCATTGCTTGTGGGTGATAGCCTGGACGGAATCGTAGGCCTCTTTCACTCCGGTATCGGCGAAGATGTAGAGATACAAGCCGCTAATGGCCACCAGCCAGAAGAGGAAGAAAGTGATGGTGCCGAGGTGGTAGAGCGGATTCAGCTTGTCGCCGAAGGCGAGGTTGAACAGCGCCTCGACGCGCATGAATATCCACTGCAACAGCTTGTGTAGGCGCTTCAACATGTCAATGATCTTGCATGGACTATGAACTACGGACTATGAACTACGGACTATAGGCCAGCGATATTTTGCCTTACATGATTTTAATCAAGGATGCCGGCTTGCATGATGTAGACAATCACTCTGCTTCGGCAGTATTTGAAACTCAAACATTCAGGAGACAACTTACCATGGCGCTACCGCATCTACATCTGCAAACCGATCAGCTATACCCCTTTGACGCTCGCGGGATTGCCAAGCGTTTTCGCCATGCCGCGATCTTCGGCGCGCTCGACGCGTTGCATCCCGGCGAGACCATGCGCTTTTGCAACGACCATGATCCGCTGCCGCTGCTCGATCAACTGCGTGCGCGTTACGGCGAGCAAGTCGATATTAAATATGTGAAGCGCGAGCCCGGCGAAATCGTCATCGACTTCGTGCGGCAATAACGCGACGATGCTGGTTCTGCTCGCATTGGCGGCCGTGATTTTCATGGCCGCCTCACTGGTGCTGATCTTGTTAGGCGCAGCGACCCTCGCCGCGACCCATATTGCCTTTGCAGCCGGCATCATGCCGCTGATTTTCGGCGCCATGATGCACTTCGTGCCCGTGCTCACGCGGGGGCGGGCGGCGGTCAACCCGCTGCGCTGGTTACCGTTAGGCTTGAGCGTAGCAGGCATGCTGGCGGTTAGCGCTTTCTTGATCCCTGGCTTTTTCGAAATTGGCATACACCTAGGCGCGTGTCTGGCCTTCATCGGCGCGCTGGTGATGGCGGCTTGGATCGTGCGTCGCGGGCGCGCCACGCTGGGCGCGCCGCATCCTTGCCTTTATTGGTATCTCGCCGCCGTGCTATGTCTGGCGTTGGCATTGGCGGCCGCGCTGGGCGGCCTGCTCTGGCCGGCCCAACGCGCGGCCTTGCGCATTTTTCATCTGCATCTCAACACGCTGGGCTTCGTTGGCCTCACCGCCATAGGCACGCTGACCGTCCTGTTACCCACCGCTGCCGCACGTCCCGATGCTACGGCAGCGCCGCGCCTGCGCAGCGATTTAGCACTCACTGTGTTCGGCGTGATGCTGCTCGCAGCGGGTGCCGCGTGGTGCGCGCCCGTCGCCTACGCGGGTTTGCTGTTGCTGCTGCTGGCCGTGGTGAGTCTCGGCACGAACTGGGCAGCGCAGTTCTGGCGCGAAATCAGCCGGCGCGATGGCGCGGCACCTTCGTTGGCGCTGGCTCTCTTCGGCTTCGCCGCACTACTTTTTATCGGCGCCGGCCATGTGCACGGCCCGCTCGCGGGAAGCGATGCGATTTTCGGTTTCGTATTGGCCTTTTTGCTGCCCCTGGTGACAGGCGCCGTAAGCCAGTTGTTGCCGCTGTGGCTCAGGCCCGGCCTGCAACAAGCCTGGCAGCAACAGGCGCGGGTGACATTGACGCGCTATGGCGCGCTGCGTGCTCTGGCTTTCGTTGCTGCAGGTTTGATGGTTGCGCTGGGCGTGCGACCAGGCGCATGGCTCGCTGCTGTGGCGTTGCTGGTGTTTGTCGTGCAATTGGTGAGCGTGTTGGGTAGCAGTAGGGCGGAAACTGCCTAAATTTGCCGATCTCCACGTAACCTATGTCCACAAAGCAACAATATGGCTAATGGGTTTCTGCGCTGTTTACTGCTAACATCCGGTCATGGCGCCGACCGTATTTCGTGAGGGTGCGTTCCGCTTCTTTTTCTTTTCGCGTGAAGAATCAAGAATGCACATCCATGTCTCTCACACGGATGGAGAGGCGAAGTTCTGGCTGGACCCAGCGATTGAAATTGCTGTGAATCAGGGGCTATCGACCACGCAACTCAACACCGCGTTTGATCTTGTCACGCTGCACCGCGAGGAGATTGTCTATGCATGGCGCAACCACTTCGGAAGTTGAAGTGTCCCTGGTGTCTAAGCAGGGCTTCTGGATATTGTGCGGTAAGGAGGAGCTGTTTCTTTCTTACGCGGACTTTCCATGGTTCAAGTCGGCAACCATTGAGCAAGTCACATCGGTAGCGAGACCCGCGCCAAATCACCTTTACTGGCCGCTCCTCGACATCGACCTCTCCATCGACAGCATTCGCAATCCGCAAAAATTTCCGCTTATCGCCAAGTCGTAGATTGCCCTAGTGCAAGCGTGCGTTATCTGCGACGTATCGCGCCGATCACCACCACCACGAACACCAAGCCCCCGATGATAGCAACGAGGCCACCCAGGCCCATGATGCCCATGGCGACGATCTCTTGCGTGCTACGCAGAACTTGTTCCGCGCCGGCGACTTTGCGTTGCACGCCATAGCCGCCGGACCACATCAGGCCGCCGATGTGCATGGCCTGTCCTAGGGCATAGCAATAAGAAGAAAAGGTCGCTGCTTTGCGCGCCGGCACGCCGTAGCCTATGCGTGGCAGCAGGTGATAGACGAGGCCCATCAAGGCCAGCGTGACGCCGACAATACAGCCGTGATAGTGCGCGGGGATCTTCACGTTGTTGCCGGCGATCATGAGGCCGATGATGCCGCCGAAGCTGAACAGCGCCAGCGAGGAATACAGCGCGGCGCGTAAGGGGCGCGCATCGTTCTCGATAGCCGGCGCAGCACGCATGCCCATCACCACGGCCAAAGCGACAGGGAGTATCGGCAGTCCTCCGCCCAGGCCCATGGCGAAGGTGAGCAGGTTGCGATGCTCAACCGCGTAAATGGGCCAGAGTAGATAGGCGACGGGAATCGCCAGCACGCAGATCGTGGACAGCGCGAAGAGCAGCACGGCCACGCGCGGCGTGATGGGCAGCGCCGCGTCGCACGCGCTGGCGAGCCACAGCCAGGCGATGAGCATGAAGGTGGTCCAGATGAATTGCAGCGCGTGGCCACCGCCCCAGAAAAGGATCTCGTAGTAAGCCTTGCCTGTGAGGGTGTCGGGTATGGTGGCGTAGGACCAGCCGAAGGCGATCAGCGCGATGACGGCGGGCAGTAGGCTCAAGGCCAACCCTAGGCGCAGCGCGCTTGCGCCATCGAGCATGCGCGGCACTGGCGGCAAGGTGAGCAGGCTGCGCAGCACCAACAGCGCTGCACCGACGCCGATGAGAATCAGCCCCCAGCGGAATATAGGATCTTCCAGCACCGGGATGTAGTTGGCCATGACCGGCCCGCCGCGGCCGACATAGGGCGCAAGGATCATGAGCAGCGTGCCCAAGGCCGCCAAGGCGAGCGCCGCGTAGCCAGTTGCTCGGTGGCCCGTTCCGCCGCCGAGCGACCACAGCATGCCGGCGACCGAGATGAACCACACCAGCACCGAGAGATCTACGTGCACCACCAGCACAACGAGAAAGAAATCGGCCAGTGGCAGGAGTTTCCCCACGCCGGGCGTGCGTCCCGCCACCAGCAAAATAGACAGCAGACCCGCGCCGATCAGCGCCAAGAGGCCCAGCCAGAGCCAGCCTCTGGCCAGTCGCTGGAGTTCGGGTTGGTCGACTGGAAGCGAGTATTGAGTGTTCATGGAAACCCGAATATGTTATTGAAAGCTACGTCTATGCTCGAATATTGGTTTGGAATATCGGTTCGTCATCCCCGTGCAAGCGGGGAACCAGCGACGTTCCAGCAAGGCGCTGGATTCCCGTGTGCGCGGGAATGACATCGCTGTCCGGGGAATCTGCGTTAATCCGCGTCTGAGAACCTTGCCCTTCATTGGACAACTCATTGAACAACTTATTGGACAAAAATAATGCCGCCTTTTTCCGCGCTGAAATCGATCACGAGTATCTGTGCCGGCTGGAGCGTCACCGTTTCCTCTTTAACGTAGTTGAAATCCACAAGGCGCACATTGTCGTTCATTTTCACGGCCAACTTGTGCTCGCCTGCCGGAATTTCAAAACGCTTGTAAAGCGTGGAGGCGCCATCGTGCGAGAGGCCCGAGGGGTGGGCCACGCCGTCGTAGAGCGGCGCACCATCCAGCGCCACCTGCACTTTCACCGGGGATCGCTCGCGGGCGCACTCCATGGGCGCGCGCATGTTGGGTGGCAACTTGGCGAGTTCTTCCGGCGTGCGCTTGTGGCAGTCGGCGACCGGTTGGGCCTGATGGCTGAACGACAGCTTGATGAGCGCGCGATCAGGTGCGAAATGTCGGTAGCTCGGCTGCGTCGAAAAGTAGCCGATGATGAGCGCGAAGAGGCCATAGAGCAGTGTCTGGCCGATGAGTGAGAGCGGTGTGACTGATGCTTTAGTCATGATGGAATATCCTCCGTACAGGGACGTGGAGTGGCGGTTTATTCGTGCCGAGATTTTGCAGGTCTTTGCGGAATGCGGCGAGCGCGTCGTTTAGTTGCGTGGCTTCGTGGGGGTCGGCCCAGGCGACGCGCAGGCGCTCGGCCGGCACGTTGGTACGCAAGTGCGGCTCGCGTTCGCCGGCTAAGCGTTGCGCTGTCCAGGTGTTGCCGAAGCGATAGGCGCAACTGCCCTCGCGGCAGCCGGTGATGAGCACGCCGTCGGCGCCGCTGCGCAAGCTGTATTCGACCAGGCTAGGCGGCAGCAGGCCTATGCACAGCAGCGAGATGGCGGCGGTGTCTGCGCCTTCCAGACTGTTGAGCGCGGCGGCGCAATCGCAGCCGAACACCACGATTCTGGGTGCGCCGGTGGGTGCCGTAGTGGGTCCGGTAGTGGGTGCGGTAATGAGCGCCGCCAGACGTGCTTCCAGCGCTTGCCGCACCGCGTCTATGGACTGCTGCGGCATGTCGATGCCGGTGACCAGTTTTTCGGCACTGCGAAACGGCGTCGAAGAAGGGCAGGCGCCGGCGCAAATGCCGCAGCTTACGCACAGCGCCGCATCCACCTGCGCCAGACGATGGCCGGGCTTGTCGGGATGCGGCAGCATGGTGATGGCCGAGTAGGGGCAGTCTTCGAAGCAGCGTCGACAGCCGTTGCAAAACTCCGGTGTCACCACGGCGACCGGCTGCGTTTTTTCCCTTGCTGATCTGGGCAGCAAGGGCAGCACAGCAACGAGTAAGGTCAATACGCCGCAGAGCGCCCACAATGCTGCGGGCGAGGTGGCATACATCAGCGGATGTGCAAACAGCAGCAACCAGTCGAGGTCGATGGTGGTCGGCACGATGGCGAGATCGGCTGGCGCTTGTGAGACAGCGGGTTGCACGAAGGACAGCACGATGAGCATGGCCAGCGTGCCCAAGCCCAGTCTGCGCGAGGGAAACACATCGGCGCGCGAAATGCGCTGGATGTGCACCCACAGCCCGAGCAGCAGCATGAGCGGAATGCCGATGTGCATGAACATCAGCAGCGAGAAGAGCCGGTCGTTCACGGCGCCCGGCGTGAGGAAGTTGCGCGCCATCGGGTCGGTGACGATGGGCAGCCAGTCCAGCCATTCCGCACTGGCAATGATGCTGAATTGCGCCAGTTGATCCCACACCAGCCAGTAGCCACCGATGCCCGAGGCGTAGGCCAGCCAGATGAGCGGCACGCCGGTAATCCAGCTGTACCAGCGCACGCCCACGTAGCGCCCGTAGAAAAATTCGCGCGCCAGATGCAGAAACATCACCACGACAAATGCGTCCGAGGCGTAGCGATGAATGCTGCGTAACAGGCCGCCCAGATACCACTGTTCCCGGCTGTAGTAGTTGATGGAAGCGCCGATGTGCTCGACGCTGGTGTCGAGCACCGCGTAAAGATAAAGCCCGCTCGCGGCGATAAGCCAGAAAAAATAAAAGCCCAGCGCACCCAGATGCCGCCAGGGATTGTCGGCCGCGCCGAAGAGTGCATCGAAGCCGGCTTCGATACGTTGTGTCAGCGCGTAGCCGCCGCGTCGGAAGGTGTCTATGGGGGCCATGTTGAGGACGATACTGGCGTACCGCAGCCATTCCCGAAGAAGCGGGAATCCAACGGCGTCGAATCAATGCCCCACGATACAGACGCCGGGTTCCCGCTTGCGCGGGAACGACGGCAAGACCGCGAGCGCGGGCGAGTGGAGGGGCGCGAGAGGAACATGCGTCCAAGCATAGTGGCTGATGAGCACTGGCGACTTGAGGCCCGTCAATCGCGGCCGGATTTCCGGCGGCTGCGCCAGAGGAAGACCACGATGAAAATCAGAAATGTGAGAAAGCCGGCGATCTCGAAGACCAAGGCGTAATTCACTCGATAAAGGCCAGTGCGTGGGTCATACACCGAGCAGAGCAGCCGAACGCGGTCGAGTATGTCGGCGATAGGGCTGGTTTGCGCCACGGGTGCGCCGGTGATGAGTTCCTTGATCGGTTCCACCAGCATGTCGGTGGTGAGCGCGTCGCCATACACCTGCCGATAAATCTTGCCCTCGCCATCGACGATGCTCACCTGCACCACATGATCGAATCCCGCCGGCGTCGGTACATAGCTGAAGCCGAAAGCCTGCGTCAGTTCCTTGAGGATGGCTTGCGACGGGCTCAAGAATTCCCAGTTCGGAAAGACGATGCCATTCTGCGCCGCGAAGGATTTGAGTGCATCAGGCGTGTCGAAAGGTTGATTAAAGCCGATACTGACGATATGAAAGCGATCCAAACCCAAGGTCGCCACCGTGCCCGTCACGGCACGTTGCAGATTCTTGGTGGTAGTGGGGCAGACCTCAAAGCAGCCGGTGTAGATAAAACTCACCAGCAGCGGCTTGCCCCGGTAATCCGCCAGCCGCACCGGCTTGCCCTCCCGATTGAGCAGGGTGAAATCAGCCATCGTTTTATTCACTACGCTTTGCGAAAGCTGCAAGGCGGTTTTCTGATCGAGGGCGGCTACATTCAGCGCAGCGGCGGGAGTAAGAGGGCGGTAAGTGATGGTGTTCGGCGCAGCGTAAGTAGCGACGGCTCCCCACAGCGTTGGGACCGTGAGCGAGCTGGCGACTAGCCGTTTGACTATCAGGGCAAGAGCGTGCAAGTGCATGGCCCATCATCACCAAGGCCCGCTTGGCCGTCAACAATATGGATCAAGTCTGCAAAGAAAATAAGTCGGAAAAGTGATTGTGACGGTGTTTCGAATGGGCGCGAAGTAGCTTTATGTGCGGTCACGCACAGAAGCTTTGTCCTTATCAGCGCAGCATGCACTAGGTGGCACTTAAAATGCCTCTTTTTCTCCGATTCTTAATCCGTGTTCCACATTGGGAGATTCCGCATGTTAAAAAATATTTTCTCGCTGCTGCTCGCAACAATATTCCTGGCTGGCACTGCTGCCACGCTGACCGGTTGCAACACCGTTGAAGGTGCGGGCAAAGATATTCAGCAGGGCGGTAAAGCAATCAAAGACGAGGCAAAAGAACATAAGAACTATTGATGAAATCCCATGCTTCGGGGCGGTCAGTGACTGATGTGCGCGGAAGCATAGACTGTCTCCAATGAGAGATATTGGAGGCAGCTCAAAAGAAGGGCCGCAATTGCGGCCCTTCTTTTTTGCTTTCCGGCTATTGCCGGCTACGACAAGCCCCAAAGGGTGGACAGATACTTCCAGTTCACGAAGTAGTAGAGCACGAAGGTGGTGAGGAATATTAGCGCTAGCACCAGCGTGCCCGGTGCGCCGTGCGCCACCGCAGCGCCGCCGACTTGTGGTGGCGGCAATGTGAGCGGTACGGTCTTGTCGCTGGTCTTGCCGCCATCCAGCTTCTTGCCGAAAGTGATGGAGACGACCACTTGCACTATCCACAGCGCGCCACCGATGACGGCCACTACGCCAGCAATGCCAGTGAGCGTCATCATCAGGTAGGCGGCGCCCGGCCATTCGTAGGCGAAGGTAGCGCCGGCGAAATGCATGTCCCAATGTCGGCGCGCCACGCCCAAGGTGCCCGCCCCCATCATTACGAGTGCCAGCACGTACATGCTGAGGCCGAAGAGATAAGGCTGTATTTTCGCCAGCCCGGGCCAGACGATTTCGCGCTTGAACAGCACCGGGATGAGGAAATAGGTGAGGCCCATGAACGAGAGCGTAGTACCTATCACGACCGTGGCGTGGAAGTGACCCGGCACATAGATGGTGTTGTGGATGAGCATGTTGAGTTGCTCGGTGCCCATCATGACACCGGTGATGCCGCCTAAGAAGCCGAAGCCGACCAGCGAAATGAACATTGCCGAGAAGGCCGGGTTGCCCCACGGCGCCTTGCGCAGCCATTCGAAGAGGCCCTTGTTGTAGCCCTTGGCACGCTGTGCGACTTCGATAGCGCCCGGTACCGTGAAGCCGTGGATCATCGAGGCCAGCACGGCGAAGTACATGAAGTAGGAAGTGTTGACCACCTTCCACTCCGAGCCCAGGCCTGGGTCCGCCAGCAAGTGGTGGGCGGCGGCGAGTTGCAGGAACAGGATGTAGAGAAAAAACGCCGAGCGGCTCACCCGTTCACTCATCGGCTTGGCGCCGAATACGATGGCTGCGATGGCGTACCAGATGGAGACATGCGCCGCGACGTTGATCTGCTGCGAGCTGTGTCCCATGGCCCACCAGATTATTCGATACATCAACGGATCAATTTCCCGGATGTAGCCGACCGACCAGAGGAAGGTGGGAATCAGGATGATGGCCCCAGAGGCGATGGTGAAGACAGCGATGATGCAGGCCGTCAGCGCGCCGAAGGTGACGAGCGGAATCGAACCCTCGTAGGTTTTCTCGCCTTTGGCGATGACCAGTGTGCCGAGAAAGACAAAGCAGCCGATGAGCGCGCCAACGGCGAAGAGAATGAGGCCGAGATAGAAATGCGGTTTCGCCATCATCGGCACATAAGACGTCATCATTACCGTGGATTCGCCCTGGAAGATGGCGACGTTAGTGGTGACGGCGCCTATGGCCATCATCCAGAAACCCAGCCAAGCCAGTTTCGGCGTGGCGATCCGGCAGTGCAGCAGCGTCGATGAGGCGAAGTAGAGCACCGCCATTTCGAAGAAGATGATCCAGAAGAGCAGCATGTTGACGCCGTGTGAGGTCAGCACCAGATAGAACTGGTCGGCCTGAAGGAGATGCACGTCGGGCCAGCGAGTGAGGATGACCAGCAGTGCACCGACACCGCCGGTGAGGAGTGCTAGCACACCGGCGACGGCATTCCAGCGCATGAGCTTCTCGGCGTCGTTATCAAACTGTAGCCCGCTGCGCGGGCAGATGCGGTAAGTCGTGGCCATAGCGGCGTCCCCTTATTTTACGTAGAGACGGCCAACCATCGTGTGATGGCCGATGCCGCAGAATTCATTGCAGACGATGGAGTACTGGCCGACGCGGTTCGGTGTGACCTTGACCACGTGCTCATAGCCGGGTATCACCTGAATGTTGATGTTCTCGGGTTGCAACGAGAAGCCATGCTGGTAGTCCATCGAACTCAGGTGCAAGCGGTAGGTTTGGCCTTGCTCTAGTTCGAGTATCGGCCACCAATTCCACAAGCGGCCGATCAGATAGACGTCGGTTGGTTCGCCGGGCTTGCCCGCGGGGGCGTGCACGACTTCGACATCGGACTCCTTGCGCACGGTGTATTTGTCCACCATCGCCTGCGTCTTGGCGCTGAACATTTCCTTGGTGGTCTTGTAAGTCTCGGTGGAGAGGTTCTGCTTACCGTAAATATGCCAGTACACCATCATGCAAAACATGGTCAGCGACCAGGTCAGCGCGATGCCGATCCAGGCGATCTCCATCTTATCGAGTGGGCCATTCCACCAGATGCGTTCGGTCGGTGGTGAGATTGCGGACATGTGTGGCTCCCTAAGTTAACTGCGTAACCTGAATGATGCTTGGCTGAGTACTTGGCGACTGACTACTAGCGGGCGACGGGGATGGTCGCCACTTCCATCACGCCCCAAAGCACATAGAGCACCGTCGGAATGGTGATGCCCAGAAACAGCAGCAGGAAGGGATTGTCGAGCACCTGCTGCATAACAGGGATACGTTCATTGTCTTGGTTGTCTGCCATTTAAGCCTCCACCTAGTAAGCCGTGTAATTGAAAAGGACAAACGTCTGCGATTTGACGCCCCGAAAGTTACCTGGTCCGCAGCCTCCGTTGTTTGATCCAAGTTAAGAAATAGCATAAAGGACACGGGCTTGCATGCGGCAGTGCGGCATGTTGTCGCATATAATCCGGCCTGCGATTTTTTGATCTACGCCTCACGCGCCTCACCGGAACCGTACCATGGATTTCCCCGCTCGCCGCCAAGTGGCTATCTGGCTCTTCATTTGCGCTGCGATGGTTTTCGCAACGCTGGTTGTCGGTGGCGTAACGCGTCTGACCCATTCGGGCTTATCCATCGTCGAGTGGCAGCCGCTGGTCGGTGCGCTGCCGCCCATTTCGCCGGAAGCCTGGCAGGAGGTATTTCTCAAGTACCAGCAGACGCCGGAGTTTAAGTTGGTCAACCACAGCATGGCCCTGGACGAATTCAAGGGCATTTTCTGGTGGGAGTACGCCCATCGCGTGCTTGGGCGCAGCATCGGCATGGTGTTTCTGCTGCCTTACATTTATTTTTTGCTGCGCCGAAAAATACGCGGCACGCTTGGTCCGCGGCTGTTCGGTATCTTCGTGCTGGGTGCGTTGCAAGGCGCGATGGGCTGGTACATGGTCAAGAGCGGGCTAGTGGATGACCCGCGCGTCAGCCAATACCGCCTCACCGCCCATCTTGCGCTGGCCTTTCTGATTTTCACCGCCATGATTTGGGTGGCCTTGGGTTTGCTGGTCAGGCGCGGTCGCTATTTTTCCAACGAAGCATTGCGTCGCGCCCAGCGTGTGGGGGCGTGGCTGGCGCTGTTGGTGTTCTACATGGTGGTGACGGGGGGCTTTGTCGCCGGCATTCGCGCCGGCAAGGCTTACAACACCTTTCCGCTCATGGATGGCCATGTCATACCACCGGAGATCTTCATGATCGAACCGTGGTATCTCAATTTCTTCAACAATATGGCCACCGTGCAATTCGATCACCGGCTCGGCGCCTGGCTGTTGGCCTTGCTGGCGCCGTGGTTCTGGCTGTGCCTCTTGCATTCGCCGGCCAGTCCGCGCGCGCGCCTAGCCGCACATACGCTGTTGGCCGCGCTGGCAGTACAGATCACGCTGGGGATCACCACGCTGCTGTACGCCGTGCCGGTGGTGCTGGGCGCCGCGCACCAGGGCGGCGCTATGCTGCTGTTCGGCATCGTACTGTGGGCGAATCATGAGCTGCGCGTGTCGTCCGGTTACGGCAGCGCATGAGTACGCCGACACCCTCTATTCAGCCCATCGACGTCAGGCGCCGGACGGTGCAGCGATTGGCACTGATCTGCGGCCTGCTGTTGTTGGTCGTGGTCGTCGCCAGTGCCTGGATGCGGCTCTCCGGGGCGGGTCTGGGCTGCGCCGACTGGCCGGCCTGCTACGGTCATCCCGGCGTTACCTCGATGGCCGGCACGGTACTCGGCGTCGAAGGCGTGCGTCTGGTGCATCGCATTGCGGCGACGGTGGCGTTGCTCATCACCATCGCTATGGTGTGGCTGTGCTGGCGCAGCCGACCGGCGTTGCGCAGGGAAGGGCAGTTGGCCAATCTGCTGCTCATCATCATGCTGGGCCTCTCGCTGCTGGGCTGGTTTGTCGGCTCGGCGACGCTGCCGGTGGTGGTGTTGATGAATCTACTCGGTGGCTTCGCCATGCTGGCGCTGGTGTGGCGCTTGTATGTAGTCGCCGCCAGCGATGCTGCTAACGATGCCGCTTCCCCAGCCGCAACGACCTCGCACCGATTGGGCTGGTTGCGCTTGGGCGCGGTGCTGCTGCTGGCGGAAATTGTGCTGGGGGCGCTCATCAGCGCGGATTTCGCCGGGCTGGCGTGCACCACGCTGACGAACTGCGGCGGTGTCTGGTGGCCGTCCGCAGATTGGGGCTACGCGTTCAATCCGTTGCGTGATTTTGCGGGGCGGCCGCTTGGTGCGGGAGAGGCCGGCGGCGTTGCCTTGCACATGCTGCACCGTGCCTTGGCGCTGACTAGCGCGCTGGTCCTGGGCGTGGCCTCGCTGCGCGTAGCGGCGCGTGCCGGCATGCTCGGCATAGCGGTGCCGGCGCTGTTGCTGGTGGAAATCGTGCTGGGCTTAGCTTCGGTGCGTTCGGGTCTTGGCCTCTGGCTGGTGGTGGCGCACAACCTGGTGGCTGCGCTTTTGTTCGCGGCCACGATAGTGCTGTTGCGTCGAGTGGCGCAGGCCCGATAGCCCGGTAGGGTGGGCAGCTTTGCTGCCCACGCGGCGATGGGTCGAATTGAAAGACGTTGGGAGCTTCGCTGCCCACCCTACGAAAAATGCAGCGCAGAAAAAAGCCCGCGACTGCGGGCTTTTTTGTTTTACTGCGTGTGCCTTATGAGGCCATCTGCACCGGGATCTTGTGGCGCTGGTTGACGATGCGGTTGTGCGAGTCGACATACACCAGCTCTGGCTCGAACTTGGTGAGTTCGATTTCGTTGTACATGGCGTAGGTCGCGATAATAAGTAAGTCGCCAGGCGATGCCTTGCGAGCGGCGGCGCCGTTCACCGAGATCGTGCCGCTGCCGCGTTCGGCGCGGATGGCATAGGTGGTAAAGCGTTCGCCGTTGTTGATGTTGTAGATATCGATCTGCTGATACTCGGCGATGTCGGCCGCATCGAGCAGGTCTTCGTCTATGGCGCAGGAGCCCTCGTAGTGCAACTCGGACTGCGTCACGGTGACGCGGTGTAGCTTGGATTTAAGCATCATCCGTTGCATGGTCTTGCTCCTTCACTCACAAGTTGGCTGGCGTAGATGTGGAATCCTCTTCCACAACGTGCGCTGCTGGTGCTTCACCGGCCTGAGCGCAGGGTGAAGCCCTAAACTTCCAGGTTGTCGATCAGGCGCGTGCTCCCTAGGAGTGCCGCGCCCAGAACCACCAATCCGAAATCGTGAGCGGCAGCGCATTGTAAATCAACTTGTTTCCGCACAGCAATATACTGTGGACACCAGCCATGGGCGCGGAGTTCCGCCATGGCCTGAGCCTCAAGCCGCGTGTAATCCCGTTCTCCGGCCTGTATGGCCTCGCGAATGCTCTGCAGTGCGCCATACAGCCGAGGTGCCTCAGCTCTTTCCGTCGCTGAGAGATAGCCGTTGCGCGATGATAAAGCCAGGCCATCTTCGGCCCGCACGGTTTCGCCCGCTAAGATCTCGATCGGCAGCGCGAATTCCCGCACCATGTTGCGGATGACCATGAGCTGCTGATAGTCCTTCTTGCCGAACAGCGCCGCCTGCGGCTGCACAATGCCGAAGAGTTTCATCACCACCGTGGCCACGCCGCGGAAGAAGCCCGGGCGGAATTCGCCTTCGAGGATGTCCGCCTGCGCGGCATCGGGCGTGACGTGAAAGGACTGCGGCTGCGGATACATCTCGCCTTCGTCGGGTGCGAGCAGATGCGCCACACCGGCCGTGGCCAGCTTGGCGCAATCCGCCTCGAAGGTGCGCGGATATTTGTCGAAATCATCCTTAGGTCCGAACTGCAAACGATTCACAAAGATGCTCGATACCACGCAATCGCCATGCTGCTGTGCCTGGCGCATCAGCGCGATATGCCCCTCATGCAGATTGCCCATGGTGGGTACAAAAACAACGCGGCCGGCGTTTTTCAGCGCGGCGCGCAGGCTGGGAATGGTGTTGTGGATTTGCATAAACGTTTGATATGAAGCGCAGCCTTAGCTCAGCGTAGTTGGCTGTAGACTGTCGCTTCGATGAAAGGGTTAGGAGCCTCGTTGCGTGTAGCACAAAGGCACGCGCTTTTAAGCCGGCACATAGAAACCCCAGAAACCATTTGAGAATTCTCCGGCCGCGAACTTGACGATTGTGCCTTCAGCGTGAAGCTCGTAGATCCACATTAGGTGTCGCTCCTGCGTGTAACTTGGGTGGGCTACTGTGATTTGAGGCTCCGCTAGCGAGTGCCACTTCAGTTGCCAAGGATTGAGACCGCCAAGCGATCCCGGCTCGCCTTCAAACCCCATTGCGACGTGCTTCCACCCTAGAGTGACTTCGGTCATAGGCGCCTAATGCGTACGTCGACTATCTAGTAGCTCTGTTCCGCTGTCGGGAATGAGCCATCCTTCACCGCAGCGACATAAGCCTTCACGGCATCATCAATACTCGCCGCGCCTATCATGAAGTTCTTCACGAAGCGGGCTTTCTTACCGGGGTAGACGCCGAGCATGTCGTGCAGCACCAGCACCTGGCCGTTGGTTTCGCGCCCCGCGCCGATGCCTATGGTGGCCATGGTGATGAGGCTGCGGGTGATGTCGGTGGCGAGCGGGGCGGGGACCATTTCGAGGACGACCAAGGCGGCGCCGGCTTGTTCCAGGGCGATGGCGTCGCGTTTCATTTGCGCGGCGCCTTCTTCGGTCTTGCCTTGCACGCGGTAGCCGCCGAGTTGATGCACCGATTGCGGCGTGAGGCCGATATGCGCGCAGACCGGCACGCCGCGCTCGACGAGAAAACCCACGGTCTCGGCCATGAACTCGCCGCCTTCGAGCTTGACCATCTGCGCGCCCGCCGCCATGAGTTGCACGGCGTTTCGCATGGCTTGCGCCGGGCTTTCCTGGTAGGAGCCAAAAGGCATGTCGGTGATGAGGAAGGGTCGAGACTGGCCGCCGAGCCCGCGCGCCACGCAGGCGGTGTGATAGGCCATCTGCTCCAGCGTCACCGGCAGGGTCGAGGTGTGGCCTTGCAGCACGTTGCCGAGCGAATCGCCGACCAGCAACACATCCACGCCGCAACGCGCCAGCAGCGCGGCGAAGCTGGCGTCGTAGCAGGTGAGCACGGCTATTTTTTCGCCCTCGGCATGCATGCGCGCCAACTCGTTGAGGGTGACTGGACGTTGGCTCGGTTCGCTGAGATAACTCATGATCTGAATCTCACAATGGGATTACGCGCATCATAGCGAAGAAACGGGGAAAGCTTTTAACGACGGAGTGTTGTCGTAGGGTGGGCAGCTTTGCTGCCCACGCAATTGCGAACCGTATCTGTCCGCGTGGGCAGCAAAGCTGCCCACCCTACGACTACGATCGGAAAATGAAATACACCGCGCCCAGCATGCGCAGCGCGGCCTGGAAAGTGACGGGAATCTTGGAGAACATCAGTGTGCAAGCTTGGCTAGGCGCTGGTCGTGGCATTGCGCCAATAGGTCTTCGGCGCGGCCGTAGTAGGGAATTACGCAATCCGGGGCGATTTCGACCAGGGGCATGAGCACGAAGGCACGTTCGTGCATGCGTGGGTGCGGGATGGTGAGCTGTGGATCGGTACTGACGGCGTCACCGTAGAGCAAGAGATCGAGGTCCAGCGTGCGCGGCGCATGACGATAATCGCGGCGGCGGCCGAAACGCGCTTCGATGGCGAAGAGTTCGTCGAGCAGGGCGCGCGCGGTCAGTGTGGTATCGAGCGCGACGACGGCGTTGATGAAATCCGGCTGGTTCTTCAAGCCCACCGGTGCGCTGCGATAGAGTGAAGACGCAGCGAGCAATTGGGATTGCGGCAGGGAGCGCAGGCTGACTATGGCGGCGGCCACCGTCTCTTGCGGATTATTCAGGTTGGCGCCGAGCGCCACAAAGGCGCGCACCGGTGTGCTCAACGCCGCCATGCGGGCTTACTCATGGATCGACGACTGGGTCACCGGCCTCGCTTGGGCTTTCTTCGCCGGCTACGGCCTTGCGTGGGCGACGTCGCCGCGCTGGTTTTTTTTCCGGCGTGAGGAGGGCGAGCCGTTCTTCGTCATCGGCATCAAAAAAGCGCTGCCACCAATCGCCCAGTTCTTGCGCCACTTCGCCGCTGGCGGCGCGCAGCAGCAGAAAATCGAAGCCGGCTTTGAAACGCGGTTGCTCCAAGAGGCGCAAGGGCCGGCGGCCGGCGCGATTTTCAAAGCGCGGCTGCAGTGCCCAGATTTCCTTGATGTCACCGGCGATGCGGCGGGTGATGGCGAGCTTTTCGGCCTGTGTGTCCAGCACTTCGTCCATCGTGGCGTGTAGCGCGGGCATGGCATGTT
This sequence comes from Gammaproteobacteria bacterium, assembly GCA_038322845.1. GTDB lineage: Bacteria > Pseudomonadota > Gammaproteobacteria > Burkholderiales > Rhodocyclaceae > Desulfobacillus. Next base: position 39,804 of record JBBQGH010000008.1, read on the forward strand.
CGCCGGCGAGCTTGCGCGAGCCCCAGGCCGAGAGCACTTCATGCCAGAGCAGGGTGGCGAAGAGAAAGCCGGGTGATACGGGCTTGCCGGCTTGTACGCGTTCGTCGGTGTTGGTGAGCGAGAGCCAGACAAAGCGCTCGCCGAGCGGCTGTTCCATGATGACGTCGAGCATGGGTAAAAGGCCGTCGTGCAAGCCCTCTTCGCGCAATTGCTTGAGACATTCCACAGCGTGGCCGGAGAGCAGCAGTTTGAGCATTTCGTCGAAGAGCCGTGCCGCCGGCACGTTTTGCAGCAAGTCCGCCATTTCACGGATAGGCGCGCGCGCCGCCGGGTCTATGGTGAGGCCCAGCTTGGACGCCATGCGCACAGCGCGCAGCATGCGGATTGGGTCTTCGCGATAACGCTGCTTCGCATCGCCGATCATGCGCAAGGTTTTTTGCTGCAAATCGGCAACACCGTGGTGGTAGTCGAGGATGGTCTCGTCGGCGGGGTTGTAGTAGAGCGCGTTGACGGTGAAGTCGCGCCGCGCCGCATCTTCTTGCATGTTGCCGAAAACGTTGTCGCGCAAGACGCGCCCGTGTTCGTCGGTGGCGGATTCCGTATCGGCGGTGCGGAAGGTGGAGACTTCGATAGTCTCAGAGCCACTCATCACATGCACGATGCGAAAGCGCCGGCCGATGATGCGCGAGCGACGGAAGATGCCACGCACCTGTTCGGGCGTGGCGTCGGTGGCGACGTCGAAATCCTTGGGTTTAATGCCGGCGATGAGATCGCGCACGGCGCCACCCACCACATAGGCCTGATGGCCGCTTTCCTGCAGGCGTTGCACGGTATGGCGTGCGGCGGGTGAAATGCCTTCACGATGGACGCCGTGGCGCGCCACCGGAATCAAGGCCGGCGCGTGGCCAGGGGCTGGCGCGAGGATGGCTTTGCTAAAAACGCGGCGTATGAACTTGCGAAGCATGCGATCGAACGACTGCGGGGAAGGGCGCAATGATACCGGAGATCGCGCTCAGGCCCGGCTATAGGGCCCTTTTAAGGATTCCTAAGACTGATGACGGGCCAGCCGGCGGTGCGGGCATGTTGGGCTAGCGTGGCGTCCGGATCGACTGCGACGGGGTTGCTCACATAGGCGAGCAGTGGCAGGTCGTTGAGCGAATCACTGTAGAAATAGCTCTGCGCGTAATCTTCGAGGCGGCGACCTTGCGCCGCTAGCCACTCGATGACGCGTGTCACCTTGCCCTCGCGAAAGCACGGTGTGCCGCTAACATTGCCGGTGAAAGCGCCGTTCACTTCTTCCGGCTCGGTGGCGAGTAAATGCGTCACGCCGAACTCACGGGCAATGGGTTTGGTGACAAAACTATTGGTGGCGGTAACGATGGCGAGGAGCGCCCCTGCCTCGCGATGACGGTCCACCAAAGCGCGCGCCGGGGCGGTGATGATGGGCAGGATACGTGTCGCCATGAAATCGGCATGCCAGGCATTCAACTCGGCGCGCGAGTGGCGTGACAGCGGTTTTAACTGAAAATCGAGAAAGGCGTGGATGTCCAGCGTACCGGCCTTGTAGTGCTCGAAAAACGCCAGGTTGCGCGCCTCATAAACCTCGCGGTCTAGCACGCCGTGCGAAATGAGATATTGCCCCCACTCAAAATCTGAGTCGCCCGCAAGGAGGGTGTTGTCGAGATCGAAGAGGACGAGGTTCATAGAAGTTTTGTACGCGGATTGACGCGGATTGACACGGATGGGCGCGGATACAAAAGCGTGGATTAAGAGCGTGAATTGTCGCGGAGAAAGCAGATTCTGTTTTGCACTTGATCCGCGCTTATCCGCGTAAATCCGCGTCAGAGGGGTTTTCCAGGCTTTGCAATACTTCCCGCAGCAGCGGCAGCGTGATAGGGCGCTTGCGTTCTAGCGAGACGCGATCGAGGGCGTCGAGCACGGCCATCAGGACGGGCAGGTCGCGCGGCGTGTGGCGTAACAAATAGTTGATGAGATCGTCGTCGACCTTCATGCCGCGTTGCAGGGCGTGGCTTTTTAGTGCGGCAGCGCGGTCTTCATCGCTCAATGGTTTGACGCCGAACACCAGAGCGCTGCCGATGCGGGTGCGCAAGTCTTCGCGCAGGCTCAGCTCGCGGGGTGGCGCATTGCCGCTCATGAGTAAGGCCAGGCCCGCCAAGCGCGCCGCGTTGAAGGCGCGAAACAGCGCGATCTGTGCGTTGGCGTCGAGCTGGTCAACATCATCCACCACCAGCAAGCCACCGGGTGGGGCGGGCAGTTCAACACCGGCATTCTTGGCAGTGATGAAGACCGTGCGGCGGTGCGCAGCGTCGGCGGCGGCGAACGTGGCGCGCAAGAGATGCGTGCGACCCGCGCCGGAGGGCCCCCATAGATAAATAGCATCGAAGTTTCTAGGCTGGGCCAGCGCGCGCAAGCGCGCCAGTAGTTCGATGTTGGCGGCGCCAAAGAAGTTATCGAGAGTCGGATGTTGCTCGGGGCGGATGTCGAGCGTCAGTTGTTGCTGCATAGCGGTTAGATTCGAGGCTCGGCGCGCGCGCGGGGGATGCGGTAAAATTCGGCCGTAGAATTTGGCGGTAAATTTGGCTGTAAAAAATCGCCAGTCAATTCTTCGTCGAGCCGCAGTGTTCGTAAGAAGCGGCGAGAGGGGTGCGAGGCTTTGAGCGCCCATCCCGTGCGAAGCGGCTACTCTATCATGAAGCGGACACCCAACTTGAGCTCCATACCCAGCGCGCCTACGGGCCCTCTTTCCTATCGTGATGCCGGCGTCGACATCGATGCCGGCGATAGCCTCGTCGAGCGCATCAAGCCTTTCGCCAAGCGCACCATGCGACCCGAAGTGTTGGGCGGCATCGGCGGCTTTGGCGCGCTTTTTGAAGTCTCAAAAAAGTTTCGCGAGCCGGTGCTGGTTTCCGGCACCGACGGCGTCGGCACCAAACTGAAGCTGGCCTTCCAATTGAATCGGCACGACACCGTGGGCATCGATCTGGTGGCTATGAGCGTAAACGACATACTCGTGCAGGGTGCGGAGCCGCTATTCTTTCTGGATTACTTCGCCTGCGGCAAGCTTGACGTGGAGACCGCCGCCAGCGTGATCCAGGGCATCGCGAAAGGCTGTGAGCTGGCCGGCTGTGCATTGATCGGCGGCGAAACGGCCGAGATGCCGGGCATGTATCCGGCGGGTGAATATGATCTCGCTGGCTTTGCGGTGGGCGCTGTCGAAAAATCAAGAATCATCGATGGCAAGACTATCCGCCCGGGCGACGTGGTGCTGGGGCTGGCGTCCAGCGGCGCGCACTCCAACGGCTACTCGCTATTACGCAAAATCATCGAGCGCGCCCAGCCGGATATGACGGCGGATTTTCACGGGCGCCCACTGGCGGACGTCGTCATGGCACCGACGCGTATCTACGTCAAGCCGCTACTGGCGCTCATGCAAGCGCTGCCGGTTAAGGGCTTGGCCCACATCACGGGCGGCGGGCTTCTCGATAACGTGCCACGCATCCTCGCCGAGAACTTGACTGCCGCATTGAAAAAAAGCGCTTGGCAGCGCCCCCCATTGTTCGATTGGTTGCAACGCGAGGGCGGCGTTGCTGAGGAAGAAATGCACCGTGTCTTCAACTGCGGGGTCGGGATGGTGATGATAGTTGCGCCCGAACACGAAGTGCAGGCGACGGCCTTGTTGCGTGTCGCTGGTGAAACGGTGTGGTCTATCGGCCGCATCGAAACACGCGCCGCCGGCCAGCCGCAAACCACCGTCAGCTAGCCGTTTTCTTAATTACGCGTTTTACAATTCGTAGCAAAAAAGGCGGCTCGCCCGCTTTTTTTATTCCAAAGCGATGCTGAGTCGGTTAAAATCGCCGCTGTAACTGACCGCCTGGTCATCAATGTCGTTTTCCTTCCTCCATCCACTATCTCTAATCCTGCTCGTCCCATCCCTCGGCGTTCGCGCTGTACGGAGCGGACAGCGAAGAAGCGGACCGAAATGCCGAATGAGTTGTTGAACCGGAAACGCTACGGCGTCCTCGCCATTGTCGCTATCGCCTTGCTGGGGCTGGGTGCCTATGCCTATTACGCTAATCGCGCCAGCCATGCCGACGCATCGCCTTCCGCCGCAGGGAGCGCCCGTCCCGGCTCAGGCAACGGGGTCAGCCGCGACGGTGGTGGAGGTCGCAGCGGCGGCAGGGAGGGTGGAGGGCGCGAGGGTGGGGGCAGAAATAGCGTCATAGGCGTGGAGGCCGTGAAGGTTGCTATGGCGACCTTTCAGGATGATGTTGCCGCCGTCGGCTCGCTCAAATCCAACGAGTCGGTGACACTGCGACCGGAAGTCGCCGGCCGCATCGCCACCATTCAATTGCGCGAAGGCCGGGCCGCGGCCAAGGGTATGGTGCTGGTGGCGCTGGACGCGTCGACCCAGAGGGCGGAGTTGCAGCAAGCCGCAGCGAACCGCGCGCTGGCGCAGGCCAACTTCAAACGCAACGACGAGCTGTTCCAGAAAAAATTTATTAGCGAACGCGCTCGCGACGAATCGGCGGCTACGCTGAAAGTACAGGATGCGGCCGTCGCGCTGGCCCAGGCCAAATTAGGCAAGACACAGATCCGCGCGCCTTTCGCCGGCGTCGTCGGCATACGCAATGTGAGCCCGGGCGACTACGTCAAGGAAGGCCAGGAACTCATCAACATCGAAGATATTAGCGCGTTGAAAGTGGATTTCCGCCTGCCGGAAAACCTCTTCTCCCGACTGCAAAAGGGCCAGACCATCGAAGTGACGACCGACGCCATGCGGGATCAAACTTTCAAAGGCACGGTGGACGCCATCGATCCGATGCTGGATGCGGCGGGTCGCGCCATTTCGCTGCGCGCACGCTTGCCCAACCCTGACCTCAAGCTGCGTCCTGGCATGTTCGTGCGTGTGCGTCTGGCCTTCGCGGGCGAGCGGCACGGGCTGGCAGTACCGGAAGAGGCATTAGTGCCCTCCGGCTCCGACAATTATGTGTTCAAGGTGGTCGACGGCAAAGCCACGCGCGTCAAGGTAAAACTCGGCCAACGTCGCGAAGGCACGGTAGAAATCGTCGAGGGTTTGAAGGAGGGTGAGCAGGTCGTCACCGCCGGCCAGATCAAGTTGCGCGAAGGCGCGGCAGTCAATGTGGTCGCAGCGGAGAAGGCAAAGTGAGCAGGGCCACTATGGATTGCGTTGATCCGCGCTCAGCGGCGCTCATTCATGACATCCGTGCCAAAGTCTTATGAACCTTCCTGAAATTTGCATCCGTCGTCCTGTTTTTGCCACGGTAATGAGTCTCGTGGTGATGTTGCTGGGCCTGGTTTCCTACACGCGTTTGTCGGTGCGTGAATATCCGAAGATCGACGAGCCCGTGGTTAACGTCGAGACTAACTACAAAGGAGCGTCGGCGGAGATCATTGAGTCGCAGATCACCAAGCCGCTGGAGGATTCACTCGCCGGTATAGAGGGCGTGGATGTCTTGTCATCCATCAGTCGTCAGGAAAACAGTCAGATTACCGTGCGCTTCAAGCTGGAGCGCAATCCCGATTCGGCCGCCTCCGATGTGCGCGATCGTGTGGCGCGCGTGCGCAACCGTTTGCCGCAGGGCATCGACGAGCCCGTCATCGCCAAGGTCGAGGCTGATGCCAACCCGGTTATCTGGTTGGCATTCTCCAGCGACCGCCATTCGCAACTGGAAGTAAGCGACTTCGCCAGCCGTATTGTCAAACCACGCTTGTTAACATTGCCGGGTGCGGCTGATGTGCGCGTCTTCGGCGAGCGTAGATTTGCCATGCGCATCTGGCTCGATCCGAGCCGCTTAGCCGGCTACGGTCTCACTACGCAAGATGTGGAAGACGCTTTGCGCCGCCAAAACGTCGAAGTGCCGGCGGGCCGCATAGAAAGTCGAGAGCGCGAATTCTCGGTGGTATCGCGCACCGACCTGAATACGCCGGCCGAGTTCTCCGACATCGTGGTGCGCCAGGTGAAGGGTTATCCGGTGAAAATCGGCGACCTCGGCCGCGTTGAAGTCGGTGCCGCCGAGGAACGCTCGGCTGTGCGCTTTAACGGCAAGAGCGCGGTGGCCCTGGGCGTCATCAAGCAGGCGACGGCCAATCCGTTGGACCTTTCCAAAGCTTTGCGCGCCGAACTGCCGCACATCGTCAGTGAAGTGCCGGAGGGCATGAAGGTCGACATCGCCTACGATTCGACGGTCTTTATCGACCGTTCTATAGAGGCCGTGTACAGAACGATTTTTGAGGCCGTCGTGTTGGTGGCGCTTATCATTTTCCTTTTCCTCCGCTCTCCGCGCGCGACCTTAATTCCACTGGTGACTATTCCGGTCTCGTTGATCGGCGCGCTTGCGCTGATGCTGCTAATGGGTTTCACCATCAACACCCTGACGCTGCTGGCCTTGGTGCTGGCCATCGGCCTCGTGGTGGATGACTCCATCGTTGTGCTGGAAAACATTTATCGCCATATTGAGAACGGCATGCCGCGCATGCAAGCCGCGCTGCAAGGCTCGCGGGAGATCGCTTTTGCGGTGGTAGCGATGACCATGACGCTCGCCGCCGTCTATGCACCGGTGGCCTTCATGACCGGGCGCACTGGCAAGCTTTTCATCGAATTCGCGCTGACACTGGCCGGTGCGGTGCTGGTGTCGGGCTTTGTGGCACTCACGCTCTCGCCGATGATGTGCTCCTTGTTACTCAAACATGAAACTAGCCATGGCAAGTTTTATCTGTGGGTGGAAGCTGCGTTAGAGCGCCTCACCACCGGCTACAAACGTCTGCTCGCCATCACCCTGCAACGCCGCGCCATAGTCATGTTGGTCTTTGTGGTCGTGGCCGGCACCAGCGCGCTGATGTTGAATGTACTGAAGTCGGAACTCGCGCCGACGGAAGATCGCGGCGTGATACTGGGTATCTTCGTCGCGCCCGAAGGCGCCACGCTGGACTACACGCGCAAATACGCTTTGCAGATGGAAAAGTTGCTCACCAAGACACCTGAGGCTGAGGTGTTCTTCGTCGTCGCGGGCAACCCGACGGTGTCTCAGGGCCTGGCTTTCGTCGGGCTTAAGGACTGGTCCGAGCGCAAGCGTTCGGCGCAAAAAATTGTCAAGGATTTACAGCCGCAATTCTTCGGCATTCCCGGTGTGCTGGCCTTTCCTATCGCGCCGGCATCGCTCGGCCAGAGTCCGCGCGATCAGCCTATTAATTTTGTGATCGTCACGTCGGCTTCGTATCAAGAGTTGCAAAAGCTCACCGAGCAGATGCTGACGGAAATCGCCAAGAATCCAAACTTCCAAAATGTCGATACCGACCTCAAGTTGAACAAGCCGGAGCTTTCCGTGCTGGTCGACCGCGAGAAGGCTTCGGACACCGGCGTGGAAGTGGGGACCATCGGCAGCACCTTGGAAACCATGCTGGGAGGGCGCAAGGTGACGCGCTTCAAGCGCGACGCCGATCAGTATGACGTCATCGTGCAAACCGCTGACAAGGACCGCGTCACGCCGGACGACATTAGCGAACTCTACGTGCGTGGCAAGGACGAGCGCATGATCCCACTCTCGAATCTGGTGACGGTCGACGAGACGGTAGCGCCACGCGAACTCAATCACTTTGGCCAGCGCCGCGCTGTCACCATCAAAGCGAGCCTGGCCCCCGGCTATGCCATGGGCGATGCGATCACTTATCTCGACGACGTGGCGCAGCGCACCTTGCCGCCCGGTTACGCCACCGATTACGCCGGCCAAACGCGCGAATTCAAGGCATCAACGTCGAGTCTAGCGCTGACTTTTGGTCTGGCGCTGGCCTTTATATACCTGGTGCTGGCAGCACAGTTCGAGAGCTTCCGCGATCCGTTTGTCATTATGTTAACAGTGCCGCTTTCCATGACTGGGGCCTTGTTGGCGCTCTGGCTCTCCGGCGGCACGCTCAACGTGTATAGCCAGATTGGCTTGGTAACGCTGGTGGGCCTCATTACTAAACACGGCATCCTCATCGTTGAGTTCACCAATCAATTGCGCGAGCAAGGCAAGGCGGTGGGCGAGGCGTTGATCGAAGCCGCTAGCCTGCGTCTGAGGCCCATACTGATGACCACCGGTGCGATGGTGCTGGGGGCCTTGCCACTGGCCTTCGCCAGCGGCGCAGGCGCCGAATCGCGCCAGCAGATCGGCTGGGTCATAGTCGGTGGCTTGCTGCTGGGTACTTTGCTCACGCTGTTTGTGGTGCCGACTGTTTATAGTTTGCTCGCGCGTGAGCGGCACGAAGAAAAATCGATAGATGCTGCGCCGGCAAAGGTAACTAAGGTAGCGCAGGCGGAGGCCTGATTGCCGCAACGCCCCATCGGCGTTTTCGACTCGGGCGTGGGCGGCCTTTCCGTCTTACGCCGCATACGCACCGATCTTCCCGCCGAGCACTTGCATTACGTGGCCGATTGCGGCCACGCACCCTACGGCAACAAATCAGCGGAATTCATCGCAGCGCGTTCGCTCGCTCTCGCCCAATTTCTGGTTGATGCCGGCGCCAAAGCATTGATAGTCGCTTGCAACACGGCGACCGCCGCGGCGATCACCCGCTTACGCGAGAAATTCAATTTACCCATCGTCGGTGTTGAGCCGGCCGTCAAGCCGGCTGTGGCGGCCACACGTTCTGGCGTCATCGGCGTGCTGGCCACCAGCGGCACATTGGAGAGCGCCAAGTTTGCGCAGCTGGCGGCGCGCTACGGTTCCAACGCCACCGTCATCGTGCAGCCTTGCCCGGGCCTGGTGGAGCAGGTGGAGCGCGGCGAATTGACCAGCGAAAAAACCCGGGCGCTCTTGGCAGGTTTCGTGCAGCCGCTTATTGATCAAGGTGCCGATACGCTGGTGCTGGGTTGTACCCACTATCCGTTTCTTACGCCGCTATTGCGCGAACTGGTGGGCGAGGAAGTCGCGCTGATCGAAACCAGCGCCGCAGTGTCGCGTCAGCTCGCGCGGCGACTGGCAGAGCTCGGTTTGCTTGCGGAGGGCGATGGGCCCGGCACCGCGCGCTGCTGGACCAGCGGCCCCACGCAAAATTTAGCCGATTTGCTGCCGGGTCTGTGGGGCGAGACGCTGGCGGTCGCGTCCTTACCTACTTGCGATTGAAATCAGCGATGCAGTCTTTGAGCGATGCGCCGACGTTGCCACTGTGCAACTGGCAATTGCCTGTGCGCGACTCGGCTGCGCCGTGCGCAGAACCTTGGTTTTCAGGTCCGCCCGGGCTCGCTAGCGGGTTTTCGCGGTCGGCCTGCATGAGCGCCAGGCGTTTTTCCGCGTCGATGCGCTTGGCTTGCTGCGCTACGAACTTTTGCTTGGCGATTGTCACGGATTTCGCCTGGGTTGCCAGCTCGTCGCGCTGACGTACAACCTCGGCCTTTTGTTTCGATAGCTGGTCTGACAGATAGTGGTAGGCGTAGTAGGCGCCGCCTCCGCCCCCCGCTGCTACGCCGACCACTAGCACGAGGGTATAAATCAGCAGGGTGCGTCTGGGGATGCGCGGTGCGGTAGCGTCCTCTTTAGCAGCTTCGTTTACTTCGCTGCGGGTTGTTGTACGCGCTACGACCGATTCTTCTTCCAACTCTGCTGGCGCGCGCTGAAAACGCGCTAGGAGGTGCTGCTTGAGGCGTAGCGTCGCCAAGATGCTCGCGCGCAGCTGGGCCTTCAGTCGGGCGGGCAGGCCCTCTTCCTCTAGGGCTTCGCTTTCTTCGGCTCTAGACGCTTTGCCCGTCTCTGCCGTTTCTTTGTCGTCCTCAACCGGTGCCCGCTGTAAGCGCGCTGCGATGCGCTGCGGGATATGGCGTAGCGCAACTAGGCTGGCGCCTGGCATCGCCTTCAGTCTGGCTAGCAGGCCAGGTAGCGGTGCATCGAGTTCTTCGCTGTCGGGGGGTTCTGCTGCGGCTTTCAAGTGCGTGCTCCGGGCTGGGGTTATCGCATGAACTACGGCTGGACTCCCATAAGGCTTGAGGACATTCGCCACAGCGCGCCGGATTGCCATTCAGAAGCGCTTGAGGTGTATCTTGCCGTGGTGAGTAAAAAGGGGATGAGCGACAGACTACCTGTTGATACCGACGTCTTGGTTCTTCTGCGCCGACTGCGGGCGCTGAGTCGGAGTACTCTCCCTGAAAAAAGACTTCCTGATAGACTCCTTCGCCATGCGTCTCTGCCTTACCTTCCTTCTCGCGTTCCTGTTGTCGCTTAACGCCGCTTATGCGGCGGTCGTGGGTGTTTGCGACGCACTGGAGCACACGCAGAGCCATACCGTTCATTTTGGTCACCACAGCCACGATCACAGTGATGGCCACACGCACGTCCCGCCTGCCGATCCTGATGGCGCGGACCAGACTCCAGCAGGCAGTGATCACCACCATGCCCATGTGCATCCGGGTTTCGCTACGCTTTTGGCCAACGTCGTTGATGTGGTATTACTTGAGGGTAGCAACCCGTTGATTGGCCTCCCGGCCAGTGCCTTCATTTCGGCACCGCAAGTCAGCTACGATCGTCCACCCAAAGCCGCGCTCTCCTGAGCCGGCGGGACGTCCTTAGTACCCTTTAACTCCCTGCAACACCCGCGTTTGAACTTTCACCCTTTGACGGAGTGAAGGGCGTCAATCGCGCCTTGCCGCAACCCAACTTGCTCGTTGAGAATTTTTATCACTCAACAGATTTTCGTTTCCCAGATTTTGTTGAAGCGCGCGCTTAGGTTGGATGCGCCAGCAGGCACTCATTTGAGGTTGATAATGAAAAAATGGCATCTAGGTTTCTATCTGTACGCATGCGCCATCGCCGTCACCTACCCCTTTACGGCGAGCGTTCAGGCGGCTGATCGGGCCGTCAGGTTCACCGTTCCAAACAGCCAGATGCAGGCATTGGGTATTCAAACGATGGGTTTGCAGAGCGGAACGGACTCGATCACGGCGAGTTTTCCTGCTCAGGTCATCGTGCCGCCAAAGGCCGAGCAGATTATCAGCTCCCCGGTGGCCGGTCTGATAGCGCAATTGCTGGTACAGCAGAACCAAGTCGTGCGTTCAGGCACGCCGCTGGTACGTATCGCCAGCCCCGAACTTGGCCAATTGCAATTGCAGTTGTTGCAGGCCACCGCCCGCGCCACGCTGGCACGACAAGCAGCAAAGCGCGAACAGGAATTATTCGACGAGGGCATCATCCCGCAACGCCGGGTGCAGGAAGCCCACGCAGCTTTGATGGAGGGCGAGGCCGCGCTACACCAAGCCAAGGCGGCGCTGCGTTTAAGTGGTATGCCATCCGCGACGATAGAGCGCATCGCGGCTTCCGGTAAGCCACAGGACAGCATCACGCTGTCCGCCACGCAGGCCGGAATCGTGACAGAGATTACGGTCAAACCCGGCCAGCGAGTTGAGGCCGCGACTGCGTTATTGCATGTGACTCAAACCGATACGCTTTGGCTGGATATTCAGCTTTCGATAGCGGAGAGCCGAAATTTGCAAGCTGGAACGAAAGTCAAAGTACTGGGTCGGGATGTGACGGCACGCATCTTAAGCGCCAGTCCGACAGTCTCTTCCGGCAGTCAGACGGTAGCACTGCGCGCAGCCGTCGATGGCAAGAGCGGCGAGATAAGCCCGGGAGAGTTTGTAACGGTTGAGTTGCCTGTCGCGGCCGTGCAAGGCAGCTGGGACGTGCCATTGGGCGCAGTAGTTCATGAAGGCAATCAGGCTTATGTGTTTGTCCGTAGCGCGGACGGCTTTGAAGTCAGGGCAGTGAAGGTCACGGCCAGTGCCGGGCAGCGCGTACGCATGCAAGGGCCGCTTAAAGCCGGCGAGCAAATCGCTGTCACCGGTGTGGTGGCTCTAAAGGGCGCCTGGCTCGATCCGAAAGAGAGCAACTAATGCTATCCCGCCTTGTTCAGTTCTCTTTATCGCAGCGCTTGTTTGTCCTGCTGGCGACGCTGATTGTCGCCGGGGCGGGATGGTACGCGTATCTGGGCTTGCCTATCGACGCGTTTCCTGATGTCTCGAGCACGCAGGTCAAAATCATCATGAAGGCGCCCGGTATGACGCCAGAGGAAGTTGAGAGCCGCATTGCCGTGCCCATCGAAGTGGAAATGCTCGGTATTCCGAAAACAAAAATACTGCGTTCGGTCACCAAGTACGGGCTGGTGGATGTGACCATCGATTTCGAGGATGGAACCGACATCTATTGGGCGCGTCAGCAGGTCAGTGAACGCCTGGGCGGGCTGACGGAGAGCCTTCCGGCAGGCATCACAGGCGGCATGGCGCCGATCACTACCCCCTTGGGGGAAATGTTCATGTTTACCGTCGAGGGCGAGGCGCTGTCGCTGGCCGAGCGGCGCAGTCTGCTTGACTGGGTTATCCGGCCGGTGCTGCGCACCGTACCCGGCGTCGCTGACGTGAATGCGCTGGGTGGTGTGGTCCGCGCCTTCGAGGTCGTGCCTGATCAGATCAAGATGGCCGCCAGCGGCGTGACCATGACACAGCTTAAGGAAGCCATTGCCGCCAACAACCGTAACGACGGTGCCGGCCGGCTCGGCGAAGGCGAAGAAGTGCTACTGGTGCGCACGGAAGGAAGTATTACCAGCCTGGACGATCTGCGTGCGATTGTAGTGACGATGAAGGACGGCACGCCGGTGCGGATAGGCAATCTGGCTGAAGTAAAAATCGGCACGGTGACACGCTACGGTGTGGTGACGCAAAGCGGCAAGGGCGAGGCCGTCGAGGGACTGGTATTGGGACTGGCCGGCGCTAACGCGCAAAAGGTCGTCGAAGGCGTCCGCAAGAAACTGGATGAACTTCAGCCTACTTTGCCGCCGGGCGTACGCATCGACACTTTCTATGATCGCGCTTCTCTCGTCTCCAAGGCAGTGGGTACGGTGTCGGCAGCGCTACTTGAGGCGACCGTACTGGTTGTCGTGCTGCTTGTACTGTTCCTGGGGAATATTCGCGCTGCGCTTACCGTTGCCCTGGTGCTCCCGCTGGCAGCGTTGATCACCTTCATACTCATGCGTGGCTTTGGCATGTCGGCGAACCTGATGAGCCTGGGCGGCTTGGCCATCGCCATCGGCATGCTCGTCGATGCGGCCGTGGTAGTGGTCGAGAACATCGTGCAGCATTTGGCGACTGACCACACCGCCGGTAAGCTGCCGCGCCTGCATACGGTGTATCGCGCGGTGCGAGAGGTTGCCGTTCCGGTCACAGCCGGAATATTGATCATCATTACGGTGTTTCTGCCGCTGCTTACCTTGCAGGGTCTCGAAGGGAAGTTTTTCGTACCAGTAGCACTGACGATAGTATTCGCGCTGGCGGGCTCCTTGGTCTTGTCGCTAACAGCCATTCCAGTACTCGCGTCGTACCTGTTACGCGAGGTCAAGCACGAAGACCCCTGGTTGCCGCGCAAGCTGTTGGCACTTTACGAACCGGCGCTTGCCTGGGGTTTACGCAGGCAGCGGGTGATGGCGGCGGGGGCGGGGGTGCTGTTGCTGGCGGCCGCTCTCATTTATACCCAGGTGGGCAAGACTTTCATGCCCACGATGGACGAAGGCGATCTCATCGTCGGTATCGAGAAGCTGCCCTCGATCAGCCTGGAACAAAGCGCCGCGCTCGATCTGAAGATTCACCAAGCGCTCATGCAGGCTATCCCTGAGGTGCAAGGCACCGTTGCTCGAGCCGGCGCTGACGAAATCGGACTCGACCCTATGGGGCTTAATCAAACCGACACCTATCTGTTGTTGAAGCCGCAAAGCGAATGGCGCATGAAGAGCAAGGAAGCGCTGATGGACGAGGTGCGCAAAGTGCTTGACCCGATGCCCGGCATCAAATACAGCTTCACTCAACCCATCGAAATGCGCGTGTCTGAAATGATTATTGGTGTGCGTGGCGATCTGGCGGTGAAGATTTTTGGCCCCGACCTCGACCAACTCAACACCTACGCGAGCCAAGTCGAAGCGCTCCTCAAAACCGTCCCGGGCAATCAGGATGTTTACACCGTTCAGAACGATGGCGTTCAATATTTGCGCGTGACGGTTGACCGTTTGCAGGCCGGCCGTCTGGGCCTGAGTGTCGAAGAGATTCAGGACGCGCTTCGCACCCAGATCGAAGGACAACGCGCGGGCGTCGTCATTGAGGGCAACCGGCGCACGCCTATCGTGTTGCGCGGCACTGAGGTGGTTCGTATGTCTCCGGCAGAGTTTGGCGCGATACGCATCACCACCAAGGAAGGCAGCACGGTTCCCCTGACCAGCGTCGCAAAACTGGAACGCGCCGCAGGGCCGGTAAAGATCGATCGCGAGATGGGCAGCCGCTATAGCGTGGTGATCGCCAATGTAGGCGGTAGGGATCTGGTGGGTTTCGTCGAAGAAGCCAAGGCGCTTGTGGCAAAAGACTTGCCCCTACCTACCGGCTATCGCATTACGTGGGGTGGTCAATTTGAAAACCAGCAGCGTGCATCCGCCCGGTTAAGCATCGTTATTCCGGTCGCGCTGGGGCTTATTTTTGTCATACTTTTTTCGACCTTCCGCTCAGTCCGTCAAGCCTTGCTGATTCTGAGCAATATTCCGTTTGCCTTGGTCGGCGGCATCGTTGCCCTGTGGGTCACTGGCGAGTATTTGTCGGTACCCGCGTCGGTAGGCTTTATTGCGTTGCTAGGCATCGCGGTGTTGAACGGTGTGGTGTTGGTCAGCTATTTCAACCAACTGCACAGCGAAGGCATGAAGTTAAGCGAAGTCGTCGTGCAAGGCGCGAAACGACGCTTGCGCCCGGTCATGATGACCGCCTCAATTACGGCGTTTGGATTGATACCGCTGTTGTTTGCGTCGGGGCCGGGTTCGGAAATCCAGCGGCCGCTTGCCATAGTCGTCATCGGGGGCCTGATCACTGCCACAGCATTGACCTTGATGCTGCTGCCGATTCTGTATTTGCGCTTCGCATTCCCGAAACAAGAGGTTTCCCATGTCTGAACTTTGCTTAACACTGCTTTGCCCTCCGGCGATTGAGGAGAAGCTGCTTGATCTTCTCCTCATGTCTCCCCACGCCACGGTCTTCACCAGCACGCCTACCGCTGCACACGGCCTGGCCGTTGGGAAACTCAGCCAGACCGAGCAAGTGCAGGGTCGCGCTCGCGCCACGGAAGTCCAAGTAATTTTCGCCGCGACCGAAAAAGCGACCTTGCTCGAAAATATTCGTCAGCAATTCGCCGGCACCGGCCTGCGCTATTGGGTGACGACGGTCGTCGAAGCGGGAGAGATCGCATGATGATACGGTTGCCCCTCATTTTTCTACTGACCGTCGCTGCTGTGCAGCCGGCGAGCCCAATGAGCCCAATGAGCCCGCCGGGCCTTTTGCCGACCGAAGTTGCCCGCCCTCTACTCGAACAGGACCCCGCTGTCGCCGCCGCCCGCGCGGCGCTGGATGTAGCGTTGCAAGAGTCGGGCATCCTCGATAATTCGCCCTATGAATGGACCGTAAAGGCTACGGGACAGCGCCGGGTTCAAGACTACGGGCCCGACGATAGTTCTACGGGGAAACGAAAAGAGTGGTCTGCAAGCCTGGAACGGACCATCCGGCTTCCCGGCAAAGCGGCTGCCGACCGCAACCTTGGCAAGGCTACCGTCGAAGAGTCCCAGGCGCGATATGGCGCAGCCTTGCAGGAAGCCGCTCGTGAGTTGATGGCAGCGTGGGTAGATAGTCTGGCGGCGGAACGTGCTCGTGAGTTGTCCGCGAAAAGTCTTCAGTCCGCCCAGGCGAACCTCAGCGTGGTGGAAAAGCGTGTCCGCGCTGGCGATGCCTCGAAATTGGACTTGAGCATCGCCAGTGCCGAGCTGGCTGAGCAAAGGCGTTTGGACAATGACGCGAAGACGCAAGCTTCGGTGGCTTGGTCGCGGTTATCGACGCACTTTCCCGGGATAGGGATAGCGCGGCCGATGCGGGCTTTGCCCATGCCTTTGCCTATCGAGGATAACGCGGTGACTTGGCGGGATCGCATTCTGGCCGAAAGCAATCAACTAAAAATTGCGCAGACACAGACGCGGACCGCTCAAGCCCAGGCCGAACGGGCGCGCGCAGATAAAATTCCTGATCCAACCATAGGCCTCTACACAGCCTCTGAGTTGGATGGTCGGGAACGTATTTCCGGCGTCATGATCAGCATTCCAATCCCCGGAGGAGGGCGTGATTCGCGCAGCGCCAAGGCGAACGCGGCGGTGGAAGTGTCGTGTCATGAACTTGAAGTCGCAAGGCGTCAGCTTGAAACCGAGATTGCCAGTGCGGTTGCGACCGCGCGTGGCGCCTATGAGAGCCTGCAAATCGCCAACGAAGGCGCCGTGGCGATGCAGGAGAACGCCGATCTAATGCAACGAGCGTATGGGCTCGGCGAAGCGGAACTGCAAGCGCTGCTGCTGACGCGTCGCCAGACGACCGCTGCATTGAACAGCGCCTTGCAAACGCAAGTCGCAGCCCTGAAAGCCTATTACGGGCTGCTCATAGACGCTCACTTGATTTGGGGTTTGAAGCATGATGAATAATGCATTGCTGTCCGTGTTGCTTGTTGGACGTAACCGTGACGAAAAACCCGTTATCGTCCGAGCCAAAGCGACGAAAGGCGACATCGCCTTCAGCCGTAATCTAATTCCGGCCTTATTCGCCCTGTGCCTTTTCGGCTGTGCGGCAAGCCACGATTTGCCCCCCGGTTACACCCTGGACGCGAAATCTCAAGAGGGTCTCATCATCGTTTCATTGAGCCTGTCAGGCAAGGAACTGGACAAGGTCTCCAGCTTCGAATACCGAATCAGGGAAGTGCCCGCCTTGGACGAGAACTTAGACGAGAAGCCGGCGGTAGAAAAGCCTTATTTCGACTCGGTAAAACAGCATGCGAGAGGGGTGCAGAGCTGGCAGAGGGACCGGGACACTGTTTGGAATGTCCTCATCAAAGAACCCAACTTCAATGAACCTCTAGACGTCATTGACGCTGGGCGTGCACAGGGGCGCCTAGCGGCAGTATCTTTACCGGCCGGAGGTTACGAGTTCTATACGTGGTCGGTGAGAGAGCCGAACCCGTTTGGAGGAATCGAGCACAGTCCACAGGAAGCCTTCAATTACCGCTTCACCGTTAAACCGGGGCGGGCCACTTATATTGGGCAGTTGAATCTGCACCTGAGCGAGCGCGGTGGCCACAAGATTACGGTCGAAGACAAGAGGGCGCGAGACATGGCTCTTCTCATGAAAAAGGCGCCTTCTTTGGGCACGGTGCAAGTTACGTCTGAGGTGGGGCAGGTTCAGCCTTGAAACGCGGCCCCGTGTTTCGGTGTACGTTTCCGCTCGGCGTTGTTTCTGCGACGTGGGCGTGTGAAGTCCCCTAAGCGACTTCCCGCTCGATCACGGCTAGTACGCGCCGGGCCAAGTCGGCCGCGAGGCAATCCAATTGCGGCACATCATGCATACCGCGCAGCCAGGTCATCTGGCGCTTGGCGAGTTGGCGCGTGGCGGCGATGCCTTTCTCGCGTAGTGCAGTGCGGTCGTGATGGCCTTCGAGGTATTCCCACACCTGCCGATAACCGACGCAGCGCATGGACGGCAGGTTCGCATGGAGCTTGTACCTGGTGCGCAAGGCAGTGACTTCATCGATCAGGCCGGTGGCTAGCATGTCGTCGAAGCGCTGGGCGATGCGTTCGTGTAGTACGGCGCGGTCGCCGGGCATGAGGCCGAGCGAAATGAAGCGATAGGGAGGCGTGGCCTGGCTTTTGATTGCATAGCTTGTGGCCAGCGGCGCCCCGGTGAGGCGAACGACTTCGAGTGCGCGCTGGATGCGTTGTGCGTCATTGGGTTTGAGGCGTGCTGCCGTGGCGGGATCAAGCGCCGCGAGTGCGGCATGCAGGGCAGGCCAGCCGTGCTCTGCGGCTTCGGCGTCGATTTTGCGGCGCAGTTCGACATCGGCGTCCGGTAGATCGGAGAGGCCCTCACGTAGCGCCTTGAAGTACAGCATGGTGCCGCCGACGAGCAACGGGATGCGGCCGCGCGCGGTGATGTCGGCCGTGACGCGCAAGGCGTCGGCGCAGAAGCGCGCGGCCGAATAGGACTCTTCCGGACTAATGAGGTCGATGAGGTGATGCGGGTACTTCGCCAGCGTGGCAGGGTTGGGCTTGGCGGTGCCGATGTTCATGTCGTGGTACACCTGCGCGGAGTCGACGCTGACGATTTCGACCGGCAAGCGTGTCGCCAACTCCAGTGCCACCGCAGTTTTGCCGCTGGCGGTGGGGCCCATGAGGAGGATGGCGGGTGGGAGCATGAGGGTTTCGCGTTTCGGGTTGCGGGTTTCGAGTTGATACGCGCGTCACGGTTTTAACCCGGAACCCGAAACACGAAACCGTCATTTCACCGGCCTCTGAGAAACAACCGGTCGAGATCGGTCATGGAAAGTTGCGTCCAGGTGGGTCGGCCGTGATTGCATTGGTCGGCGCGGTCGGTGGCTTCCATTTGGCGCAACAGGGCGTTCATTTCTGGCAGGGTCAGGTTGCGGTGCGCGCGCACTGCGCCGTGGCATGCCATGGTGGCGAGCAGTTCGTTGCGATGCTCGGTGGCGGCGCGGCTGGCGCCGAATTTTTCCAGATCGGCGAGTAGGGCACGGATCAAATCGGGCACTTTGGCGTGCGCCAGCAATGCCGGCACGGCGCGCACGATCAGCTCGCGTGGGCCAGCGGGTGCGAGGTCGAAGCCGAGGCGTGCGAGTGTCGCGGCGTGTTCTTGTGCCGCGGCCAACTCGGCGTTGTCAGCGGAGAGTAAGGCTGGGATGAGCAACTGCTGCGCGGCGGCGTCGCGTCCGTCGAGGGCGAGCTTGAGCTTTTCATAAAGGATGCGTTCATGCGCGGCATGCATGTCGATCAGCACCAGGCCGACGGCGTTCTGCGCGAGCACATAGACACCATGCAGTTGCGCTACCGCATAGCCTAGCGGCGGCGCGTTGCCTGATGCTTGGCCGGCCTCGGGGCTGAGCGCTTGCCGCACGAAATCGATATACGCCGCGACAGGTTGCTCGACGTTGAGTGTGTGCTGATGCGTGTAGCTGGACTGCTGCCAGGGTGTATTCGAGTTTATGTTGGGCGCGTCACCGTCGTTCATGGAATCCGCAGGATCGGTCGCGCTGGTCTGCCCCAGCGGCGTGGCCAGCGCACGTTGCAGCGCGTGGAAGACAAACTGATGGATGGCGCGGCCATCGCGGAAGCGCACTTCGATTTTGGCAGGATGAACGTTGACGTCGACGCCGTAAGGATCGATCTCGAGGAAGAGCGCATAAGCCGGATGCCGGCTGCCATGCAGGATGTCGGCGTAGGCTGCGCGTACCGCGTGCGACAACAGTTTGTCGCGCACGAAGCGGCCGTTCACGAAAAAATATTGCGCGTCGCGACTGGCACGCGAATAGGCGGGCAGCGCGGCATAACCCGAGAGGCGCAGCGCGCCGGCAGCAACGTCGATGTCGCGCGCCTGGGTCGCGAACTCATCGCCCAACAGTTCCTTCACGCGGCGAGCAAGATCGCTGGCGGGCAGACGATGTGTCACACGCCCGTTATGCTGCAACTGAAAGGCCACGTTGGGCGAGGCGAGCGCGACGCGGCGAAACACTTCTTCGCAATGGCCGTATTCAGTTTGCTCGGTCTTGAGAAATTTGCGTCGTGCCGGCGTATTGAAATAAATGTCGGCGACTTCGATGACGCTGCCGCCACCCAGCGCGGCAGGCGTAATGGCTAGATCAGCCGCGTCGATACGAAACGCATGAGTCGCCTCACGCAGGCGGCTGGTGATGGCCACCCGTGCCACTGAGCTGATAGCGGCGAGTGCTTCGCCGCGAAAACCCAGCGAGTTAACGTGCTCCAAATCTTCCAGGGAGGTGATCTTGCTTGTGGCATGGCGCACCAAAGCCAGGGGCAGCTCGTCGCGCGCAATGCCGCAGCCATCGTCGGCCACGCGTATCTGCCGCACACCGCCTTCCATCAACTGCACGCCGATGTCGCGTGCCCCGGCATCCAGACTGTTTTCCAGCAATTCCTTGAGAACCGACGCGGGTCGTTCCACCACTTCGCCGGCGGCGATTTGGCTGATGAGGAGATCGGGAAGCGGTTTGATGACGGGCATGGCAGCGTGATGAATTATACTCTGGCCTTTTTTCGCCTCCGACGCTCATGGAAATCCTCGCTCTGCTGTGGGACATAGTCGTTCACCTCGACCACTATCTGGCGGCTTTGCTGGCGAATTATGGCGTCTGGATTTACGTGATTCTTTTCCTGATCGTCTTCTGCGAGACGGGCTTGGTGGTGGTGCCCTTCCTGCCGGGCGATTCCTTGCTGTTTGTGGCGGGGGCGCTCGCTGGCACAGGCGGGATGGACATTACGATTCTGACTCTCACCTTTATGGCTGCCGCTATCCTCGGCAACAGCGTAAATTACGCGATAGGTCGTTACCTCGGCCCCAAGGTATTTCAGTGGGAAGGCTCACGTTTTTTTAATCGGAACGCCTTGGTCAAAGCCCATACCTTGTATGAGCGCCACGGTGGCAAAATGCTGGTGCTGACGCGCTTTCTGCCCATCGTTCGCACCTTCGCTCCCTTCGTTGCCGGGATCGGCCAAATGGCTTATGCACGCTTTCAGGCTTTCAACGTCGCAGGTGGCGTGCTATGGGTAGCGTCGTTGACCTTGCCCGGCTACTGGTTCGGCAATCTACCCGGCGTCAAAAGCAATCTCTCCGTCGTAATTACCATCATCGTCGCCGTGTCTTTTTTGCCGGCGTTGATAGGCTATATCAAGCATCGGCGTGCTTAGTTGTGCTTAGCCGCTGGCTTTAAGCTGGGCTATGATGGGACATGTCGAAACGGCTGATCTGCTTGATGTGTTTTTTGCTGTTGACGGCTTGCGCGAGCCGGGGTGGGAGTGGCGCAACAGCGCCGGGCAAGCGCGCCAGCGATGCCGGTTTCGACCCGACGCAGATCGCGAAAAGCGATATCGACCGCGTCGCCGAGGCCCATCAGCGCGAAATTTTCGCGAGTCTTAAGCGCCTCACCGAAAAACTCTACCGGCGCAACCCCCGCGAGTGGAAGAAGAGCAACCAGCCTAGTCTGGATGCGGCGGTGGCGCGCATTTTCGAAGGCCATCACGAATGGAAGTTCGAGGAACTCCAAGCCCGGCGCGGCACAGAGGCTATCCACCTGGCTTTTCGTGAGGACTACCAGGGCGACCGCGTGCTCGCCTATATTGCCGGCTTGGGTGGCATGCTGCAGACAGCCTTCAACGACAAGACTGAATTTTTTGTGCTGGACGATCTCGATGCGCAAGCGCTCCATAACGCCGCGCGCAACATCGAAATCGCGGTTTGGAAATTATCCAACGCCCGCGCCGCCGACGGCGAATTGTTCTTGCTTTCCAATGAAATGAACGGCGCCGTGCGCAACCTTACTTTCGAGCGCGAGTTCGGCAAGCAGATCGGCAGCCTGGACGTGCTGTCCAAGATCATTGCCGACAAAACCAATCGCACGGTCGTGAAGGTCATCCAGAATGTTGCGACGGCCTTATTTCTCCCTGTGAAGTTTTGAGTTGAGTATGAAAAGTATCGTCATCCTGATCTCTGCGCGCGGCAGCAACCTGCAAGCCTTGCTCGAAGCGAGCTTGCCTTGCCGCGTGGCGGCCGTTATCAGCAGCCGTGCGGATGCGGTGGGTCTGGACGTTGCGCGTCGTCACGGTATCGAACCCGCCATCATCGAGCATGCCATGTATGCCTCGCGCGAGTTGTTCGACGCGGCATTGGCCGCGGAGATTGAGCGACATCAACCCAGTCTTGTCGTGCTGGCTGGCTTCATGCGCATCTTGAGTGACGATTTCGTGCGGCGTTTTGAGGGGCGTCTGATGAACATTCACCCTTCACTTCTGCCGGCCTTTCGGGGCATGCACACGCATCGCCAGGCCTTGGCCGCGGGCGTAAAACTGCATGGCTGCACGGCGCATTTCGTCACGCCTGCACTGGATGGCGGCCCCATCATCGTTCAGGCTGCCGTGCCGGTGTACGCCGATGATACCGAGCAGAGTCTGGCTGCGCGTGTATTGGCCGAGGAGCATGTCATCTACCCGCTCGCAGTACGCTGGTTTCTCGAAGGGCGCCTGCGCTTCTGCGAGGCGGGGCGCGTGGTGCTAGACGGCGAGCAACGTATCGAGACCCATCTGCACGCGCCTTCGCTCGCGCCGGTTTGAGAACCACGCTATGCCGGATCGTCGCCTGCTCGGCGCCCTCTCCCTCTCGCTCTTGGCACACGTGTTGGCGGTGAGCAGCCCCGCCTGGCACCTGCCTTTCGAGAGCGATGAGAAAGACACAGTGAGGCTGCTGGAAGCGCATCTGGTTCCGCCGCACCAGCCACTGCCCAAGCCGGAACTAAAGCCGCAGCTCAGGCGGCAGCTGAAGCCGCAACTCAAGCCAAACTCGCAAGCGCGGCCTGAACCGACCACGCCCACACTGCTCGCCAAAACGCCCAGCGAAAATTCGCAGGCACACGCGCAAGAGCCACCCGTCGCGCCTGCAACATCGGGTACATCGACAGCACCGGTCGTTACGGAGCCAGCCCTCACCGAGCCAACCTCGCCGCAAGCTACGCCTAAGCCGGAGAACACCTGGCCCCGTCAGGGACATATACGCTACATCGTCACGCGCGGCGAAAAGGGGTTTATGTTGGGCCTGTCGGTACATAGCTGGGAACACGACGATGCTCGCTACTCAATACGCACAGTGACCGAGACCACCGGGCTGGTATCCTGGTTCAAACCCCTCAAGATCGTGCAGGTGAGCACTGGCGCCATCGGCCCCACCGGCCTGGCCCCGCAAGAATTTCGCGTCGAGCGCGACGGCAAACTCGCCGAGGGCGCACGCTTCGATGGCGATGCCATGCGCGTCAGCTTGACCGACGGGGGTGCCACGCGGCGCGAAGAGCCATACGTCAGCGGTGCGCAGGATTTATTGAGCCACATTTATCAGTTCGGCCTCATGGAGAAGCAGCAGCGGTTCGAAGTAATGATCACCACCGGAAAAAAATTCGCCAGCTACGCCTATGATCTGGTCGGTCGGGAAACCATATCCATGCCCATTGGCGAGGTGCGTACTTTGCATTACCGCACCCCGCCCATGCCGGGCGAGCAGACCACGGAGATCTGGCTGGCGCCGGATTACCGCAACCTCCCTGTGCGCATCCGCTTTATCGACCGCAGTGGTGATATCTACGATCAGAATGCCGATGAAATCGAGATGGATGGCAAAATCGTCACACTGCGCGGCGGTTCTTAACGCCCACCTCACTTGCCTCACTAGCCTCATTTAGTCTCAACCAACCCTGATCAACACGGAATCACCATGCGCATCACGCCCAAGCTTATAGACGCCACCAATACCGCACTCATCGACCTGCTCAAGTTCGAGCAGCCGGCGGATGCGGTGCTATCCCGGTTTTTTCGCAATCACAGTACGCTCGGGCAAAACGATCGCGCCTTCGTCGCTGAAACAGCCTTCGCGATCCTGCGTCGCAAGCGGCTTTTGGAGCGCCTACTCGAAAATGACATTACACCGCGTCGTCTGGTGCTGGCGGCGCTGTTGCGGATATTCAGCAATAGTCAGCGTCAGCTTTCGGAACTCGTCAGTGGCAAGGAGAGCAATTGGCTTTCCAGCCTTAAGGCGCAAACCACGGACGGTTTCACGCTGGCTGAGCAGGCCGATTTTCCGGACTGGCTCGCCGAGCGCTTGCTAGCGCACATGGCGCCTGAAGAAATGCTGGCGCTGGCGCAAGGGCTCAATCAAAGCGCGCCGCTCGATTTGCGCGTGAATTCCTGGAAGGCGGAGCGCGTAGCCGTTTTGACGCAACTCGCCGACGAAGGGATAGAAGCCAGCGCCGGCAACTACTCGCCACTCGCTATACGCTTGAAAGAAAAGCCGGCGCTGCAAAAACATGCGCTTTATCTGTCCGGCGCGATCGAGGTGCAGGATGAGGGCAGCCAGTTGCTCGGCTATCTGCTGCAACCCAAGCGCGGCGAGATGGTGGCGGATTTTTGCGCCGGCGCGGGTGGCAAGACGCTGTTGCTGGGCGCATTGATGCGCAACACCGGCCGGCTGTACGCCTTTGATGTGTCGGACAAGCGCCTGGCACGTCTGCGCACGCGCGTGGCACGCTCGGGCTTGTCCAACGTGCATCCGGTCGTGATCGCCAATGAGCGCGATCAGCGCATCAAGCGGCTGGCGGGCAAGATGGATCGCGTGCTGGTGGATGCGCCCTGTAGCGGGCTGGGCACGTTGCGGCGCAATCCTGATCTGAAATGGCGACAGACCAACGAAGGTGTGGATGAACTTGCGCGCAAGCAGCACGACATTCTCAATGGCGCAGCCCGCCTGGTGAAGCCGGGTGGGCGTCTGGTTTATGCCACGTGCAGCATCCTGCCCGAAGAGAATGAAGACATCGTCACGAATTTTCTAGCCACCCACACTGACTTCGTGCGCCTCTCCGCGCAGGAGATACTCGCTCAGCAAGGCATCGCTTTGGCCTGTGGCGAGACACTCCGTCTGGCACCGCATTTGCACGGTACGGACGGCTTCTACGCCGTGGCACTGGAACGGAAGAAGCCCGTGATACCGGCTAAAGTCACCGCGAGCGAGAGCGGCACGGAGCGTGACGACATCGAAGAGGAGCAAGAAAGCTTGGAGGAGGTAAAGACTGTGGCGGACGTAGAGGCAACAGCATGAATCACAGCCTGCGCGCTGTTCTGCTGATTTACCTTTTCAGCCTCGTCGGCATTTCGCCGGCGCAGGCCTTTGATTCGCGCACCTCTGTTCCGGCGCGCGAAGCCGGCTTGGGTGAGCAGGTGGCGCGCGGGTCGATTGAAGCGCTCTTCTCCCCCTGGAACGACATAGAAGCCACGCTACTGCGTGCCTTGCGCGAAGCGAAGAAGGCGATCTACGTGCAAGCCTTTTCCTTCACCAGTCGCAACCTCGCCCGCGCCTTGGTCGATGCGCATGCGCGCGGCGTCAAGGTGGAAGTGCTGGCCGACCGCGAACAGACGGTGAAGGCAGAAAACAGCCAGATTCCCGTGCTGGTGAAGGCGGGTATCCCGGTGGCACTCGAAGTGCGTTATGCCGCGGCGCATAATAAAATTCTGCTCATAGACCCACTTGAGACCAACAGCGTGCTGGTGACCGGCTCCTACAATTTCACTTATTCCGCGCATGCCAGGAATGCCGAAAACGTACTCGTCTTGCGTGGCAACGCCGCCATCGCGCGCAGCTATCTGGATAACTGGACGCGCCATCACGCCGAGGCTGTGCCTTACGCGCAGGCACTGACTTTGGAACGATGAAATGATTTCAGGCCAGTTCAGCAATCAGCTCTTCGAGCTCTGGGGCGACCTGCAACAGCCGGACATTTACTGGCAAGTCGCGGTCTTGCTGGGCTGCTTGAGCATCGCCGGATTTGCCGGCCATCGTCTGCATCGGCCCAGCTTGGACGCGGGCACCTGGCGCATTGGTCGGGGCAGCTTGAATCGCTTGATCTTCCCGCTCGTGGCGCTGGGCCTGGTGCTGCTGTCCCGCCTGATCTTGAAGCAATGGCATCACACCAATCTATTGAGCATCGCCGTTCCGCTGCTGATTTCTTTCGCGGTGATACGCGCTGTGGTCTACGCCTTGCGCCAGGCGTTCGCCCCTTCGGGTTGGCTGGCGACCTTCGAGCGCCTGGTGGCCTTGGTGGCCTGGATGCGTATTTCGCGCCAACGTGACCGATGATTTCGCCATAGCGTGACCGACGTTTCACGGAAGCGTGACCGCGATTTCGCGCTCATCGTGACCGATGGTCGGTGTGCTGTATGGATAGTTGAAGGTAGCCTCGCCGCTT
>JBBQGH010000009.1:0-65602 GCA_038322845.1 Gammaproteobacteria bacterium
AAAAAGCGGCGAGGCTACCTTCAACTATCCATACAGCACACCGACCATCGGTCACGATGAGCGCGAAATCGCGGTCACGCTTCCGTGAAACGTCGGTCACGCTATGGCGAAATCATCGGTCACGTTGGCGCGAAATACGCATTAATGCCGATACCAGTTGTCGTACTCGTAGCAAAAAACAATCGTCAGGAAACTTTGCAGCCGCTACTACCCAAGCTGCTTAACGTTCTTGGCAAAATCAAAGCAGGCGAGTTTGTACGTATTCGCCTCTAAACTTGCGGTCAACACGGGCGCTCCGCCGATAAGTCCGACGGAGCGCCGGTTACCTCTGTTGGCCTCTAACCGACGCCGCCTTAGCGCGTCAGGAAGGAACGTTACCTTGAAGCCTTTCACTTCGATCGCGGTCGCTGTCTTCTCATTGATGGCAATCGTTCACTTGCTGCGCCTATTCGCGGGCTGGCAAGTTACCGTCGTTGGATTTGTCATCCCAGTATGGTGGAGTGCGCTCGGCCTTGTCCTTGCCGGTGGTCTGGCGCTAATGGTCTGGCGCGAAGCGCACAAATGAACAGGAACGCGACGTCTGGCTTCGAACGTGTCCAGCATGGTCGGAATCAGAGGCCTCCCGGCGCTCAACACTGACGCCCACCGGAAGCCATTCAGCCCCCAGGGGTCGCCGGTTCGCTTTGCCTTGGGCCAACTACTCTCAGCTTCGCAAACTGGTCAGGCCGACATCACGACCGGGCCGCCTTTTTCCAGCGCCCGCTGGTAGGCTGGCCGCGCTGCCATTTTTTCCTTATAGGCGCTTAGCTTCGGGTAGCGCTGCGGATCGACTCCGCGCGCCAGCGCGGCTTCGACGGGGAAGCTCATCTGAAAATCGGCAACGCTTAATTGCTCGCCCGCAAACCAGGCATGCTGGGTGAGATGTGCTTCCATGAAGGCAAGGGCGTTGCTCACGTTGGGATCGACCAAGTGTTTCAGTACCTGGGCGCTGAGCTGCCGGGCAATGGGTCGGACGAAGAAGGGCATGGGCTGTTTCGGTATGGTCATAAACACCAGTTTCATGACCAGCCAGTTCATCAGCGAGCCTTCGGCAAAATGCATCCAGAACCGCGACTGCAATTGTTCCTGGGTACCGGGTTGCGGCTGCAAACCGGAGAGATCGCCTTGGGCGTTCTGGCCGTAGCGCTCGACTAGATATTCCAGAATTGCGCCTGATTCAGCCACGGTCAAATCGCCGTCGGTGATGACAGGTGATTTTCCGAGCGGATGGATGGCTTTCAGTCCCGGCGGCGCCAGCCGGGTTTTCGGATCGCGCTTGTAGCGCACAATTTCGTAAGCTACGTTTAGCCCTTCCAGCAGCCATAGCACGCGTTGTGAGCGCGAGGTTTCGAGATGATGGACAGTTATCATGATGGGCATATTCCCATGGCTCAAGTGGGCCTAGCATGAGCGCGAACTGTGACTATATCTGAAGTGCAGCGACTGCCACGCTTGGTTAAGTGGGGACTGGCGATGAAAACTTTCAGAGCTCGTCAAACGTTCGGTGTACGCATCATCGTTTCTTCTGCCCTTGACGTGCAATCCTGAAGTAACTGTTTTTTGACAAGGCTTGACTTAGTCATTTTCATCTTTTATATTCAACGTTATGGTTGAATATAAATCCCCTGCCAAATCCGCGCTAGCCGCCTCCCGCCTGGATGCCGCTTTCAGCGCCATGGCCGACCCGACGAGGCGAGCAATCCTGGCGCGCCTCGCCCTGGGCGATGCCCGTGTCACCGACATCGCCGGCGATTTTCCGGTGTCGCTCAACGCGGTTTCCAAGCACATCAAGATGCTGGAGCGGGCGAAACTTGTGCGGCGCACGGTGCAAGGCCGCGACCACATCCTTACGCTCAACGCTGGGCCGATGGCCGACGCGTCCGAGTGGATCGAGTATTACCGCCAGTTTTGGGAAGATCGGCTGGCGTCCCTTGAAACTTTTGTTACCAACCAGCGCAATAGCGCAAAGAAAGGAAAGCACAAATGCCCGCAGTAGCCAGCATTCCCACCGTTACCGTTAAACGCAAGATCGCCGCGCCGGCGCAACAGATTTTTGATGCCTGGCTGAACCCAAGCTCTTTGGCCGAGTGGATGCGCCCCTGCAGCGCGACGCCCAAACGCTCCGACGTCACGGTCGACGCGCGAGAAGGCGGCGCGTTTGAGATCGTGATGCACGTCGCCTCGGGACCGGTCCGTCACACGGGCATTTACCAGACGATCGATGCGCCGCGTCGTCTCGTCTTCACTTGGAACTCCCCTCACGCCGGGCAGAACGACTCGCTGGTGACCGTCGAATTCCACCCTGACGGCGAGGCCACCGAAGTCGTCATCACCCACGAACGACTGCCGGAAGCAAGCCGGTCCGCGCACACAGCCGGATGGACGGATATCCTTGGATTGCTGGCGGAAGCAATAAACGCTTGACTCACACACAACCTCAAATATTATGACGTGCGGCCATGAAATCACTGACGGCAAGTTCACCGCAAACGACTACAGAAGGTCCCTTAGCGCAAAGCCGGAACATAAAACGTGGACAAGGGAATAAACCCGATGAAATACCAAGGAAGTTGCCATTGCGGCCAGATTGCCTTCGAGGTTGAGGGTGAAATTTCCGAAGTCACGTCATGCAATTGTTCTATCTGCCAACGGAAAGGCTCTTTACTGTGGTTCGTTCCAAGGGAGGCAATGACATTGCTCACGCCGCCGGAAAAGATGAGTACTTACACGTTCAATAAGCACGTCATAAAACATCATTTTTGCCCGTCATGTGGCATTCATCCGTTTGGAGAAGGTCCCACCCCGTCGGGAGAGAAAATGGCGGCAATCAATGTTCGCTGCCTGGAAGGGGTGGATTTGTCGGCATTGAAAGTTAAGCAATTCAATGGGCGTGAGCACTGAGAGGCTTGGACTTCAATTCCGACGTTTCTAAAGGAGGATGGCAATGCGACTTTTCAAAACGATAGCTTTCGCTCTTCTAGCCTGCACCTCGCTGGCTGCGTTTGGTGCCGGGAAATACGCCTATCTGTACGAGACCACCAACGAGATACTCCGCATCCAGCGATCAGCCATGAAAATGTCGCCGGCAGATGCGAGCAGCATCGCGGTTCGCGTCTGCAAGACTTTGGAGATGTTGCGCAAGGACGAGAATTTCGTTAAGGACATAAACAACCTTGCGCGGGCTTCGGGTGAATATTCGGCCTATCAACGTCAGCTGGCTGATGATCTGGTCTTTTTCCTTGATTCGTTCGCCGTTGAGGAAACCCAGGCGCTGCTGAAGGCTGGTCTCGCGCCACACGCCATATCTCAAATTATGGGTGTTTCAGGCGCGCTGCGCGGCGCCCTGCGCGAGCGTACGAATGTTGATCAGTTGACGGGCAACATTGAGAAGCTGCGCAGCGAAGTCTGCGCGGCTGCCACGACCATGTCCAAGGCGCAGGATGATGAGAAATCCCGCGAACAGCGTTGGAAGACCGTGCGGCGTTGGGGCCTGGGCCTGAGCGGCGTGTCAATGATCGCGGCGGACGCCCTAGGCGCGGGGCTGACCGTGGGCGCATCGACTGCGTCATTTACGATTGGTGGGGCGGCGGTCGGCGCAGCCGTGGCGCAGTAGCGACGGCCACGCCATGCGTTGACCGCGAAGCATGCAGGCGGCGTCGCGCGACATCGTTGTTCCGGCACTTCCCAATGCGACGTCTCCATGCGACTTGATTTTGAGTGAGGCGTGCTTTTGGGCTATCATTTGGCTTTCCTGCATCTGCCTCGCAAATGACCAAGTATGTCTTCGTTACAGGCGGTGTCGTGTCCTCTTTGGGCAAGGGCATCGCTGCCGCCTCGCTCGGCGCTATCCTCGAATCCCGTGGCATCAAAGTAACCCACCTCAAGCTCGATCCTTACATCAACGTTGATCCGGGAACCATGAGTCCGTTTCAACACGGTGAAGTATTTGTGACGGAGGACGGTGCCGAAACGGACCTCGACCTGGGCCACTACGAGCGCTTCACGCGCGCCAAGATGGGCAAACGCAACAACTTCACGACCGGGCAGATTTACGAATCCGTCATCAAGAAAGAGCGGCGCGGCGATTACCTCGGTCGCACGGTGCAGGTGATTCCGCATATCACCGACGAAATCAAGCTCTACCTCAAAGCCGGCGCGCAGGGCGCGGATGTGGCCATCGTTGAGATTGGTGGCACAGTGGGTGACATCGAATCGCTGCCCTTTCTTGAGGCTATCCGGCAGATGGGCATCGAAGAGGGTCGAAGTAACACCTGTTTCATGCACCTCACCTTAGTTCCTTACATCATCGCGGCGGGCGAATTGAAGACCAAGCCTACGCAGCACTCGGTGAAGGAACTGCGCGAGATCGGTATACAGCCGGACGTGCTCTTGTGCCGCGCCGATCGACCGATTCCCGACGAGGAACGCCGCAAGATCGCGCTCTTCACCAACGTCGCTCCGGAAGCAGTGATCTCCGTAGTTGATGCGGATAGCATCTACAAAATTCCCGCCATGCTGCACGATCAGATGCTAGACGAGATCGTCTGCCACAAGCTGGATATTCTGGCCCGTGCCGCCGATCTCTCGGTCTGGAAGAAGTTGGTCGACGCGCTGGAGCACCCGGAGCATGAAGTCGACATCGCCTTCGTGGGCAAGTACGTCGATCTCACCGAATCGTACAAGTCGCTCACTGAATCGCTCATCCACGCTGGCATACACACGCGCTCGAAAATTCACGTTCACTATGTCGATTCCGAATCATTGGAACGCGACGGTTGCGGCGTGTTAACCGACATGGACGCTATCCTCGTGCCTGGCGGCTTCGGCAAACGCGGCGTCGAAGGAAAGATCGCCGCCATCCGTTACGCGCGCGAAAACAAAGTACCGTATCTGGGTATCTGTCTCGGCATGCAGCTCGCCGTGATCGAATTTGCACGGGATGTTGCCGGCATGACGGATGCCCATAGCACAGAATTCGACGGCGACACCGAACATCCGGTGATCGCGCTCATTACCGAATGGATAGACCGCGAGGGCCGCGTCGAGAAGCGCGATGCCAAATCCGATCTCGGCGGCAGCATGCGCCTGGGTGGCCAGAGCTGCATGCTGGTGCCGGATTCAGTCGCCCGCAAGGCTTACGGCGCGGAAAAAATCGTCGAACGCCATCGTCATCGCTACGAAGTCAACAATACTTATCTCGACAAGTTGCGCCAGGCTGGCCTTAAAGTCAGCGGCCAATCCGAAGACAATCAACTCTGCGAAATGATTGAGCTGCCGCAAGACGGCCCCCATGCGCATCCCTGGTTCGTCGGCTGCCAGTTCCATCCGGAGTTCACCTCCACGCCGCGTGCCGGCCATCCGCTTTTCATCGCCTTCGTGCGCGCGGCGATGGCGCGGCATGAATTGGTAACGGGAATTTCTTCGAACGAGCCACGCTTGGCGCAGGCGGCATCTTAGATGCTGACCGAGCAGGCAATCAACGATGCGGTTTGCCGGGCGGTCGCGGCTGCGCGTTGTCCGGCCAAGGTGATTATTTTCGGATCGTATGCACGTGGCGATGCGGACGAGAATTCCGACCTGGATATTTTGATCGTTGAGAAGAACATCCCTGATCACACCGGGGAGTATGTGCGCCTGCGGGATGCCGTTGGCGTGCTCGGAGTTGGGGTCGATTTGTTGCTCTATTCGGAGGCTGACTTCGAGCAAAGGCGGCAATGGTGGACTACGCCAGCGTACTGGGCCGACCGCGAAGGCAAAGTACTGTATGAGTCCGCACATTGAACAGGCGCGGGCGCTGCTCGCGGCTGCACAACGTGATCGACTTACTTTTCGGATTTTGCGTCGAGAGCCGGATGCCCCCATCGAGACGACGCTGTTCCACGCGCAGCAGACGGTGGAAAAGGCCTTGAAATCCGTCTTGGTATGCCACAGCATTGTCTTTCCGCGCACCCACGATTTGATTGAACTCCTTGGTCTGGCTAGCCATCAATCGCTGGTTGTACCTATTGATCGTAACCTTGTTGCTCGACTTGGCCCTTACGCGGTTGAATTCCGTTATCTTGGCGTCGAGGCGCCTTCAGTCTCGTTATCTGAAGCGGAGGCATCCGTCGAGACGGTGATGGCCTGGGCCGAGGCGCAATTGGTTTGATATGAATGCAAGTGACCAGATGCGATGAAACTACATAATTTTTCGGTAGGCATAGACCACCCCTTGTTCCTGATCGCAGGCCCCTGCGTGCTCGAATCGCGCCAGTTAGCGCTGGATACGGCAGGCAGCTTGAAGGAGATTTGCGCCGATCTAGGCATACCCTTCATTTTTAAGTCGTCCTACGACAAAGCCAACCGCAGTTCGGGCAAGTCGTATCGCGGCATGGGCGTGGAGCAGGGCCTGGACATTTTGGCGGAGGTGAAAAAGCAGATAGGCGTACCGGTGCTGACCGACGTGCATGAGCGCGAGGACATCGCCGCCGTCGCGTCGGTGGTCGACGTGCTGCAAACGCCCGCGTTTCTGTGCCGCCAGACGGATTTCATCGAGGCGATCGCAACTTCGGGTAAGCCCGCCAACATTAAGAAGGGCCAGTTTCTTGCGCCGCAGGACATGAAACAGGTGGTGGCCAAGGCCAAGGAAGCAATAAGGGAAAAAGTAGGCGGCGCGGAGGCAAATACAGATACGATTCTTGTCTGCGAACGCGGCGTCTCCTTTGGCTACAATAACCTCGTTTCCGACATGCGCAGCCTCGCCATCATGCGCGAGACCGGTTGCCCGGTCGTCTTCGACGCCACCCACTCGGTGCAATTGCCGGGCGGGCAGGGCACGACTAGCGGCGGCCAGCGTGAATTCGTGCCGGTGCTGGCGCGCGCGGCGGTAGCGGTAGGCGTCGCGGGCCTGTTCATGGAAACGCATCCCAATCCGGCAAAGGCGCTCTCCGACGGGCCGAATTCTTGGCCCTTGGGTAAGATGCGGGAGCTGCTGGAAACGCTGCGCGATCTCGATGCGCTGGTGAAGCGTCACGGTTTTTTGGAAACTAGTTTGTAAGAATAAGTCTTCTGAACGCGGATGAAGGCAGATTCACGCGGATAGGTGCGGATCAAAAAACGACGGTATTCAATCCGCGTTTATGCGCGCAATCCGCGGCAAAATATTCATAGCCACTTAGAACTGAAGGAAGAAGACCATGAGCGCTATTATTGACGTCGTCGCTCGCGAGATACTCGATTCTCGCGGCAATCCCACTGTTGAAGCCGACGTACTTTTGGAATCCGGCGTGATGGGCCGCGCGGCGGTGCCTTCTGGCGCTTCCACCGGATGGCGCGAAGCCATAGAGCTGCGCGATGGCGATGCCGGTCGCTATCTCGGCAAAGGCGTGCTGCAGGCGGTCGAGAACGTTAACACAGAAATCTCCGAAGCCATCATCGGGCTGGACGCCGAAGAGCAGTCCTTTATCGACAGAACCTTGATCGAACTCGACGGCACGGACAACAAATCGCGCTTAGGCGCCAATGCCACGCTGGCGGTTTCGATGGCGGTGGCCAAGGCAGCGGCAGAAGAAGCCGGTCTGCCGCTCTACCGCTATTTCGGCGGCATGGGGCCGATGCAGATGCCGGTGCCCATGATGAACGTCATCAACGGTGGCGCGCATGCCAACAACAATCTCGATATTCAGGAGTTCATGATTCTCCCGGTCGGCGCGCAAAGCTTCCGTGAAGCGCTGCGCTGCGGCGCCGAAGTTTTCCACGCGCTGAAAAAACTGGTCGACAAAAAAGGCTACCCCACTACGGTGGGCGATGAAGGGGGTTTTGCGCCCAACGTTGCGGGCAACGATGAAGCCATCAACCTTATCCTGCAAGCCATAGAAGCGGCTGGCTACGAGCCAGGCAATGACGTGGTGTTGGGTCTCGACTGCGCGAGTTCAGAGTTTTACGTCAATGGAAAGTACAAGCTGGCTTCCGAGAACATGGAATTGACGTCCACGCAATTGACCGATTACTACGCCACCCTCGTCGACAAATACCCCATCATCAGCATCGAAGACGGCATGGCCGAGGGCGACTGGGATGGCTGGAAAATTCTCACCGACAAGCTCGGCAAACGCGTGCAACTGGTGGGTGACGATCTGTTTGTCACCAACACCAAGATTCTGCGCGAAGGTATCGCGCGAGGCGTTGCCAATTCCATACTCATCAAGATCAACCAGATTGGCACGCTCACCGAAACCTTCGCCGCCGTCGAGCTCGCCAAGCGCTCCGGTTACACCTCGGTCATCTCGCATCGTTCGGGCGAAACCGAAGACAGCACTATTGCGGATATCGCTGTGGGCCTCAACGCGCTTCAAATCAAAACGGGTTCGCTCTCCCGCTCCGATCGCATCGCCAAATACAACCAACTCCTGCGTATCGAAGAAGACCTCGGCGAAACGGTCAGCTACCCTGGCCGCAACGCCTTCTACAATCTGCGCAAATAGTGCGAAGACACGACCAAGACGCAGCCATCCCGTCATTCCCGCGCCAGCGGGAATCTAGCGTCTTTGTTGTCTTTGTTTTGAGTTGCCTGTGGCGGTTTTCTACACCACGCTTAACGGGCGCCGTGAAAGCCTGAACCATGCGCTGGCCCACGCTCGCGCTCATCATCCTCATCGCGCTGTTGCAGTACCCGCTATGGCTGGGTAAGGGCGGCTGGTTACGGGTTTCCGATGTGGATCGCCAGCTCACTTCCCAGCGCGACGCCAATCAAAAACTCGAAACCCGCAACGCCGGCCTGGACGCCGAAGTGCGCGACCTCAAAACCGGCTACGAAGCCATCGAGGAACGCGCGCGCTTCGAGCTCGGATTGATCAAGCAAGATGAAGTTTTCGTGCAGGTGCCGCAGAAGGGGCAGTGATGCCAAAAAAGGAGGTCGGTACACTAGGCGCGCTCAGCTGCGCCCGGGTCCACTGGTCGTGTCCCGCCAAATTTTCATCGCTATTGTTACGCTAACCAGCAGCATGGCGACCGCACCCAATCGTTCAAGTCGGTAACCCCATGGCGCGAACATCGGTGAGGTAATGCTCTGCGTCACCGTATGCAGTACGTACAGCGGCACAACCCAGCGCGCCAGCTGCGGTACCCGCCACAGGACTCGCGACCAAGCTATGGTTGCGATGATGCCGGTGAGCACTGAAACCAGCAGGAAGATGCGCGCGAAGGGGCCTTCGGCGGTCGCAGCCACCAGCGCCACCGCGCCGTTTTGACCTGCCTCTTGCGCGATGGCGGCCTCCTGTGAGGTAAACCCAAGTGCGCCAGCGACCGGCAGGAACACGATGATGGAGCCGATCGCCAGGATCGTGCCCCAAAACGCCCACCCTTCATCCACCGAGTCGCGACGCCACCGATACAGGGCCAGCCACGCGAAGCATTGCGCGATCGCACTTGAGAGCAGCAGGCCCCAGCCCAAATGCAGTGTGGGCGATTTGGAAACGGCCACGAACCAGAGCGGCGCACCTCCGGGGCTCGCGAGCGGGCCGCGGAATAAAACACCCAACAGTTCGGCGATACTTGCGCCGATCAGGCAAGCGGTACCCAGGCGGAGACGCAAGGCGTCGCGACGCGACCACGAGCGCAAAGGGGCGGACGAAGCCGAAGAGGCCGACGTGACTACGGACATAACGATATCTCCACGAACTGCTGCACTTTTCTGCTGTACGAGGTGGCCCAATATGGTGCTAACAAACTACGTACAACGAGCGTTAGTTTTTTATTTAGTTGTCTGCAAAGCGTGGGCCATTCCCATGCGCAGCATGTCTCGCGTGAAGTCGCAGGCGTACCCCACCCACGCATCATTGAGATAGCGGCCAGCCTCATATTCACGGGTAACGCCGTAGCCGCCCAGAATTTCCACAGCACGTTGAGCATTGCGAATGGCCGCGTCCACCGCTTGAGTTTTGGCGGCAGGCCCTTTCAGCGATGACGCTTCCATGGGGTTGCTATCCGCCGCCAGCGCAGCATCCCAGACCATCAGCCGTGCCGCCTGGACGTCCGCATACATGTCAGCCAGTTTCAACGCGACGGCCTGGTGGCTCGCAATGGGCTGGCCCCAGCTCTTGCGCTCCAGCGCATACGCCAGCGCGTAATCGTAAGCGGCACGCGCCAAGCCGACATAACACGCGGCCAAGCCGATTGCCATTTGCGGTACCTGCATAAAAATAGGCATGGCTTGCCCATCGCCGCCGATCCGATTCTCCGCCGGCACCCGCACTCCATCGAGAAACAGCTCAGCATGGTGGCTGGTTTTCAAGCCGATCAGTTCGGTCTTTAAACCGACCGTCAAACCGGGGGTGTTTGCCGGCACCAGAAATATCGAAGTACTTTGCATCACCGGTTTGGACAGATCGGTGCGCGCCATGATGAAGTACAACTCGGCCACACCAGCGTTGGTAATGAAAGCGGACTTGGACCCGGAGAGCACATAGTCGTCCCCATCCCTTCGCGCCTGCGTCTTGATGCCTAGAGCAGGATCCGGCGACGGGCAAAAAAGCTCTGACCCCGCGACATTGGGTTCGGAAAGCGCACCAGACAACATGGCCGGACTTTCGCAGAAGCCGCGCAACCACTTTTCCTTCTGCACTTCACTGCCGCCGACGTGTATTAGCAGAGGAATCGTGGCGTTCAGATTGAAGAAATCGGCCGCAATTCCCACATCGGCTGCGCCCAATTCCTCCAAAACAATGACGTTGTCGATGCAGGCGAGACCCAGACCGCCATAGCATTCGGGCAACAACAGGCTTGTGAAGCCCAGTTCCGCGCCCTTATCAAAGATCCCTTTGCAGTGCTGCCAGGAATCTCGCTGCAAACTCTCGTCCCGCGCGATGCGGCTGGCTAGCGGACGTATTTCTTTGTCGGCAAAATCCCTTGCCGTTTTTTGTAGCAGGCGTTGTTCTTCACTCAGCGTCAAGCCTATCATGGTCCTTCCTTAGAGCCCGTCCATTATTCTTTTATGCTATCAACATGATGACGCCTTACAATAAGCTCAAGGCGGGGCTGAAACTGCGCCGATCGTACAACCGCTTTCAGACCAACGCGGTCGCCCGACCTGATCAGTGGCGTTGCGATACGCTGCGCAAGCGGTCGCGCTCAGGCGCGGCGGCGGCGTACCACCGACGCTCGGCACCATGACTACGGGCGCGCGACTGCGCGTCGGCGAGAGCGGTACGGAGCTGGCGACGGTTTCGAACCCGCAACTGTTATCGGTTGAGATATTGCCACCGAGCGCCTGAACCGGGTGTTCAACGCTGCAGTTACTGGGCGGCGGGAAACCACCCATTGGTGGGCCGCCCGACGGCGGGCCACCCGCGCCTCCGGGAGGACCAGCAGGTGCTCCCGGCGGACCAGCAGGTGCTCCCGGCGGAGCGGCAGGTGCTCCGGGTGGCGGGCCGAACGCGCTCGCGCCGCCCGGGTGTGGCGCGGGCGGAATGTAATCCGATACGATCGAGCCGAGCGAACTCAACGAGCCGACCGCGATGTTGGGGAAAGTGTTGTGGGCGATCGTCGAGAAGATCAACGTCAGATGACCGCTGTGATTGCCGACCGCGCCAATGGCGAGATCGGCGATATTGTCGAAGATGCTGGAACTGATCAACGTCACATCGTCGGTGCCGATGATGCCGCCACCCACTTCGGTCGAATGATTGTTGCTGACGGTCGATTCCAGTAGCACAACCGGGCCGAAAGCGGCTATTCCGCCGCCCGCCGCAACCGACAAATTGTCGGTGATCCACGAACGCTCCAGCCGGAGCGAACCGGTGCCAGCGAGATAGATGCCCCCGCCGGGGTGAATCATTGCGCGACCGCCTGCGATCGTGGTGCCGATCAGCGATACCGAGCCGTTTCCGAAGATCGACAGCACGCCCGCGCCGTCACACGTCTGAACGATGGTGGACCCATTGCCCTCCACCGTGAGGCGTCGATCACCGACGAAGACGAGATCATTGGCATCGTTGTCCACCGCAACCTGAGGCGCGACGCAGCGATCAAGCCGGTAGATCTTGCCCGGTTCGAGCACGATCGTGGTCTCGTCTGCGGCGGCGTTAGCGCGCGCCATCGCATCGCGCAGCGAGACGCCCGCGCCGCCCAGCCTATCGCGCGTGGTATCGACGACAATCGTGGCAGTCGCCAATCCGCGTGACGCCGAGGCGGGACCCCAGCGCACTGGCTGGGGCAGTTCGCTGAGCGGCACTACGCCGACATCTCGCGCGAGCGAGTTCGCGGCGATGGCTTCGATCGCGCCGATATCACAGCCCCGACCCTGCGGCCGCGGAACACCGAGTTGATCGCTCTCGCCACCCGAATAGACCGGGAGCAGCACCTTGGCTTGCGGGGGCAGGCAGTCGGCGGGTGCGATCGCGTCGAACAGCGGACCGCCCGGCGCCGGCGCGAACACGTCGGTCTTCTTCATCCCCGCGGCCGCGACAAGCCCGGGATCGGGGCCGCCAGCGATGTCTCCCGGCCCGCCTCCCAAGCCGCAGCCCGCGCCCCGCGCGAGGTTGGCGCCGAGCGAACGCGCCGCGAGGCCACCAAGGTCGCAAGCTTGCGCGCCGCCCGCGATCACGGAGGCGAATGCGGTCAGCGTCCCCGCCTCGACCCGGACGGCGGGCCCCGAGGCTTCGTTCAGCGTCGAATAAACCAGCGTCACGCCATCGGCCGTTTGTCCGGTGAAGGGCGGCGGGCCGCCGGCCTTGGGCGGCAGAGCCACCCGCCCGCCGCTGAGCGCACTCGCGAGCGGACCGCGGTTGTCGTGGAAGCTCGACTTGATCGCCTTGATCGCGCCCACAGCCGCCGCGCCACCCACACCACGATCCGACGAATTGCGCGCGAAGGTCGCTCCGCTGATGAAGACTTCGCCTTCGCCGAAGACGCCGCCCGCCGAGCGCGGTCCCATGCCCGTCACCCGGTTGTCCAAGATTACCGTGTTGCTGATGCGGACCTCGCCAGGGCCGAAGCGCGCCACCGCGCCGCCGGGCACGTGCGCCGCACGGCCGCCCGCGAGCGTCACGTCGACGAGGTTAAAAAGCTGGTCGCCGCCTTTCTGAACGAGCACGCCCGCGCCGTCGCAGGTCTGCCGGATCGTGGCCGCGCTGCCCGAGAGCGTGAACGTCTGATTGGCGGTGTGCACGAGCTCGTTGACGCTGTTGGCCGGGCTGCCGGCGGGGCCGCAGCGCGTCAGCGGGTAAATCGCGCCACGCTGAAGCACGATGGTGGTTTCGACGTTCAGGCGGCTGGACAGTGTGAACGCCTCGCGTAGGGTGAGGCGCCCGGTGCCTGGCGCGGTGATGTCGGCGGGATCGAAGCCGTCCACCGTGGTAGTCGGGCGCAGCGTCACGAAGGCGAACTTGCCGGTCGGAAAGACAAATGGCGGCGGCGCGTGGCGCGCGACCGCGGCCGCTCCTCTGTCCGCGGCCGAGGCGAGTGAAACGCTCAGCGCGGCATGCGCCGTGAGTACGATCAGCGCGCATGTCGTGAAGGTGGTGCGGCGCGTGAAACGAGGGGGGCGTGTCGTGAAGGCGGTGCAGCTCATGGGCGTCCTTAGCGGTCTGGGGCTGGAGGGAATTTAGCGGATCAATGATTCGGCTGGATTGCCCGAGGGGAAGCGCTCGGCGCGGCGGATCCAGAGCATCAGGTGGCGGTCGGCGGCGATCGGTGTATCAACCTTGAAGCGGATCGAGTAAAGCAGCGCATCGTCCTCGGCCATGATGTTGCGACCGAAGGCCTCGCCGCGATCGAGGACCGCCTCAAGGTCCATCCCCGGCACACGCGGGGTGGCCGTCACCGTATAGCCCTTGGTCTTGCCGCCATTGATTGGCGTCGCGCTGTAGAGCGACATGATCGTCATAGGCCCAAAGCGGTTCTCGAAGGCAACCGTGTTGGTCCCGAACAGCTTGAAATGCTGCTTGGTAGGGCCGAGGTTGGGATCGGTGACCTCGTTCTTGAACTCGATCGTCATGCCGTCAATGTCGAAATCGTCGGGCTCTTTTTCCATGATCGCGTTGTGCACGGCCTTCACGTGCTGGAAGTCATGCGTATTGCCGACGATGACCCACGGCGGCACGGGCAGTGGCGCGCATTCGAACACGCGGTGCGCGATCTGCTCTTCGGACAGTGTCGGAAAGTGCGGAAGTTCATAAAGCGGCGTCTCGCCATTGAACGCCCAAATGAGGCCCCACTTCTCCTGCGTCGGGAAGTTATAGAGCTGGGCCTTGGCGGGGATCATGGCTTGCGCCGGGATCTTCGAGCACTTTCCCTGCCCGTTATACTCCCAGTGGTGGAAGATGCAGCGGATGTTGTTGCCGACCACCGCGCCCACGCCCAGATCCGCTCCCAAGTGACGGCAAAACGCGCTCTGCACGTGCGCCTGGCCGTCCTCGCCGCGCCACACGACGACGCGGCCATTGAGGAACTCCTTCGAGACGACCTTGCCTGCGGGCACCTCGGCGCTCATCGCGATCGGGAACCAGCATTGGTGGAAGCCACCCGGCTCGGTGCCGGGGATGGTCGCGCCTGGGGCGGGCATTGTCTCGTTGGGGTTTTTCTGGTCGGTCACGGCTTGTTCTCCTTTTGTTAGGTGGGCGCGGGGACTCAGGTCCATAACGCGCGGTTGTTTTCGATGAACTGTTCGACGGTGCGCGGCGCTCGTCCGAGTAAGCGCGCCATGGTGGGATCAAGCGAGGCGCCGGCGCCTCCCCGAAGCGCGGCGTGGATGATCGTATAAGCCAGCGTCGGCACGAGAGCGATGCCGCGGCGACGGCAATGCCGCCAGAACCCGAGCAAGCTGGCGGCGCGGTAGGCAACCGGCCTGCCCAATATTCGGGTGAGCATCGCCGCGATCTCGTCGAAGCTCAGGCTGTCCGAACCGGTCAGATGATAGGCCTGGCCGAGATGCGTGGCAGGATCATCGAACGCTAGCGCCGCGACATCGCCGAGGT
The DNA here is from genome assembly GCA_038322845.1 of Gammaproteobacteria bacterium. GTDB lineage: Bacteria > Pseudomonadota > Gammaproteobacteria > Burkholderiales > Rhodocyclaceae > Desulfobacillus. The sequence goes on from JBBQGH010000009.1 coordinate 14,991, forward strand.
CGGCAGCGTCCACATAGGCGACCTTGGCATGTCCCGCGGGGAGCACGAGTTGCCCCTCGCGGATGTCGGCGCGGTACGAGTCCGACAAGTTCTGAACGAAGAAGCCGGGGCGCAGGATGGTCCAGGGCACCGCACCACCAAACAAATGTTGCTCGACGCCGTGGTGCGGCACCATCCGATTCTTTTCCGCTCCCGCCACCGAGAGGAACACGCAATGCGCCACGCCCTCGGCGGCGCAAGCATCGAGGAAGCGGTTGAGGGTGCGCTTGACGGCGAGCACCGGCGGGGGCCGCATCAGGAACACGCGCTTTACGCCGCTGAGCGCGCCGGCGAAACTGGCAGGATCGTTGAAATCGAAGCGCACGCCATCGGCGCAATCGGGCTCACAATTTGGCTCACGAAGGGCGAGCCGCACCGGCGTGCCCTGCTGGCGAAGCGCGCGCACCACCTCGCGCCCCACATTGCCGGTGGCGCCCGTGATCAGAACGGGGGTAGCGGGCGACACCATCGGCTGCGGCTAGAAGCTGTACCGCGCGCCGGCTCCGAAGGTGCGCGGCGGGCCATCGACGCCGATCGTGAATAGATCCGGAAAGACCGAGCCCGTCGCGGTGCGGTAACGGATATCGGCGACATTGTTGACGAAGGCATAGAGCTCCAGCCCCTTGCCCTGGGGCAGGTAGCTGAGCCTGAGGTTGCCGAGCGTGCGCCCGGGGGTGATGAGGTTGGAGGTGTTCTGGTTATCGCCGGTCTGCGAACTTAAGTGCTGGACTTCGGCACGCAGGTCGATCTTGGCGCCGTCGCCGACGGGTAGGATCAGGTCAGCGCCGAGGTTAGCGGTGAGTTCGGGGACGAAGGGCAGGCGCGAGCCCTTGATAACGCCGAAGGTGCCCGGGGGGACCTCAGTAATTTCGGTGTGGGTGTAGCCGAGGCTGGCGTCGACGCGCAGGAAATCGGCAGGGCGCGCCTGTAACTCGACCTCCACGCCGTAGATTTCCGACTGCGCCGCATTGACGAAGGCGTGCGCGGGCGGGAAGCCGGTGACCTGAAGCTGCTGGTTCGAGTAATCGGTGTAGAACCCGGCGACGTTGAAAACCAGTCGCTGATTAAACGAGGTGGTCTTCAGGCCGAGTTCGTAGGCCTTGGCTGTCTCAGGCTTAACGACTGGCGGTCCCAAGGTCGGGTATGCGTAATAAAACTGGTTGAAGTTACCGCTCTTATATCCTTCCGCGTAGGAGGCATACACCAGCACATCCTTGTTGGCCTGATAGGACAGACCGACGCGAGGTGTCCACGACTCGAAGGACTTCTTGTCGTCGGTCGCGGCCAGACCGCCGATTTCGACATAGCGTAGCCGTTTTTCCTCGTAGCTGTAGCGCAGCCCCGCAGTCGCACTCAGCTTGTCGGTGATATGAAAGGTGGCGTTGCCGAAGGCGGCTAAGTTGTCCACGTCATAGGTGGTGAACTGGCCATCATTTATACCGGGGCAACCGTAGTAGGGCGGCACGGCGGGTTTGAAACAGCCCGGCGTCGGGAAGGGGAAGAACATGAATCCGGTGCTTTCGGCGAGGAAGGAGGCGAAGTTCTGGACCGAGGTGGCGTGTTCGCGATAGGCAAAGCCGCCGACGATATATTCGAGCTGGTCGTTGAAAGCGGTGTCCTGCAGCTGGATCTCCTGGCTGTACTGATGCTGCTTGATCGACTCGCCCGCGTTGCTGAAGATGGCGAGTGGCGAACCATCGCCATCATTCTGGTCGGATACACGGACCCCGCGATAGGAGCTGATCGATTTCAGGACACCGATCGGTGAGCGCCACTCGGCAGTGAACGACATCCCATAGACATCCTGGCGATCGTAGCCGGTGAAGCCGCTCTGGTGTGTGTTGGGCGCCGTATTGACGTAGCTTTCGGGCGGCTGTCCATGAAAGATCATTACCGGCAGCGAGTAGATGAAGCTGAACGGCGGGGTCTGGCCGTTGTAGCTCAACAGACGGATGCCGAGCGGGCGATTGTTCCGGTGGGTGTAGTCGGCATTGAAATCGAGCGTCACCGTGTTGGTCGCGAGCGCGCGTAGTGCAACGCGCGCCGCCCAGGTATTGTCGTTGGAAAGCGCGTCATTGGAGCAGCTGGGGCAACTCGGGTCCGCGAGCGAGCGCACATAACCGTCGTGCTTGGTTTCCGATAGGGCGATCGATCCAAAGACCGTGTCGCTGAGCGGCACGTTCAGCTTCAGGTTGGAGTTAAACTCCCCATAGTTGCCGACCTCGACCCCCACCTGACCGCCGAACACGGGCCCCGGGCGCTTGCTGATCAGGTTGATCGCGCCGGCGATGGTGTTGCGGCCGTAGAGCGTGCCCTGCGGACCGCGAAGTACCTCGACCCGCTCCAGATCGAGCGTGTTGAAGATCGCGCCCTGCGAGCGGCCGATGTAGACGCCATCGACATAAATGCCGGCCCCTGGGTCGTTCTGGATGAAGACTTGCGGCTGCCCGATGCCGCGGATGAAGACGAGCGCGGTGCTGGACGCCGAAAGCGTGTCCGAATTGATCAGGTTGAGGTTAGGTACCACCGAGGTCAGCTGACCAATGTCCTCGATGCCGCGCGCTTGCAAATTGGCGCTGGACAGCGCGCTGACCGCGAGCGGTGCTTGCTGCAGCGGCTCCGCGCGACGCTGCGCGGTTACGATTAATTCCTCGACGGTTGAAGAGGACGCGTCCGCGGCCTGCGGGGCCTGCGCCGCCTGAGCCCCACCAGCGGGCGACCAGAGAAGCACCCCAACCGCGGCCGACCCAAGTACTACCGATAAAAACCTGCGATTTTGCCCGAACATAATCCCCCCCGAGTTTCTATCTTTCGTCTGGCGTGAGCTCGCCACTGCGCGCTGCCTCGAACCGTTTACCGAACCCGCATTCGCGGGCGAACTCGGCAAGGAGCTAAATTCGACTCCTGAAAAAACATAGCACGGCGCTTCGCACTTAACCTCAGTGTTTCAAATAAATCGTCGATTATTGCGGTGCAAGATGTTGCAAAAAAACTACATATTTAACAAGTGTTTACTTTATTATTTAGTTGTGAGCAAAGCTTGAATCATTTCCATGCGCAGCATGTCTCGCGCGTCCCGAGGCACGAGCTATAACGCTCAATGCCTTGTGCGCGCCTATTTGGCGCAAGGTGAAATCCAAGACATCCGCTTGTCATTACCGGCTCAGGCCGACGCGCCAAGTGGCCCCCATAGCTCGCAGACTGCGCGACTTTGCGTGGCAACGCGCGCGAATGGTCGCATCTGCTACGAGGACTGCTGTGCGGCGCAGCAGTGTGCCGCCTCTAGAGCTGGAAGAGGTCGGGAGTACGCCTGGGTGAAATTGACGCTGACCCTGCTATCACAGTGCCGCAGAAGGGGCAGTGATACCAACGGCGTTGCCCGTTGAGTCGGTGTCGCTGTAAGCACTCGGTAGCTGGATAGTCATCTCACAACATCCGCTTGCTCCCCGAACTGCATAACGTTTGCCGAGTCTTCGCACTGAAAAGTCGTCGAACAGGTCGACAGCGAGCAAACTTTCTCCGTCTGAAGGGCCACCTGTTTTTTGTCTCCGCAAAGCTTCTTGGCTTCGGCGCGTGCTTCGGCAAGATCCTTATCCGTATACGGGTGTTTGATGGTCAGGAAGTTCGCGCTTTTTGTGTAGTCTTCCACCTGATAGTAAGCGCACCCGGTTGAAAGAAGCGCCCCAAGAAGACCAATAGAAGCCAGATTGCGAATGTTCATCGGATAGCCTTTCACGCCATCAGTAGATTGTTGTTGCGTAATCCTAGCGCAGCTCAGAGTTCAAGCATAGGCTAACGCGCGTTGTCTAGTCGCCGCAGTGACTCCCGATAACGCTGCGCCCGCGCCGCATATTGCTCGCAAGACAGGCGTATGCGCGCGACTTCTTCATTGGTGATTTGACGAACCACCTTGCCGGGTGAGCCAACGACCAGCGAGCGATCGGGAATCACTTTGCCTTCGGGGATTAGTGCACCCGCGCCGATGAGGCATTCGCGGCCGATGATGGCGTGGTTGAGGATGATGGCCTGGATGCCGATGAGGGAACCTTCGCCTATGGTGCAGCCGTGCAGCATGGCTTGGTGGCCGATGAGGACATAGTCGGCGAGTGTGAGTTGGATGCCGGCGTCGGTGTGCAACACTGCGCCGTCCTGCACGTTGCTGTAGCGGCCGATGGTGATGAGGTCGTTATCGCCGCGCACGACGGTGTTGAACCAGACGCTGGCGCCGTCTTCGATGATGACCGAGCCGATGATGGTGGCGTTCTCCGCTACCCAGGCGCTGCCGCGCAGTTCAGGGGTGCGGTCTCCTAGTGCGTAGAGGGGCATCGTGGGTCTCCTATTGCGTTTTGCTTGTCGCGGCTTCGTCGTTCTCGCGGACGCGGGAACCCAGTGTCTTTAGTTCAGCGTCGCTGGATTCCCGCTTGTGCGGGAATGACGGCAATGTGTGATTCACGGGCGCGGCTTCCGCTAGCGCAGCGTTTCGTCGAGGCTGATGTCGACCATCAAATCGTTGGAGAGCCGCTCCAGTGCTTGCTTTAGCGCATGTACATCGAGATCGGCGTTGGCGAAAAGTTCGGCTTGGGCGTGGAACAGCGTCTCGGCGGACATCGGCGCACTGGCAGTGTGGGTGGTGAGTTCTTCCACATTCACCGCATAGCGCGCCAGCACTTGCGAGACTTCGCGCACGATGCCGATGCGGTCATGGCCGACAAGGCTGAGCTTCAAGCGTCGACCGCGTGGCGCGGTGATGGTGGGCGTCGAGGACTCCACCGTCACCTTGAGCGGCGCGAGTGCCGTCAATGCTTGGCGCAAAGCCTCGGCCTGCGCCGCCGGCACACTGACATTCACGATGCCGGCGAATTTTCCCGCCAGATGCGACATGGAGGATTCCAGCCAGTTGCCTTGGAGGCTGCTGATGGTGGCGGCGAGCAGCTCCACCAAGCCGGGCCGGTCATCGCCGATGACGGTGAGCACGAGGAAGGTGTTAGCGGACATCGTCATACTCCTCAATAGGCGGGCAGGCTGGGCTCGCGCAGCCCTTCGACAGGCGCAGGCCGAACGGGGTGCGGTAAGTGGCAGCGGGATGCTTGCGGCTCACTCGTAATCCTCGAGCGGCGGGCAGGCGCAGAACAGATTGCGATCACCATAAACGTCGTCGATACGATTCACGAAAGGCCAGAATTTATTCTCCGCCACCCAGGGCAGCGGGAAGGCCGCCTCCAGGCGCGTGTAGGGGCGATTCCATTCCGCATCGGCGAGATCGGCTTGCGTGTGTGGCGCTTGCTTGAGCGGATTGTTGTCGACGGGCCAGTCGCCGCTTTCCACTTTGCGTATCTCTTCGCGGATGGAAATCATGGCGGCGATGAAACGATCCAGTTCGGCTTTCGATTCCGATTCCGTCGGCTCGATCATCAGCGTGCCGGCCACCGGAAAGCTCACCGTCGGCGCGTGGAAGCCATAATCCATAAGGCGTTTGGCGATGTCGATTTCGGCGATGCCCGTGGCGGCTTTGAGCGGGCGGATATCGAGGATGCATTCATGCGCCACGCGGCCCTGGCTGCCGACATAGAGCACCGGGTAGTGCTCCTTCAGTCGCGCGGCGATGTAATTCGCGTTGAGGATGGCGACTTCGGTGGCGCGCTTCAAGCCTTCACCGCCCATCATGGCGATGTACATCCACGAGATGGGCAGGATGGCGGCCGAGCCCCAGGGCGCGGCGGACACGGCGCTCTGGCCTTGATGCGGCCCGGCAACCGCTTGCACGGCATGATTGGCTGCGAAGGGCGCCAGATGGGCTTTCAGCCCAATCGGCCCCATACCCGGCCCGCCGCCGCCGTGCGGGATGCAGAAGGTCTTGTGCAGGTTCATGTGGCTGACATCGGCACCGATGCTGGCCGGTGAGGTGAGGCCGACCTGCGCATTGAGGTTGGCGCCGTCCATATACACCTGGCCGCCGTGAGTGTGCACGATGGCGCAGATGTCCTTCACGGCTTCCTCGAAGACGCCGTGGGTCGACGGATAGGTGATCATCAGGCAGGCGAGATTCGCCGCGTGCTGCGCAGCCTTGGCGCGCAGATCGGCTACATCCACGTTGCCATTCTCGTCGCAGTCGACGACGACAACCTGCAGCCCGCACATCTGCGCCGTCGCCGGGTTGGTGCCGTGGGCGGATTTGGGAATCAGGCAGATGTTGCGATGCGCCTCATTGCGCGCCGCCTGATAGCGGCGTATCGCCACCAGCCCGGCATACTCGCCCTGCGCGCCCGAATTCGGCTGCATGCAGATAGCATCGAAGCCGGTGATGCCCTTCAGCCAATCGGTCAGTCCTGAGATCATTTCCATATAGCCGGCTGCCTGATCGAGTGGCGCGAAGGGATGCAGGTCCGCGAACTCGGGCCAGGTGATGGGTACCATCTCGCTGGTGGCGTTGAGCTTCATGGTGCAAGAGCCCAACGGGATCATGGCATGGTCGAGCGCCAGATCGCGGTTTTGCAGCTTCTTCAAGTAACGCAGCATCTCGTGTTCGCTGTGGTGCGTGTTGAACACCGGATGGGTGAGGATGGCGTCGCTGCGCAATAGCTTGCGGGGCAGGGTGGTGTCGCCCTTTGTTACGGTGGCATCCAGCGCATCAATGTCGGCAGGCACGCCGAAAATACGCAGCAGGGCGACGATGTCCTTACGGGTGGTTTTCTCGTTGATGGCGATGGCCAGCACAGTTTCGGAGACGCGGCGCAGGTTGTAGCCGGCGACCAGCGCAGCTTGATAAATCGCGCCGGCTTTGGTGCCGAGGTCGACGCGCAGCGTGTCGAAGTAGCAGCGCGTGGTGAGGCTCAGCCCGCCCTGCTGCAAGCCAGCAGCGAGAATCGCCACCAAGCGATGAATGCGTGTCGCGATGGTCTGCAAACCCGCCGGGCCGTGATAGACGGCGTACATGCCGGCCATGTTGGCGAGTAGCACTTGCGAGGTGCAGATATTGGAATTGGCCTTCTCGCGGCGGATGTGCTGCTCGCGTGTTTGCAGCGCCATGCGCAACGCGCGCTTGCCGCGTGAGTCTATGGATACGCCGATAATGCGCCCCGCGACAGCGCGCTTGTGTTCGTCCTTGGTGGCGAAGAAAGCGGCGTGCGGCCCACCAAAACCCAGCGGCACACCGAAGCGCTGTGACGAACCGAGCGCGATATCCGCACCCATGGCGCCGGGCGATTTGAGCAGCACCAGCGCCATCAGGTCGGTGGCGACCGCCACCACGCCGCCGCGCGCCTTGACGGCGGCGATGGGTGCGGAAAGGTCAGCCACCTCACCGCGATCATTCGGGTATTGGAACAGCGCACCGAAGACCTCCTCATTGGCGCAATTTTCCGGCTTGCCGAATCTCAATTCGTAGCCGAAATATCCGGCGCGGGTTTTCAGCACGTCTATGGTTTGCGGGAAGCAATCTTCATCGACGAAAAATACATTCGACGCGGATTTTGAAACACGCCGCGCCATGGTCATGGCTTCGGCGGCGGCGGTCGCTTCGTCGAGCAGCGATGCGTTGGCGAGTTCCAGGCCGGTGAGGTCGATGACCATCTGCTGATAGTTGAGCAAGGCCTCCAGCCGGCCTTGTGCGATCTCCGCCTGATAGGGTGTGTAGGCCGTGTACCAGCCGGGGTTCTCCAGAACATTGCGCAGGATTACCTTGGGCGTCAGCGTGTTGGCATAGCCCATGCCGATGAGCGAGTGCTGAATACGGTTCTTGCCGGCGATGGTCTTGAGCCGCGCCAGCGCTTCGTGTTCGCGCTGTGGGCCGGGCAGCGATAGCGGCGACCGTAGACGGATGGCGGCGGGAACGGTCTGGTTGATCAAGTCATCCAAGTTTTTCGCGCCGACAGCGGCCAGCATGGCGGCGATGTCGGTCTCGTCCGAGCCTATGTGCCGCGCGATGAATTCGTCGCTTTGTTCCAGCGCAGCGAGTGGTAAGGCGTTGTTCATGGTTTGCTCCGAATCGTCACTACGCGCTGTACGCATTCATTCCCGCGCAGGCGGGAATCCAGCGTCTCAACCGAACGTCACTGGGTCCCCGCGTTCGCGAGGACGACTTCGCGGGCATCACGCTTCTTCGGCTACCTTGGCGTAGGCAGCGGCATCGAGCAGCGCATCGAGATCCGCAAGATTGTCTGGCCTGATCTTGAACAGCCAGTGGGCATAGGCGTCGGCATTCACCGACTCAGGCGCGTCGATCACGGCCTGGTTGGCGGCCACCACCTCGCCCGACAGCGGCGCATAAATGTCGGAGGCGGCCTTCACCGATTCGACCACGGCGCATTCCTCCCCGGCATTTACTTTGCGGCCGACCGCCGGCAACTCGAGAAAAACGATGTCACCCAGCGCTTCCTGCGCATGGTCGCTAATGCCGACGGTGACTGTGCCGTCCGCCTCGCGGCGTGCCCATTCGTGGGACTTTGCATATTTCAGATCGGCGGGTACGTTCATTTCGACTCCTTAAGCAATGCCAAAATTATCTTGGCGATTCAAATCAAGATCGTTCCATTGCGCACAAACGGCGGCTTCACGACGCGTGCCTTAAGGCGCTTGTCGCGTATCTCTACCTCGACGATATCGCCGACGGCTGTGTCTATGGGCAGGCGCGCCAGAGCAATGGACTGGTTCATGGTGGGCGAGTACCCGCCGCTGGTGATTTCGCCGGCGCCGTGAGCGGTATGCACTTTTTGGTGAGCGCGCAGCACCCCTTTGTCGAGCAGCAGCAGGCCGCGCTGCGCGCGCAGGCGTGGCGCATCGGCGAGCGCCGCTTTGCCGATGAAGTCGCGCGGGCTCTCGGCGCTCACCGTCCAGGCCAGGCCGGATTCGAGCGGCGTGGTGATTTCATCCATGTCCTGACCGTAGAGATTCATGCCGGCTTCGAGGCGCAAAGTGTCGCGCGCACCCAGGCCGATAGGCTGGACACCCGCATCCAGCAAAGTGTTCCAGATGTTTACGGTTCTTTCTATGGGCAGAATAAATTCGAAACCGTCTTCACCGGTGTAGCCGGTGCGGGCGACTAGCATGTCATCGAACCAGGTGGCGGCGAATGGTTTGAGTGCGGCACTGGCGGCTTCCAGCCCTGGGAAAGCCACCCAGGCTTTCGCGCGCGCCTGTGGCCCTTGCACGGCGATGATGGCGAGATCGCGCCGGGCGCGTACGCGTACCTGGCCGGCGTGTTGCAGCATCCAGACGACATCCTTGTCGGCGCTGCCGGCGTTGACCACCAACCGGTAAAAGTCGGGGCGAAAAAAATACACGATGAGATCGTCGATCACGCCACCCTGCGGGTTGAGCATGCAGGTGTACAGCGCTCGGCCCGGCTCAGTGAGCTTACCGACGTCGTTAGCCAGCAATTTCAGCAGCAGCGCGAGTGCGCCGGCGCCTTCGAGATCGATGGCGAGCATGTGCGAAACGTCAAACATGCCGGCAGCGTGGCGCACGTGATGATGTTCTTCGATCTGCGAGCCATAGTGCAGGGGCATGTCCCAGCCGGCGAAATCGACCATCTTGCCGCCCAGTCGCAGATGGGCGCTGTGGAGTGGGGTGTGCTTCGTCATGTTGTTTTCGGTACCGGGTTCCATTCGCTTGCGCAAAATAAAAGGGCGAAGCCGTCTCGCTTCACCCCTCTGTCCCTTGTACCTGAGAGATTGCCGCGTGATGCGCGGCGTGCCCCTTCGGTGGATCGTCTCGCCTACTTCTCACTAACTTCGTGACGACCGCTCTCCAGATTTGTACTTCGCTCTCGCGGTCCTTTTGCCTGAGCGATTACGGGTGTTGCGCCTTCGGCGGCGATATTGCAGGCCTGCGTCGTCGGCTGGCCTGCGTCGCGCTCTCCCGCGAGAGAGTGGCGACTATAACCTTGCCACGCACTGCTGGCAAGATGAGGCATAGGCTAAACTGCGCGCCTTATGGGAGCCAGCACTTGAGAGCCAGCACTTCAGAAATTCTTGATCTGCGTGGCGTGCGCTATCACGTGCGTCAGTGGGGGCGGCCGTCGGCGCCGCGCCTGTTTCTTTTACATGGTTGGATGGACGTGGCCGCATCATTCCAGTTTTTGGTCGACTCACTTGCGCGCGACTGGCATGTCATCGCGCCGGATTGGCGGGGCTTTGGTCTCTCAGCACGGCAGCACGGGCCTTATTGGTTTCCCGATTACTCGGCCGATCTGGAATTGTTGCTGGATCACTACTCGCCCGACGAGCCTGCGCGTCTGGTCGGTCACAGCATGGGCGGCAATATCGCCTGTCTTTATGCCGGTGCGCGCCCGCAGCGTGTGGCGCGGCTGGCGACCTTGGAGGGCTTCGGCCTGCGTGCCAGCGACCCGGCCCTAGCGCCCGCGCGGCTGGCAACTTGGCTGGATCAATTGAAAAGCGGTGCGCACTTTCGCGATTACACAAACCGCGCGGAAGTCGTCCAGCGCATGATGCGCGACAACCCGCGTCTCAACGCGGAGCAGGTGGCCTTTCTTGCCGAACAATTCACCGAGGCGAGCGCGCAAGGCGGCTACCGTTATGCCGCCGATCCGTTTCACAAACTGATGAATCCGGTGCCGTACCGACTCGAAGAAGCGCAGGCCTGTTGGCGTGCCATCACAGCGCCGGTGCTTTGGGTGGCCGCGCGTGACTCCAATATCATGAAGGCTTTTGAGGGACATGAGGCCGATTACGCAGCGCGTCTGGCCTGTTTTCGCAATGTGCGTGAAGTCGTGATGCAAGACTGCGGCCACATGATGCATCACGACCAGCCGCAACAGCTAGCGGCGATACTCGAAGGCTTCATGGGCGAATGCTAAGATGAATCATGAAAGTCGTTGATCTCCACTGTCATTCCACCATCTCTGACGGGCTGTTGCCGCCGGCCGAGGTGGTGCGCCGCGCCGTCACCAATGGCGTGGACTTGCTGGCATTGACCGACCATGACGATGTTGCTGGTTTGGGCGAAGCGCGCGCTACGGCGGAAGAGCTGGGCCTGGCTTTTCTCGACGGCGCAGAACTTTCCGTTTCGTGGCGCGACACCACCATCCATATCGTCGGCCTGCGTCTGACACCTGACCACCCAGCGCTGCTCGCCGGGTTGGCCGCCCTACGCGCCGGACGCGATAGCCGCGCTGAGCGTATCGCGACCGCGCTGGAGAAGGCGGGCATACCCGGCGCATTGGAGGGCGCGCTGCGCCACGCAAAGAACGCCACCATCGTGGGCCGCGCGCACTTCGCACGTTACTTGGTCGAGCAAGGTGTGGCGAGCGATGTGAAGAGCGTTTTCGATCACTATCTCGTCGCAGGCAAACCCGGCTACGTGCCGCACCACTGGATTACCTTGAATGAGGCATTGAATTTGATTCATGGCGCGGGTGGCGTGGCGGTGATCGCGCACCCGATTCGCTATCGTATTTCGCGTTCAGCGCTGCGCGAATTTATCGCTGAATTCAAAGAGCGCGGCGGCGCGGCCATGGAAGTGGCTTGCGGCGCCCATACGCCCGAACATATCCGCGAGTGTGCCGCACTGGCGCGCCATTTCGGCCTCAAGGCCTCCAGCGCTTCCGACTTTCACGGGCCAGGCGAAAGCTATGCCGACCTTGGCCGCGTGCCGACTATGCCGGATGGGCTGGTGCCGATTTGGAAGGAACTGGTTTAGGGGAAGTTTCGAGTTTCGAGTTTCGAGTTAAAAACCCTCCTGACCCCGCAAACCCCGCAAACCCGAAACCCTCGCAATGTCGCAATTCTTCACCGTCCATGCCGTTCAGCCGCAGCCGCGATTAATTCACCAGGCAGTGGAGATCATCCGTGCCGGCGGGGTCATCGCCTTTCCGACGGATGCGGCCTACTCACTGGGCTGTCGCATAGGCGATGCGGATGCGGTCGCGCGCATCCGCGCCATACGCGAAGTGGATGAGCGTCATCACTTCACGCTGATGTGCCGTGATCTGTCAGAAATTTCTACTTATGCGCGAGTGGACAACATGCAGTTTCGCCTCCTCAAGGCGACCACGCCCGGCAGCTATACCTTCATCTTCGAAGGCACCAAGGAGTTGCCGCGTCGACTGCTCCACCCCAAACGCAAGACCATAGGGCTGCGCGTGCCCGATCATCCGGTGCCGCAAGCGCTGTTGAGTGAACTTAACGAACCCATGCTCACGTCGACCTTGATCTTGCCGGGTGACGAACATCCATTGAATGAGGCCGAAGAAATCCGCGCGCGTCTGGAGCGCCGCATAGACTTGATCATTGATGCAGGCCCCTGCGGGTTGCAAATGACCACCGTGGTCGATCTCACCGGCGCGGCACCCGAACTCGTCCGCGCCGGTCGCGGTGCGCTCGCTCCCCTGGGCATCGAATAGCGGCAGGCAGCGTTGCCGCACGGATCGGGACGACCTGCCGGTCTGTTAGAATTGCCGGCCAAATTAATCATTGCGAACATGGACAGCTTGATCCAAACCTTGGCGATCTACGCCATCCCGGTCCTTTTCGCCATCACCCTGCACGAAGCGGCCCATGGTTACGTTGCCCGCCATTTCGGCGATCCGACGGCGTACCTGGCCGGCCGCATCAGCCTTAATCCGCTACGCCATATTGATCCGGTGGGTACCATCCTGGTGCCAGGTGCGATTCTCATCGCCAGCAAGTTAGTCGGAGGCAGTGCCATGTTGTTCGGCTGGGCGCGGCCCGTGCCGGTGGATATTTCGCGCTTGCGCAACCCCAAGCGCGACATGCTTTGGGTAGCGGCTGCGGGCCCCGCGAGTAACTTGGTGATGGCCGTGGCATGGACCGCAATACTTAAATTGTCGACCCTCTCGCCTGCGTTTATCTACAGCCTGCCTCTGATTAAAATGGCCAGCGCCGGCATCGAAGTGAATTCCATGTTGATGTTACTCAACCTGTTGCCCATACCGCCACTGGACGGCGGGCGCATTGCCACGAGTCTGTTGCCACATGGCACGGCCTGGCGTTTCGCCCGGCTCGAGCCATATGGTTTTGTCATACTATTGGTGTTGCTGTTCACCGAAGTGCTGGGCGCGTTGCTTTGGCCGCCCATGGTGGCCTTCCGCCGATTGCTTTTCGCTATTTTCCAAGTCTGATCGCTATGTACGCAGAACGAGTCCTCTCCGGCATGCGCCCGACCGGGCGTCTCCATCTCGGCCACTATCACGGCGTGCTGAAAAACTGGGTCAAGCTACAGCGCGAGTACCCCTGCCTCTTCTTTGTCGCCGACTGGCATGCACTGACCACGGCTTATGACGAGCCGGCCGCCATTGAGGACAGTATTTGGGACATGGTCATAGATTGGCTGGCGGCGGGCGTCGACCCTTCGCAGGCGACGCTGTTTATCCAGTCGCGCGTGCCCGAGCACGCCGAGTTGCATTTGCTGCTATCCATGATGACGCCGCTGGGCTGGCTGGAACGCGTGCCGACCTACAAAGATCAGCAGGAAAAACTCACGCACAAGGATTTATCCACCTACGGCTTTCTCGGTTATCCGTTGCTGCAATCTGCCGATATTCTGATCTATCGCGCCAACCTAGTCCCAGTAGGTGAGGACCAGGTGCCGCACATCGAGTTTTCGCGCGAAGTCGCGCGGCGCTTCAATCACCTCTATGGCCGCGAGCCGGATTTCGAGATGAAGGCGCGCGCGGCGGTAAAGAAGCTGGGTGCCAAGCGTGCGAAGTTGTACGAAGAATTGCGCACGCGCTTTCAGCAAGAGGGCGACAAAGAGGCACTGGAACAAGCCCATGCCCTGCTGGACGAGCCGCAAAGCCTTGCGCTGGGTGATCGTGAGCGGCTGTTCGGTTTTCTCGAAGGCGTGAGTAAAATGATATTGGTTGAGCCGGAGGCTTTGCTGACAGAGTCCGCGCGGATGCCCGGCCTGGACGGGCAGAAAATGTCCAAGTCCTACAACAATACCATTGCGCTGCGCGAAAGTGCAGAGTCCGTGACGAAAAAAATCCGTACCATGCAAACCGACCCCGCGCGCGTGCGCCGCACCGATCCAGGTAATCCAGAAAAGTGCCCGGTCTGGCAGTTGCATTTGGTGTATTCGGACGACGCCGTCAAGCAATGGGTGCAGAAGGGCTGCACCAGCGCCGGCATAGGCTGCATCGAATGCAAGAATCCCGTGATTGAAGCCGTGCTGGCCGAACAGGAGCCCATGCACGAGCGCGCGCAAATGTATCTGGACGACCCGACGCTGGTGCGCAGCATCATCGCCGACGGCGGCGAGAAGGCCAGGAAATTGGCGCAGGAAACCATGCGCGAGGTGCGCGACGCCATAGGTCTGAACTACAGCTGATATGTTGCGCCGGCCGACCGACCAAGAACTGGTGGCGACGATACATGAGATCTTCGCCCAGAAAATGCCCTTCAATCTACTGCTTGGGCTGGATGTGCTGTCGCTCACCGACGATATTCCGGTGTGCCGCATCGCCATGCGCCCGGACCTGGTCGGCAATTTCTTGCATGGCAATTTGCATGGTGGCGTGATCTCGTCGGTGATTGATTCCACGGGCGGCCTGTCCGCCTTCCTCAGCATACGCAGTAAGCTGGCGGGCGAGACGGTCGAGGTCTGTCAAAAGCGCTTCGCGCGCATCGCCACCATTGACTTGCGCGTGGATTATCTGCGGCCGGGCTTAGGCAGCTGGTTCGAGTGCAAGGCGTATCTGTTGCGCGCCGGTAACAAGGTGGCGGTGGTGCGCATGGAGTTGCATAACGACGAAGCTGAATTGATTGCGGTGGGCACCGGCGCCTATTCGGTCGGCTGAGTGGGGTTAGTGTTGGATTCCAGTGGGGTTAATAAGCGCATGGAAAACGTGATCGTGGCGGGAGCCGGCGAGTCGGTGGCGGTAATGCCGCCGCTGCACTTGGCAAAAATATACGGCGAGCCCTTACCGGAGTTGCCCAAGGACCTTTACATTCCGCCGGATGCGCTGGAGATTTATCTCGACGCTTTCGAAGGGCCGCTGGATCTCTTGCTCTACCTCATCCGCCGCGCCAACCTGGATATCCTGGATATTCCAATGGCGCCGCTGACGCAGCAGTATCTGAAATACATCGAGGCGATGCGCGCGAACAGCCTGGAGCTCGCCGCTGAGTATTTACTCATGGCAGCCATGCTGATCGAAATCAAATCGCGCATGCTGCTGCCGCGACCGAAGAAAGTGGAAGTAGAGGAACTGGACCCGCGCGCCGAACTGGTGCGGCGCTTGCTCGAATACGAACAGATGAAGGCCGCCGGCGCCAAGCTGGACGCCATGCCCCAGGCGCTGCGCGATTTTCAAAGCGTTTCGGTATGGATCACCGACGAGGTCGCCGAGCGTTTTCCGGATGTCAGCCTGCATGATTTGCAAGTGGCGTGGCTGGGCCTCATGAAGCAGGCCAAGGTGATGCAGCACCACAAGGTGAAACGCGAGGAACTCTCGGTGCGCGAGCATATGAGCAATATCCTGCGCAAACTCCAGGGTGGCGAGTATTTGGAGTTTCCGGCGCTCTTCGATCTATCGCTGGGGGTGGGTGGGCTGGTGGTGAGCTTTCTTGCCGTGCTGGAGTTGGTGCGCGAGCGCTTGATCGACGTCACACAGCGAGAGATTTTCGCGCCGATTTACGTCAAACTGTCCGACGTTGCCGAGCTTAGCTAGAAGTTACAAGGCCGAACGATGACACAACCGTACACTACTCACGACTACAAACGCATCCTCGAAACCGTGCTGCTGGCTTCCACACAGCCCTTGCAGATTAACGAGCTGAAGATTCTTTTCGAGGAGGATTTCGACCACGATACGCTACGTGTGCTGCTCGACGAGCTTCGTGCCGATTGGGCGGACCGTGGGGTGGAACTTGTGCAAATCGCCGGTGGCTGGCGCTTTCAGACGCGCTCGGAGTTTCAACATTATCTGGATCGCATCCACAACGAGAAGCCACCTAAATATTCACGCGCCGTGTTGGAGACGCTCGCCATCATCGTCTATCGCCAGCCGGTGACACGGGGCGATATCGAAGACATACGCGGCGTGGCCGTATCGCCCAATATCCTCAAATCGCTGGAAGCGCGCGGCTGGATCGATGCGGTCGGTCATCGCGATACGCCGGGCCGCCCGGCACTGTATGCGACCACGCGAAAATTTCTCGATGACCTGAATTTGCGCAGCCTGGCCGAATTGCCGCCGCTAACCGAACTAGAACGTGTGATGGATTTTGCCGATGCGGCTCAAGCGTAGTCCTGCTAAACGTAGTCCCATAAGACAAAAAACCGGCAAGCCGACGCGGGAGGCCGAGCCTGGCACCGGCACCGGCACAGGTGCGCGTTCGTCGCAAACCGCGCGTTCCGCTGGCGCCAGTGCCGGCGCCACGTCTGGCGCCGCGAAAGCAGGCCGTGACGTTGGCAGTGAAACGGGCCGTGAAACAGGCCGTGATACAGGCAAATCGCCGGGTCGCGGTGAGCCGCCGCCGGGCCGCCGTCAGCGCGGCGCGGCGCGTGCCGAGCCGGACGCCGAACCACAAAAACTGCAAAAGCTGCTAGCGCAGATTGGCCTCGGTTCGCGTCGCGAAGTCGAGGAGTGGATCGCCGCCGGGCGGGTCAGCGTGAATGGTGTGCCGGCGCATATCGGACAGCGCATCGGCTTCGGCGACCGGGTGCGCGCCAACGGGCGCCAGGTGAATCTGCGCTTCGCACCCCGCGCGCCGCGCGTGCTGCTCTACCATAAGCAGGAAGGCGAGATCGTCTCGCGCGCGGACCCGGAAGGCCGTGTTTCGGTTTTCGATCATTTGCCCCGCATCGGTGGCGGGCGCTGGGTGGCGATCGGTCGACTGGACTTCAACACCGAAGGCTTGTTGCTGTTCACCAGCAGCGGCGATCTGGCCAACCGGCTTATGCACCCGCGCTATGAAATCGAGCGCGAGTATGCGGTCCGCATCATCGGTGAGTTGTCGCCGGAACAGGACGCTCGCCTGCGTGAGGGTGTGGAGTTGGAAGATGGCATCGCCCACTTCAATCAGCTTGTCTCCGGCGGGGGCGAAGGCACCAACCGCTGGTATCACGTCATACTCAGTGAAGGTCGCAATCGCGAGGTAAGGCGCATGTTTGAGGCGGTCGGCGTAACGATCAGCCGCTTGATCCGTGTGCGCTTCGGGCCGGTGGCGCTGCCGCCGCGTTTGCGGCGCGGCATGTGCGTGGAGTTGAGCGAAGAAGAGGTGCGTGGCCTCATGAAGGCGCTGCCTTCGACCTGAGGGACAAGCCGGCAAGTGTTTGATTCTTGCCGGCGTCTTCTGCTATAATTTCGCGGTTTTCCGGTCTTGGGACCTTGGCTTTGCCAGGCCCGCTTCAGCTCGGAGGGTGGTAAATGCAGTGGTAAATGCAATGTAAATAAGCAGTAAAAGAACATGGGCGTTTCGCCCATTTTTTATTTGTGCGCGATTATTGTGGCAATAGATCAGGCAAAAATTATCGAGCAGGCGGTGGGCGGCCTGGGCTTCGAGTTGGTGGACGTCGAAACCAGCCCGCGTGGCCGGCTGTTGCGGGTATTCATCGATACGCTGACGCCGGAAGTGAGTGTCACGCTGGAGGATTGCAGCCAGGTGAGCAATCATTTGACGCGCTTATTTGAAGTGGAAGGCGTCGATTACGACAGGCTGGAAGTCTCGTCACCTGGGCTGGATCGGCCGCTGAAGAAACGCGTGGATTTTGAGCGTTTCACTGGACAGGAAGCGCAGTTGCGGCTCCGAATGGCGGTGAATGGACAGCGCAATTTTACCGGGCTGTTGGCCGGTATCGAGGACGACAAGCTGCGGCTGGACTGCGACGGGGTGATGCGCACATTCGAGCTGGCCCAGGTGGAAAAGGCCCGGCTGGTGCCGAATCTCAAGGAATTTGGAGGAGCGAAATGAGCAAAGAGTTGCTGTTGCTGGTGGATGCCTTGGCGCGTGAGAAAAACGTCGGGAAGGAAATCGTTTTCGCGGCCCTTGAGTCAGCGTTGGCGCAAGCTACCAAGAAGAAAACCAACGAAGAAGCGGACGTACGCGTCGCCGTCGACCGCGAATCCGGCGAGTTCGAGTCTTTCCGCCGCTGGCTGGTCGTCGCCGACGATGTGGTCGAAACACCGGAAGCGCAGATCGCGTTGAGCGTTGCCCAGCACGACGTGCCTGATGTGCAGCTCGACGAATACATCGAAGAGCAACTGGAACCCATAGACTTTGGCCGCATTGGCGCCCAGGCGGCCAAGCAGGTCATCCTGCAAAAAATTCGCGACGCTGAGCGCGAGCAGGTGCTGAACGATTTCCTTGAACGCAAGGAGCATCTCGTCACCGGCACCATCAAACGTATCGAGCGCGGTAACGCCATTATCGAGGCGGGCCGCATTGAGGCCGTGCTGCCGCGCGACCAGATGATCCCCAAGGAAAACCTCCGCATCGGCGATCGCTGCCGAGCGCTATTGTTAAAAATCGACCGCCAGGCGCGTGGGCCGCAGTTGATACTGTCGCGTACGGCGCCGGAATTCATCATTCGCCTCTTTGAACTGGAAGTGCCGGAGATGGAAGACGGCTTGCTGGAAATTAGAGCGGCCGCGCGCGACCCCGGGGTGCGTGCCAAGATCGCTGTCAAATCCAACGATCCACGCGTCGATCCCATCGGCACCTGCGTAGGCATGCGCGGCTCGCGCGTACAGGCCGTGACCAATGAATTGGCCGGCGAGCGTGTCGACATCATTCTTTGGTCAGCCGATCCGGCGCAGTTCGTTATCGGTGCCTTGGCCCCGGCTGACGTGAGCAGTATCGTTGTCGATGAGGAAAAGCACAGCATGGATGTGGTGGTGGATGAAGACAATCTCGCCATCGCCATCGGCCGCTCCGGCCAAAACGTGCGCCTTGCCTCCGAGTTGACCGGCTGGACGATAAATCTGATGACGGTGGAAGAGTCGCAGAAGAAATCCGAAGAGGAATCGTCTTCCATCCGCGCCATCTTCATGGAGAAACTGGATGTCGACCAGGAAGTTGCCGACATCCTCATCCAGGAAGGTTTTTCCACCATCGAAGAAGTCGCCTACGTGCCGATTACGGAAATGCTTGAAGTCGAATCCTTCGATGAGGATACGGTGAACGAGCTGCGCAACCGGGCGCGCAATGTGCTGCTGACTGAAGCGATTGTTGACGAAGAACAACTGGAAAACGTCGCCGAGGATATGCTGAACCTCGACGGCATGGACAAGCCGCTAGCGGCCAAGCTGGCGCGTGCCAACATACGCACGCGTGATGATTTGGCCGATCTGGCGGTGGACGAACTGGTGGAGATCACCGGCGTGGACAACGAACGAGCCACCAAGCTCATCACCACCGGGCGTGCGCATTGGTTCGAATGATTGTGAGGAACTGATATGGCACAGATGAGCGTAATGCAGTTCGCGAGCGAACTGAAAATGCCGGCTGCGGCACTGCTGGAACAATTGCAGAAGGCGGGCGTCGATAAAAAGGGCGAGGCCGATACGCTGAGCGATAGCGACAAGACGCGGCTGCTCGACTATCTGCGCAAGTCACACGGCGCGACCGAATCCAAGTCGAAGATTACCCTGACGCGCAAACAGACGACGGAAATCAAGAAGGCGGATTCCTCGGGCAAGGCCCGCACTATTCAGGTGGAAGTGCGCAAGAAGCGCGTGTTCGTTAAGCGTGATGAGACTGCGCCCGTCGCAGAAGCGGCACCTCTGCCGGCGCCCGCTGCCGCGCCGGTTGGCGCCATTTCAGAGCAAGCGAAGCGTGAGTTGGAATCGCAGAAGCAGACGGACTTGCTGACGCGCCAGGCTACCGAGCTTAAAGAGAAACAGGAGCGTGAGGCCAAGGTGCGCACCGATGCCGAGCAGCGGCTGGTGCCACCACAGGCCGTCGTCGAGCCCGCCGCCGTGGTCGACGTGGTCAAGCCGCCGGAAGCCGCGGTGGCGCCGACTACGGGCACGCTGCATAAACCTACAGGCAAGGTCGAGAAAAAGGCCGAGAAACCGAAGAAGCCCGCCACCACGACGTGGAAAGACGATGCTGCCAAGCGGCGAGGCATCAAAACGCGCGGCGATACGGGCGCCGGTTCAGGCTGGCGCGGAGCTAAAGGAGGCGGCCGCAATCGTCATCATCACGATGAGCAGGCGCCAGCGCAAATGCCGGCCGAGCCTATCGTGCGTGAGGTGATGGTGCCCGAGACGATTTCGGTGGCAGAGCTCGCGCACAAGATGGCGGTGAAGGCTGCCGAGGTCATCAAGATGCTCATGAAGATGGGCAGCATGGTCACCATCAACCAGGTGCTGGACCAGGAAACGGCCATGATCATCGTCGAAGAAATGGGCCATGTCGCCAAGGCTTCCAAACTGGACGACGCCGATGCCATGCTGGCCGATGCTCAGGCCTCGCACGGCGAAGTAGTACTGCTGCCGCGGGCGCCGGTGGTTACCGTGATGGGCCACGTCGACCACGGCAAGACCTCGCTGCTCGACTACATTCGCAAGGCGCGCGTTGCGCACGGTGAAGCCGGCGGTATCACCCAGCATATTGGTGCCTACCACGTTGAAACCCCCCGTGGCATGGTCACCTTCCTCGACACGCCGGGCCACGAGGCCTTCACCGCCATGCGCGCACGCGGCGCCAAGGCGACCGATATCGTCATTCTCGTCGTCGCTGCGGACGATGGCGTGATGCCGCAGACCAAGGAAGCCATACATCACGCCAAAGCCGCCAACGTGCCGCTGGTGGTGGCGGTGAACAAGATCGACAAGCCGGACGCCAATCTGGATCGCGTCAAGCAGGAGCTGGTCGCCGAGAGCGTGGTACCGGAAGAATACGGCGGTGATTCACCGTTTGTGGCCGTCTCGGCCAAGACTGGCGCCGGTATCGACGACCTGCTCGAGCAGCTGTTACTGCAAGCCGAAGTGCTGGAACTGAAGGCGCCGGTTGATGCGCCGGCGCGCGGCCTCATCATCGAATCGCGGCTGGACAAGGGCCGCGGCCCGGTGGCGACGATGCTGGTGCAGTCGGGTACTTTGAAGCGCGGCGACATCGTGTTGGCCGGCGCCGTATTTGGTCGCGTGCGTGCCATGTTGGATGAGAATGGCAAGGCGGTCGAGTCCGCCGGCCCCTCGATACCTGTGGAAATTCAGGGCCTGGCCGATGTGCCGATGGCCGGCGATGAAGTGGTGGTGCTGGGTGACGAGCGCAAGGCGCGCGAAATCGCGCTGTTCCGCCAGGGCAAGTTCCGCGATGTGAAGCTCGCCAAGCAGCAGGCCGCAAAGCTGGAAACCGTGTTGGAGCAGATGGGCGCGGGCGAAGTGCAGAGCCTCGCGCTCATCGTCAAGGCTGATGTGCAGGGCTCGCAGGAAGCCTTGGCGCAGGCCTTACAAAAGCTCTCCACGGATGAAATCAAGGTCACCATCATTCATGCCGCGGTGGGTGGCATCAGTGAATCGGACGTCAACCTTGCTTCAGCCTCCAAGGCGGTCATCATCGGTTTCAACACGCGCGCGGATGCTCAGTCACGCAAGCTGGCCGAGAGCCTGGGCGTCGACATTCGCTACTACAACATCATTTACGCGGCGGTCGATGAAGTGAAGGCGGCGATGTCCGGCATGCTCAGGCCGGACAAGAAGGAACAAATTATCGGCCTGGTGGAAATCCGCCAGGTTTTCCGCATCTCCAGTGTGGGTGCGGTGGCGGGCTGCTATGTGCTCGACGGCCAGGTGAAGCGTGGCTCGCAGGTTCGTTTGCTGCGCGCCAATGTTGTGGTGTGGGCGGGCGAACTGGATTCGCTCAAGCGCTTCAAGGACGATGTGCGCGACGTAAAAGCTGGCTTCGAGTGCGGCCTCAGCCTGAAGAACTACAACGAGATCGAAGTGGGCGACCAGCTCGAAGTCTTCGAAATCCAGGAAGTTGCGCGGACATTGTAATTTGCGGGGCAACTGCGAGGGCCTAGATCATGCCTAAAGATTTTTCCCGCAGCAGCCGCGTTGCCGAGCAGATACAACGTGAGCTGGCGGAGCTGATAAGCCTCGAACTGAAAGACCCGCGTATCGGACTCATCACGCTCACCGGCGTCGAGCTTACGGCCGACTACGCCCACGCCAAAGTCTACTTCACCTCACTCGCTGGTGCCGAGGCCCTGCCGGAAATCGAGCAAGGCTTGCGTCGCGCCAGTGGGTTCTTGCGCCGTGAATTAGGTCGGCGCGTGCGCATCCACACCTTGCCCGAACTGCACTTTGTCTACGACGCTTCTGTCGAGCGCGGCGACCGTCTTTCGCGACTCATAGACGAGGCGTTACAGTCCGATAAAAAGCATTCCGAGTCTTGATCCAAGCCACCAAGAAGCTGCGTCGCCGCGTCAACGGCGTATTGCTGCTCGACAAGCCGGGCGGCATGACGTCCAACGCCGCCTTGCAAAAAGCCCGCTGGTTGTTCAACGCCGTTAAGGCTGGCCACACCGGTACCTTGGACCCCATGGCGACAGGTTTGCTGCCGCTTTGTTTCGGCGAGGCGACCAAGTTCGCCGCTGGCTTGTTGGGCGCTGACAAATGCTATGAAGCCAGCATAGGCCTGGGTGTGCGTACCGATACGGGCGATGCTGAAGGCGCAGTCTTGGAGCGCCGGCCTGTCGCAGTGACCGCTGAGGATATCGCGGCGGCGCTAGTCCGTTATACCGGCGACATCTTGCAAGTGCCACCCATGTATTCTGCGCTCAAGCGCGACGGCAAACCGCTCTACGAATATGCGCGGCAGGGGTTGGAGCTCGAGCGACAGGCACGGCCCGTCACCATACACTCGCTGACCTTGGTGGATTATGCGGACGATGTTGTGCGGGTGGTGGTCGATTGCAGCAAGGGCACCTACATACGCACTCTGGCCGAGGATATCGGCACCGCACTGGGCTGCGGTGCCCATTTGACGGCACTGCGGCGTACGCGCATCGGTAGGCTCCACCTCACGGACGCCATTACACTGGAAGCCCTCCAAACCTACTCGCCAGAGGCCCGTGATGCCGCCTTGCGGCCGATGGATGGGCTCATGTCGGAACTGCCGCAACTCAGCTTGGATACGGAGTCGGCGCGGCGCTTTGGCCAAGGGCAAGCCGTCGCTGTGGCCGAGGAGGGCACGGAAGGGCCACTACGGGTTTATGTGGGCACGCGGTTTCTCGGCTTGGGCAGACGCGGGGCCGATGGTCGCGTGGCGCCTGAGCGACTAGTGGTGAGTGAGGCGCTCAACGATGAATGAAGGGGTCCGTGCGAATGTCCGTACGAATTGCAGTCGGCTGCCGGCGCGGGTATAATGCGCGGCTTCGTTCACCAGTCGAGTGAGCGAAAACGAGGTTCGGAGTGCAGTGCTCTATCAAACCGGGGCGGCGCTCTTACATTCAACAGTGTTTGAGAGATAAAAACATGACATTTACTACCGCTGACAAGGCTAAAGTCGTAGCCGACTACCAGCGCGCTCAGGGCGACACAGGTTCGTCCGAAGTGCAAATCGCATTGCTGACCCACCGCATCAACGATCTCACCGGGCATTTCAAGGAACACGTCAAGGATCACCACTCGCGTCGCGGTCTGCTGCGCATGGTGAGCCAGCGTCGCAGCTTGCTCGATTACCTGAAGCGCACCAACGTGGACAGCTACCGCTCGCTGATTGAGCGCCTCGGTCTGCGCAAGTAAGACGGCGGATTTGTATGCCCATCGCTATGGGGGGCATCATCCATTACGCCGGCGCCGCCTACTTGGCCGCGCCGGCTTTGTTGTTTCTGGGGCGCCCGGCGATTGCGCCGGTCCGCACCCTTGCTGACGAAAGGAATTCCCTTGCTTACTCCTACTAAAAAAAGTTTTACCTACGGCGCGCATACGGTGACGCTGGAAACCGGCGAGATCGCTCGCCAAGCCACCGGCGCGGTGCTGGTCAGCATGGACGAAACGGTAGTACTCGCCACGGTGGTCATTGCCAAGGACGCCAAACCGGGCCAGGATTTCTTCCCGCTGACCGTTGACTACATGGAGAAGGTGTATGCCGCCGGCCGCATTCCCGGTGGTTTCTTCAAGCGCGAAGGTCGTCCATCCGAAAAAGAAATTCTTACCTCCCGCCTGATCGATCGCCCGATTCGTCCGCTCTTCCCGGATGGCCTCTACAACGACCTGCAGGTTGTCGTTACCGTACTCTCCAGCAATCCGGAAATCGATCCGGATATTCCGGCCATGATCGGCGTATCTGCCGCTTTGTCGATTTCCGGCATTCCCTTCAACGGGCCGATCGGTGCGGCGCGGGTGGGCTATATCAATGGCCAGTACGTGCTGTGCCCGACCATGTCGGAACTCAAAGAGAGTGCGCTGAACCTGGTTGTCGCCGGCACCGAAGCCGCTGTGCTGATGGTGGAATCTGAAGCTCAGCAACTCTCCGAGGAAATCATGCTGGGCGCCGTGGTGTTTGGCCACGACCAGATGCGCGCCGCCATACAAACCATCAACGAGCTCGTGGAAGTCGCCGGCAAGCCGGAATGGAAATGGACGCCGCCCGCAAAGGACGAAGCGCTGATCGCGCGTATCGTCGGCATGGCAGAGGCGGAATTGCGCGAGGCGTATCGTCTTACGCAAAAGCAACTGCGTTCGGAGAAAATCGGCGCGCTGCGCAAGCGCGTGCTCGAAGCGGTTTGCCAGGGAGAGGGATCGCCGGACGTGAACCACGTCAAAAATATCTTCTTCGACATCGAAGCCAAGATCGTGCGTAACCAGATACTCGACGGCGAGCCGCGTATCGACGGCCGCGATACGCGCACCGTGCGTCCCATCAACATACGCAACAGCGTGCTGCCGCGCACCCACGGCTCGGCGCTGTTCACGCGTGGCGAGACACAGGCGCTGGTGGTTGCCACGCTAGGTACCGGCCGCGACGAGCAGATCATCGACGCCCTGCAAGGCGAGTACAAAGACCGCTTCATGTTCAACTACAACATGCCGCCTTACGCCACCGGCGAAACCGGCCGCGTGGGTACACCTAAACGACGTGAAATCGGCCACGGCCGGCTCGCCAAGCGCGCCCTGCTGGCGGTGTTGCCTACGTCCGAGGAGTTCAGCTACTCGATGCGCGTGGTGTCGGAAATTACCGAGTCAAACGGCTCCAGCTCCATGGCTTCCGTCTGTGGTGCCTCGCTGGCCATGATGGATGCCGGCGTGCCGCTCAAGGCGCATGTGGCGGGCATCGCTATGGGCCTGATCAAGGAAGGCAACCGTTTCGCCGTGCTGACCGACATACTCGGTGACGAAGATCATTTGGGCGATCTGGACTTCAAGGTGGCCGGTACTGACAAGGGCATTACCGCCTTGCAGATGGACATCAAGATCCAGGGCATCACCAAGGAGATCATGAAAGTGGCGCTGGCGCAGGCTAACGAAGCGCGCCTGCATATCCTCGGCCTGATGAAAGACTCGATGGGTGAAGCGCGTCACGAAGTGTCCACCTATGCGCCGCGGCTCATCACCATGAAGATCAATCCGGAGAAAATCCGTGACGTGATAGGCAAGGGCGGTTCGGTGATCCGCGCGCTGACGGAGGAAACCGGCGCAGTGATCGACATCAACGACGATGGCACCATCACTATCGCCTCGGTCAGCGCCGAAGGCGGCGCGCTGGCCAAGAAGCGCATCGAGGACATCACGGCGGAAGTCGAAGTTGGCCGCGTCTATGAAGGCACGGTGCTACGCCTGCTGGATTTCGGCGCTATCGTCAGCATACTGCCGGGCAAGGACGGCTTGCTGCACATTTCGCAGATTGCTAACGAGCGCGTGAATCAAGTCTCCGATTACCTCAAAGAAGGCCAGGTCGTGAAGGTTAAGGTACTGGAAGCCGACGACAAGGGCCGTGTGCGCCTGTCTATGAAGGCGGCAGCAGAAGGTGCGGAGGAAGTCGCGCCGCAAGCCTAAAAAAACAAGAACAAAAAAGGACGCCTCGGCGTCCTTTTTTTTCGTTTGGAAGTGCCATCTGGCTTCTGGCTCAACCCACATCGAGAATAAGTAGCTTAGTGTTATTTCGCCACTTGTTTCTCTCTTAGTTCTTCCAGCGTCTTGCAGTCTATGCAAAGTGTGGCCGTAGTACGGGCTTCCAGGCGCTTCAGGCCGATTTCAACGCCGCAGGAGTCGCAGTAGCCGTACTCGCCACCTTCGATGCGCCCCAGGGCCTCGTCGATCTTCTTGATCAGCTTGCGTTCGCGGTCGCGGTTACGCAGTTCTAGGGCGATGTCCGATTCCTGGCTGGCACGATCATTAGGGTCGGCAAACACGGTCGCTTCATCCTGCATGGTATGCACGGTGCGCTCAACGTCTTGCAGCAACTCGTCCTTAAGCGTTTCCAGTATGGTGCGGAAATGCTTGAGCTGCTTGGTGTTCATGTATTCCTCGCCCTTTTTCGGAACGTAGGGCGGGAACTGCTTGTGAACGAGATCTTCAGCCATTATCAAAAGCCCGTGTATGCGAGAAAAGCCGCTTTAATATCAGAAATAGGCAGGTGCCGCAAGCGAAACTTCGCCGCATGCTGATTCGATTGACCTCTCTCCGGGCCGCGCGTAGAATCCGCCGTCTTCGGGGTGTAGCGTAGCCTGGTAGCGCGCCTGGTTTGGGACCAGGATGTCGGAGGTTCGAATCCTCTCACCCCGACCAAAAGGCGTGATTGCGACGGGTGCCCGTAGCTCAATCGGATAGAGCACCGGCCTTCTAAGCCGGGGGTTGTGAGTTCGAGTCTCGCCGGGCGCGCCAGCAGTTCAGGGAGGCGTCGGCCTCCCCAGTATCGGTGGTGGACGTAGCTCAGTTGGTAGAGTCCTGGATTGTGATTCCAGTTGTCGCGGGTTCGAGTCCCGTCGTCCACCCCAAATCGTTTTTTCCTTAGCCCACATTACTTAGCCCTCAGTCCGATGAGACTGTGGGCCGACAGTCGTCCCCGTTATTTGTGCCCCAAGGGCTTCAGGTCCTATCAGCTTGACCGTTAATTTGTTAATGCGGATTAAGTCCGGGAATATGCCCTGCGCAGGAATCCTGGATAACGCCGGGTGTCGCCGCCAACAAGAAATACTGGGCGGCAAAGGGGAAACATGAGCGTCACTTTCAAGCGTTCACACAATTTTTGGCTGGCGCTGAGCGTTTGCTGGCTTGGCAATGCCGCCCTGTGGCCAACATTGGCGCAGGCCGAGACACGCGGTAATTCGAATGAGCTGACCTCGTTTTCGATCGAGGACCTGATGAATATTCAGGTCACGTCGGTGTCCAAGAAACCGCAGAAGGTGTCGGACACTGCTGCGGCAATTTTCGTCATTACTTCTGAGGATATCCGCCGCTCCGGCATGGCTAGCATTCCCGAATTGCTGCGCCTGGTGCCTGGCATCAATGTGGGGCAGATCAACGGCAACAAATGGGCTATCAGCGCGCGCGGCTTCAACGGTCAGTTCGCCAACAAGCTTCAGGTGCTGATTGACGGACGCAGCGTCTATAACACCTGGTTTGCCGGTGTGTACTGGGATGTGCAGGATGTCTTCCTTGAGGATATTGAGCGTATTGAGGTGATCCGAGGCCCGGGCGCGGCGATATGGGGCGCGAACGCCGTGAACGGCGTGATCAATATCATCACCAAGCACACGCAGGAAACCTTGGGCGGCTTAGTGGCTGCGCGGGGCGGCCAGCAGGAACGCGGCGAATTGAATATCCGCTATGGTGGCAAGCTGGACGAAGTCGGCACCTATCGCGTCTATGCCAAGGCTTTCGAGAGAAATCCGTTCAAGCTGTCCGATGGCAGCGACGCGCAAGATCGTTGGAGTGCCACACGGGGGGGATTTCGAGCCGATGTCAATCTTACGCCACGCGACACCGTGCAGCTTCAGGGCGATGTTTATGCTGATCGCTTCGATCAGACTTTCGGCTTATTGGAGGCACCATCCTCCACCTGGAGTGATGACCCCGGGCACTCCAGCGGAGGCAATGTACTGGCGCGCTGGCAGCGAGCTTACTCCGAGACGTCGCTGCTGGATCTGACTTTCTACTATAGCAACAGCCGGCGGCGCAGCGACGGCGAAGGCGACGAGCACCTTGACGTATACGATCTCGATTTGCAGCATCGCTTTCGGGTTGGTGAGTCGCACGACATCGTTTGGGGTCTGGGCTATCGGGAGAGTCACGACTGGTTCTACAAGCCCGACGTGATTTCCTTTGTTCCGGCCAGCCGTCGGCTGCGTCTGGTCAGCGCATTTCTCCAGGACGAAATCGCCTTGCGCGACGACTTGCACCTGACGCTGGGTTCCAAGTTCGAACACAACAGCTACACCGGGCTCGAGATCCAGCCCAACGCCCGCCTGTTATGGAAGCCGGCGCCAGCGCATACCTTGTGGGCCGCCGTCTCCCGCGCGGTGAGATCCCCGGCAAGAAATGACACGGACATTCGATTGAGCTTCAGTCAACCGGGGGTGCTCGTGCAATTAAACGGCAATGCGGATTTTCAATCGGAGCGCCTGCGCTCCTATGAAGTGGGATACCGCGGCGAACCCATGAGGCACGTGTCGGTCGATGTGGCGACTTTCTACAATGTCTATGACAGGCTGTGGACCAGCGAGACGGGTGCACCTGCGATGGCCGGGCCGCCACCTTTGTTGATTCTTACCCAGAATAACGCCAATCTGGGGAGCGGCCATACCGATGGTGCGGAAACCTCGCTGCGCTGGCAGATCAGCGATCGCTGGAACTTGTCCGCCGGCTACTCCTGGCTACAGATGCGCCTTTCGCGCAGCCCGGACAGCAACGACGATGATTTGGCCCACGTTGCCGGCACAAATCCGACGCATCAGGCGCAACTCATTTCGCACTTCAATATGTCTAGCGATGTGGAACTCGACGTCGCTGCGTATCGCGTTGCGCGTCTTCCCGACGTAAATATTTCGGCCTACACGCGTTTGGATGTTCGCTTAGGATGGCGCCCAAGCCCGCAATGGGAGCTCAGTTTTGGGGTGCAAAATCTGGCGGATGGCAGCCATGCCGAGTTCTATGGCGAGAAGGTTAACGTTATACCTAGCGAGGTGCCCCGCAATGCCTACGTCAAGGCGTTATGGCGGTTCTAAGGAGACAGAACGGTGGAAG
Organism: Gammaproteobacteria bacterium; assembly: GCA_038322845.1. Classification (GTDB taxonomy): domain Bacteria; phylum Pseudomonadota; class Gammaproteobacteria; order Burkholderiales; family Rhodocyclaceae; genus Desulfobacillus. Next base: position 44,146 of record JBBQGH010000009.1, read on the forward strand.
CCATGGGTGAATCCACCTACAATGCGCGTGCCGATCGGACCACGGCGCGCGAACGGCAATGCTCGCGCGGTCGATATGGCGAAAGTCCACTTTCCAAGATTGGAGCAGCGGTGACGTCCAGTATAAATATTCCTGGCCGAATTTTTTTGGCCCTGTGTGCGTGTTCGGTCGGGAGCTTGAGTTTGGCACCATCGGTTGCCAAGGCAGAGTCGCGCCCTGCATCGAGCGAACTGACCTCGTTTTCGATCGAGGATCTGATGAACATCCAGGTCACCTCGGTAGCCAAGAAGCCGCAGAGAATCGCCGACACCGCTGCGGCGATCTTCGTCATTACTTCTGAAGATATACGTCGCTCTGGTATGTCCAGCGTGCCAGAACTGCTGCGCACGGTGCCTGGTGTGACCGTCGGCCAGATCGACGCGAACAAGTGGGCGATTAGCGTGCGCGGATTTAATGGGCAGTTTGCCAACAAGCTGCAAGTCTTGATCGATGGGCGCAGTGTCTACACCAGCTGGTTCGCCGGCGTTTATTGGGACGTGCAGGATCTGGTACTGGCCGACATTGAGCGCATCGAAGTCATACGCGGACCGGGCGCCACGCTGTGGGGCGCCAATGCCGTCAATGGCGTTATCAACATCATCACCAAGCATTCACAAGACACGCAAGGCACTTTGGTCAGCGCACGCGCCGGCAATGTGGACGGCGGCGCGCTTGACGTGCGTTATGGCGGCAAGCTGGGCGACACCGGTGAGGTCGGCACCTACCGCATCTATGCCAAGGGGGCGGCGCACAACAACATGCTGGCCTTGTCGGGTGACGACGCGCATGACCGCTGGCGGAACTCGCGCGTGGGCTTCCGTCTGGATATGAAGGCAAGCGCGATGGACACCTTGCAAATGCAGGGCGATATCTACACTGAGCATTTCGATCAGACAGCTGGGAATGTGCTGGCGCCGTCTTTTAGTACTTTCCCTGACCAAGGCGAAACCAGCGGCGGTCATCTGTTGGCCCGCTGGCGGCGCGCTTATTCAGACACTTCCCAGCTAGACGCCACCTTCTACTACGACTCAACCCGGCGTCGAAGTGTGGCGGGGGGCGAAGAGCTTCTGGATGTTTATGATCTCGATCTGCAACACCATTTCAAGTTGAGCGAGGCGCAGGACGTGGTCTGGGGCCTCGGCTATCGGACCAGTAATGATCGCTTCGTTGATTCATTCACCGTGGCCTTTGTACCGAATAGCCGCAAACTTCATCTCTTGAGTGCCTTTGTGCAGGATGAAATCGCCCTGAGGGACGACTTGCACCTCACGGTGGGCTCGAAGTTAGAACACAATAGTTTTACCGGGCTTGAAGTCCAGCCCAATGTCCGCGTGCTGTGGAAGCTCAATGAGCGTAATGCCTTGTGGGGGGCCGTTTCGCGGGCTGTCCGCTCGCCCACCCGCAACGACACCGCGGTGCGACTTAACATCTTCGAGCCGCCGATTCTCCTGCAAGGCAGCGGTAACCCAAATTTCGTTTCGGAAAAGGTCCTGTCTTATGAGCTGGGCTATCGCAGTGAGCCGAGCAAGCGACTCTCTTTCGATGTCACCACCTTCTACAACGAGTTGCGCAAGCTGTTTTCGATTGAGACCGGTACGCCTTCTTTCGGCGGCATGCCGCCGCTGCTAATCTTGCCGCAAACCATAGATAACCGCGGCAGCGGACACACCTATGGCGCCGAGACATCGGCGCGTTGGCAGGCCACCGATGACTGGAATATTTCCGGCAGTTACTCGTGGTTGCAAATGCGTTTGCAGCGCGATGCGGGCAGTAACGATATGACAGTGGCCGCAGTTGCGGGAGCCAATCCTACCCATCAATGGCAATTGACGTCCCGCTTTAATGTCACCAAACAGCTGGAATTCGATACCAGTTTCTATCATGTGTCCGCGCTGCCGGAGCCAGGTATACCCGCTTACACCCGTACGGACTTGCGTTTGGGGTGGCGTCCGAGCCCGCCGCTGGAAGTCAGCGTCGGTGTACAAAATCTGTTCGACCGTGGCCACCCTGAATTTGCCTCCGCCCAGATGAATGTATTACCGAGCCAGGTGCCGCGTAACGTCTATGCGACAGCGGTATGGCGCTTCTAAGCATATGGAGTCGCGAGTGGCGGGCGGCGTGACTATGCACTCCTCCGTGCCACGCTCTGCCGTTTGCCGATGGTGGTGTGGTGTGTGCGCTTTGCTGTTTTGCGCTGCGGTCGCCGCTGCCCCGACCGAGTATGAGGTGAAGGCCGCCTTTATTCACAACGTCGTGAAGTTTGTGGATTGGCCGATAACGCCAGCGACGTCGGAGGGTATGCTGCGTTTTTGCGTCTTCGGGCAGGAAATGTTCGGTCGCGCCAACGACGCCCTGCGCGATAAGCCCATCGGCAATATGACCTGGCTGGTCGTTGCCGCCAACGGCAAGTCTGACCTGCGAGAATGTCGTGTTCTGTTTGTTTCCGGTGCCGAGTCGGGAAACCTCAAGCGCATACTCGATAGCGTTAAAGGCAGTCCGGTACTCACCATAGGCGATACCGAGGGTTATGGCGAGTTGGGCATCATCGTGAATTTTTATCTGGAGGACGGTAAGGTGCGATTCGAGATCAATCCCGAAGCGGCCAAGCGCGCTGGGCTAAAAATGAGTTCGCAGTTATTAAAACTCGCGCGCATCGTTCAGTGACGGGGAATGCACCGGGATAGCAATGAGCCTAACCGCATCATTTAGAGACGCGCCCATCAAGCGCAAGCTGATGCTGATTGGCTTGCTGACCTCCGGCTTGGCGCTGGTGGCGATCAGCCTCATTCTCACGTCGCGCGACATCGTCGAGTGGCGTACGCGCACGGTATCGGAACTGACTACTTATGCCAGCATGATAGGCATGAACGTGGCGCCGGCCATGCTTTTCGACGACACCAAAGCCGCGACGGAAACGCTGTCGGCCCTCTCTGCCAATCCTGATATCACCCGCGCCATTGTGCTCGACAAGGAAAACAAGGTGTTTGCGGTCTATAACGCCTCGCGTCATTCGGCAGCACCGATGGTGCGCCCGGAATTGGGCCAATACCGATTCAGTTACGACAGCCTGGTGATCTCGCAACCGGTACGGCTGCGTAACGATGCTCTCGGCAGCATCTTTCTTGAATCCGACCTGGACAGTCTCTACGTCGGCGTTTTACGGGGTACCAGTTTGATCTTTCTCGCTGCGCTGCTCGTATTCGTGGTGGCTGCCTCATTTTTTGCCAGGTTGCAGAAGGCAATCGCCGGTCCGATTCTCGATCTCGCCTCGGTGATGCAAGAAGTTTCGGCCCAGCAGGATTACGCGGCGCGGGCGCAGATCCACGGTCGCGACGAAGTCGGTGTTCTGGCCGGCACCTTCAATGACATGTTGGAGCGCATGCAGGAGCGCGATGCCGAGTTGGCGCTGCATCGGCAACATCTGGAGGATGAGGTGGCGCAGCGAACGGCCGATTTGAAGGAGTCCAATACTCGGCTTGGCCGCGAACTCGTCGAGCGCAAGCGCGCCGAAGAGTCTATACACAAACTGAATGAAGAACTCGAAGCTAAGGTGGAGGAACGCACCAAGCAGTTGATGGATGCGCAGCAAACGCTGGTGCGTAATGAGAAACTGGCCGTACTTGGCCAGGTAGCGGGCAGCGTTGGCCACGAGTTACGCAATCCACTGGGGGTGATGAACAACGCCGTCTATTTCCTTCAGACCGTGTTGTCCGATGCGGACGAAAACGTCAAGGAATACCTGGGCATCATCAAGGATGAAATCGCCGGCTCCGAGCGCATTGTTTCTGACTTGCTTGATTCGGTGCGCACCAAGCCGCCGCACCCCGAGACCGTCGGTATCCGGGAGGTGATCAGCCAGGCCTTGCGCAAATGCGTCGTGCCGCCTCGCGTCATCCTCGAAATCAATTTGCCGGACGAGTTGCCACCCATCAAGATTGATCCCATGCAAATGCATCAGGTCTTCCGAAATTTGTTATCCAACAGCATTGATGCCATGCCCGAAGGGGGCAGACTCGTTGTCATGGGCGCTTGCGAGGAGGGCGGCAAGATGGTCACGGTATCCATTTGCGATACGGGCACGGGCATCGCGCCGGAAAATCTGCCTAAGCTGTTTCAGCCCCTATTCACGACCAAGGCGCGTGGCATAGGCTTGGGGCTGGTCGTCGTGAAAAATCTGACGGAAGCCAATGCGGGCCAAATAGAGGTCCACAGCGTACTGGGTACCGGTACGACGTTTTCAGTTATCTTGCCGAGTGGCCTGTAACGCGCCTACTGCCTTAGGGGGCTTGCAATGAAAATACTCGTGGTGGATGACGATAGACGTATCGTCAAAACAACCTGCGATATTCTGAAGATTAAAGGATATGAGGCCGTCGCGGCGTTTTCAGGCGAGGAGGGCGTCGAGCTAGTGACGACAGACGTGCCGGATTGCGTGCTGATGGATATTAAGATGACAGGCATCAGCGGCGTTGAGGCTATGAAACGCATGAAAGCCGCGGTGCCCACGCTGCCGGTGGTACTGGTTAGTGCGTATGCCACCGAAGATCTAATCGAAGATGCCAAGCAGTCGGGCGCTTATGCAGTGCTCTCCAAGCCGCTCAACTTTCAGATGATTTTGTCTTTCCTCTCGCTGCTGCGTAAGGAGGAAAACATATTGGTGGTCGACGACGACCCCAACTTTTGCAAGACGCTGAAAGGCGTGCTGAATCTTAGAGGCTTTCGCGTCCAGACCGAAGGCGAGTCGGAAAAAGTGCTAAGCGACATGGAGAAGGACTACAAGTTAGTGGTCCTGCTCGACCTGAACCTGGGCAGCGCCAGCGGCGTAGACGTGCTGCAGAAAATCCGCGACAAGTATCCCTCCAAGCCGGTCGTGCTGGTAACCGGGTGTCGTGGCGAGATGAGCGCCAGCATCGACAAAGCACTCAAGATAGGTGCCTACACCTGTTTGTATAAACCATTCGAAACGGATGCGCTGGTCGCGCTGATTGAAGAAATTCGAATGAAGAAGCTGAAGAATCTACTGACCGCCGCTTGAATGAAAGGCAAAACGAAAATTCTGGTGGTCGACGATGATCCGAATCTTCGCAAGACGCTGGCCGACATACTGAAAATCAAGGGTTATGATCCTGTCATCGCCGCCAGCGGTGCGGAGGCTGTCGCCACTGCTGAACGTGAGGACGTCAGCCTCGCTTTGATCGACCTTATGCTTCCCGATATGACCGGGCTGGAAGTCATGGCGCGGGTCAAGGCGGTGTCGCCCTTGTCGGAGGCCATCATCTTAACCGGCCATGCGTCCATGGACACGGCGATCATGGCCACTAGGCAGGGTGCCTTTTCCTACCTGCTCAAGCCGTATCAGATGGATGACCTATTGCTCAACATCCGTCACGGCGTCGAGCGTCGTCAGGCGCAGGAAGAAATTATTCGACTCGCCTCCCATCCCCGCCTAAACCCGAATCCCGTTATTGAAATCAGCCCTGCCGGCGAGATCACCTATGTCAATCCCGCTGCCGAAAGGCTCTTTGCGGACTTGGTGGAATGCGGGCGCGCGCATTCCCTGCTGGAGGGCATAGACCATGTCTACGCCGACCTGAAAGCGAGCAAGCAGCACGACCTGGTGCGGGAGGTGTGCATCGGTCTCGCCACGTATGAACAACATATTTCCTATGTGCAGGAAGTCAATCTCATACGCATACACGTGCTGGATATTTCCAAGCGCAAGCAGGCCGAAGCGGCGCTCGCCACGCGTGAGCGCGAGCAGGCCGCCGTCGCCGAATTGGGAACGCTGGCATTAATGGGCCTGGATTTGCCGGCGGTTTATGAGAAAGCCGCGACACTGGTCGCGCAGACGCTGGGTGTCGCGCACAGTATGATTTTCGATTTACTGCCAGACAAAACACTACTGTTGCAAGCCGGCATGGGCTGGAGCCATGACATGTATGGCAAATTCCACCGAGATGTGACACTGAATAGCCTGGCCGCCTTTGTTTTGGCCGAGCCCGAGCCCGTACGCATCGCAGACATGCGCACCGAGCAGCGCTTTGATACGCCGGCGCTGCTGGCAGGCGCCGGGATAGTTAGCGGGGTCAGCCTGCCGATAGGCGCGCGCGAAAACGTTTTTGGCATACTGGGCGCCTTCGCGACTTGCCAGCATGAGTTCACCAATGACGACGTGCATTTTATGCAAGCAATGGCGAACGTGCTTGCCGCTGCCGTGCAGCGTAAACGCACCGAAGAGGAAATCCATGCTCTGGCGACCACCGATAGCCTCACTGGCTTGACTAATCGCCGCGCCTTCACGGCGATACTTGAGCGGGAGATCGACCGTGCTCGCCGTTATGGCAGCAATCTTGCGCTAATCATGTACGACATCGATCACTTTAAGAGCGTGAATGACCGCCACGGTCACGATGTGGGCGACCATATTTTGCAGGCAGTTACGGAATTGGTAACGAAGAAAGTCAGAACCGTGGATGTCGTCGCACGCTGGGGCGGTGAGGAATTCATGGCGTTGTTGCCTGCATCCGATTTGGCGGCGGCGACCATCGTGGCGGAGAAACTGCGGGCTGCCATTGCCGGCCACCGCTTTGAAACACTCGGGACTCTCACCGCAAGCTTTGGCGTGACCGCATTAAAATCTGATGACAGTTTGAATACCTTGTCGAAAAGAGTCGATGATGCGCTCTATCAAGCCAAGGAAAATGGCCGTAACCGCGTCGAAGCGCTGGCGGACTGAGGCCTGCATCATCTTGCGGTCATGATTCCGCCTGGAATCGGTGGCAAACTATCGGCTTGGCCAATTCTAGTGAGCAATCATGAGCATTCTTGTAACGGGCGGCGCCGGTTTCATAGGTTCCAATTTTATCCATCAATGGCTGGGTGAGGAAGGCGAGCCATTAATCAATCTCGACAAACTGACTTACGCTGGCAATCTCGAAAACCTGGCGGCTTGGGCGGGTGATGCGCGCCACATTTTCGCGCATGGGGACATTTGCGATGCGGCGCTGCTGGCACGCTTGCTGGACGCGCATCGACCACGCGCCGTTATCCACTTCGCCGCTGAAAGCCATGTCGATCGCTCTATCCTCGGCCCGGCAGAATTCGTACAAACCAACGTGGTGGGTACGCTGACATTGCTTGAAGCGACGCGCGCCTATTGGGAGAAACTCGACCCGGCGGCACGCGGAAGCTTTCGTTTTCTGCATGTGTCGACGGATGAAGTCTATGGCTCGTTATCGGCCAACGATCCGCCGTTTCGGGAGACCACACCCTATCAGCCCAATAGCCCCTATGCCGCATCGAAAGCCGGTTCCGATCAACTGGTCCGCGCTTGGCATCACACCTACGGACTGCCGACGCTAACCACGAATTGTTCAAACAATTACGGCTCTTACCAGTTTCCGGAAAAACTCATTCCACTCATGATACTCAACGCGCTCGCTGGCAAGCCGCTGCCGGTGTACGGCGATGGCAAAAATGTGCGCGACTGGCTGCATGTCGACGACCACTGCCGCGCCATACGACTGGTGCTTGCGCGCGGGCGAGTCGGCGAGACTTACAATATTGGCGGTAATGCCGAACGTACCAACATCGAGGTCGTAACCACCTTGTGTGCGCTGCTCGATGAACTGCATAGCGGGGCGGCTCGCAAGCACAGCGAGTTAATCGCTTACGTGAAAGATCGCCTCGGGCATGATCGCCGCTACGCCATAGACGCCGAAAAAATTGCCGGCGAGCTGGGCTGGAGGCCTGTCGAAAGTTTTGAGAGCGGTATACGCAAAACCGTGATGTGGTATTTGGCAAATCAAGCCTGGGTGGTGCGAGTGCAAAGTGGTGCCTATCGGGAGTGGGTGGCCCGACAATATGGCGAGGCGGCGGCATGAACGTCATTCCCGGTCCGCTAGCCGGCACCTTGATTCTCGAGCCGCGTGTGTTCGGCGATGCGCGCGGTTTCTTTATGGAAAGCTATAACAAGCGTGTGCTGTCGGAGGCAGGGATCAACGCTGATTTCGTGCAGGACAATCATTCGCGCTCACTGCGGGGTGTGCTGCGCGGCCTGCATTACCAGATTAAACAGCCGCAAGGCAAGCTGGTACGCGTGGTTGCCGGTGCGGTCTTCGCGGCGGTGGTGGATCTGCGCCGCAGCTCGCCGGACTTCGGTCGCCATATGACGCTCGAACTATCGGCGGAAAACCGGCGCATCTTATGGGTACCGCCGGGCTTGGCCAACGGCTTTCTGGTGCTCTCGGAGCAGGCTGAATACCTCTATAAGACCACTGAATATTACGCACCGGAGCATGAACGCTGCATCGCGTGGAACGATGCTCAACTGGCCATTCCATGGCCTGCCATCGGCGCGCCGACACTGGCGAAAAAAGATATGCATGGGCTTGCATTTTGTGATGCCCAGGTCTTTCCATGACGCGGATACTGCTGCTCGGCAAGAACGGCCAAGTTGGATGGGAATTGCAACGCAGCTTGCAGCCACTCGCCGAGGTGATTGCGGTGGGGCGAGACACCGCCGACTTGTCGGACCCAGATGCGCTAAGAAGTTTGCTGGGCGACACTAAGCCTGGTGTAATCGTCAATGCTGCGGCTTATACGGCGGTGGATCGCGCGGAATCTGAGTGCGATCTAGCCATGCAGATTAACGCTACCGCGCCCGCTGTGCTGGCGGAAGAGGCGGCCAAGCGCGGTGCTTTGCTGGTGCATTACTCGACGGACTATGTCTTCGACGGGCGCAGTGATAAGGCTTACCTGGAAGAGGACGTCACCGCGCCGCTTAACCACTATGGCACCTCCAAACTTGCCGGCGAAATTGCTATCCGCGCTTCCACTGTGCGACATCTTATTTTTCGCACCAGTTGGGTTTACGCTGCCCGCGGTAGCAATTTTTTGCGCACGATACTGCGTCTGGCGCGTGAGCGCGAAGAACTGCGTGTGGTGGCAGACCAATTTGGCGCGCCAACTTCGGCACGCTTGATCGCCGATACGACCGCTGCCGTGCTTGCGCGGGCCTTACGGCAGAACTATGACAGTGGCGTGTATCACCTGACTGCGGCGGGGGCCACCAGCTGGCATGGCTTTGCCAGTGCCATAGTAGCGGGTGCGCGCCGTCGGTTCCCGACTCATGCCTTCAAGACACAGAACCTGACGCCCATCACCACGGCCGACTACCCGCTCCCTGCGGTTCGGCCGGTAAACTCGAGACTGAATTGCGAAAAAATAGCCCGGCAATTCGATATCGAACTGCCGGGCTGGGAGGCGGGCCTTGCGCTGTGCCTAGAAGATCTGGCTGCGGCGCAGGGCAACTAATCGAATCAGCCGCCTGAGATCATCGGGAAGACGGTGACACGGTCGCCGTTCTTCAGCGCCACCGCTTGTTCACCTGACAACACCATTTCGCCATTTACCGCGACGTTGAGATTGCGGTCGCCCAGTTTGTCCGCCGCTTCGGGCAGGCGTCGCGAAAGCAGACTGCGCATCTCGATAACGTTAGATACCGGCTCATCAAGAATGATGGCGTGCTCTGGTGCACCGAGCATGTCGTTCGGTAGGTCGACGCGCAACGAGAAACCCGTCGTCGCTTTGGCGAGCTTTTCGTGCCACTCCAGCTTGGGCATACCTTCGGTGTTCAGCCCGGTCAGGGTGTAGAAGCGGCCCTTCATGGATTCGAATTCTGCGCGGTCGATCTTTTCGCCCTTGAAGGGGCCGAAGGTGTTGCCTTCTTCGAACCAACGCGACGGCAGCGTGTCGTCCTTGGCGCGCAGACCCAAACGGAAGTTGAGCAAGCGCTCGAGGCCGGTAATATTGCGACCGCACTCTTCCATTTCTTCGTTGCTCATCACCTGGCCCGTCAAACCGGTGACTTCGCCGGCGAAGTCGATGGTGTCAGGCAGAGTGGGGGAGTTGAATAGCTTGGTGTCGAAACGACACATGCCGACCGAATCGCCTACTGCGTAAGCATCTTCGCACTTGCGCACGGCGACTTCCTTGCCGACATAGCTGTTAGGCTCGGCCGACACGGTGCCGCCATAGAGCGAGGTCTTGTAGGCCGGGTCATCGTTAATGCGAGCATTGATTTCCAGCGTGACACGGTTGCGCAGGTGATCCATGCCACGTGTGGCGACAGAAAGACCCAAAGCAAATGCCTTGAGGATGCGCGCGTCATGGGGATCGGACTGGAATAGCCCCTTGATGGCCATGCGGTACTGCAGGGCTTCTTTCGGATAGTGGCCCAGATCGACGGCGCGCGCCGAGTCGGCGATCACATTGCCAAAGCCTTCGCGTTTCGCGGTCATGAACAGCAGTTTCTCGATGACCGGATAATTGCCCCAGGTCAGATCAAGGCCGCCGGTCGTTTCCTTGTTGATGATGCCGCGCTGATAGAGCTCCATGGCCCAGGAGATTGAACTGCCGGTGCTGGCGGAATCTAGGCCGAGATCGTTGAGAATGTTATTCAAGCGAAGAACCTGTTCCGGCTCCTTAAGTCCAATCATGGGGCCAAACTTGCCGAGGGTGACGTACTCCGGACCGTCGCCTTTGTCGTACTGGTCGTATATGCCGTCGTTGTTGATGCCGTTGTAAGTGTGTTTCTTTTCGTGATCAACTTCGGCCTGAGCCTTGTCGTAGCTGGCGTTGCCTTTAAGTCCCATTAGCGCGCCGGCGCCCCAGCCGCTCTTAGCACCAGGCGTCATGTCATTCTGGTTGCGGCATTGGACCGGACACTTGTAGCAGCCGTCCATGCCCGGGCGGTAGACGTCGAAATTGTCCGCGTCTAGGGAATCTACCCAGTGGGTCTGCTGGTTGTTCAGGGTGCTCATCGCGCCCAGTACGCGGCTCGGCTTGTAGAGATAAGGCGTGCCAGTCATTTTGAGGGCGTTCTTGATGACGCTGGCGCTGGTAATTTTTTTGCCGATGACTTTGTTTTGCGCCTTGATGTCAGACGGGAAGGCGGCGGCTTCGGGCTTGCCATGCACCATAATGCCCTTGAGGTTCAACGAACCCATCTTGGCGCCGGTGCCGCCGCGCGCCCAAATGGCTTTGATGCCACCCATGATGCCGGCACAACGCACCAGGTTTTCACCCGCCAGGCCTATGCGCGCTAAGGCCATGTCCTTGCGTTCTACGCATTCGAAATCGCGCTCGACTGCATGGGTGAATTCCATGTTGTTCATGCCCTTATAGACTTCGGCGTCGACAAAAGTAATTTCGTCGCGGGCGATTCTAAGCATGGTTAATTTCTGCGCGCGGCCGTAAACCACAATATGGTCGTAACCATGCAGCTTGACAAAGGCGGGGAAATAATCGCCGCCGTTGGAGTCCATGATGGCGTAGGAATCGGGCGACTTGCTGGTGAAATTGCCGCGCGTGGCGCTAGGCATCACGCTGGTGAGCACGCCGGAACCGAAAATCAGCGGAATTTCCGCATCCAGGGCGTCTTTTTCTTCTTGTAAGAGGTTGTAAAGTAGCCACATATTGGCGCCGCGGCCGCCGAGGAAGTTCTTCAGCACATCTACCGGGAGGTACTTGCGGCGGACTTCGCGCTTTTCCAGGTCAACGAACAGGGTATAGCCCTGAGTGGTGAATTGAGGTGTGTCGTGCAGCCGGCCACAAAGCCGGTCGACCAGTGTATGTATGCTCATATTTCCTCCTGACGCTATGGATTGCGTGCACCTAGTGGCTGTGAGTATATGCCGTCGATTGTTGCAATTTTTGACCCAAATCAAAAACGCTGGATTCCAAATTGTTGGAAATCCAATTATACTTGAAAGCTAGTCCGTGTCACCCCCACTTTTGCCCTAACAGGTTTACGCGGGTGAGTGAAGAAACTTGAGGAGAAGCAGCACTATGACAACAGTGGAGCAGGGCGCCGAGACGACCTCCGCCGCCAGCGGTGATAAGCGTCATGTAGAGGAGCTCGACAGCGTCGTTATACGTTTCGTCGGCGACTCCGGCGACGGCATGCAATTGACCGGAACAGAGTTTTCCAAGGCGGTGGCCAAAGCCGGTCACGATTTTTCAACCCACCCGGATTACCCGGCGGAAATTCGCGCCCCGGCCGGCACGCTGTTCGGCGTCTCCGGCTACCAGATACAGTATTCCTCGCGGCCGGTGTTCACGTCCGGCGACGCGCCCGATGTGCTGGTCGCCATGAATCCGGCAGCGTTGAAGACGAATATCGGCGACGTCAAGCGCGGCGGTATGGTTATCGCTAACACCGGCTCCTTCACGGAAAATAACCTCGCCAAAGCCGGCTACACAGCTAACCCGCTGGAAGACGGCTCGCTCGACAGCTATCGTCTCTTCCCCATTGATATCGCCGAACTGACGGCCAATTCGCTGCGCGACTCTGGGCTGGGCAAGAAAGAAGTCGGCCGTTGCAAGAATTACTACGCGCTGGGTCTGATGCTGTGTCTTTATAGCCGGCCTATCAATAAAGAAATTGAGGACATCCAGGCCAAGTTCGCTAAGAAGCCCCAGTTGGCCGATGCCAACATCATCGCGCTGAAAGCGGGTTATGCCTATGCCGATGTCACCGAGATGTTCCCGACGTCCTACCTAGTGCGTCAGTCGCATGTTCGTCCGGGCAAGTACCGCAGCATCACGGGCAACCAGGCCACCGCGTTGGGTTTCGCCGCGGCCTCCGAGCTTTCCGGCACGCCGTTGTTCCTGGGTTCTTACCCGATCACACCGGCCACAGACATCCTGCAAGAACTCGCCGCGCTCAAGCACTTCAACATCACCACCTTCCAGGCCGAAGACGAGATCGCCGGCATCTGCGCGGCCATCGGCGCCTCTTACGGTGGCTCGCTGGCGCTGACCACCACCTCGGGCCCCGGCATGGCGCTCAAGACCGAGGCGATGGGCCTGGCGGTCATGATGGAGTTGCCCTTAGTCATCGTCGATGTCCAGCGCGGCGGGCCATCTACCGGCCTACCGACCAAGGTTGAACAGGCTGATCTGCTGCAGGCTGTGTATGGCCGCAACGGCGAGTGTCCGGTACCCGTCATCGCCGCCAGCTCGCCCGCCAACTGTTTCGACAGTGCCCTGGAAGCCATGCGTATCGCCACCAAGTACATGACGCCGGTGATTCTGCTCACCGACGGCGGCATCGCTAACGCGGCTGAACCTTGGCTGATTCCGGATATCGAGAGCTTGCCTAAATTCGAGGTCAAGTATCGTACCGAGGCCGAAGACTACAAGGTCTATGCGCGCGACGAGAACCTCGCACGCGCTTGGGTCAAGCCCGGCACACCGGGGATGGAGCATCGCGTCGGCGGCCTGGAAAAAGACTTCCTCACGGGTAATATTTCGCAGGATCCGCTCAACCATGAAAAGATGGTGGCGGTCAGAGCCGCAAAGGTCGCCGGCATTGCGCGCGACATCCCGCCGCAAAAGGTTGATGGTCCTGAAACTGGTGATCTGCTGATTGTCGGTTGGGGCGGCACCTATGGCAGCATTACGCAAGCCCGCGAACGTGCCGCTAGCGAAGGTAAATCGGTCGCGCATTTGCACCTGCGCCACATCAACCCACTGCCTTCCGACGTGGGCGACATACTCAAGCGTTACAAGAAGGTGCTGGTGCCTGAATTGAATATGGGCCAGCTTTCGAAGCTGTTGCGCGAGCGTTTCCTGGTCGATGCCATCTCGTATTCGAAAATGCAAGGCCAGCCTTTCAAAGTGTCCGAACTTTACAACCGCATCCTGGAATTGTGCTAAGGAGTCAGTAATGAGCAACATGACTGAAACCGCCGTCCTCACCAATCTGACGAAGAAGGACTTCGAATCCGATCAGGACGTGCGCTGGTGTCCCGGCTGCGGCGACTACGCCGTGCTGTCGCAGATGCAAAAACTCATGCCCACCTTGGGCATACCGCGCGAGAAATTCGCCTTCGTGTCCGGCATAGGCTGCTCCAGCCGGTTTCCCTATTACATGGAAACCTATGGCATGCACAGCATCCACGGCCGTGCGCCTGCTATCGCCACTGGCCTCAAGCTGACGCGCCCCGAGCTTTCTGTGTGGCTGGTGACCGGCGACGGCGACGCGCTCGCCATCGGCGGCAATCACTTTATCCATGCCATGCGTCGTAACATCGGGCTGAAAGTCATCCTGCTCAATAACCGCATCTACGGCTTGACCAAGGGGCAGTATTCACCGACCTCCGAACTCGGTAAGAAGACCAAGACCACGCCCATGGGCAGCATTGATCGGCCCTTCAATCCCGTGGCCATGGCCCTGGGCGCCGGCGCGACTTTTGTTGCCCGCACTATCGACACCGACCTCAACCACATGGGCCAGATGCTGGCCCGTGCCGCCCAGCACGAAGGGACTGCCTTCGTTGAAGTTTTCCAGAACTGCATCGTCTTCAATGACGGCGCCTTCGAATCGGTGACCGATAAAGCCACTCGTGCCGAGGCGCGAGTGCTGCTGGAGCACGGCAAGCCACTCAAGTTTGGCAAGGAAAACAACAAAGGCATACTGATGCGCGGCCTATCGCCGGAAGTCGTCACCATCGGCGAGAATGGCGTTACCGAAGCCGATCTGCTGGTGCATGACGAAAAGGCGCCGCACACCGGGCCGGCCTTCTTCCTGTCGCAATTCGAGGGGCCGGATTTCCCGGTGCCGCTGGGCGTTTTCCGTGCTGTGGACAAGCCGACGTACGAAGAACTGAATTGGAAAATTGCCGGGGAAGCCCGTGCCGCCAAAGGCTCGCCCAACCTGGCCAAGCTACTGGCGGGTGGCGACACCTGGACCATCGAGTAGAGCATTACCGCGACATCCAGCAATCTGCTGTGAGAAAACGCCCACTAAAGAAAAACCGCCGCGATCTTCGCGGCGGTTTTTTTTAGCCAAATTACTTAGGTCGCTTGTCGATGACGCGTAGGGCTTTGCTCAGGGAACGCTCGATGATTCCCGTCGGCACCGCGCGCACCTAGGTCGAGATGAATATGCCCCAACACTCCGTCTTCATTACCGGCGCAACAGGGTATATGGGACGTGCGCTGATCCCGACTCTGCTGGCGCGTGGTCATCGTGTTCGGGCGCTCGTGAGAGAAGCCAGCGCGCACCGAGTGCCTCCCGGCGCCGAAGTGGTTGTTGGAGACGTGCTTGATTCAGCCACCTTCACTAACGCCGTCACGCCCGCCGACACACTTGTTCATCTCATCGGCACGCCGCATCCGAATCCGGCCAAGGCCGCTAGCTTCCGGGCTGTGGATCTCGCCTCGGTCGATGCCGCGTTAGCCGCAGCAATCGCGGCGAAGGTGCGGCATTTTGTCTACGTCAGCGTGGCTCAACCCGCGCCCCTGATGCAAGCTTACGTTGCCGTTCGCCAGGCCGGAGAGGCGCGCATCCGTGCCTGTGGGATCCCTGCGACCATACTGCGCCCATGGTACGTACTGGGCCCCGGCCATCGTTGGCCCTACCTTCTGGTTCCCATTTATGCCCTCTGCACGCTGCTGCCGCCCACAAGGCAAGGCGCTCAGCGCCTTGGACTGGTGACGCTGGCTCAGATGGTAGCCGCCCTGGTCGGGAGCATCGAGCGCGGACCAGACGGATTCCGTATCCTCGACGTGCCCGGCATCCGGGCAAGCATGCTACCGAGGTGACTTCTCGCTTCCCGATGACGGAAGGCTTGATCTAGGTCATCTTTAGGCGCTGATTTCCCCCCGGCTTCATTCGCTCCTCCTACAATCAAACGCGACGGGGGACGTTGCATGGAGCGCTTAGAAAAACTCAGCCTTGGTCAGGGGCAAAGCTTGCAAGGCGACATCGGAGTCGCGTTGGCCAAGTCTTTGCTGCAATCCGGTGTTTCATATATTGGGACAGTCACGGGCGGGGTGCTTTCCTCATTGAACACCGCACTGGCGGAGGCACGTCCGATGCTGCACGAGTTGGGCGTGCAGCATCAATCCTGTTGCGACGCAGCCGCTGCAGCGGCCATGCTGGCGGCCTCCATCAACTATCCATTGCGCGGCGCGGCGAGTTGGTCGGCGCTGGCTGGCAACAACACCGCGGCCGATGCGATTTCGCATCTGGCGTCGGTAGGTGTGAAGGGCGGCGTCCTGCTCATCGTCGGCGAGGAGCACGCCGAGGGCGCTGCTGCGGCCCAGGAGCGCAGCCAGGCGTTCGCGCTGAAGTCGCAGCTATGGCGGCTCGATCCCCGCCCAGATTTCGCCAGTATTGCTCGCTTGGTGGAGCTAGGCTACGCGCTGTCCGAAGCGAGCAACACGCCGGTGATGCTGGCCCTGCATCCACGTACCTGCGGTCTTTATGGCGGCCTTGTCTGTAAAGACAACCTCAAGCCGAAGTTTTCGACACACAAACCCTTAGCAAAGCCCTTGGCCAGCCTCGATCGCCTGTCGATTCCGCCTGCGAATATTGCGCAGGAAAAACACAAGCGGGAGGTGCGCCTACCGGCCGCGATTAAGTTCATCCAGAGCCAGCGGCTCAACGAAGTTTTCGAGGGCGATATTGCGAAGATCGGCGTCATTCTGCCGGGTGGCCTTTACAACACCGTGCTGCGCGCCTTGCAACAGCTGGGCCTAGCCGACGCCCTGGGCACGACGCGCATACCCCTCTTCGTGCTCAACGTGACTTACCCGCTGGTGCCTGAGGAGCTCACGCGATTCTGCGCCATCAAACGCGCGGTGCTGGTGGTGGAAGAGGGGCAACCCGCCTATCTCGAAGAGGCTATCAATTCGATCCTGCGCCGCGCCGATGTGAATGCCACACATGTCATCGGCAAGGACGTGTTGCCGGCCACCGGCGAATACACCGCTGAAATTGTGCTGAAGGGGCTGTGCGAGTTTCTGCGCATTTTGCTGCCGGACGGCGTGGATCAAACGGCAGTGGACGCCGCGCTGACGCGTCAGACGCAAGCGCCGCAGCGTGGCCTCGAATTGTTAGGCACAACGCTGCCAGTGCGCACACCCAGCTTTTGCGTGGGTTGCCCGGAAAGGCCGGTGTTCGCGGCGCTCAAACAATTGAGCAAGGAACTGAATGGCATACACCTCAGCAGCGACGTTGGCTGTCATGCGCTCTCCGCATTGCCGCCGTTCAACCTCGGCAACACCGTCATGGGCCACGGTCTGGCATTGGCTTCTTCGTCGGGCCTTACACCGCATTTCGGCAAACGCGTGGTCAGCGTCATGGGTGACGGCGGGTTTTGGCAGCATGGTATGAGCAGCGTGGCGGAAGCGCTGGCGCACAAGGATGACACCGTGCTGATTGTTTTGCAGAACGGCGATGCGACGGGACGAGGCGCCGAGCGCATCGCACGCACGCTGGCGGCGCAAGGTGCAAGCTGGGTGGATAGCGTGGCTTCCTATGACGTGCATGCCGTTGCCAGCGCGCTGCGCCGAGCGCTGACCGCGCCGGAAGGCGGGCTCAAGATCATCATCGCCGACGGCGAGTGTGCCTTGGAGCGGGCGCGGCGAGTGGGGTCAGAGGGGTCTGAGGGGTCCGAGGGGTTGGCGCTGGCCACCGGCGAGCGCGTGGTGACGAAGCGCTTCGGCATCGACGATGAGCTATGCGCCGGAGATCGTTCCTGCATCGGCCTCTCCGGCTGTCCTTCGCTGACCATCAAGACCAATCCAGACAAGTTGTACGACGAGCCGGTGGCTACCATTGATCGCAGTTGCATAGGCTGCGGCGTCTGCGGCGAGCTGGCGCAGGAAGCCGAGCTCGGCCCGGCTTTCTATCATGTCGAGGTGATCGAACATCCGTCGTGGTGGGACAAACTCTTGCATCAACTACGCGGCGCAACAGTGGGCGCGGGGAGGGTGGCATGAACTCCGTCTATCCATTTACCATACTCGTCGTCGCGCCCGGCGGCGATGGCAGCGCTGTCATCGCCGAATGGCTGGTGGCGGCTGCTGCACATGAGGGCTATCCGGCGCAGTGCGCCACTCTACCGGGTCTGCCGCAGCGTACTGGCAGCGCGAGTTACTACGTGGAGATTTTCCCGTCGCGCGGCGCAGAGTCGCTTCCCGTATTGTCATTGCTGCCCAGTCCCGGTGAGGTCGATGTGCTGCTGGCTGCGGAACTGCTCGAAGCCGGCCGCGCCATGCAGGCCGGCTATGTGACCCCGGAGCGCAGCACACTCATCGCGTCGACGCATCGCATCTACACCCTCACGGAAAAACTGGCGGCGGGAGACGGCCGCTACGATGCGGAAAAAATACTGGCGGCCGCGCCGAAACTGGCTAAGCGCACGCTATGGCGCAACTTTGCGCAGGTGGCTCAAGACAGCGGTGTGCCGCAAGCCGCCGTGCTGTTCGGGGCGCTGGCCGCAGCCGGTGTTTTACCGCTTTCGCGCGAGGCCTGTGTGGCCGCATTGAATGAGGCGGATGAGCTGCGCGGCTTCGAGTTGGGCTATGCGGCCGCCGCTGAAAACGCTGCGCCGCAAGCTGAGGCAACGCCAGTCACCACGGTTACCAATCCACTGGCCGAACGCATAGCGCGCGACTTTCCGGCCGAACTGGCGCAAACCTTGGACCTCGCCACGCGCCGGCTCCTCGACTATCAGGATGCTGACTACGCGGCGCTCTATCTTGCTCGTTTGCGCGCGGTGCTGGCGGTGGATCGCGAGGCCGAGGGGGCGCAGGACAGCTACACGCTGACGCGCGAAACGGGGCGTCTGTTGGCGCTGTGGATGGCTTACGAAGATGTGATGCGTATTGCCGACTTGAAGAGCCGGCCCGAGCGTTATACGCGTTTACGTTTGGAAGCCGGCGCCCAGTCGGAGCAGCCGATAATCGTCGTCGATTATTTGAAGCCCGGCATTGGAGATCTGGCGGATGTGTTGTCGCCCGTCTGGGCCAAGCGCCTGCGCGATTGGGAAACACGGCGCGGCAAACCCTGGCGTGTGGCTCTCAAGCTCAAGAGCAATTCCGTACTCGGCTTGCTGGCGTTGCGCTTGGTGGCGCGGCTCAAATCGCGGCGACGCGGCAGTGCGCGCTATGCCGAGGAGCAGGCATTGATCGAGCGCTGGCTGGGCGCAGTGACGCGGCTGGGATTCGCCGCCATGGACCGGCATCTGGCGCTGGAAATCGCCCTTTGTGCCAAGCTGGTGCAGGGCTATGGCGAAATGCGGCGCCGCGGTCGCGAAAGTTTTATCAAGATTTTTGACGGTGTGGTTGAAAACGAGGAAATGATGGGACGCGGCATTGATGGGCTCAAGCAGGCGGTGCGTAGCGCGCGCACTAACGCCCTGGGTAGTCGGAATGGCGACGCCGCAGCCGTAGCCGACGGACGCGCCGGCGGTACGGCCAAGCCAATTATCTGGATAAGCAAGCAGAAGGAGGAAGGGGTGGCAAGCACCGCCTCGGGTTGCTCGTCCAAGCACTGATAACAAGACGTCGACGCGTGCGCAGGAGATTCGGAACATGCTTGAAAAATCCACGCCGCTGCGCCTTTTCGTGGTTCTACTCGCTGTGCTCTTCTGCGTCGAGGGTGCGACCATGTTTGCCCTCGACAGGTTGCTGCCTCATGACTTTCCCCTGTGGGCGACGGCTCTGATCGATGCCACTATCCTGACGACGATTGCCTCCGTGTTCGTCTGGTGGATGTTTGTGCAGCCCTTGCGGGTGGCGTTGGCGGGCGAACTGAAGCAGGCCAAAGTGGTCATGGACACTGCGGTGGAAGGCATCCTCAGTTTCACGCGTCGGGGCGACATCACCTCTATCAATCGCGCCGCCGAGCGTATGTTCGGCTATCCGGCGCAGGACATCCTGGGGGCCAGCATTAAGCAGCTACTGCCGGAAATGATCGTCGATGAAAGCGATGTCCCCCATGGTTTCGGCGCTGCGCTGGACGACGTATTGGCCAGCGGGCGAGCACGCGAATTTGTCGGCAGACGCCGCGACGGAAGCGTGTTTGCAGTCGAACTAAACCTGGTCGAAACCCAGTTGGCCGGCGTGCGTCGCGTCACCGGCATCATGCGTGACATCGCCGAGCGCAAGGAGGCCGAAGCGCATATTGCGCATCTGGCCTACTACGACAACCTGACCGATCTACCCAGCCGGGCGTTGTTCTACGACCGTTTGAAGCAATCCATTACGAATGCCCGGCGCGACCAGCATGAACTATCGCTGCTATATATCGATCTCGACCGCTTCAAGGCGGTGAACGACACGCTGGGCCATGATGCCGGTGACGAATTGTTAAAAATGGTGGCGGCGCGCCTACAGGGCTGCGTTCGCGAGTCGGACACGGTCGCTCGCTTGGGTGGCGATGAGTTTGTGGTCATCCTGCCGGAAATCGACTGCCAAGAGAGCGCCAAAGCCGTAGCCGATAAAATCATCGACTCGATTTCCAGCAAGTCATGCTGATGTCAAAGAGGTGCGAGGCGTCCATTGGCGTCAGCATTGGTATTGCCACCTATCCAAGCGATGCCGAGGGCAGCGAGGAACTCGTCAAGGCTGCGGATGCCGCCATGTATGCAGCCAAGCAAGTCGGCGGTTGTTGTCGTTTCTACAAGGTTAATGCGGTAGGGAAGTAGCAGAGACGCGGTGTTGCGCGACCTGAGGCGCGGGGGGTTAGCTTCTGGATTCGGCGGTTTGATATACCTCGTCATCGCGACGGGCGCCGATAGCAACAATCAGCAATTCAACGCGTTTGCCGTCGACGCGATAGACGATTCGGATATTGCCAGTTCGTATGCGGCGGCAACCTGAGAGTGAGACGCGCAAGGGTTTGCCGGCCTTGTCTGGTTCGCCGCGCATGATGCGTTCTTCAATGACCGCAAGGGCGCGGCGGGCGCCGACAGTGCCCAGTGCGACGAGATCTTCCTCAACCGCCGCATGGTAGATGACCGACCAGGCCATCGTGTTACTTGGCAAAGCGCTTGGTTATTGCCGCGTGCGATATCGCCTGCTTGCGATTGAATGTGCGCAGCCGTTCGCGCGCGACCGCCTCGATGCGCAGATCTTCGAGTTCGTCGATCAAAGCTTCGTAGGCGGCTACCGGCATCATGACCGCCGCGGGTGCGTTGTTGCGCATGACCACGTATTTGTCCTGCTCACCGGATTCGAGTCGTTCAAAGACATCCTTAGCCGATCGGACGAGGTCGGTGACAGACAAGGACTGGTCGGAACGTTCAAGCAGTGTAGACATGGCAAGCCTCGCTAGCGCAGATATTAAGCAAATTATAAACGAATTATAATCATGTGCAACTCATGGTTGCCTGCTGCTTTCCTACCACGGCCGTTGAACATGGTGACTGCAAAAAAATGGCCGGCTGGTATTAAGCCAGCCGGCCATTTTTTACGCGGGCGGTTTCAATGACCAAGTGCAAAAAGTGACGCGTGATGATGTTTGAAATCAAAAGCGTCTGGAGTAAACAATTCTGCTGGACATTTAAAGCCGAGGGATTTTCGCGGGCGAGTGTTCAACTGCCAAGCAACTGCATCC
>JBBQGH010000010.1:0-62085 GCA_038322845.1 Gammaproteobacteria bacterium
GCCGAGCGTATTCTGCGCAAGGAAATCAACGCCCAAGTCCATGCCGATCTGCTGGCCAATCTGAAACAGGAACTCAAGTAAGCCATGGCCGAGAACGTCACCCTCGCACGTCCCTACGCCGAAGCCGCTTTCCAGCTGGCGTTGGGCACCAATGCGCTGGGGTCTTGGCAGCAGGCGCTTGAGCGCATGGCGAGCATTGCCACGGATACGCAGATGGGGGAGTGCATTGCCAATCCCCGGCTGTTGTCCGGGCAAGTTGCCGCGCTGTTCCTCGACGTCGCCGGGACGGGGATTTCTGCCGAACAGCAGAACTTCGTCCGCGTGCTCGTCGACAACGAGCGGCTGCAGGTACTTCCCGAGATCCGCGAATTGTTCGTCGAACTTAAGAACGGGCATGAAGGCGTGCAGGAGGCTCACATTGGCTCCGCCTTTCCGCTCGATGATGCCACGCTGAAGAACCTTGTCGCCGAGTTGGAAACGCGCTTCAAGTGCAAGATACAAGCGACAGTCAGTTTGGCCCCCGAGCTTATCGGCGGGGTTAGGATCGCCATTGGCGATCAGGTTATCGACGCCTCGGTACGCGGCAAGCTCGCAGCCATGGCTACCGCGCTAAAGAATTAGGAGCATTAAAAATGCAACTCAACCCCTCTGAAATCAGCGATCTGATCAAGAGTAAGATTCAGAATCTGCAACTCGCCGCGACCTCGCGTACCGAGGGTACCGTGGTTTCGGTAACCGACGGCATCTGCCGCGTGCACGGCCTGGCCGACGTCATGCAGGGTGAAATGCTGGAGTTTCCCGGCGACACTTTCGGCCTCGCCATGAACCTGGAGCGCGATTCCGTCGGCGCCGTTATTCTTGGCGCCTACGAGCACATTTCTGAAGGCGATACCGTCAAGTGTACTGGCCGCATTCTCGAAGTGCCGGTAGGCCCCGAACTGCTCGGTCGTGTGGTCAATGCGCTCGGCCAGCCTATCGATGGTAAAGGCCCCATCACGGCCAAGCTATCCGAGCCGGTTGAAAAAATTGCGCCAGGCGTGATCTGGCGTAAGTCGGTGTCGCAGCCTGTGCAAACCGGCCTCAAGTCCATCGACTCGATGGTGCCTGTCGGTCGTGGCCAGCGCGAGCTGATCATTGGCGACCGCCAAACCGGCAAGACGGCCGTCGCCATCGACACCATCATCAATCAGAAGGGCAAGGATCTCTTCTGCGTCTATGTCGCCATCGGCCAGAAAGCTTCGACGGTCAAGAACGTCGTACGCAAGCTGGAAGAAACCGGCGCGCTAGCCTACACCGTCGTCGTCGTCGCCACCGCTTCCGAATCCGCCGCGATGCAATACATCGCGCCGTACTCCGGCTGCACCATGGGCGAGTACTTCCGCGACCGCGGTCAAGACGCACTGATTATTTATGACGATTTGACCAAGCAGGCCTGGGCCTACCGCCAGATCTCGCTATTGCTGCGCCGTCCGCCGGGCCGCGAGGCCTACCCTGGTGACGTGTTCTATCTGCACTCGCGTCTGCTTGAACGCGCCGCGCGCGTCAGCGAAGAGTACGTCGAGAAGTTCACCAAGGGCGAAGTCAAGGGCAAAACTGGTTCACTGACCGCACTGCCCATTATTGAAACGCAGGCCGGTGACGTCACCGCCTTCGTGCCGACCAACGTCATCTCCATTACTGACGGCCAGATATTTCTTGAGACCGACTTGTTCAACGCCGGTATCCGTCCCGCCATCAACGCCGGTATTTCGGTGTCGCGCGTCGGTGGCGCCGCGCAGACCAAGGTCATCAAAAAGCTCGGTGGCGGTGTGCGTCTGGCACTTGCCCAGTACCGCGAACTCGCCGCCTTTGCCCAGTTCGCCTCGGACCTCGACGAGGCCACCCGCAAACAGCTTGAGCGCGGCCGTCTGGTGACTGAATTGATGAAGCAGGCCCAGTACTCGCCGATGCAAGTGGCCGAAATGGCGGTGACGCTGTTCGCCATCAACAAGGGCTATTTCGACAATCTCGAGGTGAAGCGCGCGCTGCCCTTCGAGGCAGCACTGCACCAGACCATGCGGCATAAGCACGCCGATATCATGGACAAGATCGACAGCACCAAGGATCTCGATGCCGACGGCGAAAAAGCGCTGGAAGCCGCCATCGTCGAATTCAAGAAAACCTGGGCGTAATCGGCCGGATCGCTAGGAGCCAATCATGCCAAGCGGCAAGGAAATACGCACCAAAATCAAGAGCGTGCAAAACACGCGCAAGATCACCAAGGCCATGGAGATGGTCGCGGCCTCGAAGATGCGCAAGGCACAAGAGCGCATGAAGGCTGCGCGTCCCTATGGCGAGAAGATACGTCGGCTGGCCGCCAACCTGTCGCACGCCAACTCAGAGTACAAGCACCCCTTCCTGAAAAAAGCCGGTGAGTTGAAGCGTATTGGCCTGGTTGTTGTCACGACCGACAAGGGCCTGTGCGGTGGTCTCAACACCAACGTGCTGCGCCTTAGCCTGAACCAGATGAAGGAATGGGAAGCTGCCGGGGTGAGCGACATGCGCGTCACCGCGATAGGCTCTAAGGGGCTGGGATTCATGCAGCGCCTCGGCGCGAAAATCGTCTCCAGCGTCACGCACTTAGGCGATACGCCGCATCTGGAAAAGATGATAGGTCCGGTCAAGGTCATGCTCGACGCCTTTCATGTCGGCGAGCTGGATGCGGTGTATGTCGTCTATACCCGCTTCCTCAACACCATGAAGCAGGAGCCGGTGCTGGAGCAGTTGCTGCCCTTGTCCGGCGAGCAGTTGCGCACGACCGAGCATAGCTGGGACTACATCTACGAGCCAGATGCCCGCGCGGTGATCGACGAGCTGCTGGTGCGCTACGTCGAAGCACTGGTGTATCAGTCAGTCACCGAAAACCTGGCGTCCGAGCAAAGCGCACGGATGGTCGCCATGAAGGCCGCCTCCGACAACGCTGGCACGGTAATCAACGAACTGCAGCTGATCTATAACAAGACCCGTCAGGCCGCGATCACGAAAGAAATTTCGGAAATTGTCGCTGGTGCCGCGGCGGTCTAAATCGAATTTATTGTTTGGGGAAAGACGATGAGTCAAGGTGAAATCGTTCAGTGCATCGGTGCGGTGGTGGACGTTCAGTTCAAGCGCAACGAGATGCCGAAAGTTTATGACGCTCTGGCCATGGAAGGCTCGGAGTTAACGCTCGAAGTTCAGCAGCAGCTGGGTGACGGCGTGGTGCGCACCATTGCGCTGGGTTCTTCCGACGGTCTGCGCCGCGGCATGATCGTGGCGAACACCGGCAAGCCCATTTCGGTGCCGGTGGGCAAGGCGACCCTGGGCCGCATCATGGACGTACTCGGCAAGCCTATCGACGAAGCGGGGCCCATTGCTACCGAAGACCGTCGCTCCATCCACCAAAAGGCACCTAGCTTCGAAGACCTCGCACCGAGCCAGGAACTGCTGGAAACCGGCATCAAGGTGATTGACTTGGTTTGCCCCTTCGCCAAGGGCGGCAAGGTTGGCCTGTTCGGCGGCGCCGGTGTGGGCAAGACGGTGAACATGATGGAGCTCATCAACAACATCGCCAAGCAGCACGGTGGTTACTCGGTGTTTGCCGGCGTGGGCGAGCGTACCCGTGAGGGCAACGACTTCTACCACGAAATGAAAGACTCCAACGTGCTGGACAAGGTCGCGTTGGTGTACGGCCAGATGAACGAGCCGCCGGGCAACCGTCTGCGCGTCGCCCTGACCGGTCTCACCATGGCCGAACACTTCCGCGACGAAGGCCGCGACGTGCTGTTCTTCGTGGACAACATTTACCGCTTTACTCTGGCTGGTACCGAAGTGTCCGCGTTGCTCGGTCGTATGCCATCCGCCGTGGGCTACCAGCCGACCCTGGCCGAAGAAATGGGTCGCTTGCAAGAGCGCATCACCTCCACCAAGACCGGCTCGATTACCTCGGTGCAAGCCGTGTATGTGCCGGCGGATGACTTGACTGACCCGTCGCCCGCCACCACCTTCGGCCACTTAGACGCAACCGTCGTGCTGTCGCGTGATATCGCCTCGCTGGGTATCTACCCTGCTGTCGATCCGCTCGACTCAACCTCGCGCCAGGTCGACCCCAACGTCATCGGAGAAGAGCACTACTCGACGACGCGCGCCGTGCAGCAAACGCTGCAGCGCTACAAAGAACTGCGCGACATCATTGCCATTTTGGGCATGGACGAACTCGCGCCGGAAGACAAGCTTGCTGTCTCGCGCGCTCGCAAAATTCAGCGCTTCCTCTCCCAGCCCTTCACGGTGGCAGAAGTATTCACGGGTTCACCGGGTAAGTACGTGCCGCTGAAAGAAACCATTCGCGGCTTCAAGATGATCGTCAATGGCGAATGCGACCACCTGCCCGAGCAGGCTTTCTACATGGTCGGCGATATCGACGAAGTCTTCGAAAAGGCTAAGACACTACAATAAGCGCTGCAATAAGGTGTAAGGGGGCGTTCGCTCCCCACCTCACGAGGAAAGAGACATGGCAATGACCGTACACGTCGACATCGTCAGCGCGGAAGAATTGATTTTTTCGGGTCTGGCTGAGTTTGTCGTTCTGCCGGGTGAAGCCGGCGAGCTAGGCATTATGCCCGGCCACACGCCGCTGCTCACCCGCATAAAAGCCGGCACTGTGCGCGTTAAAGTGCCGGATCAAGCGGAAGAAGAACTTGTCTTCGTAGCCGGCGGAATGCTCGAAGTGCAACCGAATCTCGTCACGGTCCTGGCGGACACTGCCATTCGTGGCAAGGATCTCGACGAAGCCAAGGCCCTAGACGCCAAAAGGCGAGCCGAAGAAACCATGCAGAACAAGAGCTCCGAGATGGAATACGCCAAGGCCCAAGCCGAACTCGCCGAAGCCATCGCTCAACTCGCCGCCATCCAGAAGCTGCGCAAAAGGCACTGAGCAGAAGCCACGCTAAAAGAAAAGGCAGCTGAAGCTGCCTTTTCTTTTTAGTTGCGCGCAAACAGCAGTAGTCCGAAATCGACTACAACAAAGAGTGATGCCGCCGCAATTAGCCAGCCCAGGGCTCGTGGATAGGTTCCCATCCATCTGTCAAACGTCATGTGCATGGTGTCGCCACCGCGACTACGGCTTCGAGTAGAGTACCAATAATTTGCGCGTGCCTCTATTGCAAGCAAGGCATTCGGGAAAAAAATCAGCATGATGCCGACTGCAATTGCAACCATGCTGCCTGTGATCAGCAACCAGCGCGCGCTTTCAATTAACCACATGGCAAGGGCATAGGGAATATCCAGACGAAGCGCAGCAACCACGCTTTTAGCCTCGATTTGGGTAATCAGGACAAATGTCGAGAAAGTGGCGACAAGAACAAAAATTGCGCCAATCAGACGCCGAAAGCGTTGCACCACAGGCCCGGTATCCCGGGGTATAGAAAGCCACTTGGTGCTGCGTCGCATGGAAACCCAGTGGTTCATGATGCCGAAAAACCGGACCATACGCACGTGGTTGAAGATAAGGCCAACCCCGACCGCGAACGAGAGGATGCCGAATACAAAGAAAAACCGGATGATGAAGGGGATGAGAAACTGATCGATGATGGGATGGCTCATAGAAGGACCGAAGCTTCACTCAAATGTAAGAGAGCAAGCGTGCGCCAAAACTGGCGACCTGACAAGCCTGGGGTCCATGCCCATAGCCCTTCCCAGAGCTTCACTGCCGGGGGTCGGAGACATGCCCCGCTACTTTTGGCCCTCGAATATTTGGCCCTCGAATAGCGTATCGGTTAACTGAGCCCTATTCCTTTCTTATGACATGAGCGTTATGCAGACACCCCACCCCAGCCCGCCATCACTTCCCCCAGGGTTTCAACTCGATGGTTATCGCATCCAGCGCCAACTTTCCCAGGGCGGATTTTCCATAGTCTATCTGGCGACGGACGATGGCGGTAAGTCCGTGGCTATCAAGGAATACATGCCGGTAGGGCTGACGCGGCGCAGCGCAGATAGCCCGGCGCCCATTGTGGATGCCGAGCACCTCGCGGCGTTCAACATGGGCATGAAATGGTTTTTCGATGAGGCTCAGGTGCTCGCCGGGATCGACCATCCGAATGTGGTGCATGTGACGAATTGCTTCCGCGCCCACGGCACGGTCTATTTGGTGATGCGCTACGAAAACGGCTGCACGCTGAGAGAGCACGTGCGCCAACTCGCTGAAGCGGGCACCGGCATTTCCGAGAAATTCCTGCGCAATGTCTTTTCATCCTTGCTCAGCGGTTTGCGCGAAATCCATGCGCGTAAACTTCTACATCTGGATATCAAACCGGCCAACATTTATTTGCGCAGTGACGGCGTGCCGGTGCTGCTGGATTTCGGCGCGACGCGCAAAGGTCTGGGGCCAGGCGCGGGCTTGAACGCCGTATTCACGCCGGGCTTTGCCGCGCCTGAACAACAGGGCTCGGGCGAGGTTCTGGGTCCATGGACGGACATCTATGCGGTGGGCGCCTCCCTCTACGACTGTCTGGCGGGGAGCGCCCCCCAATCCGCGGACCAGCGCTTAAGGAACGACGAACTCGAGCCCGCCCAGTTACGTTGGGGCAAGCGCTATACGCTGCAATTGCTGGAATTGGTCGATTGGTGCCTGCAACTAGCCATAGACCAGCGCCCCCAAAGCGTTTTTGCCCTGCAAAAAGTGCTAAACGGCGAACAACTCGATTTAATAGACCCGAGCTGGTTCAATAAGCCCGACCACCCGCCGCCCCCGCGTGGAGGTACTACTCCGGCCTGAACCGCTGTATAGAGTCCAGATTCCTCTGAAAAAGCGCTAAATTACCTTGCTTCCGGAACGTTGGCGGTGCACACTCTGTCATACTCGCTGCACTGCAACGAACTAGATTAGGGCTACCCAAATGAAGGCAACTATTCTTGAGTTTCTGAAGATCAACGGCGAAGGTCTGGACGCCGAAATCGCCAAGGCCTTGCGCCTACCGATGGCGCAGGTGCGGACGCATGTCGCGCAACTAGCGTCTGAGGGCGAAGTGATCTGCTGCAAAGTGGCGCGCTTCACCGACGGCAAGAAGATCGAAGGCGTAAGCTGCCGACTTTCTGGCAGATTGCCGACCCCGGCGCGTGGCCCTAAGCCCGGCGCGAAGCGGGCTGCCGAGCAGGTCTAATCGTTTTTGCGGCGTGGTGAGCGGTTCGTCACTTCGCCGTCAGATTATTCCGGTTTAACGATAAAGCAGCGCGGTCTCGCGCTCGTCTTGCCACGCCAGCTCGTCACGCTGCGCCGGCGCTTCCAGATCGCCTGGCATCGACGCGGCATCATCCACCCATTCCCGCAGTAGCGTAGAACCGTTGATCAAGTCGATCGGCAGACGGTCGTGCTCGTATTCGTATGCGAAGTCGCGCCATAGTGGGTAATCCGGCTGCAAGCGGCGCAGTGCCTTGAAGGCGAGGGCCTGCAAGCGCCAGGGACGGAAAGCGGCGTGGTCGTATGCCCCGTCATCGACATGAATCTGCACGCCATGGCACAGCTTGCCGACGTGTTTATGGAAGGTCGGTTCGAAGTAGCAGGTGCGCAGGTGGCAGCCCGCCAGCCAAGTGGGCGCTAACCTCCGCATCTCCGCGAGCAGCGCGCTGGCGTCGATATCAGGCGCGCCGAAAAGCTCCAGCGGCCGAGTGGTGCCGCGCCCCTCGGACAGCGTCGTGCCTTCCAGCATCACCGTTCCCGCATAGGCGCGCGCCATGGAGAGGTTAGCGGCATTCGGGCTGGGGTTGATCCAACTGCGCTCGCCCAGCGGCCAGCCGTAGCCGGGAGCCTGATCCGGCGCCCAGCCTAGCATCGTGACAACTTCGCACTCCACATCCAGCTTGAGCGTAGTGATGAACCAGCGCGCCAGTTCGCCCATGGTCAGACCGTGGCGCATGGGGATCGGCCCCGCGCCGACGAAGCTTTCCCAGCCGGCCTTCAGCGTCAGCCCTTCGACTGGGCGGCCGGCAGGGTTGGGGCGGTCGAGTATCCACACGGCCTTGTGGTGTGCGGCGGCGGCCTCGAGCACGTAACGCAGAGTGGTGATGAAGGTATAGATGCGGCAGCCGAGGTCTTGCAAGTCGACCAACAGCACATCGAAGCTATCCATCATCGCCGTCGTCGGGCGACGCACTTCGCCGTAAAGGCTAAAAACCGGAATGCCGTGCACCGGGTCAACGAAATCCGGCGACTCGACCATGTTGTCCTGCTTGTCGCCGCGCAGGCCGTGCTGCGGGCCGAAGGCTGCGCTGAGCTGGATGTCCGGCAACGCGGCCAGTGCGTCCAGAGAGTGGGTGAGATCGCGCGTCACCGAGGCCGGATGCGCCAGCAGGGCCACGCGTCGCCCGATCAGTGCACGACGCAGCGCGGGTTCTTCGATCAGGCGGTCTATGCCGAATTTGACGGTGGAGGTCATGAGCGGTTTTGAGCGAGGGAGTTGTTCATCGCGAGCGTCAGCGTTCTTGCCGCGCGATGGTGAAAGTCCGGCTGCGCCGCAGGATGCGCCAAAGCCCAGTAACTGCGGCTACCGTCAGCCGCTTCAATCACAGCCGACAAGCCCAATTGTAGTGTTTTGCCCGATGCAACGAACGGTAGCAGCGCGGGTGCGAGAACAGCGTTCAATTCCAGAGAATCGTCTAAGCGCGTCACAGCGATTTCCGGCGCGATTTCTTGTATCGAAAAGTTTTCGCGCTCGCGGTAGTCGCGAAACGCATAGGCCGCCCATTGTCCCGATGGCGAGAAATTCAATTCGCGATAAGCGTTGCTGCCAGCAACAGCAACAAACACCTCTAAGCAGGTGTGCCCCCATAAGTCGTCGATGAAAGAGGGCGGCAATGTTGCGGGAATGCTAAGCAGATCGAGTGGCCCGCGCACGCTGTAGCGCAGCGCAAGGCTACCGATTGGCGAAAGCGACGCGTACACGGCGATGCTAATCGGCACGGGACAAATTGCGGCCGGATGGCAAAGCAGGCTGACAGTTTGGCTAGGCGGCAAGGTAATAATTCGACAGTCGGGGTGAGAAGCGAAGGTAATACTTTACCCTGACGCGCGGGGGCTGCTGACATGCGTTGTGTGTGTTTGCCATCTGATGCAAAGCCTCCGACTATTGCGCAGCAAACGCCAATGCCTCCGTCAGGGGTAGTGCCTGTGCCTTTTCATGCAGTGGATAAGTGCGAGTCCCAGGATAGATCACCCACAGTAGATCGAGCTTGAGATCGCTCATGGCATGACGCATGGACGGCGTAAGTCGTGGCGCATCGGCGCGCTTGATTTCGATGCCGAGCCGCCGCCCTTGCTTGATGAACAGACCATCGAGTTCCGCGCCGGTGTGTGTGGCCCAGAAGTAGGCTTCGTCCGGTTCAAGCCCGCGTATCAATTCCTCCATCACAAAGCCTTCCCACGATGCGCCGCTTTTCGGATGGGAGAGCATCGCATCGCGGCTGTCTATGCCCAACAACTGATGCAGCAGCCCGGTGTCTCGCCAATAGAGCTTGGGCGCCTTGACTTGACGCTTGCCGATATTCTCGTGCCAGGGCGGCAGTTGTCGCACGAGATAGCTTCCACTGAGTAGATCGAGGTAGCGACGTACGCTGCTTTCCGAAATTCCCAGCGAACGCGCTGGCTCCGCAGCATTCCATATTTGCCCATGATAGTGGGCCAGCATGGCCAGAAAGCGCAGCATCGCGGTAGGCGGAATACGTATGCCAAGTTGCGGCAGGTCGCGCTCCGTCAACGCCAGCAGAAACTGCTTACGCCATGCCAAACTGTCAGACTGATTACTTGCCAGAAATGAACGTGGAAAGCCACCTCGCAGCCATAGCAAATCGGCGCTATCGAACCCGGTCTCGCTCAATCCGAAACCGCTTACTTCGATGACTTCGATTCGTCCGGCAAGAGATTCGCTGGATTGACTCAACAGCGCAGGCGAGGCGCTGCCAAGCACCATGAAGCGGGCCGGGTTGCTCGGCCGATCCGCCAGTACGCGCAACACCGGGAAGAGATCGCCCGCCCGCTGAATTTCGTCGATGACCACCAAACCCGCCAGCGGCGCGAGCGTTGTCATCGGTTCGGCCAGCCGAGCAAGACTGACAGGATCTTCAAGATCGAAGTAGTTGGGTGAATCCGGCGCGACGAAGCTTCGTGCAAGCGTAGTCTTTCCCACCTGACGTGGGCCAACCAAGGCGACAACCGGACTGCGGGTCAATGCGCGTTCTATGCGGTGGCGGAGGGTCTCGCGATTAAGCAAGGCAAGCTTGTCCATGGCGTAAAGAATATACCATGAAAATCCCCCAAATAAAGATGGAATTTCATGGTCAATAACTTCACCTTAGTTTGCGTTGCAGTTCGGGCGCGCACTGCTCGGACGGGTCGCAAGCGAGCAAGCCCGGGAGAACAGAAAGCCGGCCCGCAGATGAGCGATGAACATGGCGGATACCTTGCAAACTAGCCGCTGGACCGATTCGTGGAGCGTTTAAAGCCTAGACTGTCAGCAAGTCTACGCGCGTAGTCTCGCCATTCGCGGCCCCGTACTGCGATGTTAGGTGCTGTCGGCAAGCGTACTGCAGGCCACGCACTTTCCACGCCGATGGGCCAGTTGTAGGGAGCTGATTGGCAATAGGGCAAGCTTGATTTCATTACCTCACTCCCAAAGGTGTGTGGACGGCCGGCAAGAAGGCGTTTCGTGCTTCTGCTTCGGCAGCCCCGGACACTTGCGGATCGTGGGCAAGCAGCAAAACCATGCCGCCCAGCGCTATCGACGTAGCCAATCCTGTGCAGAAGGCCAGCACCACGTAAGCGATGAGGTCCACGATGGCCACCCGATTGCCGCTTTTCGCATCTATCCACAGTTTGTTCATATCCCGGCTCCCGATGTATCGAACGACATCCGTTCAGCTTGTATTCAAGCCGAACAGTCGGGCGCGGCAAGGCGGCGATGCGGGCAGATTGCCGAAGAATTGTGGCAAGAAAATGATTTGTCGCTGAGGGCGGGGTGCGGGAAAAGCTTCGTGTATATTCACGCCGCATGGGACGACGCATTGCCATTGTTGAAGACGACGCCGCGATACGAGCGAACTATGCGGAGGCATTGGCGCGCCACGGTTACGACGTGGCCGCCTATGCGGGGCGTCAAGAGGCGTTGGAGGCTTTCCGCACGCGGCTGCCGGAGCTGGCTATCATTGATATCGGCTTGGGCGATGAGCCGGAAGGCGGCTTCGAGTTATGCCGCGCACTGCGGGCGTTGTCGCCGCGATTGCCCATCATCTTTCTCACGGCGCGCGACAGCGATGTCGACATCGTCTCCGGCCTACGTTTAGGGGCGGACGACTATCTGACCAAGGACGTGAGCTTGCCGCATCTGGCGGCGCGTATCGCCGCCCTGTTTCGCCGCGTCGACATGGCGCGCGAACCGCAGGGTGACGAAGAGATCATCGAGCGCGGCATGCTCAAGCTCGATGCCCAGCGCCTTATCGCCACCTGGCTTGAGCAGCCTGTCGACCTTACCCTCACCGAATTCTGGATGGTGCACACCCTTGCCAAATTTCCCGGTCACGTAAAGGACCGAGATCAACTCATGCACGATGCCAAACTGGTTGTCGACGAGGGCACTATCACCTCCCATGTCAAACGCATCCGTAAGAAGTTTGTCACCCTCGACGCCAGCTTCGACCAGATCGATACTGTGTATGGCATGGGCTACCGTTGGCGGGCCTGATGGAAAACGCTGAACGCGGATTGACGCGGATGGGCACGGATACAGCCGAACGGAACTGGCCATTCTCGCGCAAGCGGGAATGCAGCGACGTGCGATTAAAGTCACTGGGTTCCCGCTTGCGCGAGAACGACATTGAAGACGTGGAGCGCCACAAATGACAAAGCATCATCCGCGCTCATCCGCATAATCCGTGGCTAAAACTTTCCTCACTTCATGGCGACTAAGCTTGCGCGTAAAGCTGGCGCTGGTAGCGTTGTCACTACTCGCACTCCCCTGGGTGGGTTATCGCTATGTGAAGGAGATGGAACACTTTCTGCTCGACGGTCAGCAGCAGGCGCTCTTGGCCACGGCGCGCGCAGTGGCAACGGCCCTGCACGAACGTCCGCAGTTGATGCGCCTGTCGGAAGTGCGTCGCACGCGGCAAGTACCGCCTACCGAGGAACTGGCGCTATCACCCGGAGAATCCGTGGTGGCGCCACCTGCGGAAATCGCACGCGAATCGGCAGTCGCCGAACAGCAGTCAGTGGCGGAAATCGACGCGATCCTGCGTGGTCTGGAACGCTCCACCGCGCGCATCTGGGTGGTTAATCGCGAACTCAAGTTGCTGGCGCTTGCCGGCAGTCTCAAGCACCCGCCCGACGCTGCCGACGTCGCCCACGAAAATTTCGCCACGCGTAACTGGCATGTGCTGCGAAATTGGCTGTTGCCACGTCCGGCGGAAGATTTCGACGACGCTCTCGATGAAGATGTGCTTGCCAATGGCAGCGAAGTCACCAAAGCCATGCTGGGCGCGCCGGCTACGCGCCTGCGCAACAGCGCCGACGGCCGCGCGGTGATTGTCTCCGCCGCGCACCCCATCTGGAACGGCGACACAGTAGTCGGCGCCGTGGTGGTCGAAGAAACCACCAACTCCATACTCAATGTGCGCAGCCTCGCGTTGGAGCGCTTGCTGCTGGTGACGCTCACCGTTTTCGCACTGGCGGCGGCGCTGCTGCTGGGCTTCGCTTCGCGACTGTCCAGCCGTATACGTCACCTGCGCGATGAGGCGGAAAATGCCGTCGACGCCCATGGCCGCCTGACGCACCTGGCCACGGCGTCGAATGCCGGCGACGAGATAGGCGATCTGTCGCGCAGTTTCTCGGCCGTGCTGCAAAAGCTGGCGCAGCATCACGGCTATCTCGAAAACCTTGCTGGCCGGCTCTCGCACGAACTGCGCACACCGATCGCCGTGGTGCGCTCCTCGCTTGAAAACTTGCGCATGAACGGTGTCGCCGAGGAACAGCGCGTGTACCTTGAACGCGCCGAAGACGGCCTGATGCGCCTTACCAAGATATTCGCCCGCATGAGCGAGGCCAGCCGGCTAGAGCAAAGCCTGCAATCCGAGGCGCGCGAACGCTTTGACCTCGCTGCGTTGGTGCGCGATTGCGTCGAAGGCTACAAGCTTGCTTATCCTCAGCTCATGTTCGATTGTCGCGTGCCTGACCAAGCCGTAACTATTCATGGCTCGCCCGACCTGATGGCGCAACTGCTCGATAAACTGATCGCCAACGCCGCTGACTTCACGCGGTCCGATACACCGATAGTGATTACAGTCGACGTTGCCACGGGCCGTGCGCAACTGCGCGTCGCCAATCAGGGGCCGAATCTGCCTGAGGAAATTCGCGGCAGACTCTTCGACTCCATGATCTCGGCACGCACCGAACGTGACGATGCTGAGCCGCACCTGGGCTTGGGTCTTTATATTGCGCGGCAAATCGCGGAGTTTCATGATGGCAAGATTGCAGCGACCAATCTCGCTGATGGCGTCGTGGTGACACTCGAGCTTCCTCTTGCAAATTTAGTGTGACCACCATGACATCGCCCGCGGAAACGGTTTTCGATCTCCTCATAGTCGGCGCCGGGATCAACGGTGCCGGCATCGCGCGCGATGCGGCGGGCCGAGGTTTGAAGGTACTGTTGGTGGATCAGGGAGACATCGGCGGCGCGACGTCTTCGGCTTCGACCAAACTCATCCATGGGGGGCTGCGTTATCTGGAGCAGTACGATTTTGGTCTGGTGCGCGAGTCTTTAACCGAACGCGAAATCCTGCTTGCTAACGTGCCACATCTGGCGCGTGAGCAACGCTTTGTCATTCCGCATCAGCCCGCGCTGCGTCCGCGCTGGATGATCCGCCTGGGCCTGGCGCTCTACGATTTACTGGCGGGTGGTTCCAGTCTTGCGCATGCCGAATCGTTGGACTTGCGCGCTTCGCCTTACGGCTATCCATTGCAGCCTCAATACGCGCGCGGGTTTGCCTACTCCGATCTCGCGACGGACGATGCGCGACTCACGCTGCTGAACGTTATTTCCGCGGCACAGCTAGGCGCGCAAGTGCTCACGCGCACACGCCTCATTGGTGCGCGGCGCGAGCAAGGTCTGTGGCGAGCGACGCTGGAAGATGCTCCGGATCGGCGCGTAGAACATCGCGCGCGCATCATCGTGAATGCAGCGGGCCCCTGGGTAGCCGCGGTGCGGCAAATGATTTCGGGCCCAGCTTGCGGTGGCGCGCTGCGACTGGTGAAAGGCAGCCACATCGTCGTGCCCAGACTTTACCAAGGCGAGCATGCCTATCTGTTGCAGAACGCCGATGGCCGTATTGTTTTCGTGATTCCCTTCGAGCGCGACTTCAGCCTGATTGGCACCACCGAGACGACACTCACGGCACCCGACACCCAGCCGACCATAGGCGCGGACGAGATCGACTATCTCTGCGCAGCGGTGAGTGCTTTCCTGAAGAAGCCTGTTACACCGACGCAAGTCGTGTGGTCGTTCGCCGGCATACGGGCGCTTTACGACGACGGCCGCGCCGAAGCCTCGGCGGTGACGCGCGAATATCGTTTAGTGATCGATGACGAAGCAGACCAGGCACCCGTACTTTCCATCTACGGCGGCAAGCTGACCACTTACCGTCGACTCGCTGAACGCGTGCTAAGCCGCTTGGCGCCATGGCTACCGGATTTGCGCGCACCGTGGACGGCGGCAGTGCACCTGCCTGGCGGCGGACTAGGACCGCGCGGCTTGTCCGGCCTACTTTTGGAACTATCCCAGCGCTACCCCCAGTTGCGCACCGAGTTGCTGGAAGATCTGGCACGCCGCCACGGCACGCTCGCTAGCCGCGTGCTTGGCTCGGCGCAAATCGAACGCGACCTGGGCGTACATTTCGGTGGCGGGCTTTATGCGGCGGAAGTGGATCACATGCTGACCCATGAATGGGCACGCGATATCGACGACATTCTGTGGCGCCGAAGCAAGTGCGGTTTGCGCGTGGATGACGCGGGGAAGGCCAGCCTGCGCAACTATCTGGCGCAGAAACGCTAGCAGATCAAGCTAGCAGATCAACGACGCTGTTTTTCCAGCGCCGCGATTCGCTGTTCCAGTGCGCTGGTGCTTGCAGCGAAATCGTTGGTAGCTTGTGTGAAGTGCGCGTTGTCGGACTTGGTGAGCCATTGCGGCTTTTCGTAGATCAGATATTCCGTCAGATTATCTATCGCGCGTTCGACGACGTCTTTTTTCGTTGCGACGAATTGACGGGCACCATTGACCACGCGCTTCGCGGCGATATCGCCGACCAGTTTGCTGAGGTCTTCTTCTGCATCCCAATCGAGATTGCGCAGGACGAAGCTCAAAGCCTCTGCGAAATCGGCGGCGCCAGACACGCGTGCGCCGCGCATTATGGCGTCGCGCCCTTGCAGCGCGGCTAGCGGCGCGCTGGGTGGCAGGACGATGTCGACTTCGCCCTCATCCTCACCCTCACCCCCACGCTTGGCCAACGACTGTAGCTTGCCGTCCTGCGCGATGCTGAAATTCAGCGCAAAGGGTTTGAGTGGCGCAAGTCCGAGGCTGATACGGGCGCGGCGGCCGGCGTAGGGACGCAGTCGCTCACGCGCCCAAGGCGCATCGGCGAGCAGATGATTGAGCGCGCCCAGCGCCAGCCCGTCCAGCATGGTGTGCCGTTAATTGACTTGTTCTATGCCGGCGATGACCCAGCCGCCACTGCCTGCCGACGGTTTGGCAAGGTGCCAGACCTCATTGAAAGCTTCGGGGACACCTGCTTCCGTTTCACGGATGCTGCCTGAGAAGTGCACGCTGGCGATGTGCTGGGTGCTTTCGGTGGTGACATCGAGTAACTGCGCGTTGAGCGTGACCACATCGGTCTGTTGCGGCTTATCGCCGCGTTCGTTCATATCGAGCTTGATCTCGGCAAACATTTCCGGCGTGGTGAAGTTGCGGATGTCTTCGAGATTTTTGGCGTCGTGTGCGGCTTGCAGGCGCACGAAGTTGAGCTTGGCTTGGCGCAGAAAGCCATCGACATCGAAGCCTGCCGGCACGTTGATGGGTGTGGCGGTGGCAGCAGCGACCGGCGTTGTCGATGCGACGGCCGGTTCATAGCTCACTGGTGCCGGTGCACCGGCGTATTGCATGGGTTGCGACGTCGCGCCTTGCGGGCGGCGGAAGAGCATGCGGATGACAAAGAATGCGGCGACAGCAAGCAAGGCCATCATGGCGAAAGAAGCGAAGCCTTCACCCATGCCGAAGTGTGAGAACAGCGCTGCCAAGCCGACACCGGCAGCGAGGCCGGCCAAGGGGCCCAGCCAGCGGCTCATGCCAGAGGGTTGCGGCGCGGGGGTGCCCACCGGCTGGGCCGGCCGCGGCGCCGGGGCGACATTCTGACCCGGCGTGCTCGCAGGCGTGGGGCTGGCTTGACGCGTAACACTGTTGCGTTGCATGCCCGAGCTGCGACCCCCGCCAAAACGCGCCGCGTCGGCGTCGCCGATCACCAGGGTCATGCTGATCACGATCAAACAAAGTGTGGCGAATAACTGTTTCATGTTGTTCCTCATAACTTGTAGCCTCGGTGCAGCGCAACCACGCCGGCGGCGAGGTTGTAGTAGTCGACCTTCTCCAGGCCGACTTGTTCCATCATGTGCTTGAGTGTTTGCTGATCCGGGTGCATGCGTATAGATTCGGCGAGATAACGATAACTCTCCGCATCCTTCGCCACCCGCTGCCCCAGCCAGGGCAGCACCTTGAAGGAGTAGAAGTCATAAAGCGGCGTGAGTGGTTGCCACACCTTGGAAAACTCGAGTATCAGCAAGCGTCCGCCGGGCCTCAGCACACGCGTCATCTCGGCCAGCGCTTTTTCCTTGTGCGTCATGTTGCGCAGCCCGAAGGCACAGGTGACGCAATCGAAATAGGCATCGGGGAAGGGCAGCTTCTCGGCGTCGCACTGGGCGGCCGGCATGGTGTGGCCGTGGTCGAGCAAGCGGTCGCGGCCGCGCGTGAGCATGGCGTTGTTGATGTCGGTCAGGCAGACGACACCGTGTTTGCCGACGCGCGTGGAGAAGGCCAGCGACAGATCGGCGGTGCCGCCCGCTACGTCCAGCACACGGTCGCCCGCCCGCACCGCAGAAAGTTCAATGGCGAAGCTCTTCCAGACCCGATGTAGGCCCAAGGACATCAGATCGTTCATGACGTCGTAATTGGCGGCCACCGAAGAGAAAACGCCGGCGACATGCTGCGCCTTTTCGCGTTCAGGGACTTCCTTGTAGCCGAAGTGGGTTTTTTCCGTCATTGGTCAGTGTTTATGTCCGCAGCCGCCGGTGGTTTGTGGCACAGCTGCTGAAGTAGAAGCTTC
Source organism: Gammaproteobacteria bacterium (assembly GCA_038322845.1). GTDB lineage: Bacteria > Pseudomonadota > Gammaproteobacteria > Burkholderiales > Rhodocyclaceae > Desulfobacillus. Next base: position 17,419 of record JBBQGH010000010.1, read on the forward strand.
ACGGCTGGCGCCGGCGGCTTCCATCTGAGTGAGGTAGTCGCTCCACAACTGCTCGCGATTGGCGCCCAGCCAATAAAGATAGTCCCAGGTGTAGAGACCGGAGTCGTGGCCGTCAGAGAAGGTGGGCTTGACGGCATACATGCCGACCGGATCGAGGCCGACAATATCCACGCTTTTCTTACCGACCTGCAGGGTCTCTTGGCCCGGGCCGTGACCACGCACTTCGGCCGACGGGCTGTAGACGCGCAGCAATTCGTAGCTCAACTCGAAGGTCTTGCCATCGGGGAAACTAATTTCAAGCAAGCGGGACTGCGAACGCAGCTTGATTTCAGTGGGTGGGGGTACTTCCTGTTCGGGGCCGCCCATGGTTTTCTCCAGGCGATGAATGAGCCGGTAATCATACCGCAGAAGGATGGCGGGAATAACCGCGCTGCCAGTGCGGCGGCCCAGGCCTATAAGCGCTGGAAACTGACGCGTTCGAAGTCTGGCCCGTGGGAGAGCAGATCAGTGAGCCGGACGCGGCTGAGCCGGTCGGTATAGAGCTCGATGATGCGCGCCGGTTGGAACCAGCCGGGTGGCAGCACCAATGTGTCTGGCTCATTCAGCGCGGATAGAGCCGGCAGCAGAAATGCGCGGGCATAGTGTTGCGTAGGCGAGACGGCGGTGCCGGGGAGACGGACTGACACGCCTAGCGGTACCCCCGGCAAGATGTGGATACCCATCAGCAACCAGCCGGTAGCGTCCAGCATCAAATACCAGCTCACTCGTGCGAGGAGAAAATGCTCTCCGTCCGGCGGCTTCAAACAAAACAACTGGCCGTGTTCGATGCGCCCGCCGGCCGCGCCACGCTGCAGACGGAAGCCCGAGATAGACTGGTCGGCGACCTCCCAGTTTTCCAGCGGATAGCTAATCTTCGCCGCGTGCAGCTTTGCCGAGGAAGAGTCGTGATGAGGGCGTAAGGTCGAAATGCGTTCCATGTCGCTACGCGTATAGGGCTGCAGCTGCTCGGGCTGCTCGAATTCTTCGCCGCTCAGGCAATAGTGAATCGCCTCGAATCCCACGTAGACCTGGGCTACCCCCGAGGTCGGGCGGCGCTGGAAGCGACGCGGCTTGGCGTTCAGACACCAGGGTCGATAGAGTTGCATGAGTAAACGCCCTGCGGCCAGGGTCGAACAGTCCTCTCCCAGCCCCAGCGTGGTTGGGGCGACATACTTTTTCAATTCCGTCAGGATGCGTCGCATCTCCGGCATCAGTCGGCTGGTGTCGAAATGGCGCACTGATTCGCGCAGAGTGAGCATTTCCAGCGGGCGCACGCCGTTGTCCTGCATGAGGTCTATGCCAAAGGCGCGCGCGGTCGCGTCCGCCGTCTCCTTGGTCAAGCGCACCAGCGAGGTCAAGGGGGCGAAGCGCTCGGCCCAGCGTGCAATCCAGACGAACTCGTGGGTGCCGTGGCTGTAAGGATTCGCCAGATCCACCAGCAGTATGGCCGCGTAGGCTTCGCTGCTGCTTTGGCTTTTCGCCGTTTCGCTTAATGGTTCCGGCACGGCGACTGTCGCGAGCTCCCATTCTTCGGCAGTGTCGTAGTAGCCGTGCAAATCGATCCAGACGCCGGGCGAAGTCTCCCGGCGGGCGCGGAAATATTCGAGTATGACGCGCCCGGCATAATGCACGCAGCGTTGGCAAATCAAGGCGAGATGCTGCTGCACCTGAACATCCGCACCGCCCAGCTGCGCGACGTGGGCGTAGCCGCGCGCCATCATCTGCCAGAGTGCGAGCACGAGATGAAAAGCTTGTTCTTCGCTTTCGGTCGGCGGCAGTGGCTTGTCCGCGTAACGTTGCGCCAATTGGTCTTGCACGAAGCTGAGAGGCAAGCGCGCCGCTTCGAGCACGCCCAAATAAGCCGCCGGCGGCGGCGGGCGGTGCGCCATAGTCGCCAGCAAGTCGCTCAGGTTTCGATGCGCTTCGCGCGTATTGGTGAGCGGCAGCGCGGCGAGATAATCTTGGCAGGCGCGCGCGTCTGAAATATCGAGCGTAGCTAACAACGCACCGGGAAAGCTCATAGTGCGTCGTAGGCCGCGCGCTCGAAATCGCTGCCACGATCGAGCAAGCGGGTGAGCCGTACCTGGCGCGGGCTGTCCGTGTAGAGTTCGATGACGCGGCCGGTGCGAAACCAGCCGGCCGGCACGACCACCGTTTCAGGTTCGGTGAGCGATGCGACGGGCGGCAACAAAAAGCCATGACGGTATTTTTCATTCGCCGCCGAGAGCCCGGTCCCACGTACCGCCACCGCTTGCGGCGCGCCCGGCAAAATCTGCACGCCGGTTTGCAGATCGCGTCCGCCCGCAATGCGTGACCAGCGAGCCACAGCAAGCAGGAAACTGCGCGTACCATCGGGCTGCACGGCGACCAATTGACCGCCCCCAATACGCGCCCCGGCCTGCCCCAGAGACCGCGATAAACGCAGGCCGACGGGCGATTCATCAAGCATCTGCCACTCTTCGGTCGCGTAGCCTTGAGCTACGCTGAAGCCTTCATTCTGGCGCGTTGAGACACGGCCGAGCGTGGCGATTTCCTCATGCTGCTGGCTCGTCAGTTCGACACTCTCACCCGGTTGCCGGAACGGCTTGCCGGACAAGTAGTAATGCAGTGCGTCGAAGCCCGTGACCAAGCGGCAGACGCCGTTGCCCACGCGGCGTTGATGCTGACGCGTGGCGCCACCCTTGAACCAATGCTGGTAGAGATGCTTGAGCAGATTGCCGCAAGCCGGCTGCTGGCAATCGTCGCCCAGGCCCAAGGAAGCGGGAGATTCGCCGCGCTGCAAATGCACGATGCGCTTCTTGATGCTGCGCGAGAGGCCCGAGAGATCCAGCCAGCGCAGATCGCCGCCGTCGTGAGGTAAAGAGGTCTCGGGCTGGTCACTGGCGAGATCCACAATCAATGGCGGCACGCGCGGTTCTAGCGGCGCGGCGGATAAGACCGTTACTTTCTTGCCCCAGCGCTGTAGCCATTGCCAGACCTGCATCAACTGACGCGCTGACAGCTGATATGGGCTGGCACGATGTAGCAGCAAGGCCTGGGCATAAGCGGTGGTGACGCTGCCCAGGGGATGCTTGGTTTGCAGCGTGTCACTGGTGGGATTGTCCGCCACGCCCAGACGCTCGGCCGCGCCGTAAATGCGATGCAAGTTTTGCCATAGCGTAGGTGGCGGTTCCATCGGTGCGCGATAGATGTCGAGCAATTCGGCGCGCAAGGCGCCTATCGCGCGCTGCGCCACCAAGGCGGCATGCGGCTGTATGTCACCGTCGCCTTGCAGACAGGCTTCCAGACAATGCAGATAGCCGGTTTGCAACGCTTGCCAAAGGCTGCGATTCGCATCCATACCGGCTTGTTCGCTGGTGCCTAACGGCAGGGGCCGACCGGCGAATTTGCGCGCGGATTCGGTCTGCACAAAGTTGATCGGGTCACGCATCAACTCAAGTATTTTCAGGCGCTCTGCAGCTGGCAGCGCGTAGCGATTGAGCAGATTGAGCTGGCGCAACATTAGCCCCTGCGCGTGAGGGGCGTTGGAAAGCGGCTGCACGGCGAGCCAGTCGCGGCACGTGCGCGCGCTGGTGAAGGCGGGCGGATTTTCCAGCCCGGGGGTAAGCAACTGAAAAGTTGTCATGCTTCGCCACCTTGTTCTTCGGCCAGCGACTGAATTAACGCGGCGCGCAAAGCGGCGACATTCACCGCTGCGCGCGGCGCAGCCGGGCGCAGCGGCTGGCTCCAAATCGTTTGCGGGAAATGCCGGTCGTCGTGCCAGCGCGGAATGACATGCCAGTGTACATGCGGCACCTGGTTACCCAAGCTGGCGAGGTTAATTTTGTCCGCATGGAGGCAGGTGCGCACGGCACCCTCGGCGGCATATACCACCGACATCAGGTGGCGACGATCAGAAGCGGTGAGATCGGTCATTTCTCTCTCGTGATCACTCCAGACGACACGGCAGTAACCCGGATAATCGACATCAGCGACAAGCAGGACGCGACATAGCGCATCGCTCCAAAGTACATCCTCACCTGTAGTGCCGCTCATGCTGCGGCACAGTTCGCACTGGTTATCGGCAACCGACATGGCCGACATCCTTTCCGCCTATGCGTCAAGAACAAGGCGCATTCTACATGTAGGCGGGCTTGCGCCGCAGATCCCGAGTGAGGAACAGTCGGGCAACGGCGACATCGGGCGCCGGTGCATGCATCGACGGTGGCGGGCGTCCGTTATCAGGAACAGATGATCGCGTCAGCGGCGCAGGCCGCGGCATAGCGCTCAGATTCGACCTGTAGCGTCACATGCCGAATTTCGAAGTGCTCATGCAAGGCCGCGGTAGCCAGACTTAAGGTCGCATCGACGTCGTGCCCTTCGCCGCGCAGTACGAGATGGGCCGTCAGCGCTGTTTCGGAGGTCGCCATCGCCCAGATGTGCAGATCATGCACGGTCAGCACGTTGGGCAGACTCAACAAACGCCGACGCACCTCGGCCAGATCTATATGTTCGGGCACGCCATCAAACATCAGATGCAGAGATCGCCGGAACAATGACCAGGTGCCTATGACGATGACGCCGGCGATGAGCAAGCTCACCACCGGGTCTATCCAGCTCCAGCCTTGCCATAGATACAGCCCGCCGGCCAGCACGACCCCAGCGGACACCACGGCATCGGCCGTCATATGCAGAAAAGCCCCACGAATGTTCAAATCGTCCTTGTTACCCGCCATGAAAAGCCAGGCAGTGAGGCCGTTGATGACAACGCCAATCGCGGCCACCACCATCACCGTGCCGCCGGCTACCGGTGAGGGCGAATGTAGGCGCTGCGCGGCTTCCCAGGCTAGCGATCCCATGGCGACGAGCAGAATGACGGCATTGACAAAGCTGGCCATGATTGAACCGCGGCGCCAACCGTAGGTGTGGCGGTCGTCGGGGAGCAGCCGCCCGGCCGCCAGTGCGGCCCATGCCAGCACTAACGCGCCAACGTCGCCCAGGTTGTGGCCGGCATCGGCCAGCAAAGCCAGCGAGTTGGCTTGCCAGCCATAGAATGCCTCGATGGCCACGAAGACAATATTCAGGGCAATGCCTATGGCGAAGGCCCGACCGAAATTGGCCGGCGCGTGATCGTGATCGTGCGCGTGGTTGTGCGCTTGGTTGTGCGGGGGGCTCACTGAAATTAGAGCAGCACGCGCTCGATGCCACCGGCGTTGGCGCGGGCGACATACTCCGACATCCAGTTCTCGCCTAGCACGCGCTTGGCCATTTCGACCACGATGTAGTCGGCCTGCGTGTTGGTTTCGTCGCTATAGCGCAAGAGGCCTTGCAGGCACGACGGGCAGGAAGTGAGCACTTTCACCTCGCCCTCAAAATCGCCATCGCGCAGCGCGACGACCCCTTTTTGCATTTCTTCGGCCTTGCGAAAGCGCACCTGGTTGGCGACGTCGGGCCGCGCCACCGCCAGTGTGCCGGCCTCGCCGCAGCAGCGGTCATTGAGATCAACGCGCTGGCCCATAAGCTGATTCACCACCTTGATGCCGGAGTGCGTCTTCATGGGGGTGTGGCAAGGCTCGTGATACATGTAGCGCACGCCGGACAAGCCGTCGAGGTGCACGCCTTTTTCCATGAGGTATTCGTGGATGTCGAGCAGGCGGCAGCCGGGGAAAATCTTGTCGAATTCGTACTTCTGCAACTGATCCATGCAGGTGCCGCAGGAGACGATCACCGTCTTGATGTCGAGATAATTGAGCGTGTTGGCGACGCGATGGAATAGCACGCGGTTGTCGGTGGTGATCTGCTGGCCCTTGTCGTGCTCGCCGGCCGCCGTCTGAGGATAGCCGCAGCACAAGTAGCCAGGCGGCAGCACGGTTTGCGCGCCGACGTGGTAGAGCATGGCCTGGGTAGCCAATCCGACTTGCGAGAACAGCCGCTCGGAGCCGCAGCCGGGGAAGTAGAAGACGGCATCGCCTTCGTAACCCTCATCGCTGAGCTTCTTCGGGTCGCGTATCACCGGCACGACGGTGTCGTCTTCAATATCCAGCAGGGCGCGCGAGGTGCGCTTAGGCAGCCCGCCGGGCATGGGCCGGTTGATAAAGTGGATCACCTGCGTCTTCACGGAAGGGCGGCCCAGCGTGGCGGGCGGTTGCTTAGTCGAAGACTGAATTAGTCCAAACGACTTCGCCAAGCGGTGCACCAAACGCTGCGCCTTATAGCCCCACTCGATCATGCCGGCGCGCACCAGCTTGATGGTGGCCGGGTCGGTGGCGTTGAGAAAGAACATCGCCGCCGTCTTGCCCGGATTGAATTGCTTCTTGCCCTGCTCGCGCAGAAAGTTGCGCATGGCGATGGAAACGTCGCCGTAATCAATATCCACCGGGCAGGGTTTTAAGCAGCGATGGCAGATGGTGCAGTGATCGGCGATGTCGTTGAATTCGTCGAAGTGCCGCAGTGAAATGCCGCGTCGCGTTTGTTCTTCATAGAGAAAAGCCTCGATGAGCAGCCCGGTGCCGAGGATTTTGTTGCGCGGCGAGTAGAGCAGGTTGGCGCGCGGTACGTGAGTCGAGCATACCGGCTTGCACTTGCCGCAGCGCAGGCAGTCTTTGACGCTGTCGGCGATCTTGCCAATTTCCGATTGTTCCAGGATCAAAGATTCCACCCCAAGCAGGCTGAAACTGGGCGTGTAGGCGTAACGCAGGTCGGCGCCTGGCAGCAACTTGCCCTTGTTGAAGTGGCCCTCTGGATCGACGCGCTGCTTGTACCCGACGAAGGGCGCAATTTCGGCGTCGGTGAGATATTCCAGCTTGGTGATGCCGATGCCGTGCTCACCGGAGATCACACCGTCCAGCGCGCGCGCCAGCGCCATGATGCGCGCCACCGCCGCGTTCGCCTCTTGCAGCATCTCGTAGTGATCCGAGTTCACCGGGATGTTGGTGTGCACGTTGCCGTCACCGGCATGCATGTGCAAGGCGATGAAGACCCGCCCGCGCAGTACTTCGCGGTGTATGGCGGTGATCCGCTCGAGGATGGGCCGATACATGGCGCCGTCGAACACCGCTTCGATTTGTGGCTTCAGCTCGCGCTTCCAGGAGGCGCGCAGCGAGTAATCCTGCAAGCGATGGAACACGGTCGGCTGCGCATCGCGATTGGTGAGCGGGCCGGCTTCGAGTCCGCGTGCGGCGAATTCGGCTTCGGCTTGCGCCAGCGGCAGGTCGAGATTGTCCAGCAACCACTGCCAGCGCGCCTGCGCGGCTTCCAGCCTTTCTATGGCGACGACGCGTCTATCACCGATGAGTTCTGCGGCGTCGAGATTGGTGTCGCCCGCATGCAGCGGCAAATCGCCGCGCAGGAAATGACCCAGCGCGTCGCACAGCTTGAGCTTGTTCTTGAGGGAGAGTTCGATGTTGATGCGCTCGATGCCGTCGCAGTAGTCTCCCATGCGCGGCAGCGGTATGACGACGTCTTCGTTGATCTTGAAGGCGTTGGTGTGGCGCGCAATGGCCGCAGTGCGGCCGCGATCCAACCAGAACTTCTTGCGCGTCTCACTCGATACGGCGATGAAACCTTCGCCACCGCGCGCATTGGCGATGCGCACCACTTCAGACGCGGCGCTCATCACGGCGTTTTCCTCATCGCCGACTATGTCGCCGATCAGCACCATTTTCGGTCGACCGTGGCGTTTGGCCTTGGTGGCGTAGCCGACGGCCTTCACATAGCGTTCGTCGAGGTGCTCAAGGCCCGCCAAGATTGCGCAACCCGGCCGCCCATCAAGATAATTCTTGATCTCCACGATGGAAGGCACGGCCTCGCGCACTTGGCCGAAAAACTCCAGGCAAACGGTGCGCGTATGCGCTGGCATGCGGTGCAGTATGAAGCGGGCCGAGGTGATGAGTCCGTCGCAACCTTCCTTCTGCACACCGGGCAGGCCGGCGAGAAATTTGTCGGTGACGTCCTTGCCCAGGCCGATCTTGCGGAAACGGCTGCCCGGGACTTCCAGCGTCTCTTCGGAAATCAGCTTACCGCTGTCGGCGTCCGAGCGGCGCACGCGGAATTTCGCCACGGCTTGATCGTGAATCTTGCCGAGGTTGTGGTCGAGGCGCTCGATATCCAGCCAGTTGCCGTTCGGATCGACCATGCGCCAAGAAGCGAGGTTATCCAGCGCCGTGCCCCACAGCACGGCTTTCTTGCCGCCGGCATTCATGGCGATGTTGCCGCCTATGCAAGAAGCATCGGCGGAAGTCGGGTCTACGGCGAAGACCAGGCCGGCGGCTTCGGCGGCTTCCATCACACGCCTCGTCACCACACCGGCACCGCAATGGATGGTGGCATAGGGCTGGCTGACGCCGGGCAAGGTCAGCACCTCAACCTTGTCGAAGCGATCGAGCTTTTCGGTGTTGATGACAGCTGAATTGCGTGTCAGCGGAATTGCCCCGCCGGTGTAACCGGTGCCACCCCCGCGTGGAATGATGGTGAGCCCCAGCGCGATGCAGTCCTTCACTAGCGCCGGCATTTCGTCTTCGGTATCCGGGCACAACACCACAAACGGGTATTCGATGCGCCAGTCGGTGGCGTCGGTGACGTGCGAGACGCGCGACAGCCCATCGAAGCAGATGTTGTCGCGGCGGGTGTGGCGCGACAGTCGCTTCATCGCCTTGGTGCGCAGCGCGCCGGTTTCGGCGAAGGCAGCGGCGAAGCGGTTCACCGCCTCGTACGTGGCAGCGAGTAATTGCGCGACGGCCGCGTTGCCTTGGCGGCGCTTTTCGATCTCGCTCAAACGATGGCGCAGTGCGCCTATCAACGCTTGTTGTCGGTCGCGATTGTTGAGCAGGTCGTCTTCGAGGTAAGGGTTGCGTTGCACGACCCAGATATCACCCAGCACCTCGTAGAGCATGCGCGCTGAACGACCGGTGACGCGTTGCGCGCGCAGTTCATCGAGCACGCGCCAAGCCTCATCCCCCAACAAGCGTATGACAATTTCGCGGTCGGAAAAAGAGGTGTAGTTGTACGGGATTTCGCGTAGGCGCGCGCTCATGGAAAGACAGTCCGGTGTTGGAGCGTAATTTTAGCGTATTGCGTCGCATCAATCCGCGCGCGGCAGTGAAATCATCTCCCTGCGCGAGGTATGGCTATACCTTAGGATGCACTCACGATGGCGTCGAGCATGGGAGCCCGGCCCGCGCCATACCGCTTGCTCCTTAACGTCGCGCCCTGCTAGGCTTGCGGCCTTTGACTATCAAGCAAGCGGGCCGTGGCATGAGCAGGGACTACCTCGAAAAAATCCTCAACGCGCAGGTCTATGATGTGGCGATCGAATCGCCGCTGGAAGTAGCGCCCAATCTTTCCGCGCGTATCGCCAATACCTTGCTGCTCAAGCGCGAAGACATGCAGCCTGTTTTCTCGTTCAAGCTGCGCGGCGCTTACAACAAAATGGTGCACTTGTCGCCGGCTGCCTTGAAGCGCGGCGTCATCACCGCGTCGGCTGGCAACCATGCGCAGGGCGTGGCGCTGTCGGCACAACGTTTAGGCTGCAAGGCCGTCATTGTCATGCCGGTGACGACGCCGCAGATCAAGGTCAATGCCGTGGCGGCGCGCGGCGCCGAGGTGGTGCTGGCCGGCGAATCCTATGACGAGGCCTACGCTCACGCCTTGACTCTGGAGAAAAAACGCAAGCTCACTTTCGTTCATCCTTATGATGATCCGGAAGTGATCGCCGGTCAGGGCACCATCGCCATGGAAATCCTGCGCCAGCATCCCCAGCCCATCCACGCCATTTTCGTTGCGATTGGCGGCGGCGGGCTTATCGCCGGCATGGGCGCCTATATCAAGCGTCTGCGGCCGGACATCAAGGTCATCGGCGTCGAGCCGGTCGATGCCGACGCCATGGCGCGTTCGCTCGCCGCCGGCCATCGCGTGCGCCTGAATCAAGTCGGCCTTTTTGCCGACGGTGTCGCCGTGAAGCAGGTGGGTGAGGAGACATTTCGTCTGTGCCAGGAAGTCGTCGACGAAGTGGTGCTGGTCGACACCGACGCCATCTGCGCGGCGATCAAAGATGTGTTTGAAGACACCCGTTCTATTCTCGAGCCAGCGGGTGCGTTGGCCATCGCCGGCGCCAAGCTCTACGCCAAGCAGCACAAGCTCAAAGACAAGACCTTGGTGGCCGTGGCGTCCGGCGCCAACACCAATTTCGACCGCTTGCGCTTCGTCGCCGAGCGTGCCGAGGTGGGCGAGCAACGCGAAGCCATCCTCGCCGTGAGCATTCCTGAGCAGCCGGGCAGCTTCAAGAAATTCTGCGCGCTGTTAGGCGATCGGAACATCACCGAGTTCAACTATCGCTTTGCCGATCCCAAGGTAGCGCATGTGTTTGTCGGCGTGCAGGTGGCTAGCCGCGCGGAGTCGCGCAAGCTGGTGGATTCCTTGCGTCGCCACGATCTGGAGACGCTGGACCTCACCGACGACGAAATGGGCAAGCTGCATGTGCGCCACCTCGTCGGCGGCCATGCGCCGCTAGTGGAAAACGAAATGATCTACCGTTTCGAGTTCCCCGAACGGCCCGGCGCGCTGATGCGCTTCTTGAACGCCATGAGCGCAAGCTGGAATATTTCCCTCTTCCATTACCGCAACCACGGTGCCGACTACGGCCGTGTGCTGGTCGGCATGCAAGTGCCGCCGCAGGACAAAGCCGAATTCCGCGCCTTCCTCAAAGAACTTGGCTATGCCAACTGGGACGAGACCAAGAATCCGGCCTATAAGCTGTTCTTGGGGTGAAGAAGGGCGAAGCCGCGGAATTCGCGGATGAGCGCGGATAAACGCGGATTAGAAGGGAAGTTGTCTTGTCGCAGACACGCGCCACGAACGACGTGTCTGTTCGGCGCGTGGTGGATTCTTTAGGTTTTATCCGCGTTCATCCGCAAAATCCGCGGCCGCTCTTATCCCTCACCTCAGCCGCGTGGTCAGCGCCTGCGCGCACGACGAGGAATCGGTGCGTTTCAGGCCGCTATTCTCCACGATGAAAATTCCCGCTTCCGTGACAATGCAATCCATAGGCAAATCGTGCGCTTGCGGCCGGATGCTGGCGACGCGCGCAAGCTCGAAGCCGATACCGATGGCGAGCGGGCGCGGATGGGTCATGGCTAGGGTGCGATCGAAATAGCCACCGCCGTAGCCCAAGCGGTAACCCGCTTCGTCGAAAGCATTTAAGGGCATCAGTATCGCCTCCGGCTGGCGTGCTTCGCCGCTCGCCGGAATGTGTATGCCATAGCGGTCGTCGATCATGATGCTGTCGGCTTGCCAGTCGCGAAAGATCAAGGGCGAGCCATCGCTGATCACCACTGGCAGGCAGGCTGTCAAGCCGCGTGCTATGGCGTTCTTCACCAGGGTTCGAACATCGAATTCTGCACGATAGGGCCAGCAGAATCCGAGGCTGCGTATAGGCAGTGCGGCGAGCAGGGGGTTTAGGGCGGCTGCCAAGGCTTGCGACAGTCTCGCATGTTCGTCCGCTGTGAGCGCTTCGCGCGCGGCAATCAGACGGCTGCGCAGTGCGCCGCGAAAGGCGCGAAGCTCGGCATTTTCTCCGGCGGAAATCGGCGGATTCATGTGTTAATGTGATGTGAGGTGTTGATAGATAAAGATGTTGATAGACAAAGCAGTCGAAAGAATATCGCGTATGAAGCACCTCGTGTGCGCCGCGTTGTGGGTGGCCGGTCTCTGCGTGTGCACGGTGGCGGTGTCGGCCCCCGGCGACGACAACGTGTTGGCGGCACGCGACGCCTACCGGGTGGGCGATGCCAACAAATTGGCGCGCCAGCTGGGGGCAGTGCAGGGACATGATCTGGAGCCGTACGTCGAGTACTGGCAAGCCAGCATGCATTTAAATAACGCCGATCCGGCCGTCATCCACAAGTTCCTCGTTCGTTACCCTGGCACTTATTTGGCCGAGAAGCTGCGTGGGGAATGGTTGCGCATGCTGGGCAAGCGCGGGCAGTGGGATTTTTTCGATGCCGAGTATCCCAGCCTGGCGCAGCCTGACCAGGAATTAACCTGCTACGCCTGGCAAAGCCGCCTGCGTCGCCCCGACACTACAGTGTTTGAAGAAGCTCGCCCCTTGTGGTTTTCCGGGCAGGAGTTGGCGGATGCCTGTGTGCCGCTCATGGCGCAATTGATCGTCAATGGCCGCATCGGTATCGACGATGTCTGGGAGCGTATGCGCCGCCTGCTCGAAGCGAAAAAACTCTCCGCCGCGAAGTTCACCGCGCGCTATCTGCCGACGCGTCTAATGCCCGACGACCGCACGCTGGAACAGATCGCCGACAAGCCGCAGAAATATCTGGCCAAGCTGCCCGCCAACTTCGCCGCCACGCGCACCGGCCGCGAAATGGCGCTTTACGCCGTGCAGCGATTGGCGCGCGGTGATCCGCGCGAGGCGGCGGCAGCATGGCAAAAAATCCAGGACAAGTTTTCATCCGCCGAGCGCGCCTACATCTATGGTCAGCTGGGTTGGCAAGGCGCCCTGCGACATTTGCCCGAAGCGCCAAGCTGGTATGTGCTTGCCGCCGAGGCACCGCTTTCCGACGAGCAACTCGCCTGGAAAGCGCGCGCCGCCTTGCGTGCGCTCGACTGGAAGACGGTGCACGATGCCATTGAGGTCATGCCCCCTGCCCTGCGCACCCTACCCGACTGGATCTATTGGTTAGGCCGCTCCCACGCCGCCTTGGGCCGCGCTGTAGAGGCCAAGGCATTGTTCCAGCGCATCTCGGGTCAGCCAAATTTCTACGGCAATCTCGCCGATGACGAACTCGGCCAGTCGGTGTCACTACCGCCCACCGCCACCAAGCCCAGCGCTGAAGAAGTGGCCGAGGCCAGCGACAACCCGGGCCTGCGCCGCGCGCTGGCTTTGTTCCGCCTCGACATGCGCATTGAAGCCGTGCGCGAGTGGGGCTGGGCGCTGCGCGGCATGGAGGATCGCCAGTTGCTCGCCGCCGCCGAGCTGGCGCAGAAGAATGACATTTTCGACCGCGCCATTAGCGCCGCCGACAAAACCCAGGGGCAGCACAATTACGCATTACGCTATCTGGCACCCTACCGCGAAAACGTCGAGCCCAAGGCGCGCGAATTGCGTCTCGATCAGGGCTGGGTGTATGGCTTGATGCGTCAGGAGAGCCGCTTCATCATCAACGCCAAGTCTGTGGTCGGCGCCAAGGGGCTGATGCAGCTAATGCCTAAGACCGCGCAATGGGTGGCAAAAAAAATCGGCTTGAAGAGCTACCACCCCGGCAGCGTCGCCGATACCGACACCAACGTCACACTGGGTACCAACTACCTTAAACTGATCTTGAACGATCTCGACAATCATCCCGTTCTTGCCTCCGCTGCCTACAACGCCGGTCCCGGGCGCGCGCGCCGATGGCGCGACATCAAGCCCATGGAAGGCGCCATCTACGCCGAGACCATCCCCTTCACTGAGACGCGCGATTACGTCAAGAAGGTGATGAGCAATTCGGTCTATTACTCCACCATCTTCGATGGTCAGCCTCACTCACTCAAGAGCCGACTGGGTACCGTCGGCGCGCGCCCAAGCAACGAAACCCCGAAAAACGACGACTTGCCTTAATAGTCTGAAGGCGCCGTCTCACCGCGACTGCTTGATTGCAAGTACGGCTTGATTGCGCAAAGCGCGCAAAGTCGACAGCACGTTTTCTGGAATCACCAATTCATTGGCCCGCGCCTTGTCGGCGTAGATCATGCCGACTGCTGCGCCTTTGATCATGAGCGGAAAAATAATGAAAGTCTCGGCGGCGAGATTTTTGCTAAACCATGCCGGAATGTGACTGCGAATTTTGGGGTCGTTGATGTCCGAAATCAGAATGTCGGCACCGCGCGTGACGGCAACTTCGAAAATATCTTTCGTCTCACCCAGGTGAAAGTGGAAACGCCGCGTTGCTTCTTCGATGTCCGGCCCGAAGCCGAACTTCGCCGCCATGGTATTTTGTTTCGCGTCCCTGATGCACAGGAGTACGCGTTGAAAGCCGATGCCGCGATACATGGTTTCGACAATGATGCGCAGGATGCCGCTCAACGCACATTCTTCCACCAGCGAGCGTGTGATCTCCTGTATGCCAGCGTTCAAGATGGCTTGCGTGTCCTCCGGGCTTAGTCCCGCCGGTGCACAATCGGCGCTGGCCGCAGCCCCTGCTGGCTGCGCCATAACCACCGTCGGCGTATCAGCCAGGTTGCCCGGTATGGCGTTTATGTTCTCTGCCTTGCAGCTAATTTTCGAAGTGCGGCCTAAGCCCGGCGCAGCACTGTCATCTGCCACCGGCTCGGCGGGGGTTGCCCAGGCGCAAATCTGCTTGCCTAGCGGGCTTTGCTGCAAGTTGAGGTGGATGGCCGACGTGTAGGTCACCACTTCTTCCAGCGATGATTCCAAAACCTGGGCGAGCTGGCGAGCGTCACAGGGCAGGCTGTCGCCGAAACGCTGAGTGATCTTGCGCAATTCCTCCCCACGTTTTTCGGCCGGGACTTTTTCAAATATCGTGCAGAGCTGATCCGACACTTCGGCCAACACGCGCAGTTTGTCGGCGTTGCAGCTCGGTTTTTTCACGTGGCCCACAGGCAGGCGGCGCATGCTCCCCACCATTTGATCGGGAAAGCCCCAGCTCTTCGCCACGCCTATGCCCAGCTCTTCGAAGCTAATCCCAAGTATTTTGGTTGCGGCGATATTTTCGGCCGTGTTTTGCTGCGCCTGCAATTTTTTCACCTCAGCCATTTCTTCCGGGAAGTAATAGCAGGCGAGCATGCGGCCGAGGTTGTGGAACATCGAACAGACGAAAGCTTCTTCGTAGTCTTTCACCATGCCGCGCCGGCCCATATCACGCGCCAAGATGCCACCCATGATGGCGCGCACGAATTCGTCGCGGATCTGCGCGGCATGGGTCTTGTTCTGCATGTGTTCCATCAGTACCAACGAGGTGGCGATGGTACGCACCGGGCCGAAGCCGAGAATCATCACGGCACGTGAAATCGTGCTGATGGAACCGCCCCCCGCTTGGCTGTAGTGGGCAGAGTTCACCAAGCGGATGAGTTTGTTGGTGAGCGCCACATCTTTCAAAATAGTGTTGGAGAGCGTGGCTACACTTTCCTGATCCGAGGAGGCAAGGCGGTTGATGGTGGAGATCGCCTCCGACAGCGCCGGAAAATCGCTCTTGTGGCGCATGCGTCGCAATAGAAAATCGAGTGTGGATGGCTGGCTATTTTCCGAACTGCTACTGGGCAAGGGCGCTTCGTCCTCGACCGGCTTTTGCCAGGCTTGCAGCGCCGCGCGCATGGCGGCGACGTCTGGATAGCGCACGGCGCAGTCCATGGTGGTGGCGCTGAGGATGATGCCGCCGAGTATGTCATCCACCGATCCGGCTGCTTCAGGCGGCAGTTCGATCGGCTCGCTAGACATACGCCGTAGCACCGCGTACGGGTCTTTGCCGCGCACTACCGGCATGCCGGTGAGGAGTTCGCACAGAATCAGGCCGGCAGCGAAGACGTCTGATTGCGGGGTGGCGTGGCCATCCGTAATGCACTCGGGCGCCATATAGGCGGGCGTGCCAAGAATCATTTGGTCGTCGCCATCTGCTTCGACGGTGCCGGTCTTTTCGTGGGACAGGCGGACCGCTATGCCGAAGTCCATCACACGCGGTACGCCGTCGCCGTTGATCAGAATATTGGAAGGCTTGAGGTCGCGATGCACAACCTGGTGCTTGTGCGCATGCTCGATGCCATCGAGAATCTGCAATATGACATCCACCGCGAGCGGCGGCGCAAGGCCACCCTCTTCGCGCAGCAACTCGCCCAGCGTGCGGCCTTCGACATATTCAAAAACCAGGTAGGGGTCGCCGTCTTGCTCTCCGGCATCAAATATCGGCACGATATTGGGGTGGCGCAGCTTGCTGACGGTGCGCGCCTCATCCATCAGCATGCGCTTCTGCGCGGCGTCGCGGCCGGATAGGCGCAGAGACTTGATGGCCACTTCGCGCTGCAAGTTGGCGTCATAGCCCAAATAGACGACGCTCTGCGCGCCGGTGCCGAGCACGCGCAGGATGTCGAATCTGCCGATTTTCTGGGGCTGGAAAGTTTGAGTATTCACGTTTCTTAGGGCAGGCTGGCTCACATAGGGATATAACGCTCTCTGGCGCACATACTTGAGTCCCCAGTTGGGTACCTGAGCGTTGATTGCGTCTAAAATGGATTCTTGTCGCTCTTGCGAGGCCGTCCGTATGAATATCCTGTTGATCGGTGGCACGGGCTTTCTAGGTAGCCACCTGGCGCATCATTTGGCGGCTGAAGGCCATAGGCTCACCTTGCCCACGCGCCGGCGCGACCACGCTAAACACTTGCTGGTGCTGCCTACTGCCACGGTTGTGCAAGCGAATGTGCATGATGAAGGTCAGCTCGAGACGCTGATGGCGGGCCACGACGCGGTGATCAATCTCGTCGGCATCCTGCACAGCCGCAGCGGCCAGCCCTACGGATCAGATTTCGCGCGTGCGCATGTGGAACTACCCAAGAAGATTCTCGCCGCCTGTAATCGAGTAGGCGTAAAGCGCCTATTGCACGTCTCGGCGCTGCAAGCCTCAGCGGACGCGCCTTCCGGCTATTTGCGCTCCAAAGCCGCCGGCGAAGCGCTGCTACGCGCGGCCCACGACAAAAACGAAATCGCGCTGACCCTATTCCGTCCCTCGGTCATCTTCGGTCCGGACGATGCCTTCTTGAATGTTTTCGCCAAACTGCTGCGTATTTTTCCGGTGATGCCGCTGGCCTGCGCGGAAGCACGCTTTCAGCCGGTGTTTGTGCGTGATGTTGCAGCGGTCATCACCGACAGCGTGGCTAGTGAAGCGAGTATCGGCCAGACCTATGCGTTGTGCGGCCCGCAGATCTATTCGCTGCGCCAGCTAGTTGAGTACGTGGGTAGCGTTACCGGCCATCGCCGCCTGGTGATCGGCCTGCCCGATGCGCTTTCTTATTTGCAGGCCTACGCCATGGAGTTCGTGCCTAACGGACCGATGTCGCGCGACAATTACCATTCCATGCAAGTCGACAGCGTGTGCGAACAAAACTGCACTCTGCCTTTCGGCCGCACTGCCACTGCCTTGGAAACCATAGCCCCGCTTTGGTTAGCTCCGCCGGCCGCGCGCCGCACTTGAGAATTGGAGGAACAATGAAGCTCGTCATCGGCAACAAAAATCTTTCGTCCTGGTCCCTGCGCCCCTGGCTATTGCTCAAGTGCAGCGATACCCACTTCGAAGAAATCCACCTTCCGCTGCAACAGCCGGACACCAGACAGCGCATCCTCGGCTACTCACCTTCCGGCAAAGTGCCCTGCCTCATCGACGGCGACATTGCGGTATGGGATACGCTGGCCATCGCGGAATACATTGCCGAGCGCCATTCCGAGCTGTGGCCGGCCGATAACAAGGCGCGCGCCGTAGCCCGCTCGGTGAGCGCCGAAATGCACGCCGGTTTTACCCACCTGCGCGCCCACATGCCTATGAATGTCGCCCTGCGTGCGCCCGGCGCAGGCCGCACGCCGGAAGTGGAGCAGGACATCGCCCGCATCACCGCCATCTGGAACGACTGCCGCGCGCGCTTCGGCAAAGGCGGTGATTTCCTCTTCGGCACATTCTCCATTGCCGACGCCATGTATGCGCCGGTGTGCTTCCGCTTCCAAACCTACGGCGTCGCACCCACTGACGCTGCCGGCGCGTATATGCAAATCATGCTGGCGATGCCCGCCATGCGCGAATGGCAGGCCGCCGCCCTGGCTGAAGTCGCCGCTTGATGAAATCGTTTGTAGTGGGCGGCGCGGTGCGCGATGGTTTGCTGGGCCTGCCCGTGCAAGATCGCGATCATGTTGTCGTCGGCGCCACGCCGGAAGACATGCGCGCCGCCGGCTACAAGCCAGTGGGCAAGGACTTTCCCGTTTTCCTCCATCCCGTTACGAAAGAGGAATACGCCCTGGCACGCACTGAGCGCAAAACGGCGCCGGGCTACACAGGCTTCGTTTTTCACGCCGCGCCCGATGTCACGCTGGAGCAGGATCTCGCCCGTCGCGACCTCACCATCAACGCCATCGCCCTAGCAGATGACGGCACGCTGATCGATCCCTACGGCGGCCAGCTCGACCTTGCTGCGCGCTTGCTGCGCCATGTCAGCCCCGCCTTCGCCGAAGACCCAGTGCGCATCCTGCGTGTCGCGCGCTTCGCCGCGCGCTTCAACAACTTCACGCTCGCCGACGAAACCCTCGCGCTGATGCGCGACATGGTTGATAGCGGCGAAGTAGACCACCTCGTGCCCGAACGCGTTTGGCAGGAAATCTCACGCGGCCTCATGGAAGCCCAGCCTTCGCGCATGTTCACCGTGCTGCGCGATTGCGGCGCCCTCGCCCGCGTGCTGCCGGAAGTGGACAAACTCTTCGGCGTGCCGCAACCGCCCCAGCATCACCCGGAAGTGGACACCGGTGCGCATGTGCTGCTCGTCATCGACCAGGCAGCCGCGACACAACAACCGCTGGCTGTACGCTACGCCGCACTGCTGCACGATCTCGGCAAAGGCCAAACACCGCCTGCCGAATGGCCGCGCCACCACGGCCATGAAGCCCGCAGCGTCGAGTTGGTCGAAGCTGTCTCGTCGCGCCTGCGCGCGCCAGCCGATTGCCGCGATCTCGCCGTTCTTACTGCCCGCGAGCATGGCGTTATTGGCCGAGCCCACGAGCTGCGCGCCAACACCATGGTGCAACTGCTGGAGCGCGTCGACGCCCTGCGCCGCCCCGAGCGCTTTATGCAACTGCTAGCGGCCTGCGCCTGCGATTATCGCGGCCGCCCCGGTTACGAAGCACGCACCTACCTACCACTGGAAATCCTGCCGCGCGCACTGGCTGCCATGCAGGCTGTCGATGCCGGTGCTATCGCCGCCGCCTTGAACGACAAATCGCAAATCCCCGCCCGCATACATCAAGCCCGCGTAGCCGCAGTACGCGACGCGCTGGCTTTGGCATGAAAACAAAGCCTCGACGCGGTTACACGCGGATGAACACCGATTTTATGCGATTGTTAATTTTGGTCGTCCTCGCGAAAGCGGGGACCCAGCGTCGTTCAGCGATGCCACTGGATTCCCGCCTGCGCGGGAATGACGGGCAGGTTTCACGCACGCCTTAGCGTTACTCAACCCTTTTTAACTGCCAACAAACACATGCTCATCCACCCCCAATTCGACCCCGTCGCCATCCACCTCGGCCCACTCGCCATTCGCTGGTACGGCCTCATGTACCTCGTCGGCTTCATACTCTTTATCGTGTTGGGGCGCGTACGCGCGAAGCGTCAGCTTGAACGCGGCTGGACAGCGAAAGACATCGACGACTTGCTCTTCTACGGCGTACTCGGCGTCATCCTCGGCGGGCGGCTGGGCTATGTGCTCTTCTACAAATTCGACTATTACTTCGCCCACCCCCTCGAGATCCTCGCCGTGTGGCAGGGTGGAATGTCTTTCCACGGTGGCTTTTTGGGCGTGCTGGTAGCGGTATTGTTCTTCGCGCGCAAGACCCAGCGGCGCTGGCTGGAGGTTACCGACTTCATCGCGCCTCTGGTGCCGCTGGGCCTGGCCGCCGGCCGTCTCGGCAACTTCATCAACGCGGAGCTGCCGGGCCGCGTGACCGATGTGCCCTGGGCCATGGTCTTTCCCAACATCGACAACCTACCGCGTCATCCGTCGCAGCTTTATCAGTTCGCGCTCGAAGGCCTCGCACTCTTCGTTATCCTCTGGTTCTATTCCGCCAAGCCACGCGCTACCGGTGCCGTGTCGGCGGTGTTTCTGATGGGCTACGGTGTCTTTCGCTTCCTTGCCGAATTCGGCCGCGAGCCGGACAACTTCCTGGGTCTCTTGGCACTCGGCCTTTCCATGGGCCAATGGCTCAGCCTGCCGATGATTCTCGCCGGCATCGCACTCTTTGTTTGGTCGCGCCGTCAGGAGAAAGGCGCAGGTGCATGAGCGAGCGCCCTTCAAAATCATCGGCCTCTAGCAAATCGCCATTGGCGGTGCGGACAAACTGCCCCTGCACAAACTGTGGATAGCCGCCGCTTCCCAAGCCTCAAGCTTCGAGGAGTCGCCGGAATCGGGCAATACATTCGTGACGTGAACGGCAGTGTGAGTGGGAGTTGGGACTGGAACGTGGGCGGGCTTCTCGCTCACGGCGAACCTCAGATGCGGCTGCGGCGCAGCCCGGCGTCAGAGTCAATGTAGCAGGCCATACGCTATAAAGAAAAACTGGGGAAAACCTTGTCAGCCCCTGTCAGTTTGTGAGCCCCTTTGAGCCTAAGGCCGCACTCAACGCAACAACGACGCTCGCGCCAAGCGTCTTAAGCGAGCAATCCGTGCAGCATGGATGTCGCTAGCACGGCCAGCATCACACCAAAAGCGCGCTTCAAGCCTTTGATCGGCAGGCTATGCGCCGTGCGTGCGCCCAGCGGCGCGAATAAAACTGTCGTGGCGATGATGCCGATCAACGCGGGTAGATAGATATAACCCACCGAGTACGCCGGCAAGCTGCCAGCATGCCAGCCGCTAATGAGATAACCCAGCGTACCCGCCACCGCGATGGGGAAGCCCAGCGCCGCAGACGTGCCTACCGCGCGATGGATGGGCACGTTATGCCAGACCATGAAGGGCACGGAGAGGAAGCCGCCACCGGCGGCCACCAGGCTCGACACTCCACCTATGCCGAGCCCCGCCCCGAACTGCCACACCGGCTTTGGCAATGTGCGCGTGGGCTTGGGTTTGAAGTCGGCCATCATCTGGATGGCGGCGAGGTAGACGATGGCGGTGAATATCATGGCTAACGGCCGCGTCGGTACCCAGGCGGCGATGAGGGAGCCGGCGAGCGTGCCCACCACCAGTCCCGGCGCCATGACGCGAAAAATTTCCCAGCGTACGGCGCCGTGATTGTGGTGCGCGCGCATGCTGGAAAGTGAAGTGACCACGATGGTTGCCATCGCCGTGCCTAGCGAGAGATGCATGAGGTGTTCAGCCGGAAAGCCCTGCGCTGAAAATAGCATGAGCAACAGCGGCACAATGGTTAGCCCACCGCCGACACCGAATAGTCCGGCGACAAAGCCGGAAAAGCAGCCGATCAACGGATAGACCAGCCACCACAGTGTCACGCCTTTTTCTCCATCAGCGCGAGAATGAACTTCCAATCGGCCGGATCAACAGGTGTGACGGACAACCGACTCCCTTTGGCGAGGATGCGCAGGCCGGCGAGAGCCGCGTGGGTGCGTAGTTCGGTCAATGCGACGAAGCGCGTTTTCTTCACGAAGCGCACGTCAACATTCATCCAGCGCGGATTCTCCGGCGTGGCCTTCTCATCGTAGTAATGACTCTTGCGATCGAATTGCGTGGCGTCGGGATAGGCGGCGCTGGCAATCTCGACGATGCCGGCGATGCCCGGTGTGGCGCAGCTGGAGTGATAGTAAAAAGCGCGGTCGCCCGCCTTCATCTGGTCGCGCATGAAATTGCGCGCCTGGTAGTTGCGTACCCCCGTCCAGGGCGTCTGCTTGTCGCGCGCGATGTCGTCGATGCTATACGCATCGGGTTCAGATTTAATCAGCCAATAGCGCATGGTTTGGTATCCGGCTCCGTTGCTATTCAATTTCCGTGTTTAGATTTTCAATCCACGTGGTTTGCGCCCCGCGCGGCTGGCAAGCTGGTCGTAAGCCCACGGTGGCAGGAGTTTCATAATGCGCGCCACGATAGCCATTTGCCAAGGCACGACGGCGTAGCGTCGGCCCTGCGCGATGACACGTGCTATGCGTCGCGCGGCGACATCGGCCGGCAGCATAAAGGGCATGGGATATTCGTTCACGGCAGTCATGGGTGTGGCGATGTAACCGGGGCTCACCGTCACGACGCGCACGCCGCTGCCATGCAATTCGATGCGCAGACTTTCGAGGTAGCTGATCGCGGCGGCTTTGGAGGCGCCGTAGGCTCCGGCGCCGGGCAAGCCGCGCACCCCGGCCACGGAGGCGATGCCGACCAATCGACCTTGTCCGTCCGCGCGCATAGCGGCGATGAAAGGCTGGAAGGTATTCACTAACCCGATGACGTTGGTTTGCAGTATGTGGGCGAATACCGGCACGTCCTCGGCGTATTCGGTGAGCGTGCCGACTGAAATACCGGCGTTGGCGATGACGATGTCGGGTGTGCCGTAGCGTTGCATAAAATCTAGTGCGGCAGCGGAAAGTGCCTCAGCGTCCGCCACGTCGACAATGTAGCGTGCGGATTCCACCGGCAGCGCGTCGGCCACCTGCGCCAGCACCTCGGCCCGGCGGCCGACCAGGCCGAGGTGCGCGCCGTGCGAGGCGTAGTGCGCAGCAAGCGCCGCTCCCAGGCCGGAAGAGGCGCCAGTGATAAAGACGCGCACGGGGAAAGAGCGCGTTACTTCTTTTTGCGCTCGGCGCGCGCCTTGTTGACGAGTTCGTCAAGAACCCCAAACATCGGCTCGATACCGTTAGCCAGGGAAGGCGCCGTCATATATTTGCCATCTACCACCAACGCGGGCACACCTTCTATCTCATAGGATTGGCTCATCATAGTGGCGCGGGTGACTTTCGTCTGCACACTGAATGACTTCGCAGTCTCGGAAAATTTTCGGCGGTCTATGCCCTTGCTCGCCATCCAGTCGAGCTGGGTCGCTTCGTCGTCAAGCTTGACGTGGTCGCGATGTACAGCATCGAACACTTCGCCGTGCAGTCGGTTAAGTTCGCCTAGCGCTTCGAGGGTGTAATAGGTGCGCGCCATGGGAGCCCAGCGAGCGGCCGGGATGGCGGGAATGCGACGGAACTCCACGTCTTTGGGCAGCTTGGCCACCCATTTTTTCAGCGTAGGCTCCAGCTCGTAACAATGCGGGCAGCCGTACCAAAAAAACTCGATAACCTCTATTTTTGCGCCCGCTTCCACCGGCTGCGGTGTCTTCAAAACCCTATAAAGTGGCGTTGCCTTGGATGCTGTATTGGGTGCTGTATTGGGTGCGGCGAGGGCGGCCGCAGCGAATAGACTTGTGGCCATCGTCATCAATCCCAGCCATTTTTTCATGCTTTGCATTGCCTTCTCCTAGTTAAGGGCGCCGTCCTTGATTTTGACCACGGTCGCCTGGATGCCGTTCTGCGCCAGTTGCGAGCGAACTTTGTTCATATCTTCCGGGCTGCGATAGGGTCCGATGCGCACGCGATGCATGACGCCCTTTTCCGGCACGGTCACCTGCTGCACGCTAGCCTCCACCCCCATTAACGCAAGACGCGCCTTAAGGTTGTCAGCATCGGTGGGATTTTGAAAAGCGCCGACCTGCAAAGCCAGCGCTTCGCTGTTCGTTTGTGGATCGGACGGCTTGCGTGTTGCTGTTGGCGCGGTTTGTGGTGCCGCTTCTTCAGTGCCTGGCAGGATCTTGTAGAAATCGAAGCGGGGCTTGCCACTTAGCTTTTCCTGGGGCTTGTCGCCGGGTTTTCCGGGCAGAGGCAGTGGAACGCCGTCGGCCTTTTGGTCATTTTTTTCAGTTCTCGATTCAGTTCTCGGCTCATTTTTTTGCTCATTTTTCTGAAACGGCAGCGGTGTCTTGTTGATGTACCACACAACGCCGGCGGCGATACCGACGCCCAGCACCAGGCCGATGAACACACCGAGCAGGGTGCCGCCTTTGCTGCTGCTGCGAGCAGGATTATTGCGAGGTTTACTCTCTTGGGACATGGCGTTCCTTACATGGATTGCGGCGCGGCGACGCCGAGGATGGCGAGGCCGTTTTTCAACACTTGCCGCGTGGCGGCGCACAGGGCTAGACGCGCCAGACGCAGCGCTTCGTCGTCGACTAGGATGCGTTCGGCATTATAGTAGCTGTGAAAATCGCTCGCCAGGTCTTTAAGGTAGAAGGCGATGGCATGCGGCGCGTAGTCACGCGCGGCGTTATCGATCACTTCCGGAAATTCCGCCAGCCGCGCACACAACGCCAGCTCGCGCTCGTTGTTAAGCGCTGACAGCTCGGCGTGCACCAGCGTTGCTTCGTCATCGGCACATTGCGCCAGGACTGAGCAAACGCGGGCATGAGCGTACTGGATGTAATACACCGGGTTTTCGTTGCTTTGCGATTTGGCCAGATCGAGATCAAAGTCGAGATGCTGATCGGATTTGCGCAGCACGTAGAAAAAACGGCAGGCGTCGTTGCCGACTTCGCGCCGCAACTCGCGCAAGGTGACAAATTCGCCGGAACGCGTGGACATCGAGGTTTTCTGGCCGTCGCGATAGAGCACGGCAAATTGCACCAGCGCCACTTCCAGTTTTTGCGCGTCCAGACCCAGCGCCTGGATGGCACCCTTCACGCGAGAAATGTAGCCGTGATGGTCGGCGCCCCAAATGTCGATAATGCGATCGTAGCCGCGTTCGTATTTGTTGAGGTGATAGGCGATGTCGGAGGCGAAGTAGGTGTACAAGCCGTTCTCGCGCTGCACTACGCGATCTTTTTCGTCGCCGAACGTGGTGGAGCGGAACCAGCGCGCACCATCTTGTTCGTAGACGTGGCCCTGCTTACCCAGCATAGCGACGGCCTTTTCCACGAGGCCGGTGTCGAATAGCGATTTCTCCGAGAACCATTGGTCGAAGTGCACGCCGAACTCACCGAGGTCTTCGCGGCAGTCGCCCAATTGTTCTGTCAAAGCGTAGTTATGCACGTAGGCATAGTCGTCGCCCAAGAGTGTTTTGGCGTTAGCGATCAGCGCGTCGAGGCGCCCCTCCGCATCCTCTTCCGCATCCGGAATATTGGCCGTGACGGCCGCCGCGTCGCGCGTAAAGGCGGTGTCGTGTGCTCGCTTGATACCCTGCGCCATGTCGCGCACATAGTCGCCCTGATAGGCGTTCTTGGGGAAAGGCAGCGTTGAGCCATGGAATTCCAGATAGCGCAGCCAAACCGAGAGTGCGAGGATGTCCATCTGCCGGCCGGCGTCATTAACGTAGTACTCGCGTGTAACCTGGTACTCGGCAAACTCCAGCAGGCTGGCGAGGCTGGCGCCGTAAGCCGCGCCGCGCCCATGCCCCACATGCAGCGGCCCGGTCGGATTGGCGGAAACATATTCCACTTGCACCTTACGATTTTGACCGGCTTCGCTGCGTCCGTAACGCTCGCCCTGCGCCAGTACGGTAGCCACCACTTGTAATTTGGCGGCCGGTGCGAGAAATAAATTGATGAAGCCCGCGCCGGCGACTTCGGCCTTGGCGACGAGCGAGGACTTGGGCAACTCGGCTACCAGTCGGCCGGCAATGTCGCGCGGATTGAGCTTGAGCGGCTTGGCAAGTTGCAGTGCCAGGTTGGTGGCGAAGTCACCGTGCGAAGCTTGCTTGGGGCGTTCCAGCGTGATCGCCTCGATCTGCGCATCCGGCGCCACATTGGCCAGCGCATCGCGCAGCAAATCGCTGAGTTGGGATTTCAGTTCTACAGACATGAAGGGTGACGCAAGGAAAGCGGGCGTGTTTGGCTAAAGGCGGATTATAGCCGTAGCGCCAGGGCGACAAGTGGCCAGGAGAGAACAGCGGGCAGCGCAGCGGTTAGAATGACGACTTTCCTCCTGCACACTTATCTTGCGGCTCTTCCGCCTACTCAAAATCGCCAGCGTCGGCATGCGCTACGGGCTCGATCAAATGATCTTGGAGCACGAGCCTTCCGGTCGCCTTGCGTGGCTGGTGCGCCTGGTCTTC
This sequence comes from Gammaproteobacteria bacterium, assembly GCA_038322845.1. GTDB lineage: Bacteria > Pseudomonadota > Gammaproteobacteria > Burkholderiales > Rhodocyclaceae > Desulfobacillus. The sequence goes on from JBBQGH010000010.1 coordinate 43,204, forward strand.
TTCTGGCGCGATCTCTCAGCGCCGCGGGCGGTGCGTCTCCGCCTGGCGCTGGAAGCGCTGGGGCCGATCTTCGTCAAATTCGGCCAGATGCTATCCACGCGGCGCGATCTCTTGCCCGCCGACATTGCCGACGAACTTGCCAAGCTGCAAGATCAGGTGCCGCCTTTTCCTTCGGCACAGGCGATGGCGGAGCTGGAGCGAGCCTATGGCAAAAAAGTCAGTGACGTTTTTGCGAGCTTCGAGGCAGAGCCGGTGGCCAGTGCCTCGGTGGCGCAAGTGCATTTTGCGACGCTGCCCGACGGGCGCGAAGTCGCGGTAAAAATTCTGCGGCCGAATATCCGCAATGTTATCGCCCACGACATCGCCCTGATCGATACGGCTGCCGGTCTGATCGAAGCTTTGTGGGTCGACGGCAAACGGCTCAAGCCGCGCCAAGTGGTCGCCGAGTTCGAAAAACATCTGGCCGACGAACTGGATCTGATGCGCGAGGCGGCGAATTGCTCGCAGTTGCATCGCAACTTTCTGCATTCGCCCCTGCTGGTTGTGCCGGAGGTGTATTGGGATTGGTGCACCAGTTCGGTGATGGTCATGCAGCGTATGCACGGCACGCCGGTGAGCCAGGTGGAGAATTTGCGGGCGCAGGGTGTGGATATTCCGGCCTTGGCGCGCGCCGGCGTGAAAATTTTTTTCACCCAGGTGTTTCGCGACGGCTTTTTCCATGCGGATATGCATCCGGGAAATATTTTTGTCACTGCCGGCGGCCAATATATAGCGCTCGACTTCGGCATCATGGGCACGCTGACAGATGGCGACAAGAACTACCTTGCGCAGAACTTTCTTGCTTTCTTTCAGCGCGACTACAAACGGGTTGCGCAGTCGCATATTGAAGCGGGCTGGGCGCCCGCCGACACGCGGGTAGACGAGTTCGAAGCCGCCGTGCGCGCTGTTTGCGAGCCAGTGTTCGACAAGCCGCTCAAGGACATTTCCTTCGGCAAGGTGCTGCTACGCCTGTTCCAAACCTCGCGCCGCTTCAATATCCAAGTGCAGCCGCAATTGGTGATGTTGCAAAAGACGCTGCTCAATATCGAAGGCCTCGGCCGGCAGCTCGATCCCGACCTCGATTTGTGGAAGACCGCTAAGCCTTTCCTCGAAGCCTGGATGCAAGAGCAGATCGGCTGGCGCGGTTTCGTACGCAACCTCAAGCGCGAGGGAAGCAACTGGTCTGCCATCCTGCCTCAGTTGCCGCGGTTGGCGCATCAGGCGCTGAGCCAAAGCCATAACAAAAACCTGGGCGAGGATCTGGCGCGTCTGCTGGTCGAAGAGCGCCGCCAAACGCGGTTATTGGTGCTGGCCTGCGCGTTGCTGGGTGGTCTCCTGAGCGCTGCTTTCTTCGTGTTGCTGGCCTAAAGCTTTCGCTATAATCCGCCGATTGCTTCGGCAGGATTATCACCATGCTGCTCTGGTTCGTCATCATCTATTGGGTCATCTCGGTCGGCATCGGCCTGTATGCGGCGACGCGCGTGCACAACACCAAGGATTTCGCCATTGCCGGCCGACACCTGCCTTTCTACATGGTGACTGCCACGGTGTTCGCCACCTGGTTCGGCTCAGAAACGGTGCTGGGTATCCCGGCCACTTTCCTCAAAGAAGGTATGAAAGGCGTGGTTGCCGATCCCTTCGGTTCATCGATGTGTTTGATTCTGGTAGGTCTCTTTTTTGCCGCTCCGCTCTACCGTATGAAGCTGCTGACCATCGGCGATTTCTACAAAAAGCGCTACGGGCGCGGCGTGGAAGTGCTGACCACCTTGGCCATTGTGATTTCCTATCTGGGTTGGGTAGGTGCACAAATCACCGCGCTGGGACTCGTCTTCAACGTGGTTTCAGCGGGCGAAATTGCCAAGGTGACAGGCATGTGGATAGGCTCCATCACCATCCTCATCTACACCTTCTTTGGCGGCATGTGGGCGGTGGCGGTCACTGACCTGATACAGATGGTGATTATCGTCATCGGTATGCTCTACATCGGTAGCGAGGTAAGCGGCATGGTCGGTGGGGTCGGTGTTGTCATCGATCACGCCATGCAAGCCGGCAAGTTTGAGTTCTGGCCGGCGTTGGATTTGAAGGCCATCATCGCCTTCGCGGCCGCCTGGATCACCATGATGTTCGGCTCCATTCCGCAGCAGGACGTGTTCCAACGCGTGCAGTCTTCCAAGACGGAGAAGATCGCTGTGTGGGGCTCAATTCTGGGTGGCAGCCTTTATTTTCTTTTCGCTTTCGTGCCCATGTTTCTGGCCTACTCGGCAACGCTGCTCGATCCTAAGTTGGTTGAAGGTCTGATCGATACTGATCCGCAACTCATCCTGCCGCGACTTATTCTCGATCATGCACCGCTTTTCGCGCAGGTCATGTTTTTCGGCGCCCTGCTCTCGGCCATCAAAAGTTGCGCCAGCGCTACCTTGCTCGCGCCTTCCGTCACCTTCACCGAAAACATCATGAAGCCCATGATGAGCAATATGACGGACCGCAAGCTACTGCTTTCCATGCGCATAGTCACACTCGTATTCACGGTGCTGGTGACGATCTACGCCGTCAATTCCAAGGCGAGCATTTTTAAAATGGTGGAAAACGCCTACCAGATCACGCTGGTGGCGGCTTTCGTCCCGCTGGTGTGCGGCTTGTACTGGCGCCGCGCCACGAATCAAGGGGCGCTGGCCGCGATTTTCGCCGGCCTGGCTACCTGGCTCGTCATTTTGCGTTTCGAGCCGGATGATCCTTTCCTGCCTGCACAGTTCGCCGGCCTCATCGCGGCGGTGGTCGGTATGGTTGCCGGTTCGCTGCTACCACAATGGTTACAACACAATCCGCATATTCACGATGAGTTGCGTCACGGCCATCTCGCCCACCCGGCCGCCGGGACTTACCACGTGCCGGATCATCCGCATCACAACAACGTCTGATCTCCACGGGCGGCGATGTGTCGGCCAAACTTGATTTGACTAGGCCGCGTCAGGTTTCGGCAACCGTGAGTGGCTGCCTTTGGTATTCCGGATCTTTTTGACTCTGAAGAGACGTTCGGTCAGGTTCATAAGTTGTCCGGTCCTCGGCCTTATGTAGCGCTCCACATAAGGCCGATAAATGGAACTTCAGCCACCCATCTTGACGCTCAGCGTTGTGCCGGTTTGAGTCCGTTCCTAATCGGTGGAGAATGGCGCAAAAACGGACCCTGCCGCCACTTCAAGTTGCAACAATTGCCCGCAACGGGGCAGTTTATACTGCGGCCATGACATCACGCCATTCATCGTCCCTGGCGCGCTATCTGGCCACCGCCTATGCCCTGCTGGTGATCTACGCCAGCCTGTATCCGTTTTCTGGCTGGCATGACACGGGTGCGCCGCTCATGGATTTTCTGACGGCGGCCTGGCCACGCTATTACACCGTCTTCGATCTCGTCACCAATGTGCTGGCCTATGTACCGCTGGGCTTTCTGCTGGTGCCCGCATTGCAGCGGCGCTTGGGGTTGATCGCCGCGACGCTTCTGGCGGTGTGCTTTGGCGCCGCGCTAAGTTTTTCTATGGAGACCTTGCAACATTTCCTGCCGACGCGCGTGCCTTCCAACTTGGATCTGGCTGGCAACGGCCTGGGCGCGCTGATCGGCGCTTTGATGGGTATGAGTTGGGGCAGGGAATTCGTTGATGGTGGTCGCCTGCATGCGCTACGGATGCGCCGCGTGGCGCATGGCAAGGTGGCGGATTTCGGCCTCGTGTTGTTGGGCCTATGGTTGCTGAGCCAACTCAATCCAGAAATCCTCTTGTTCGGTACCGGCGACTTGCGCGCCCTGCTGGAACCGGAGCCGCTGCCTTATACGGTGAAGAACTTCATCGTTATTGAGGCGGTAGTGGCCGCCGCGGGTACGCTGGCCGCCGGCCTGATTGCCTGGCTGCTGTTGCGTACGCCGCGCCGCTGGATGCTCGTCGCCTGGTTCATGCTGGCGCTATGCGTACGTGCGTTCGCTAACGCCTTGCTAGTGAGCGATGCGCAATTCGCCCAGTGGATCACACCCGGCAATATGACCGGCCTGACGGTAGGCGCCGGCTTGCTGATGCTGGCTACCTGGACGCCTGCCCTGGTTCAACAAGTGTTGGCGGCCTTGGCCTTGCTTTTCGCCACCGCGCTAGTCAATTTTGCACCGGAAAATCCTTATCTCGCCAACACGCTGCAACTCTGGCCGCAAGGCCATTTTCTTAATTTCAATGGGCTCACCCGGCTGGTTTCCAGCCTCTGGCCTTATGCCGCGTTGACTTATCTGATGCTGCCTCGGGGCGGTCCAGACTCGGAGCACGCATGAGCGACAGCCTGATCGAATTGCGCGACGCGCTGCGCGTTTTCACTCGGGCGCGCGACTGGCATCTCGCCCACAATCCGAAGAACCTCGCCATGGCGCTCATCGTCGAAGCCGCCGAACTGGCCGAGCAATTTCAATGGCTCACGCCCGAACAGAGCGCCGCGCTACCCGATGCGCAAGCCGCCGCAGTGCGTGACGAAGTCGCCGATGTGCTGATTTATCTCATTGAACTGGCCGATGTCCTGAACATCGATCTTGCTACAGCGGCTCGCGAGAAGATGGAAAAGAACGCTCGAAAATATCCGCTGGGATGCGAGCGGGTGCCGGACAAGAAGTAGCACGGTTGGCGGGCCGCCTGGCCGCGTTACCATGGTGGCGGCGTGTAGCAGGGGCCGCTCCGCGTCCTCCTCGCGCCTTGCCAGCCGACCCGCCAACCGCACATTCAGGCGCGTTCAACTGCGGTTTCTAGGATAATCGCTATTTTTCGGGGCGCACCATGAGCTACTTTAAACATCACGTTTTCTTCTGCTGCAATCAGCGCGAGCCGGGCGCGAGTTGTTGTAACGCCCGCAACGCCACGGCGATGCGCGACTACGCCAAGCAACGCATAGGCGCGCTGGGCCTGAAAGGTAAGGGCAAGGTGCGTATCAACACCGCCGGTTGCCTGGACCGCTGCGACGAAGGCCCCGTACTGGTGGTATACCCGGAAGGGGTGTGGTACACCTATATCGACGAGTCCGACATCGACGAGATCGTCGACCAACATCTGGTGCATGGCAAGGTGGTCGAACGTCTGAAAATATGACGCAACAGCGGGTTGCGGAACAGGTGTCCATCGCGGGCCCGGCTGGCGCAATTCAGACCATCCTCGACTTGCCCGCCGCGTCACGCTCCGTACGACCTCGGGGCATCGCGCTGGTGTGCCATCCGCATCCGCTGTTTGGCGGCACGGCGGAGAACAAGGTGGTGCAGACGCTGGCGAAGACATTGCGCGATCTGAGTTATGCAGCGCTGCGGCCGAATTTTCGTGGCGTGGGCGGTAGCGCAGGCGCTCACGATGACGGCAGGGGCGAGACTGAAGATATGCTGGTTGTACTCGACTGGGCGCGCGGGCGCTTTGGCGACTTGCCCGTGGTGTTGGCCGGCTTCTCCTTCGGCGCCTATGTGCAAACCAGTGTGGCTCAGCGCCTCGCCGCGCAAGGCCGCCCTGCGGAGCGCCTGGTGTTGGTGGGCACGGCCGCCGGCTTCGTCAGCGGTGCGCGGCACTATGAGACTTCTGCGGCACCGCCCGACAGCGTGGTAATCCACGGTGATAAAGATGAAACAGTGCCGCTGGATAATGTGCTGGCCTGGGCTAAGCCACTCAACCTGAAAGTGCATATCGTCCCAGGGGCCGACCACTTTTTTCATCGCCGACTGCAAGATATCCGAGACATAGTAAATAACGCATGGCAACAATAAGCACTACCCAATCACCACTCAGTCTGAGCGGTTTGCGAAAATCCTACGGCGGCACCAATGTCGTCGACGGCATTAGCTTTACGCTCCAGCCCGGCGAATGTTATGGCCTGCTGGGTCCCAATGGCGCTGGCAAGACCACCACGCTGCGGCTGGCACTCGGAATTATTGCGCCCGATGCGGGTGAGATAAAACTCAGCGGCCTGCCGGTGCCCGCGCAGGCACGCCAGGCGCGCATGCGCGTGGGCGTGGTGCCGCAAATGGACAACCTCGATCCGGATTTCACCGTCGCGGAAAACCTGCTCGTCTATGGCCGCTATTTTGGTCTGGCCGCCAGCGCGGTGGGGGCGCGCATTCCACAATTGCTGGAATTTGCCGGGCTGACCGGCCGCGCCGACGCGAAGATACAGGCGCTTTCCGGCGGCATGAAGCGGCGCCTGACGCTGGCCCGCGCGCTGGTGAATGATCCTGACCTCCTGATTCTCGACGAACCTACCACCGGCCTCGATCCGCAAGCCCGCCACCTCATCTGGGAGCGTCTGAAGCAGCTTTCGCAACAGGGCAAGACGGTGCTTATCACGACGCACTTCATGGACGAGGCTGAGCGCTTGTGTCATCGAGTCGCCATTATGGACAACGGCCGCTTCGTCGCAGAAGGCACGCCGCGCGACATGATCGCCGCCAACATCGAGCCGCAGGTCGTGGAAGTGTTCAGCAGCTTGACGCAAGCGGGCGGCGAAGAAGGCGCACCGGCCTGGGCGCGTGCCCAAGCCCCGCAATTCAGCTCGCGCATTGAAGTGAGTGGCGAGACGGTGTTCTGTTATCTCAGCGATGTACATCCACTCTTGCAGCATCTCCAAGGCCAACCGGGTTTGCGTTTTTTACATCGCCCGGCCAATCTGGAAGATGTTTTTCTTAAACTTACCGGACGCGATTTGCGTGATTGAGACGCGACCGAATGTCAGGAAAGGTTCACGACCGGTGAAGCCCATATTGTCGATGCTGATTGCTGTGATGTTGGTCTCCGCTTGCGCCACGAGCGGCACCGCGCCTGTTTCTCACCACGATGTCACCGCCGCCAGCGCGCTGGAGTGGCGTGCCGGGGATGTGATGGACTACGAGTCCAGGGCGCCCGGCTTGGGTAAAAGCTACCGCTACGATAGCGTGATCGGTTGGATAGACGTGTACCTGTACACCCTCAACCGCTCGGACTGGGGCAATGGCGTCACCGCCAAAAATTTTGCCGACCATTTCGATTCAACTATTGCCGAAGTTCGAGCGGCCGAGCGCCAAGGTATTTATCAGGGCGTCGTCATGGTTTCGTTGGGCGATGAAGAGATCGCGGGTCAGACTTTTAGGCATGCCAAGCTCAGCTTTATGATTCGCGACAAGCGTATCGAGTCGCATATTTTTCTCACTGCCGTCAATGGCAGCTTGCTAAAGTTCCGCATGTCTTTTTTCGAGCCTTTTCCTACCAATTTGCAGGGTGAAATCGACAGTTTTGTTTTGGACATTTTGCGCAAACTTGGGCTTTCTCAGAGCATCTAGCCAGCATTAGACTTCACACTTTCGCCGACCGATATGAACCATTGGCATACTCCCGCATTTAGCCTGCGATTTTTCCCGGTCTGGCGGCGCAACTACCTAGTCTGGTGGAAGCTCGCTATTCCGTCGCTCCTTGGCAATCTCGCCGATCCGCTCATTCTCATGCTGGGCCTGGGTTATGGCTTGGGCTCGCTGCTGCCCATGCAGGCCCCGCAGCTAGGCGGTGTTTCGTACATGACTTTTCTCGCGGCCGGTGCGGTGTGTTTTTCCACCATGAATAGCGCAACTTTCGAGGCGCTTTATTCGGCTTTTTCGCGCATGCAGGTGCAGCGCACCTGGGACGCTATCCTCAACGCGCCGGTTTCTCTGGATGACTTGATGCTGGCTGAACTATTGTGGGCCGCGAGCAAGGCTTTTCTCTCCGGCACCGCCATCCTCGGCGTGGCTTGGGCGCTGGGCTTGACCTCTTCGCCACTTGCCCTGTGCGCATTGCCCGTGGTGTTTCTGGCGGGTTTGGCCTTTGCCGGGTTGGCACTCATCATGACCGCGCTGGCGCCCAGCTACGATTTCTTCATGTACTACTTCACGTTATTCGTCACGCCCATGGGGCTGCTCTCGGGTGTGTTCTTTCCGGCGGAGCAACTTCCTTCGGGCTTGCAGGTGGTGTCGACATTGCTGCCGCTCTCGCATGCGGTGCGTCTCGTGCGCCCACTATTCCTCGGTCAGGTGCCCACCGAAATCTGGCCTCATATCGCTGCCTTGATAGCTTATGCCGTGGTCGGCTTTTATGTCGCGCTGGCTCTCACGCGTCGGCGGTTGCTCAAGTAGAATCGCCGCATGGACGCCTTGCTGGTTCTCACCAATCTGCCCGATGATAAAAGCGCGCAGCAATTGGCGCAGGCGCTTGTCGCACAACGTGTCGCCGCTTGCGTGAATATTCTCGCGCCCTGCCGCTCGGTGTATCGCTGGCAGGGCAAGATCGAAGACGCCACCGAAGTGCCGCTGGTCATAAAAACCACCACCGCGCGCTACGCCGCGCTGGAAGCGGCGATACGCGCCAATCACCCCTACGAACTGCCCGAAATCATTGCGTTGCGCATAGACCGAGGTCTGCCCGAATATCTCTCCTGGATCGCGGCCGAAACCGCCGCCGACTAAACCCATGTTGCGATTGTTATGCTTGTTGTTCGGCCTGATGTTCGGCCCATTGTCGGCCGCTGCCGCCATTGCTAGCGCGGAGCCTCTGCCCGTGGAAGAGGCCTTCCGCCTGTCCGTTCGAGCGTTGGACGACAAGACGCTGGAAATGCAATACGACATCGCCGACGGTTACTACCTTTATCGCAACAAGTTCAAATTCTCTGCCGAGCCAGCGACGGTAAAACTGGGCGAAGCGCAGTTGCCGCCCGGAAAAATGAAGAAGGACGAGAACTTCGGCGAAGTCGAAGTCTATCGCGGCAAATTAACCTTCAAACTTCCGCTCGACGCGGCGGGCTTGGATGCCGTGACGCTCAAAGCCACCTCGCAAGGCTGTGCCGACCTGGGCGTGTGCTATCCGCCCAATCCGCAGAGCGTGCAAGTGGCCATGGCGAGTTTTTCGCCAGTGCCTGATGCAGCAAACCCGAATACTGCGCCGGCTGCGAGCGGCGACGAATCCTCGCGTATCACGAAGCTGCTTAAACATGCGAGTTTCTGGGCCATAGTCGCCGGCTTTTTCGGGTCGGGTGTGCTGCTCGCCTTTACGCCTTGCGTCTTCCCGATGATTCCGATTCTCTCCGGCATCATCGTTGGTCACGGCCACACCCTCACCAAGCGGCGCGCTTTCGTGCTCTCACTGGGCTATGTGTTGGGCATGGCGGTGACTTACGCCATTGCGGGCGTGGTTGCGGGTTTGTCTGGCTCGCTACTTTCAGCCGCGTTGCAGAATGCTTGGGTGCTGGGCGGTTTTGCGGTGGTGTTTGTACTGCTTTCGCTGTCGATGTTCGGCCTTTACGAATTGCAACTGCCGACCTTACTGCAAAGCAAAGTGTCGGAGGAAGCTAATCGGCAAAAGGGCGGTTCGCTCCACGGCGTGGTGCTGATGGGCGCGCTCTCCGCTGTCATCGTCGGCCCTTGCGTGGCCGCACCGTTGGCCGGCGCGTTGCTCTATATCGCCCAGACGCGCGATGCGTGGCTGGGTGGCAGCGCGCTCTTCGCCATGGCGCTGGGCATGGGTGCGCCGCTCATGGTGGTGGGTATGTCGACACGACATTTGCTGCCGCACAGCGGTCCATGGATGGAAGCGGTGAAAAAATTCTTTGGTGTGATGTTGCTTGCGCTGGCCATCTGGCTGGTGTCGCCGGTGATTTCAGCCGCCGCGCATCTGTTGGCTTGGGGTGCGTTGGCGATTGGAACGGCCATCTATTTGCGCGCCATCGATCCGCTGCCAGTCAACGCCCATGGTGCCGCGCGTTTTTGGAAAGGCATGGGGGTGATACTGCTGCTGGTCGGCGCTGCGCTGGTGATCGGCGCGCTGGGCGGTGCGCGCGATCCGCTGCAACCCCTGAGCTTTTTGCGCGCTGGGGCGGGCGTTGAATCCGTCACTCCGTTCCAGCGTGTGAAAAACATCGCCGCACTAGACGCCCGTCTGCAAGCGACCAAGCAGCCGGTGATGTTGGATTTTTATGCCGATTGGTGCGTCTCTTGCAAAGAAATGGAGCGCGACACGTTCAGCGACCCGCGCGTCAAGGCCAAGCTCGACACGCTCCTGCTCCTGCAAGCCGACGTAACAGCCAACAACGATGAAGACAAAGCGCTGTTGCAGCGCTTCAAGTTATTTGGCCCCCCAGGCATCATTTTTTTTGATGCGCGCGGCCGCGAGATCGCCGATACACGCGTGGTCGGCTACGTGCCGCCAGAAGAATTCCTGAAAGTGATCGCAGGTATCCGCTAACACCGGCCTTCGCATCGCGAGTAAAATTCGCCTTCCTCATTGCGCCTCTATCCCGCCGTGTTTTCCGGAATCGTAGCCACTACCGGCAAGATCAGTCACATCGCTGCCCATGAGCGCGGTCTGCGGCTGACTATCTCAGCGCCTGATCTGGATTTCTCGGATGTTGTTGTGGGCGACAGCATCGCCGCGAACGGCGTATGTCTGACCGTAATCGAGCATGGCAGCGAGCAATTCAGCGTCGACGTTTCGCGCGAAACGCTGGATTGCACCGTTGGCCTCGATACCCCTGGCGAAGTGAATCTGGAAAAAGCGCTTCGCCTAGCAGATCGCCTGGGGGGGCATCTAGTGACCGGCCATATCGATGGTGTCGGCGAAGTGGTTAAATTCGAGCGTATCGGCGAGAGCCACGAGCTGGTCGTACGCGCGCCAGCAGGCTTGGCGAAATACATCGCGCGCAAGGGCTCCATTACCGTTGATGGTGTGAGCCTGACCGTGAACCGCGTGGAAGTTAGAGAGTTCTCCATCAACCTGATTCCGCACACCGTCTCGGTCACCACCTTGAAACGCCTTGCTCCCGGCAGTCGCGTCAATCTCGAAATCGATCTCATCGCGCGCTATGTCGAGCGCATGATGCAGGCGGAAGGCGTGACAGCATGACGGCACTGGCGCCTATCGAGGACATCATCGCCGACATACGCGCCGGTCGTATCGTGGTGCTGGTCGACGAGGAAGATCGCGAAAACGAAGGCGATCTGGTCATTGCCGCCGAACATGTCACGCCGGAGGCCATCAATTTCATGGCGAAGCATGGGCGCGGCTTGATCTGCCTTACGCTGAATGAAGCGCGCTGCAAAAAACTCAATTTGCCACTGATGGTGCGCGACAACCGCTCGCCGCATGGCACGGCGTTCACGCTTTCCATCGAAGCGGCTGAAGGCGTTACGACGGGAATTTCTGCGCATGATCGCTCGCGCACCGTGCAAGCGGCCGTGGCGAAGGATGCCCAGCCGGGAGATATCGTGCATCCCGGCCATATTTTTCCGCTCATGGCACAGAACGGCGGTGTGCTGGTGCGCGCTGGTCACACCGAAGCGGGCTGCGATCTGGCTGAGCTGGCCGGCTGCGAACCCGCCTCGGTGATTTGCGAAATTCTGAAAGACGATGGCAGCATGGCGCGCCTGCCCGATTTGGTTGAGTTCGCCAGCGCGCACGGCCTCAAGATAGGCGCCATTGCCGACTTGATCCACTATCGCAGCGAAAACGAAAGACTCATCGAGCGCGTGGCGGAAAAGGAAGTGACCGGCTTGCATGGCAGCTTCCGCCTGCGTGCCTATCTCGACAAAACCACGGGCGACGTGCATTTGGCGCTCATCAAAGGCGAGATACGTACCGACCAGGAGACGCTGGTGCGGGTGCATGAGTCGGTGTCGGTGCTGGATTTTCTCGACGCCGACAGCAAGCGTCACACCTACAGCGTCGAGCGTGCCATGCGCATAATCGCCAAACACGGCAGCGGCGTGATTGTGCTGCTGCGTCGCGGTGAAACCGGCCAGGATTTAATCAACGCACTTTCCAGCGAAACGCCCGCGACGCGGCCGGCGGTGAAGTGGGACGCGCGCCTCTACGGCATAGGCGCACAAATTCTGCGCGACCTGAATGTGCGCAAGATGCGCCTCCTCGCCAGCCCACGCAAAATGCCCAGCATGGCGGGCTTCGAGTTGGAAGTTTGCGGCTACCTGACGCCAGACCAAGCGGAATAAAACACTCAGCAAGGCAACCACCATGGCTCGATACGACAACATACTTGAATTAGAACCCGACCTCGCTGGCAGCGGTTTGCGCATCGGCATCGTCATGAGCCGTTTCAATACGGATATCGGCGAAGGGCTGTTGAGCAGTTGCGCGGCGGAACTCAAGCGGCTGGGCGTGCGCGAAGTGGATACGCTGCTCGTCACCGTACCGGGCGCGCTGGAACTGCCGCTGGCCTTGCAGACTATGGCGCAGAGCGGCAAATTTGACGCGATGATCGCGCTGGGCGCGGTGATACGCGGCGAGACTTATCACTTTGAAGTCGTCTCAAACGAATCTGCGCGAGGCATCGCCGACGTGCAGCTCGCGACCGGTGTGCCCATCGCCAATGCGGTGCTGACCACTGAGGATGACGATCAAGCGCTGGCGCGCATGCAGCAGAAGGGGGCTGATGCCGCCCAGGTCGCGATTGAAATGGCGAACTTGCTCAAGCAAGTACAGAAATGAAATCCTCCCGCCGCCGCGCGCGCGAATTCGCGCTGCAAGCTTTGTATCAGTGGCAAATGAGTGGCAACGACTTGTCCGCCGTCGAAGCGCATGTAACGTCCGTGGCTGGCTTTGAAAAGGCTGATCGCGCGCTCTTCGATCTACTGCTGCGGGGTGCCAGCGAAGAAGCGCCTGCGCTGCATGCCCTCATCGCGCCGCATCTCGATCGCAGCTATGACGAGCTTTCGCCCATAGAGCGCGCCGTACTGTTACTTGCCGCTTTCGAACTGAAGCATCACCTCGAAGCGCCTTATCGCGTCGTCATTAACGAAGCGATCGAACTGGCCAAGGCTTATGGCGGGACGGACGGACACAAATACGTGAACGGCGTCCTGGACAAGCTGGCTGCCGAGTTGCGTCCGGCGGAAGTTGGCGTAAAGCAAGCCGCCAAGGCGTCAGGCGCGCCGCGAGACGCATAGGCGATCTGGATTACTGGATTGTTTAGGCGGTCATCGCATGCCTTCCGAATTCGACCTGATCGCGCGCTATTTCACCCGCCCGGTGCGCCACACCGTCCTCGGTGTGGGCGACGACGGCGCCATCGTGCGTCTATCCGCCGGCATGGAGCTGGTGGTGACGACGGACATGCTGGTCGCCGGTACGCATTTTTTGCCGGACACCGACCCGGAGGCGCTGGGCTGGAAGGCGCTGGCCGTGAATCTTTCCGATCTCGCCGCCATGGGTGCACAACCTCGCTGGGCCGTGGTTGCGGCGGCCTTACCCGTAGCGAATGAGGCTTGGATCGCAGACTTCGCGCGCGGCTTCTTCGCGGCAGCCGAGGACTTCGATGTCGACGTCATCGGTGGCGATACCACGCGTGGGCCGCTAAATATCGCGCCCACCGTGTTCGGCGAAGTGCCGCAAGGTCAGGCGCTGACTCGAGCCGGCGCGCAAGTGGGCGACGAGTTGTGGGTTTCCGGTGCGCCGGGCCGCGCCGCCTTGGGCCTCGCCCATTTGCAAGGTCGCGTGCGTCTCGACTTGGCCGCCCAGGCTGATTGCCTGGCTGCGCTGCATCGTCCGCAGCCGCGCGTCGCCCTGGGCTTGGCATTGCGCGGCGTTGCCAGCGCGGCCATAGACGTTTCGGATGGGCTGCTGGCTGACATTGGTCACATCCTCGAGCGCTCGCGACTTTCTGCTGACATCGCCTACGCTCAGTTGCCACAGGCGGCGCTGCAATCCTGCGACAACGCAACGCTGGCGCGCGACTGCTTGCTGCGCGGTGGCGACGACTATGAGCTGGCTTTCAGTGCACCGCCGGCGCGACATGAGCAGATTGTGGAGCTTTCCCGGCGACTGGGCCTGGCGCTCACGCCCATTGGGCGCGTCACGGCGGGGTCGGCGGGCGAGCTGACGCTGCGTGATGCGGAAGGGCAGCCCATGAGACTCGATCACTCCGGCTACGACCATTTCGCATGAAACCGTCGCTGCGCTTTCTGTTGTCGCATCCGGCCCACTTTATGGCCATGGGCTTCGGTAGTGGCTTGTCGCCTATGGCACCGGGTACGGCCGGCACGTTGGCGGCGTGGGCGCTGTTTCCGCTACTCAAGCCCTATTTCTCAGACTTAGCCTTCCTGATTTTTCTGCTCGCGGCCTTCATTGTCGGCGCTGCCGCAGCCGGCCGCACCGGACGCGACTTGGGCGTAGCCGACCATGGCGCCATCGTCTGCGACGAAATCGTGCCTTTCTGGCTGGTGCTGCTCATGACGCCCAACGACTGGCGCTGGCAGGCCACGGCCTTCCTGCTGTTTCGTTTTTTCGACATCGTGAAGCCGCAACCGGCTCGCTGGATAGACAGGCACATGAAAACCGGCTTAGGCGTGATGCTGGATGATGTGGTGGCGGCCGGCTATGCACTGGTAATGTTGGCGCTATTGATGCGAGCGCTCGCCTAAATGGACGCGGCGCTGGAACAACTTTCTCAGCAAGTCGGTGCGGCCCTGCTGAAATGCGGCTATAGGCTCGCCTGCGCTGAATCTTGCACAGGCGGTTGGGTGTGCGAGGTGGTGACTGCCACCGCCGGTAGCTCGCTGTGGTTCGATTGTGGCTTCGTGACTTATTCCAATGCGGCGAAGGAAAGCATGCTGGGCGTGCGGGCCGAGACTTTGGCGCAATCCGGCGCGGTCAGCGCGGCGGTGGTGAGCGAGATGGCGATGGGCGCATTGGCCCGCAGCCAAGCCCAGGTTGCCTTAGCCATTTCCGGCGTGGCGGGACCTGCGACGGGGACCCTGGGTGGCTCATCTGATAAGCCTGTGGGTACCGTATGCTTTGCCTGGGCCTTAGCGGGGGAGGCAAAGACAGAGACGTGTTGCTTCGACGGAGATCGCGAATCGGTGCGTAGGAAATCAGTGGTCCACGCTCTACAAGGTTTGCTCGCACTGTTGCAGGTTAGGAAGCGCTAACAATCGCGTAACCCTGCGACTTTACTAGCATAGATCAGCAGAGAAAGTCAGTGACGTAAGCGGCGCTGGGTCGGCAAATACTGTGCCATAATTCAACGAACTCTCAAGGGAAATTAGCATGGACGATAACAAAGGCAAGGCACTTTCGGCGGCGTTAGCACAGATAGAGAAGCAATTTGGCAAGGGCGCCATCATGCGCTTGGGTGACCGCCCGCCGGAAGACGTGCAGGTCGTTTCCACCGGTTCGCTGGGGCTGGATATTGCGCTCGGTATAGGCGGTCTGCCGCGTGGGCGGGTCGTCGAAATCTACGGGCCGGAGTCTTCGGGCAAAACCACCCTCACCTTGCAGGTCATCGCTGAAGTGCAAAAGCTGGGCGGCTCCGCCGCCTTTATCGATGCCGAACATGCGCTCGATCCGCAGTACGCACAAAAGCTCGGCGTGGATGTAGGCGAACTTCTGATTTCCCAGCCAGACAATGGCGAGCAGGCCCTGGAAATCGCCGACATGCTGGTACGTTCCGGCGGTGTGGATGTGGTGGTTATTGACTCCGTGGCGGCGTTGACACCGAAGGCCGAAATCGAAGGGGAAATGGGCGAGCCACAAATGGGCTTGCAGGCGCGATTGATGTCGCAGGCCTTGCGCAAGCTCACCGCCAACATCAAGCGCACCAATACGCTGGTGATCTTCATTAACCAGATACGTATGAAAATCGGCGTCATGTTCGGTAGTCCGGAAACCACCACGGGCGGCAACGCGCTGAAGTTCTATGCCTCCGTCCGGCTGGATATACGTCGCACCGGCAGCATCAAACGAGGCGAAGAAGTCGTGGGTTCGGAAACCCGCGTCAAAGTCGTGAAGAACAAAGTTGCGCCGCCTTTCCGTCAGGCCGAATTCGACATTCTTTACGGCGAAGGCATTTCGCGTGAAGGCGAGATCATTGAGTTGGGGGTGACACACAAGTTCATCGAGAAATCCGGCGCCTGGTATGCCTACAACGGCGAGAAGATCGGCCAGGGCAAGGACAACTCGCGCGAATATTTGCGCGAGCACCCGGAAGTTTCCCGGGAAATCGAAAACAAGATCCGTGTTGCAGTCGGGGTAATCGAACAGCAGGTGGCGGCCGAGGCCTGATGGTTTGACGCCCAGCCTGCGCGACCGCGCGCTGCGCGCCCTTGCCAGACGTGACCACAGCCGCGTCGAACTCGCCCGCAAGCTCGCGCCGTATGGCACGTCCCAGGAAATCGCCGACTTGCTCGATCAACTCACCCAAGCCGGCTCGCTTTCCGATGCGCGCTACGTCGAAGGCTTCGTGCGTGTTCGCGCTGCGCGTTTCGGCGCCGCGAAGCTGCGCCACAGCTTGCGCGAAAAAGGCGTGGCGGATGTGCTGATTGATTCGGCCTTGGCCACCGATACGGAGAGCGAAGACTACCGCGTCGAAGCGCTATGGCAGCGCAAGTTCGGCGTGGCGCCGCAAGATCGCAGCGATTACGCCCGGCAAGCGCGTTTTCTTCAAGGTCGCGGCTTTTCGGCCGAAATAATAGGTAAGGTCCTGCGCCGCATATCCAAAGCGAAAGAAATAGAAGAATGAGCGTGCTCCAGGTTTCAGGCTTGTCCAAGCGTTACAAGTCACGCACCGTCGTCAAACACGTTTCCTTCGAAGTGAAGAGTGGCGAAGTCGTGGGCTTGCTTGGCCCCAATGGCGCAGGCAAGACCACCTGCTTTTACATGATCGTCGGTCTAGCGGCTGCTGATGGCGGTGAGATTCGCATTGACGATGCGAACTTGACACACATGCCGATACACAAACGTGCGCGTCTGGGCTTGTCTTACCTGCCACAAGAAACCTCGGTGTTTCGCAAACTGAATGTCGGCGACAACATCCGCGCCGTGCTGGAGTTGCAGAAATTGCTGCCTAAGCAAATTACAGAGCGGCTTGACGAGTTGCTGGAAGAACTGCACATCTCGCATTTGCGCGACAACACAGCAATTTCCTTGTCCGGCGGCGAGCGCCGTCGTGTCGAAATCGCCCGGGCGCTGGCCACCAGCCCACGTTTTATCCTGCTCGATGAACCTTTCGCCGGGGTAGACCCCATCGCCGTCATCGATATTCAAAAGATCATCCGCTTTCTTAAGGAGCGCGGCATCGGCGTGCTCATCACCGACCACAATGTGCGTGAAACGCTGGGCATTTGCGATCACGCCTACATCATCAACGAAGGTGAAGTGTTGGCGGCGGGCAAACCGGACGAGATCGTCACCAACGAAAACGTGCGCAAGGTGTACCTAGGCGAGCACTTCCGCCTGTAGCTCCTTATAGCGCATCGACGCCGGTCATGAAACAGACCCTACAGCTCAGGCTTTCGCAACATCTCGCGCTGACACCGCAGTTGCAGCAGTCGATACGTCTGTTGCAGTTATCGACCCTGGAACTGAACCAGGAAATTGAAAACTACCTGCACGAAAACCCCTTGCTGGAGCGTGTGGAGGAACCGGCGCAAGCCATCAATTACACCGCCTCGGGTGACACACCGCAACCTGTGGGCGAGCAGCCCGCAGCGGAGGCGGAAGCCAGTTACAGTGACAGTGATAGCGATAGCGGGATAGGCGACTGGTCGGGCGAAAGCATGGGTAGCGGCAGCGCCGGCTCGCAGCAGCGCGACGAGAACGACGAGCCGTCTTACGCCGAGATTCAGGCGGAATCGACCTGCTTGCGCGATCACCTCGGCACGCAGCTGGCCATGATGCCGCTTTCGCAACGCGACAGCACCTTGGTGCGTCTGCTCATCGAGGCGCTCGATGATGGTGGCTACCTGACGCAAAGCCTGGAAGACATCCAGGAGATGCTGCCGCCAGAACTGGAAGTCGATCTTGACGAACTCAATATCGCTCTCAAGCATGTGCAGAATTTCGATCCGCCCGGCATAGGCGGGCGCAATCCAGCCGAATGCCTGGCGCTGCAACTGGTCTGCTTCCCGCCCTCCGCTACGCGCGAGCTGGCCCTGAAAATTGTGCGTGACCACCTCGACCAACTTGCCGCGCGCGACTATGTGCGGCTGCGCAAGATTCTTAGCTGCAGCGAGGACGAATTGCGTCAGGCGCACGCCATGATTTGCGCGCTCGATCCGCATCCGGGTGCTCAATTCACGGCTTCCGATACGCGCTACATCATTCCTGATGTGCATGTGCGCAAGGTGCGCGGGCAATGGACGGTGGCATTGAATCCCGATGCCATGCCGCGCCTGCGCATCAACCGCCTGTATGCCAATATTTTGCAGGGCAGCCGCGGTAGCGGTCTTTCCAGCCAGTTGCAGGAAGCGAAATGGCTCATCAAGAATGTGCAGCAGCGCTTCGACACCATACAGCGCGTGTCGCAAGCCATCGTTGAGCGCCAGCGCCAGTTTTTCGATCACGGCGACGTCGCCATGCGACCGCTCACCTTGCGCGAAATCGCCGATACCTTAAGCTTGCATGAATCGACCATCTCGCGGGTGACCACGCAGAAATTCATGGCCACGCCACGCGGTATTTTCGAACTGAAATATTTCTTCGGCAGCCATGTCGCGACCGATGCGGGTGGTGCGGCCTCCTCCACCGCCATACGTGCGCTAATCAAGCAACTAGTTAGCGCTGAAGATAGCAAGAAGCCGTTGTCCGACGCAAAAATCGCCGAGATACTAGGTCAGCAAGGCATCGTCGTCGCGCGCCGTACCATTGCGAAGTACCGCGAAGTGCTCAACATCCCCTCTGTCAGTTTGAGGAAATCCATATAAGTATTTAAGGAAACGCTGAATAAGTCGGTATCGCTGTGAACGATTTCTTTGTCATGTAGTCAGACAAAGGGACCGACACACGAGGAATGGAACGATGAGACAGATGACACTGGCGGCGGGAACGGGTTTTGAGCAACCCAAGC
>JBBQGH010000011.1:0-58948 GCA_038322845.1 Gammaproteobacteria bacterium
GCGGGAAAATGCCTCGTATCAAGCACCAGAAGCGGGCATATCTCCGATGGAATTTCGATTTCGTTCACAATTTCGCCTTGATCAAATTGATCTGAATTTGATGGCGCGCTTCGCGACTACTTGTTCAGCGTTTCCCTAATATTGAAGCTGTAGAAACGTTGCAAAACTTAAGTTGCGAATTTAAGTTGCGAATTTTTACGAAGTCCTAAAGTTTTATTGTGCAGCGTGTAACTTAATTTCCCTTTGCGCTGAATTTGCCACTCACTCTATAGGAGCAGCCAACATGAACAAAGATCAAGTCAAGGGCGTCGCCAAAGACGTTGAAGGTAAAGTCCAGGAGAAAACGGGCCAGCTTATTGGAAGTAAGGAACAACAAGTCAAAGGCGTAGCTAAACAGATTTTCGGCAAGGTCCAAAAAGGTGTGGGCGACGTCGAGGAATCCGTCAAGGATGCTAATAAGCACTAAGCAATTTCCTGTGGGTATAGGGACGCCGTGCTGCATGCGCGGATAGGCATGCGTTGAGCAAAACGTTTTTGATGCACGATGCGGAAGCTCGGGCACTTCGGCACGCTAAAGGCGCTGAGCGCGCCGAGCGTCGCGCTCTTCAGCGAGCGCAAAATGTAGGTCGCGCCCAGACCATGCATGTTGCGCGTCTCGAACGTGAAGATAATGTACTTGCCAAAGATCAGCGCATCGGTGGTTCGGTTCTCCCGGGCCAAGGCAAACATCCTGAGGCCTATGTGGGATGTTCTGGTTGGTATTATTGGGATTGGAAGGACATCTTCTATCCGCCGGAATTGTCGCGAAATGGCTGGTTCGGTCACTATGCGAGTCAATTCCGCACGGTAGAACTCAATGCTCCTTTTTATTCTTGGCCTAGCTTAGCCACTGTCCGTACCTGGTTGCGCCAGCTCGGACGCCGCAAATTTATTTATACAATTAAAGTCAATGAGCTGATCACCCACACCCGCAAATTTGTTCGAACTGCCAATCTCGTGAAGGACTTCGGCCTAATTGCGGATTTACTCGGCGAGCATTTTGGTTGTTTTCTTTTCCAGCTTCCGCCGAGTTTTCATTACACGCCCGCCGCACTCCGTCGCATACTCAAACAACTCGATCCGCGTCTTCGCAACGTCGTGGAGTTTCGCCACCCCAGCTGGTGGAACGAAAAGGTTTATAAAGCCTTTCGTGATAGCGGCACGATATTTTGCTCGACGAGTGGCCCACGTCTGCCGGACGAGCTAATCAAAACCGCGGACGATATTTATATCCGCTTTCACGGCACGAAAACCTGGTATCGACATGACCACACCAGGGAAGAATTGTCCATATGGGTAGAGCGCATCCGTCTAAGCGGCCCGACTCGAGTTTGGGCATATTTCAACAACGATCACGACGGATACGCGATCAAGAATGCGCGCGCATTGCTGCGTCAGCTAAGTCGGTAGATGCGAGGAAAGTTAGGCTGGAATCGTCATCACTATGCCCCGTAATTCCGGCGTCCACGGCAACGCAATTTCGCATTGGTAGTCAGAAATCCACGGTGCGGCGCCCGCGCGAATAGCGCCGCTATGTTTGTTAACACACAGAATCGAAATCCATCTCTGGATATCGTGAAGTCAGCAATTGAGATGTTCTTTCATTGCCCATTAATACTGGAGAAGATGATGCAAAAAGTAACCAAGGAATTAACGAAGGTGATGGGATTTGCCCTGATAGTTGGATGTCATGGTGCGTGGGCGTCCGACCATACTGCGGAAACCCACAGCAAGCCGGCTATGACTCAAGGCGTGGCAACTCCGAATGCTGACAATACTGAAATGAACGTTCGGGATAAAAATGGCGGTACGGCCACGCCGCAGAAGCAGTCCAACCTGGCCCAAGATCGCGAACTACTTGCTGCAGTGAGGCATGCGGTCGTAGGCGACAAGACCCTGTC
Source organism: Gammaproteobacteria bacterium (assembly GCA_038322845.1). GTDB lineage: Bacteria > Pseudomonadota > Gammaproteobacteria > Burkholderiales > Rhodocyclaceae > Desulfobacillus. The sequence continues at coordinate 1,941 of JBBQGH010000011.1, forward strand.
TATCTCCGCTCACAATGTGAAGCTGGTAGTTGCTGATGGCGTCGTGACGCTACGTGGCCCGGTGAATAGTGCAGTGGAGAAAGGCAAGGTTGAGAAGCTCGCGCAAAACGTAGCGGGAGTTTCCAGCGTAGATAACCAGCTGGACGTCAAAACGAAATAACCCTGAGGAGAATCAAATGAAAACTGCCGTTTATTGCATTGCCCAAGACCGCGCCAAGGCCGAAACGATTGTTGAAGGATTGCGCACTTCTGGATTTTCTAGCAGCGAGATTTCGGTATTGATGCCGGACAAATCTGGTACCCGAGATTTTGCCCATGAGCAAAATACGAAGTTGCCAGAAGGTGCCGCCACAGGTGGCGTTGCTGGAATGGGAGCGGGGGCTATCCTCGGCTGGCTGGCCGGCATTGGAACCTTGGCTATCCCAGGTGTGGGCCCGTTCATCGCGGCCGGCCCAATTATGGCGGCACTCGGCGGCGCGGCCGTGGGTGGCGCTGCGGGCGGTGTTATCGGCGCCCTGGTAGGCATGGGCATACCCGAGTATGAAGCCAAACTGTATGACGGAAAAATTCGCAACGGTAACGTGCTTATTTCAGTGCATACGGATAGCTCTGATGAGGTAAAAGCCGCTAAAGAAATTTACAAACGCGCTGGCGCCGAAGATATCAAATCGACGTCTGAAGCGACGGCTTCTGCCTAAGCACTATACTGAGCACTATACTGAGTTTTAAAACACAATCCGGCGGCGCGCATGCGTCGCCGGATTGTCGTTTTTCACATACCCAACCTACCACTGCGCCTACATGACATTGCCACGCTCCATTAAATGGATAGGCGGAATTTTTCTTGCCCTTCTCGTCCTAATTATTCTAATTGCGGCGTTTTTAGATTGGAATTTGTTGCGGGAGCCGATTGCGCGCAGGATCAGTAGCGCCACCGGCCGAAGCTTTGCTATTAATGGAGATCTAAAGGTCCACCTATCATTGCGGCCGCGCATCGTTGCAGAGGACATTGTCCTGGGTAACGCCTCGTGGAGTGCTGAGCCATCGATGCTTGAAATGAAGCGCCTCGATTTTAGAATCGATATCCTGAAATTGCTCGTCGGTAACGTGGTATTTCCTGAAGTCGCGTTGTCTGAGCCTAAAGTCGCACTTGAGGTGAGTAAAGACGGCACACCCAACTGGGTTTTTAAAGAGCAGGACAAAAATAAACCGTTTGAATTTCCGACCATAGGCGCGCTAAGCATCGATCATGGCAGCGCGACGTATCGCGATCCCACGCGTAAGACTGATCTGAAGCTTGCCGTCAGAACGCTGCAAGGCGCCACGCAAAACGCCGAATCGCTACTCGAAGTCGTCGGAAAAGGACGCTTTCAAGGCCTCGCCACCACATTCAATGCACGAGGCGGGGCGTTGTTGACTTTACGCAATGCCAACAATCCTTACCCGATTACCGCCAGCGCAATGCTCGGCCCCACCGAAGCCAAGGTCGATGGCGTGTTGCTGGATCCCCTGCACCTCAGAGGAGAGCAGTTGAAATTCGAGCTTGAGGGCAGCGATCTCGCTCTCCTCTTTCCTATCATAGGCGTACCCATTCCTCCGACATCCGCGTACAAGCTCAGTGGCACCCTGGATCATGCAGGCGAGGTGTGGAAATTTATTGGCTTCAAAGGCACGGTGGGGGAAAGTGATCTTGCCGGAGACTTCGTGGTCGATCGCGCCCAGCAGCCGCAAATGATCACGGCCAACTTGGTGTCCAAGCAATTGCTTATGAAAGACCTGGGCGGCTTCATCGGCGCTGACCGCAGCACGCAGCCGAGTCGAACTCCGCCTCCCGGCGACAAGGTGCTACCCGCCGAACCGTTTAACCTGGAAAAGCTGAAGGCGGCGAACGCGGATGTGCATTTTCGTGGCGAAAAAGTAGTCACGGAGAAAATTCCCCTCAACAAGATGAGCGCTCATCTCATCGTAACCAACGGTGTGCTTAAGCTCACCCCGCTGAATTTCGATTTTTCGGGCGGGAATCTTGTGTCGCAAATTGAAATGGATGGGCGTAAGCCGCGCATATCGACGCACGCGGAGCTGATCGCGAAAGGTCTACACCTGGACCAGATGTTTCCCTCTTCCAAGCTGGCTACCGCCAACACCGGCATTTTAGGTGGTCGCGCCAAACTTGATGGCACTGGAAACTCGATTGCGCAAATGCTCGCAACGGCGAATGGGGAAGCAGCGCTGATTATGGATGGCGGATCGGTGGGCGAATTGACGCTTAGGCTGTCGAATTTGGACATTGCCAATTCCCTCCTGGTAATGCTCAGCGGCGACAAACCGGTGCCGATTCGTTGCATGGTGAGCAATTTCAAAGCCGTCGATGGCGACTTCAAAGTCGACACTCTGCTGCTCGACACAGCCAAAGTAAACATAGTTGGCAGCGGCAATGTGAACTTCACCGACGAATCGCTACACCTCCGTTTGGTCTCGGAGTCAAAAGGTTTTAGTCTGGCTTCCTTGCGTGGGCCCATCGCGGTGACTGGATCGTTTAAGAATCCGTCCGTGCATCCTGAACTGGGCGGCGTAGTCACACGCGGAGGCATTGCAGTGGCGCTCGGCGCGGTGACGGCGGGGATCGGTGCGCTGATACCCTTACTCGACTTTGGTAAGGATAAAGAAAGCAACTGCAGGGCCCTCATCAGCCAGGCCAAGTCAGATGTGGGCGTCAAGGCAAGCGACATGGCACCGCGTGGCAGGAAATGATATCCGTAAGGGACAGCCAAATACGGTCGTTCGCGCCGAACCCGCGTAGCTAGAATTCGCGTGGCATGGCGACGCAGGGAACCAACAACAATGAGAAAAAGGCCTGCCCAGAAAGCAAAAAGCCCAACTCACGAGTTGGGCTAAGTGCTTGAATATGGTGGTTGCGGGGGCAGGATTTGAACCTACGACCTTCGGGTTATGAGCCCGACGAGCTGCCAGACTGCTCCACCCCGCGTCCGATTGAAACTAGGCCGCCATTGTAGGCGACGGCCCGAGACACGTCAAGGAAAGCTCGCGATGGAAGCGTGGCGTGATCGAGGTATCGCCGCGTTCGAGAGGGTCGATGGGCCGAAGACGCTCAATCGAGTCGAAACGGTGTAAGCCCACGTCACACCGCGCCCCACCATTCCCCAAGCCTTTTGGCGCCTTTTGGCTATGGTGCCGGCACCAAGAATCGAACTCGGGACCTTCTGATTACAAATCAGCTGCTCTACCAACTGAGCTATGCCGGCGCGGCAGCGATTATACCGTGGCGCCCGAGCCATGCTGCTGTCCTCAATCCGGCTTGCTTCACAAATGCGTCGGGGGCATACTGAAACGACACGTCTGAGGACAATCGGTGATGGGTACCAGGCTGCCCAACAAGCAAACACCGCTACGCATACTGATCATAGAAGACTCCGAGGATGATGCCTTACTCCTCGTGGGGTGCTTCCGTCGCGCTGGATATGCGCTTGACTATCAACGCGTGGAAGACGCCGAGGCAACGCGCACGGCGTTACTCGCTCACCCGTGGGATACCGTGTTGTCCGACCATAGAATGCCCAACTTCAGCGCCAACGCGGCGTTGAAGTTGATGCAGGAAGTCCAGCTCGATCTGCCTTTCATTATCGTATCCGGCGTGATTGAAGAAGAGACCGCCATCGCCGCGATGCGCGCCGGCGCCCATGATTACCTCTCCAAAGACCGACTCGACCGCCTGGTTCCCGCTGTCGAACGCGAAATGCGTGAAGCGAAAAATCGCACGGAACGTCGCGTTGCGCTGGACGCGGTCAAGGAAAGCGAAGCGCGTTTTCGCGCGCTCGTCACCAACATTCCCGGCATGGTTTTTCAGCTTGTCCGGCGCGAAGATGGCGAGCTACACTTTCTTTACGTCAGTGAAGGCGCCAGCGCCTTGCTCGGCGTGGCCCCCCATGATTTGTCACTGGCGCCGCATCGATTCTTCGATGCCATCGACGCCGAAGACCGTGTTTCTTTCGACAGCGCCATGGCTGCATCGACGCAAGAGCTGTCGCTGGTGAATTGGGACGGCCGCATCCTTGCGCCCCAAGGCGACATAAAATGGATCAATTTGCGCGCCACCCCGCGCCGTCCCGACGACGGCCAAATCCACTGGGTCGGCATCATCTCGAACATCACCCAAAGCAAGCTCATCGAAACCCAGCTGCGCGAATCGCGCGCGCAATTAGCCGAGCTGTCTTCGCACCTCGAAGCCGCCAAGGAAGAGGAGCGCGAGCGTATCGCCCGCGACATCCACGACGACCTGGGTGGCACCCTGGTGGCGATCAAAATCGAAACCTCACTGCTGGGCTTGAAACTGCCGGACGATACTTCGAAATCGCTTAAGCGCGTGCGCGCCCTCGAAGTCCTGATCGACGAAGCCATCAGTACCGCGGGCCGCGTCGCGCGAGAACTGCGGCCCGGCATACTGAAAGACTTCGGCCTCGCCGCAGCCATCGAATGCCAAACCGACGACTTCGCCCAGCGCACTGACGTTGTCTGTGACACCACTGGCATCGGCCACGAAAACGATCCGGACGAGAAAACCGCGCTCGCCCTATTCCGCATTTTTCAGGAAACCCTCACCAACGTCGCCAAACATGCGCAGGCGACGCGGGTGGAAATCAGTCTCACCCGTCAAAACGGCGCACTGCTGCTGGAGATCGCCGACAATGGCCGCGGTATCTCGGCCGACGATATGAACAAACCTAAGTCTTTTGGTTTGCGCAGCATCCGCGAGCGCATGATGGGCTTGGGTGGCTCGCTCGAAATCACCCACAACAAGCCAGCGGGGGCGCGCATCATCCTGCGCGCGCCGGTGACCGGCTCCCCCGTCGCACGGCTGGCTCCTCGCGGCACTGACCCACTCTGAACGGAATATGCCATGGCATCTCGCATCCGCATTCTGATCGCCGACGACCACGCCATTGTGCGCCACGGACTCCGGCAAATCCTTTCCGACTCGGAAGACATGGTCGTCGCCGGCGAGGCCAATGGCGGTGTACAAGCGTTACAACTTGCCCGCGAAGGCGAATGGGACATCGTGCTGATGGACGTCTCGATGCCCGACAAGAACGGCATCGACACGCTCAAACAATTAAAGAAGGAGTTCCCGAAGTTGCCGGTCTTAATGCTCAGCATGCACCCCGAGGAACACTATGCCATACGCGCGCTAAAAGCCGGTGCCTCGGGTTATCTAACCAAGCAAAGTGCTGCTGATCTGCTGTTGACGGCCATTCGCCAGGTTGCCGCCGGCAAGAAATACGTCAGCCCGTCGTTGGCGGAGGAGCTCGCCAATGCGATTTCCGACGACAGCGACAAGGCACCGCACGAGAAGCTCTCTGACCGGGAGTACCAGACGCTGTGCATGATCGCTTCGGGAAAAACCCTGACTCAGATCGGCGAAGAGCTGAAGTTAAGTGTGAAGACCATCAGCGTGTATCGCGCCCGCCTGTTGGAAAAGATGAAGCTTAAGAACAACGCGGAGTTAACGCACTACGGTTTAAAGAACGGTTTGGTGGAATAGGTTTTTAGAGCCCCTTATAGGCCGTTATTAGCTCCTTTTCCTTATAGGCAGTTACAAGCACCTTTTCTAATTGTTGCCCGCCCTCAAGTACGGGCTGACGAGGCCGTTAATGCTCGTGAAGGTAACGACAGCAACGACCGTCCATGGCCGAAATCACCCAACCCTACGAAATTGCCCGCGAAACGCTGCGGCGCCTCGCCACGCAGCGTACGCCGCCCACGCCAGACAATTACCGCACCCTCTACGATGAGATCGCCGGCACCATGCCGAGCGAAACTTTTCCGGAACGCTCGTTCAAAGCGCTGTCGGGCCGACTGCCCCGTGCCACCTCTGTCCAGGGGCGCTTCGTGCAGCAATTGGACGCCTCGATCGCGACTAAAGACTGGGCTGCACTGACCACGGCACTGCACGCCCTACTCAAGGAATTTGAGAGCGAACCACCCGCCTGGCGCACGCTGATCGGCGACCTGCTCGGACAAATAGAGCGGCGCCACGCCGGGCTGACGCCCGCCAAAAAACGCGAAGCGCTCGACCACATTCTGGAGTCATGTGGCACAGATCCCGCGATGCTTTTCGAGCGTATGAGTGCGCTGCTGCGCTCCTGGAGCAAGGGGCCATCGAGCGAAGCATCGGCGCTGACTGCCGATGTCGCCACCGAGCCAGCAGTTACTGGGGATCAGGCAAAAACCCACGCCAAAGTAGCTGCGCCATCGCGCCATATCGAGAGTGGCGGAAGCGGGCCGTTTGCTGTCCTTCCAGGCGAGGACTTACGCGAATTAATCGCTCTACTGGCAGAAAGCTCCATGAGCCTGCTGGTGGCCGACACGCCAGCGCTGGCGCAGGAAGCCAGCGCTATCGCCAACGATTTGCGTGGTGCCTCCAACGCGGCGAGCTTTGCCGCCATTGCCAAGCGTGTCAAGCAATACAGTTATCGCCTGAATTTCGTCGCGGAGGATCAAGCCGAACTGAAAGCGGCACTGCAAAAGCTCTTGCAGCTCGTCATCGAAAACATCACCGAGTTGGTCGACGACGACAAGTGGCTGCAAGGTCAGATCTCACTGGTGCTGGACCTCGTCGCGCAACCACTCAACGTGCGCCAGTTGCATGACGTAGAGCGTCGCTTGAAGGAAGTCATCTACAAACAAAGCATGCTGAAGCAGAGCCTCACCGAGGCGAAGGCCCGGCTAAAGCTCATGCTCGCCAGCTTCGTCGATCACCTCGCCAGCTTCTCTGAATCGACTAGCGACTATCACGACAAGATCAACCGCTGCGCGCAGAAAATAAGCTCTGCCAGCGGCCTCGGGGAACTCAATGACGTCATCGAAGACGTCATGCGAGAAACGCGCGTTATTCAGATTAATGCCCAACGTTCTCGCGACGATCTGGGAATCTTGAAAGGCCGCGTGGACGAAGCCGAACGCGAGGTGACGCGCCTGCAAAATGAGTTGGCGCATACCAGTGATATGGTGCGCCACGATTCGCTCACCGGCGCGCTCAATCGTAAAGGGCTGGACGAAGCGCTCGATCGTGAGCTGGCACGCGCCCGCCGACGCAATGCGCCTCTGTGCATTGCCTTGCTTGATGTCGACAACTTCAAGCAGATCAACGATCACCACGGTCACCAGGTCGGCGACGATGCGCTAGTGCATCTCGCGCGCGTCATACGCGAAGCGCTGCGGCCTAACGACACGCTAGCTCGCTACGGCGGCGAGGAATTTCTCGTACTGCTGCCAGACACCGAACAAGACGACGCGGTGACCGCGCTGGTGCGCCTGCAACGTGAATTGACCAAGAAATTCTTCATGACCAACAACGAAAAGCTGCTGGTCACCTTCAGTGCGGGTGTCACAGCAGTGCGGGACAACGAAAATAGCAAAGCCACTATCGTCCGCGCCGACGGCGCCATGTATCAAGCCAAAAAGGCCGGCAAAAATCGCGTTGTCGCTGCCGAGTGATTTTGTCGGCCACTTAAGTTTTCCGGCCGGATAATTTTTTCCGGCCAATTAATTGTTTCGGCCGGATGACTTTACCGGCCAATACATATCTCCCCGAGCCGATAGCCGCAATCGGTCGAAATCGTGGCAAGACCCCCGCCTATTTCGCCGATTATCCCAACGGGCTAATTGCTATTTTCTCTAGGTTTGACGCTTGTCGTTATCTCCCGACACAGTGACCGGGGCGACGCCAATCACGGGGGCTCGGACTGCGGCTGACCACACGCTGAGGAAAAGGACGCCACTCGACTGTTGTACTCAAGTTTTTCGCAGGCGTTCCGTTAAGGCTTTTGACCGCGGCAGCAACGCCCACCCGAAAGCAATATCGGTGGGACGGAGTAAACCTGTTAAGGGTCCTTAAGGATGCATAAGGGCCGCGTTCAGAACCTTCAACGCAAGGAGAAACGAAATGTCTGCAATCATTAATACCAACGTAGCGTCGCTGAATGCACAACGTAACCTGAACCATTCTCAGATGTCCTTGGCCACGTCGCTGCAGCGCCTGTCTTCCGGCCTGCGCATCAATAGCGCCAAAGACGATGCTGCCGGTCTGGCCATTTCGGATCGGATGACCGCCCAAATCCGCGGTCTTGATCAAGCGGCGCGTAATGCCAATGACGGCATCTCGCTGGCTCAGACGGCGGAAGGCGCACTATCACAGTCAGGCGATATCTTGCAGCGTATCCGCGAGCTGGCGGTTCAGTCAGCCAATGCGACGAACTCCGCGGGTGACCGGCTGGCCCTGAATTCTGAAGTCAACCAGTTGGTAACGGAACTTTCGCGTATCGCCAACTCGACAACCTTCAACGGCCTGAAAGTGCTGGACGGCACGTATCAAGGTCAGCAGTTCCAAGTAGGTGCGGATGCCAACCAGACCATCGGTGTGTCCATCGGCGGCGCACGCGCTACCGACCTCAAGAACAACACCGTCACACTGGAGTCGGGCACCACCCTCCTAGGTCTCGGTGAAGCCGCTGCATCCACCGCCGGGCCCGTAGCCGGTAACGGCGTGGCGGCACAAACACTGACCATCGCCGGCTCGGCAGGCAGCTCCGCCGTCACGGTCGCCGCCGCTGACTCGGCCAGCACCATTGCCGCCAACGTCAACAACGTGTCGGGCGCCACCGGTGTTTCCGCCGTCGCCAGCACCACCGCGACGCTGACAGGCGTGTCGGCCGCCGGCACTATCAGCTTCAGCGTTAACGGTGGTGGTACGGCAACGACCATTTCGGCGCAGATCTCCTCGACTTCCGACTTGACGGCTGTCGCGACCGCAGTGAATGCAGTGAGCGGCAAAACCGGCGTCACCGCCACGTTGAACTCCACCAAGACTGCCGTGATCTTTTCGCAGGCGGATGGCAAGGACGTCACGCTGGATGACTTCCTCAACAGCGGCGCGGGCACAGCAACGATCTCGGGCTCCGGCGCAACTGCCGGTGTAGTGACGCTGACTAGCGGCGCAGCAGACAGCTCGCGCGTCGCCGGTACGGTGACCCTGTCCTCGGCCGCCGGCTTCACCTCGGTATCCGGCACGGGCAACACGGCGAACATCACCGGTACAGTTGCCAAGGGTTCCGCCTCGATCGACATGACCACGGTGGATATCACGAGCGTCACCGGAGCGAATGCCGCGTTGTCAGTCATCGACGCCGCGCTGAATCAGGTCAACAAGATCCGCGCTGATCTGGGTGCCGTGCAAAACCGCTTCGGCATCACCATCGCCAACCTGCAAAGCACGTCTGAGAACGTCAGCGCCGCTCGTAGTCGCGTGCGTGATGCGGACTTTGCGGCCGAAACAGCCAACCTGACCCGCGCGCAGATCTTGCAGCAGGCCGGCACGGCGATGTTGGCCCAGGCGAACGCCTTGCCTAACAGCGTTCTTTCGCTGTTGAGATAAGAAGTTGTTGATTAGATCCGTTGAGTGACACAACGCGGGGTGGCGCATACACGTCTCTCCGCGTTGCACCAGTGTTCAAAGGAGTAAGAACATGGCCATACAAGCCGTAACATCAGGAATGACTCCGGTATTGCCCCCGGTCGCGACCCCGCGCCCCGCTCGCAGTGCCGAACCGAACGCCGCGCCGACGACGACTTCAGAATCAACGCCGACGACGACAACCAAACCCAGCACCGAGCAAGTGCAGGAAGCCTTGCGCGAGATTCGACGCGTCGTCGGGCCCGTGGCACAGAACTTGCAATTCTCGATTGACGAGGAAAGCGGCAAGACCGTTGTGAAAATTGTCGATTCCTCAACCAAGGAAGTGGTGCGCCAGATGCCTAGCGAAGAGTTGCTTGCCATCGCGCACGCACTAGACCGGCTGAAGGGTCTGTTGCTGAAACAGAAGGCTTAACAGACGCCGAATGAATACTAGCTAGACAACGAAGGTAGAGAGTAGAGGTAGATAGCAAAATGGCGATCTCGTCTCCAGGTATCGGCTCAGGCCTCGACATCAACAGCATCGTCACGCAGTTGATGACGCTAGAGAGGCGCCCCATTACCCTGCTCGATCAAAAAGAGGCGGGGCTGCAAGCCAAGCTCAGCGCCTATGGCAGCGTGCAGGGTGCGTTGGCCAACCTGCAAACGGCCGTGGCTGCACTGGCCACGACGGCAAAATTTACCGCGAACACGGCAACGTCTGCCGACCCCTTGGTACTCGCCGCCAGCGCCTCCAGCGTGGCCGACGCGGGTAGCTACACCATCGATGTAACAACACTGGCGAAGGCGCATTCCATCGCCTCCAGCACGGCATTCACCAACACCACCAGCAACTTGGGCAGCGGTACGCTCACCATCGAATTCGGCAGTTACAGTGGCGGCGTATTTACACTCAACCCTGACAAGGGCGCCACCTCCATCACCATCGACCCGACACAAAACACGCTTGCGTCTGTGCGCGACAAAATCAACGCTGCCGGCGCCGGCGTCAGTGCAAATATTGTCAATGATGGCACCGGCTATCGGCTAGTGCTAACCTCCAAAGATACCGGCACCGCGAACGCACTGCGCATCACTACAGTCGATGACGACCTCAGTAATACCGACAACACCGGCCTTTCACAGATTAACTTCGACGCCAGCACGGGCGGCAGCTCGAACACCACGCAGACCGTAGCGGCGTTGGACGCGAGCTTCGCCGTCAATGGACTGCCCATCACCAAGTCGTCGAATACCGTTAGCGACGCCATCCATGGCGTGACACTTAATTTACTCAAGGCCTCGTCGTCAACGACCTTGACCGTGGGCCGTGATACGAATGGCATCCAGTCCGCCGTGCAGAGTTTCGTCAAGGCCTACAACGACACACACAAGGCCTTAGCGGATATGTCGGCTTACAACGCCACGACAAAACAGGCGGGACCCTTGCAGGGCGACGCCACGATCCGTACCGCCCAGTCTGCACTACGCAACATTCTGAATGGCGCGCTCAATACTTCCGGCGGCGGCTACTCCACGCTCTCCGACATCGGCGTAACTTTCCAGAAGGACGGTACGCTGACGGTGAACAGCACGAAGCTGCTCGCTGCCATCAGCGATCCCAGCAAGGATATTTCTACGCTCTTTGCCTCGGTGGCCAAACCCGCCGACAGCCTGGTTTCTTTTGTCAGTGCGACAACCAATACCAAGCCCGGCAGCTACGCGCTGAATATCACCCAGTTGGCGACTCAAGGAACAGCCGTGGGCTCGGTCGCCACCGCCACCACCATCACCGCAGGGGTCAACGACACGCTGACCTTCACTGTCGACGGCAATGCCGCCACGGTGACTTTAAGCGCTGGCAGCTACACCCCCACCACGCTAGCGGCCGAAATACAGGCCAAGATGAACGGCGCCAGCGCCCTCATTGGTGCTGGCGGCAGTGTCGCCATCACGCAATCGACCGGCGTGCTCACTGGCACGTCCGCCCGCTACGGCAGCAACTCCAGCGTCGTTATCAACGGCGGCAACGCGGCAGCCGATTTGTTCGGCGCGGCCACCTCCACGGACGGCGTAAACGTTGCTGGCACCATCGGCGGTACGGTTGCCAACGGTGCTGGTCAAACCCTCACGAGCAGCGGCGGCGACGCCGAGGGGCTTTCGATCACCGTGGCCGGCGGTATCACCGGCGGTCGTAGCACTGTCAGCTTCGGCAATGGCTATGCGTACCAGATGAACAACCTGCTCACCAACATACTGGGGTCCACGGGGCTGATCAATGCCCGCACCACAGGCGTAAACAGCAGTATCACCACCATCGGCAAGCAGCGTGACGCACTGAATCTACGCATGACGCAAATCGAAGCGCGCTATCGCAAGCAATTCACCGCAATGGATAGCGCCGTGGCCCGTATGAACCAGACTAGCGCTTACCTGACGCAACAACTTGCCAGCCTGGCTAAACTCTAAAAGCGCTAACCCAAGGAGAAGTGCATGTTCGCTGCAATGAATAACGCAAAACGAGCCTATAGCAGCGTCGCCGTCGAAACCGGTGTCGATGCGGCGGACCCGCACCAGCTCATACTCATGCTCTACGACGGCGCCTTGCTATCCGTATCTTCTGCCTCGCTGCATATGCAGCGTAGTGAAATCGCCCAAAAAGGCGAAGCCGTTTCGCGCGCCATCAACATCATTTCCAATGGACTCAAAGCGAGCCTGAACATGGATGTCGGTGGCGACTTGGCAGAAAAGCTGGCCGCGCTGTACGACTACATGTGCGGTCGGTTGCTGCACGCGAATATGTACAACCAGTCGGCCGAGCTGGATGAAGTGAGCCATCTGCTGGCCGAACTGAAAAGCGCATGGGAAGTAATCGCCGATTCGCCCGAAGTCAAAAACACTAGACCCTCCGCCGCAGCCTGAGCCACGAGCCATCGATCCTATGACTACACTCACCTTCTACGAAACCATGAGCGACATATCCGGCCAGATGGCCGAGGCGGCGCGCGCCTGCGACTGGGATCGTCTCGTTACACTGGAAGCAAAATGCACCGCGCTTACCGGGCACCTGGCGGCCAACGAAGTCAGCACGCCGGTGCCGCTCGAGCTGCGCGCGCGCAAGGTGCAACTCATACACAAGATCCTCGCTGATGATGCCGAAGTGCGCCGTCATACCGAGCCGTGGATGGAACAAGTCAGGCAATTTCTCGGTGCGGGCGTCGTAGCACGTGATGTGCGCAATGCTTATGGGCTCAGTGGCCAGTGAATGGCCAATGAGTAGCCGGTGAGTAGGTTCTGAGTAGGCTATGACTCGCCTATGACTAAGGACGGCCTGTAGTCGTCCATACGGCCCGCGGCCTCAGCCCCAGTTGAGAACATCGACATGACAACCATGATCCCCAGCGAACTGGGCCTCGCTCAACGCCCGTTGATCGATGCCCGCGTTCAGCCCGTTCCCGCAATACAGCAAGTCTCCGCCGAGCTGCCCGAATTTCAGCTCGGTCAGCGCTTCACGGCGCGTATCGAAGCAGCCTTGCCCGATGGCAGCTTCCGCGCCGTGGTGGCTGGCCGCAGCATGACGCTCGCTCTGCCTCAATCGGCCAAGCCGGGCGATACCCTCAATCTCGTCGTGCTGGACCGCACTAACAGCACGGTATTAGCTGGCCGCGTAGCCGCGACCGTCGCGGGGCCCGTGCCCGACATGACGCTCTCCCCGACAGGCCAGCTCATCAGCAACTTGCTGGCGCACGGCGAAGAAGCAACGCAAAGTCTCGCCATCACGACACGTGCCACTCCCCTGTTATCGCAGCCCAGCGCCAGTGCGGCACCGTTGGCGCCGGCCCTGCAACAAGCCATCAGCGAAAGCGGCTTGTTTTACGAAGCCCATCAAGCGCAATGGATCGCCGGCCGCTTGCCGCTGGAATCACTGCTGCGTGAGCCGCAAGGCAAACAAGCGCTTGAGACTACGCCGGCAACCGACCCGGTCAGCCAAGCAAGCCAAGCCAGCCAGGTCATGATCGCGCAGCGTGCCGAAACAGCGGACACAGCGCGCGCCAGCGAAACGTCGGCAAAACTCGTCGGCGTCACCACCCTACCCGCCGATTTGCAACCGCTGGTGCAACGGCAACTCGACACGGCAGCGACGCAGCAAATCGTCTGGCAAGGTGAAGTTTGGCCGGGCCAAACCCTGCACTGGAAGATAGAAGAAAAGCGTGAAGAAGAAAGACAGGAAAACGCGCCCGCCGGCGTGGACGCTCCCGCAGCATGGCATACGCACATGCGGCTGGATCTGCCGCGATTAGGTGATGTCGGCGCGACACTCAAGCTCGGTCCCGCGGGCCTTACCATCGAACTCTCCGCCGCTGCCAGCGCCAGCGCCAATACCTTGCGGCGCGGACAAGCGGAACTCGCTGCGGCGCTGACAGCGGCCGGCCTGCCACCTACGCTGATTAAGGTCGGGCAATATGAGCCAACCTGACTCGCGCCACACCGCCGTCGCACTGGCATATTCCAGCGCCGACCACGCGCCACGTGTCGTCGCCAAAGGGCGTGGCCTCATCGCCGACGAAATCATCTCGCGCGCTCGCGAACACGGCGTCTATGTGCACGAATCGCCGGAACTGGTGGCGCTCCTAATGCAAGTCGATCTCGACGAGCGCATCCCGCCACAACTCTATGTTGCTGTGGCCGAGCTGCTAGCCTGGTTTTACCGTATGGAACAGGGCATCACCGAACTGGTGCCAGTGCCTACCTTAGGACAGGGCGTTTAGTTGCTATTCGTAGGGTGGGCAGCTTTGCTGCCCACGCGTTTCGCGAGACTGAGGCGGTGTGGGCAGCAAAGCTGCCCACCCTACTCAATCGGCGCCGCTGCGCAGTAACTCGGCGGTTCTGTCCAGCGCGGCCAGCGTGCGATTGATGACGCCGGTGGCGTTATTGCCAGTGGTGGCTTCGACTACCAGTCGCGCGCTGGCGCACAAGCGCAACGCGCTGATAGGCCTACCGTTGCGATGGCCGCACGCGACCGGTTGACCAAATTGGCAACGCAAGCTGCGGGCGTCGGCGCCCTGATACAGGGCGCGATACAGGCGCTCAGTTTCACCCACGCTCAATGCGCGGCCACCGCGACTTGCCGGGTGATGCAGAACGAAGGGGAAAATTGTCTGGATGACGTCCCAACTCTGAATGGCGCCCAGGGCATCGCGGTCGAGTGGGGAGACCGGCAGCGGCTCGAATAGCGCGTCGCCCGCCAAGCGCTCACGTACCGCTGTGGCGTAACGCGCGAGGAATGCGACGACCTGCGCATCCGGCACCGCGCGAAACTCGCGCAATTCGTGCAAGGCCGCTTCCCAGCGCAGCGCCAGGCCAAAATTAGCCGTCTCATCGCGCTCTGCTTCCCTACCCGTTTCGCTACCCCTTTCCCTACCCACTTCCCCCTCCACCGGACTATTGGCACCTTGCGCGTAGCTGCGCATGCTTACTGGCGTCGGCAGCAACAAGGCACCGGAGAAAGCCGGCCCGGTGACGAACTTCGAGCCAGTTAAAGCGACCATGCAACCCAGGTTGAGATAAGCGCGCAGCGTGCTCGGCGCGAGGCGGAATTGACAGGCGTCTATCAGCACATCGAGGCAGTCAGCATAGCGTTGTTTGAGGCCGGCGATGCAGGCGGCGCTGGGCGCGATGAGTCCGGTCTTGGAAACATCCACCGCCACCAGCAACACGCGCTTGCCCGCCGCCACCGCGGCGCTGGTGAGGACTGCGATGACCGCATCAATGTCGGCGCTTGCTCGCAGGCTGCCGTCCGGTAAGCGCAAGGCCACATAAACGGGCTCGTTTATACCTGCTTTGCTCCTGCCCGCTTTGTTTGTGCCTGCTTTGTTGGTGCTTGCTTGGTTTGTGCCTACCATGGCGAGTGCTGCTGGCACGCCGCTGCCAGTCTCAGACGCGTCGACGGCGATGGTCAGCATGGGAGCTTGCGTGTGACTGGCGCAGTGCTGTGCCGCAATCAAATGCAAATCGGTGCCCGAGGCGCCGAAGACGATGTTCAAGCCGGGCATGTCTGCCACGCCACAGAGCGTAGCGAGTTCCGCACGCTGTCGCGCCTGTTCGCCCGCATAGACCTGCGCGGGCGGCTCCATCTGGACCGCAAGCAGTAGGCGGCTGCGCAGTAGCTCCGCCGCCGTGTATCCTCCGACAGAAATCACCGAAGCGGTGGACGAGCCCAGCGCCACCAGCGCGGGATCGGGTGTAGGCCGGCAACCGTAGTGGTTCGTGAAAGAACTGTTAAACCTGTTGGGCGCAAGTGCGATGCGCGCATCGCCGCCCGACACCAGCAACTCTTCTGTGTTCGGCAAGCTGTGCCGCAGACCCCAAAGCACGCGCGCGTCGGCACTGCGACTGGCGAATTCCTGGGTGTTAGTAACGGCGAGTTTAAGCGCTTTCATGGCGGTGTAAGCCGAGTAAACGGATACATGCTTATCGACGCCCCATACTTAAACTGTAACGAGGAGATCAAACAGTCAGTCGACGCGCCAGCAATTGACGAAAGGCAGCGAATACTTTGCGCATTTGTGGCTGCTTGTAAGGGAAGAGGTCTACTGGGTCCATGGCATGGACGATGGGGCCACTCTCCACTTCGAAGATGAGTAATTTTCCGTCGGCAGTTTCCGCGCAATCCAGGCCCAGGTAATCCAAGCCTACGCGCTCGTAGATGGCGCGCAACGCGGACGCATGACGCGGCGCGAAATCTTCGTCGAAGTGCGCCATGACCAAGGCTTCCTCGCCGCGCTTCTGGGGGCTCTCTCCCATGCCGGCATTGAGGTAGTGCACCATCCAGTGCTGTGAAATGCCCATATGGCATAGATGTGGCTGGCCATCGATCAGCACTATGCGATATTTTCGGAAGAGGCCATCGGCCCCGCTGTAATCGACCCAGCGCGCTACATAAAACTCGTCGTCGGGCATGGTGTTCAGATAGCGTGTGATGGCGGCAGCGTCGTCGCATTTCTCCAGCCCGCGCCCGGCATGCGAACCAACGGGACGCAGCACAACCGGAAAATCGCCGTCGGCGAGCACGATAGTCATAGCAAGCTCTCCCTGCGCGATGCGTTCGAGGGCTGGGCGCGCGATGCGTACCGTCATGGGCATCGCCACGCCGGGCGCACCTGCGAGCCGCGCCTGGGCGGTGTCGCGGGCAAGCTCCAAGATGCGCGCTGGATTGTTTAGCACCGGGCGTGGCCAGGTGCGCACCGTGCTGGCCACCTCCATGAGCAGCCCTCGTGTTTCGTCGGATTCGCTCACCGCCACGAAGAGCACGTCATGATCGGGCAGCGCCTGTGGCAGTGGCAGATCGGCGCCCACATAGAGCATATCCAGCGTGATGTCTGACCCGGCAACGAGAAATTCCAGCGGGGCGTTGGCCGCCAGATCGCCTTGCGCCATGAGTGCTAGCACACGAATGCTGTTGCCCGCGCTAATCGCTGGAAAATTCGCTGGAAAATTCGCTGGAAAATTCGCTGGAAGATTCGCAGGAAGATTCGACGGAAGATGGTATATCTGCTGCACTGCCAGCGCCTGAGCCTGGGCGGCCAGTCCCAACTCGCGGTGTCCGCGCAATTGCAGCACGATGGCAAGATCCATCAGCGCGTGCGCGTCTTGCGGATCGGCAATAGCGCGCTCCAGCAGCTCATTGCCTAGCGGCGCCAGATCCACACCGGCATAGGCCCGCGACATCAGCACGGCCAGGCCCAGATAAGCGGGCGGCGAGGTGGCAGACGCATTCACTAAAGCGGCGTTGAAAGTTTGATGCCTAGGCTCGTTCGCAATATTCAGACTCATTGTTTTCTCCCGTGAGGTTTATTTTTTGGGCGTTTTTTAGGTTTTGAATATTCGCCGCGCCATAGCGCAGCGTGGCAGTGATGAGTTGATCGATGTCCTCGCGGCGCGTGCGATGGTTGACTATGGCAGCGCGTATGGCCAGCTGGCCGTTCAAGGTGGTGGTGGATGGCGCCGCGATGCCGGCAATCTGCATGTCGGCGACGATGTCCGCGTTGATGCGATCAGCCTCCTCCCCGTCCAGTTCACAGCGATAGCGGAAGCAAACGATATTGAGCGACACCGGCGCGAGCAACTCCAGTTGCGGCGTCGCGGCGACGCGCTCGGCGAGGTAGCGCGCCAGTTCGCAGGTAACGGAGATCATGCGGCCGAGTTTTTCCGTACCGTACACCTTGAAAGTGAACCAGGTTTTGAGTGCGCGAAAGCCGCGCGATAAATCTGGCCCGAAATCGCAGGGCCAGGGCGAACCAGCCGCCAGGCCTCGCGCTTCGCGCCGCAAGTAGGCGGCTGGCGAAGCAAAAGTCTGCTGATGTAGTTCACCATCCCGCACCAGGACGAAGCCAGCGTCATAAGGCACTTGGCCCCATTTGTGAAAATCGAAAGCGATCGAATCGGCGCGCTCTATGCCTTTCAGACGCGGTGAGATGTCGGGCGAGAGCATGCCCAGCGCGCCATACGCGCCGTCAACATGCAGCCAAATATTTTCAGCAGCGGCAATGTCGGCCAGCGCACTGAGTTCGTCGATGGCACCAACATTCACGGTACCGGCCGTGCCAACAATAAGAAAAGGCGTAAAGTCGGCCGCACGATCGCGTGCGATAGCGACTTCCAGCGCCGCCACGTCCAACTCGTAGCGCTCATTCACCGGCAGCACGCGCAAAGCCTGCGTACCCAACCCAGAGAGGTCCATGGCCTGTGCCACGCAGCCGTGCGCGCCGGCGGAGGTATAAGCGACCAGGCGCTTGCCCTCACCTTCGTGGGAGCTCACTCCCTGCTGCCGCACGCGGGTGCCCAGCGCGGCGGTGCGGGCGACTAGTACGCCGATAAGATTCGCCATCGAAGTGCCAGTGACGAACAGCCCACTGGCGCCCGCGGGAAAGCCGAAGAGTTCGCGCATCCAGTGCGTAATCTGACGCTCCACCTCCACCGGCATCTGATCACGCCCGCCTAGGTTGGCGTTGAGCCCAGCGGCAAGCATCTCAGCCAGCATGCCCACCGCTGTGCCGCCGCCATGTACCCAGCCCATGAAGCCGGGATGAGCATTGCCAGCGGCGTAGGGCAAAACGTCTTGCATAAAGCTGGCATGCACCGCCGACAATTCCGTCGACGCGGCCGGCAAAGCCTCGCGGAAGCTGGCGCGCAAGGGCGCCGGTATGGGTTGCCATACTGGCCGGTCGCGCAGGTCTTCGAGATAATCGAACATGTCGTCGAGCATGCGATGGCCGTCTAGACGGAATTTCTGCCAGTCGGCCGGATCCAGAGAGTGGTCAGTAGTAGCTTCCATACGTGGGAGGCCGTGCAGGCCGCCGAGAGAAGTTAGATAGGGATAGCGGTAGTCGTAATGCAGACTACCGTCCTAACCCTCCGCACCACTGCGGGAATAAGCTTGGAAAACGGGCGTTTATCCAGCGAACATCGCTTACGCCCATTCGGCAGAATGCTGGCGAACGACAGGCTCGCCTAGGCGTGTGCTGAATTTTGGTGCCAAGCTAACTCACCCCTACAAAAGTGCATTAGACTTGCCGTTACTATGCGTAGGGCACTTGACTGAACCCGACGGATCCCACTTTCATGAACGACAAAACAGATCACGAAGAATCACAGCCTCTCAAGTTCGAGCTGATGCAGGCGGACGACTACGATCAATACCTGTTGCATTCGAAAAAGGAAATCCTCGTCATCCTGCGCGCCATGCGCGACAAGGCTGCGCTCATCACGGTGTATTTCAACGAGGGCAACGACTTCTTGCTCAGCACGCTGCTGACAATTTCGGAAGACGGCACGTTTATGTTGCTCGACCCTGGCAGCAATGCAGAAATTAACCGCAAGGCCTTGGCAAGTGACAAGTTGATTTTTGTCGCCAACCACGAGAAGGTGAAAATTCAATTCACCGTAAATAAGCTCGACAGCGTATCGGAACAGGGTCGCCCCGGTCTGCGCGCGATGGTGCCGGATATGCTGCTACGCCTGCAGCGACGCGAGTATTACCGGCTCTCCGCCCCGGCGGGCCATCCCCTTAAGTGCGTTATTCCGGTGAAACACGCCAACGGGAGCAAAACCTCACTGGAAACGACCGTACTGGATATCAGCGGCGGCGGCCTCGCCGTCATGGTGCCACCGGTCGGTGTTGAGTTCGAGACGGATCACTTTTTCGAAAACTGCCGCATCGAGCTGCCGGATATCGGCAACATCACCGCTACCCTGCAGGTGCGTAATATTTTCGAATTCACGCTAAACAACGGCGACCGCGTCAAGCGCTCCGGCTGCCAGTTCGTGGACCTGCCCGGCCACATGCTGACATTGATCCAACGCTACATCATCCGCGTCGAACGCGACCGCAAGGCGCGCGAGACGGGATTGATGTAAAGGCGAAAAGCTTACGACGCGGATTGCGCGGAAGAACGCGGATTTATTTCGTAGGATGGGTGGAGGCGCCGTTGCCGCAACCCATCGTATTTTTGGCGCCCAATGATGGGTTACGGCGCGATGCGCCTCCACCCATCCTACCCTTGCTGCCCAAACTGCAATTCCGCCAAATTGGCGTAGAGAGGGTTGTCACGCAGGAGTTCGGCGTGGGTGCCTATGCCGACGATGCGGCCTCGATCCATGACTGCAATTCGGTCCGCGTTTTGCACTGTCGACAGCCGGTGCGCGATGATAAGCGTGGTGCGGTTCTGCATCAGTCGTTCTATCGCCAGTTGCACCATTTGTTCGCTGGCAGAATCGAGGGCGCTGGTCGCTTCATCCAGCAACAGGATGGGCCGGTCGGCCAGAATCGCGCGAGCGATGGCGATGCGTTGGCGCTGGCCACCGGAGAGCCGCACGCCGCGCTCGCCCAGGTAGATGTCTAAGCCCTCGGGCATGCGTTCCAGGAATTCATTTGCATAGGCCGCTTCGCAAGCAGCACGCACCTCTTCATCGCTGGCATCCGGCCGGCCGTAGCGCACGTTCTCCGCTACGCTGGCGGCGAAAATTACGGGGTCTTGCGGCACCAGGGCGATGCGCGCGCGCACCCTCGCCGGATCAGCCGCTTTGAGATCTACGCCATCCATCCGCACGACGCCGGATTGCGGATCGTAGTAGCGCAGTAGCAATTGAAAGACGGTGGTCTTGCCGGCACCGGAGGGCCCAACCAGCGCGAGTTTTTCGCCAGGGGCCACAGTCAGACTCAAATTGTCGAGCGCCGCTGCGTCGGGCCGCGAAGGATAGTGGAATAGCACCTGCTCGAAAGCCACCGTGCCCAAAGGCGGCTCCGGCAACGACCGCGGCTGGGGTGGTGCGGCGATCTCGGGTTGGGTGTCAAGCAACTCCAGCAAGCGCTCGGTGGCACCGGACGCGCGCTGCAATTCTCCGATAACTTCGGACAGCG
The DNA here is from genome assembly GCA_038322845.1 of Gammaproteobacteria bacterium. Lineage (GTDB taxonomy): Bacteria > Pseudomonadota > Gammaproteobacteria > Burkholderiales > Rhodocyclaceae > Desulfobacillus. The sequence continues at coordinate 22,826 of JBBQGH010000011.1, forward strand.
TACCCACCGCCATCGCCAGGATGACGGCATAAAAAACGAAAGCCGATAACTGGCCGCCCGTGAGGCGGCCAGCCACCACATCGTGGCCGCCTATCCACAAAATAAAACCTATCGCCCCGAACACTAGAGAAATGACCACCGAAATCAGTGCTGAGCGCTGGCGTATGCGCCGCACTGCTGTCGAAAAAACCTGCTCGACACGATCGCCGAAAAAGCGACGATCACGCGCCTCGTGGCCATAAGCCTGCACCGTGCGTATTTCGTGTAATGCCTCGTCAACATAGGCGCCAACATCGGCCACGCGATCCTGGCTGGCGCGCGCGAGCTTGCGCACGCGGCGACCAAACAACACGATGGGCCCGACCACCAGCGGCACCCCCAGCAATACCAGCCCGGTAAGTTTGAAGCTGGTAAAGCACATCATCACCAGCGCGCCAACGAAATTGAGCGCACTACGCAAGGCCATGGACAGCGCCGTGCCTATAGCGGACTCCAGCACCGTGGTGTCGTTGGTGAGGCGCGAAATCACTTCGCCCGTGCGCGTCACTTCAAAGAAACCGGGCGAAAGCGTGAGCAGATGCGAAAACACCGCGCGCCGTATGTCGGCCGTTACGCGCTCGCCTATCCAAGAAATGTAATAGAAGCGCACGTAGGTCGCCGTGGCCATGACCACCACCACACCCAACATGACGATTAGCGCCTGATCAAGCAGCGCTGGATTGGCGGCCGTAAAACCCCGGTCTATAACGCTCTTAAGCCCCTGGCCGACGGCCAGGGTCGCGCCAGACGCGCCGATCAATCCCAAAATAAACCACCCTACCTGTCGTCGGTAAGGCTTGAGAAAGCCTGCAATGCGAGACAGTTGGCGAAGATCGCGTGAAGGAGGGCGATCAGGAAGTGCGGAATCTGGTGCGAACGGTCTGGCCATGGTCTTGCAATTGCATCACGTCGAAAATTTGATGCATAGTACTGCATCACAGGTCGGGTCAGTCAGCGGCAGGCATTTGTCGGCAAAAATTGTCGGCACGAATGTCCTCGGTTCGTCCTGTGCTACTCGTTTGAAAATTATCTACCCCTTAAAACAACACGGAGACACTTCATGCCCTACGCCCTCCCCGCCCTGGTCACCTGTTTCGCTCTCATACTCATGCTCGCGGTTGCCATGAAGGTCGGCGGCGCCCGCAGGAAATACAACATCCATGCGCCTGCGACCACCGGCAATTCAGACTTCGAGCGGGTTTTTCGGGTGCATATGAACACGCTGGAAAACGTGGTCATTTTTTTGCCCGCCATGTGGTTGTTCGCGATGTTTCTGAGTGCGCCGTGGGCGGCCGCCATCGGCACCGTTTGGATAATCGGGCGCGTGCTCTACGCCATGCTCTACTATCGCGCCGCAAACAAGCGCGGATTGGGCTTCATGATCAGCTTTCTCGCCACCCTGGCGCTCATCCTCGGCGCTATGTACGGCATCGTCTCTGCACTGTTGCATTAATGCATCACTTTTCAATTCGAACTCTCAAAAATTGTTGTTTTTCTAAACCACGTCGTTAAAATACGCGCCGTGCATAACAAGTTGTTTTATTAACCACAACCGGGGATATATAAATGAAATTGAAATCAATATTGGCTGTTGCATTGGTTGCCAGCGCGTCGTCCGCGATGGCGGGCGATTTCTACGTGCTTGGCGCTGCTGGGCAATCCAAGTTCGACATCGACAAGGGCGCAATGGACGGAGCGGTCCGTTCTGTTGCAGGTGTTGCGCTCACATCTTCCAGCACCGATGACAGCGATACGGCCTATAAATTGCAATTCGGCTGGCAGTTCCACAAGAACTTCGCCCTGGAAGGCGGCTACGTGGATCTGGGCAAGGCCCAATACCAGGCGAATTTCACCTCTGGCGGCACGGCCTATAGCCTCAACTCAGATGCCAAAGTCGATGGATGGAACATCGGCATCGTCGGCACCCTCCCGGTGGCGGATTCGCTATCCGTGTTCGGCAAGCTGGGCACAATTTACGCCAAGACCGACGCGAGCGCGTCCGTCGGTCCCGTCAACGTTGGCGGTAACGAAAGGCAATGGCGTGGCAACTGGGGTTTGGGCGCCACTTACGATTTCACCAAGACTGTCAGTGTTCGTGCCGAGTGGGAACAGTTCGACCTCAGCAACGACATCGGCACAACGGACATGTGGTCTGTGGGCCTAGTCTTCAAGTTCTAAGCAAACATAGTCGTCTCGCAACTGCAAAAAGCCCCACGGATCACCGTGGGGCTTTTTCTTTGCGGTGCCCGGTTTTAAACCGGCATGTTCATGATGTCGTGATAGGCAGAAACCAGTTTGTTCCTCACCTGCACCATCTGCTGAAATGAGATGTTGGCTTTTTGCAGCGACATCATCACGTCCTGCAAATTCGCACCATTCTTACCGAGCGAAAAGTCCTGCGCCAATTGCTGGGCGTCGACTTGAGCCTTATTCACCTGATCCAGCGTGCCTTTGAGTATCTGACCGAAGTCGGCACCACCGGCTTCCGGCGTTGCCTTGGCTTGCAAGGCCTTGCCAGAAGCGAGTTGGGCTGCCGAGCGTAGCTCGGACAGCATTTGATCTATGCCTTTAGTATCCATTTATTTACCTCACGACGACATGTACCGACAACGCTACTCAAATTACTAACCCGGCTCGCCGCCCAACGACGCATAGTCGAAAGCGCTGTCTTTAAGGGCGTATACACGATGGGGCCTGCGATCACATCGCGGTCCGTCTTCGCCAGCACTACTAGCTCCAAGGTTTCCCCCAGCAGGGTGCTCCCCGGCAATTGCAGCAGCATGCCTCGGCCATTCACCACAACACGAAACCGATGATCCGGGAGCAGCGCTTCGATGCGTGCCATAAAGTGCTGACCAAGAGCCCACTCAGATGGGCCCTGCCTTCCTTCACGTCTGTCCATGGCGATTCCCTCCGTGTTCTATGAACTTACTGAGCAATCAACGTGCCACGTCACAGCGCCGACGCCAAACGGTAGTGCTGTAGCTTGTAGCGCAGGGTACGTTCCGATATCCCCAGCAGTTCGACAGCGCGCTTACGCGAGCCACCGACGGCCGCCAAAGTTTCCAATATATGTTGGCGTTCCAGCTCTTTCATGTTCGCCGGTGTGACACTGACCGGCGCTACCGGGGCGGGCTCAGGTACCGCTGTAGGTGCCGCTGGAGCTTGCGCTGTAGCCTGTGAAACGGGCCGCATTGCGGGTTCGGTATTTGTAGCCAGGGCCGCTTCCACCGGTGCTGCGAATTGCAGTGAAAACTGCAAATGCTCCACTTCCACCGCGTCGCCCCCCGCGAGGATTAACGCGCGCTGGACCGCGTTTTCCAGTTCGCGCACGTTGCCAGGCCAGCTATGTGCAGCAAGCAGGGCCTCGGCGTCTGCGGCAAATCTTGCCGCAGGACTGCCGTGAACCGCCGCAAAATGCCGTGCCAGCGGCACTATGTCGGCCGGCCGTTCGCGCAGTGCGGGTATTTGCAAGGGGAAGACATTCAGCCGATAGTACAAATCCTCGCGAAAACGCCCGGCATGCACTTCTCGAGCCATGTCGCGATTGCTGGTCGCCAGCACGCGAATGTTGAGCGCGATGGGCTTCTTGCCCCCGACGCGCTCCACTTCGCGCTCCTGCAAGACGCGCAGCAATTTCGCCTGCAAAGCCAGCGGCATTTCCGAAATCTCATCCAGCAGCAACGTGCCATTTTGTGCTTGCTCGAACTTACCTATGGCAGCAGATTGCGCGCCGGTATAGGCACCTTTCTCGTGGCCGAACAGCGTGGCCTCCAGCAAATGCTCGGGTATCGCCGCGCAGTTAATGGCGATGAAGGGCTCGGCGGCGCGCGGGCTTTGCGCGTGTATGTAATGCGCGAAGACCTCCTTGCCGGTGCCCGATTCGCCGGTGAGCAGCACTGTCGCATCCGTCTTAGCCACCCGCGCGGCGAGGGAGAGCAAGCTGCACGTGCGCGCATCGGCCACCACCATGCCCTCGGTTTGCGGCGGCAGCGCGGCGTGGCGCGCCACATGATTAAGCAGAACCTGCGGCTCGAAGGGCTTGAGTAGAAAATCGCAGGCGCCGTTGCGCATGGCGGTCACAGCCCGATCCACGTCGCCGAAGGCCGTCATCAATAGCACGGGTAAATGCGGTTCGCGCGCGCGCAAGGCCTTGAGTAGTTCAATGCCGTCCATAGGCTGCATCTGCAGGTCGCTCAAGACCAGATTGAAAGTCTCGCACTCGATCAGTCGCAGCGCCGCAGCGCCGTCCACCGCGCCCAGCACCTTGTGGCCGGCGCAGGAGAGCGTCAAGCAAATCGCGTCGCGCAATTCCAGGTCATCTTCCACGACGAGGATGTTCAGCGGTTGAATCATGGTAGTGCTCCGATTGTCAGTTGCCATCAGTGGCCTCACGTTACGCATCACTCTTCACCCCCTGCCATCAAGCCGGCGACTGGCAGGCTCACGCAAAACGATGCCCCGGCGCCGGGTGATGAGCGAACTTCGATGTCACCGCCTTGGGCACGCGCCACGCCTCGCGCGATAGCGAGGCCCAGTCCAGTTCCTTCGGCGCGGGTGGTGAAAAAAGGTTCGAAGAGGCGCGCCTGGGTCGCCAAATCCATACCACGACCGTTGTCGCTGACGTGAAAGCGCACCGTACTCTCGCGGCGCTCGACACGCAGTTCCACGCGGCCATCTTGACCGCAGGCATCGAAGCCGTTGTCGAGCAGATTGGTGAGCGCGCCTAACAGCGCTTTGCGCCCACCGCTCACCGCGCCGCCGGCACTTTCATCACTGAAGCTGAGCGCGATATTGCGCGCCTGCGCCAGCGGTTCGAAGCACTGCTGCAATTCAGTGACCAGACTCGCTACGGTCATGGTTTCGCCGCCGGTCACTTCGCCCCGCGCGAAGGTCAGCATGTCGCGTATCAGCCGCTCCAGATGCTGTAAGCGATCAATGACCTTGCGGCTACAACGCGCCCGCTCCGCATGCGACAAGCTGGCCTTCTCCAGTGCGCCGGCATACAGCAGCGCGGCCGCGAGCGGCGTCCGCAACTGATGCGCCAGGCCTGCCGTCATTTCACCCATAGCGGCCAGGCGCTCGTTGCGCGCGGCGCGCGTCTTCAGCGAATGCGCTTCGCTGATATCGTGCATCAAGACGATACGACCGCCACGCGTGGCCAGCGGCGTTTCGTTGATGGCAACCCGGCGTTCTGCTGTGACCTCTAGCTTGTGCTGTAGTTCATACTCGCCCGGCGTCGCCGTGGCGCGCAGTTGGCCCGCGGCAAATTGGTCCCAAAAGCGCCCTTCCAGATCGGCGCCGAGTATCGTGGCGGCCGCAGGATTGGCCTGCTCTACCCGGCCGTCGTTGTCGAGCACGGCCACGCCCGCCGGCAAGGCATCCAATAGGAGGGCCAGGCGCTCGGTAAGTGCGGCTTTCTCTTCGTATTCACGCTTCAACTTGCCATTGGCGAGTGCCAGCTCGCCGGTGAGCGCCACCACTTGCTCTTGCAAGCTGGTGTAGGCCCCCGCCAACTCTTCGGAAGCGCGGTTAAAAACGCTGAAGGCTTCGGCCAGTTGTCCGGCGTCGATGCTGTCGCTGATTTGCATGCGCTTGAATCTCACTTTTAACGGCCTACTGCCGCACTAAGGTTTAGGGGATGGCGGCAGATTAGCAAGTGGCCAGTCGACCAAACCCGGCAATTAAGAGGCAAAAACTGCCGCTTATTCCCTAAACGAATGGCGCCCCTCAACCCCAGAATCTCGCCAGACATCCGGAATAGCGCCTGATTGGGGCCTGAGTAGGGGTCCAACAACGTCCACGGGATCAAGAAATGGCTGACACAAACTCATTCTCCACCGAAGCCTTCATGCGGCTACCCATGCAGCAGAAGCTCTTTGCCATCATCGTTTTCGCGATGCTCGCGTCCATCGTGGTGGTGGGCTGGAATTGGAGCCGCGCGCCGAGTTATGCGGTGTTGTTCACCAATGTGTCGGAACGCGACGGCGGCGCCATCCTCTCTGCTTTGCAGCAGATGAACGTGCCTTACCAGTTCAATGAATCCGGCGGCGCCATTCTGGTGCCGCAACAACAGGTGCACGAAATGCGCCTGCGCCTGGCTTCCCAGGGCTTGCCCAAGGGCGGCATCGTCGGTTTCGAACTGATGGAAGCCCAGAAGCTGGGTATTTCGCAATTTCTAGAACAGATCAATTTCCAACGCGCCCTCGAAGGCGAGTTGTCGCGCTCCATTCAGTCGCTCTCCGCCGTGCAGGGGGCACGCGTGCATCTGGCTATCCCCAAGCAAACCGCCTTCTTGCGTGATGAGGAGAAGCCCTCTGCGTCAGTGCTGTTGAACGTCCACCCGGGCCGCACTCTTGACGACAACCAGGTCGCCGGCATCGCACACCTGGTCGCCGCTAGCGTGCCGCATTTGACGACCGCCAATGTCAGCATCATCGATCAGAACGGCAACCTGCTCGCCAGCGATAGAAATGGCGCGAATGGCATGGGGCTGGACGCCACGCAGTTGAAATACGTGGCGGAAATCGAAACCAGCTACGTCAAGCGCATCGAAAACATCCTCGCCGCCATGGTCGGCCCCGGCAACTTTCGCGCGCAAGTAACCGCGGATATCGATTTCTCGCAGGCTGAGCAAGTGGCTGAAACTTACAAGCCCAATCCCGCGCCGGATACCTCCGTGCGCAGCCAGCAAATCAGCGAGGCCGGCGTGGCCGCCGCCAACAACGCCGCCGGCGTACCGGGCGCGCTGTCCAATCAACCGCCGGTGCCGGCCACCGCACCCCTCACTACGCCACCAGCGACGCCCCCTGCGGCGGGCGCGGCAACGGCCAGCACAGCGGCCACTGCGGGTACCGCCAATGCCCCGCTGTCCCCCAGTGGGCACCGCGATGCGACCATCAACTACGAACTCGACAAAACCATCCGCCACGTGCGCCAGTCCACCGGCACCATCAAGCGTCTGTCGGTGGCGGTGGTGTTGAATAACAAGAAGGTAGACGGCAAGCCCGCCGGCAAGGCCCTCTCCCAGAAAGAGCTGGCGCAGATCACCGATCTCGTCAAGGAGACTGTGGGCTATAGCAAGGAGCGTGGCGACACCATCAACGTCGCCAACAGCCCCTTCGCAGTCGGTGAGAAAGTAGCGGTTGACGATACGCCGATCTGGAAAAATCCGACCCTTATCGGCTGGGCCATCGAAGCCTTGAAATGGTTGCTCTTCGCCGGCATCGCGGCCTACGTCTTCTTCGGCATGGTTAAGCCTTTCCTGCGCCGTTTGATGGAGCGGGCCTCAGCCATCCCCGACCCCCTAGCCATGCCCGCCGGCCAAGCCCCCCCCGGTCAGGTCGCTTACGATCAAAAAGTTGAATTGGCGCGCGATCTGGCGCGCACCGAACCCAAGGTCGTCGCCAATGTAATCAAGGAATGGGTCGGCGGCAGTCAGCCCGCGGGCAAGGTGCAATGAACACGGCGTCCCGAGTAGCGAGTTTCGCTTTGAGGCGCGCCGCTGGCGGCGCTTCCAAGTCAACTCGAAACCCGAAACTCGAAACCCGAAACTTGAAACTTGAAACTCTAAACACTAAACACGCAACCCGAGAATAGCGAAGATGAACGACGACGGAGTCACCAGAAGCGCGATGCTGCTCCTCACACTCGGTGAGAACGAGGCAGCGGAAGTGTTGAAGCAACTCGGCCCGCGCGAGGTGCAGAAGCTAGGCATCGCCATGGCCACCCTGAAATCGGTGCCACGCGACACCATCGAGCAAGTGATTGATCAGTTTCACGAGGACACCCAGCGCGGCGTACCGGTCACCGCCGACGAGGAATACATACGCTCCATGCTTACCAAGGCGTTGGGCGACGATCGCGCCGCCAATCTCATCTCGCGCATCCTGCAAGACGACGAGACGGCCGGCATAGAAAGCCTGAAATGGATGGACGCCCCGACGGTGGCCGATCTTATCAAGCACGAACATCCGCAAATCATCGCCACCGTGCTCGTACACCTCGAATTCGATCACTCTGGCGAAATTCTCAAGAGTTTTCCGGAGCGTTTGCGCAACGACGTCATCCTGCGCATCGCCACTCTCGACGGCGTGCAACCCACCGCGCTGCGTGAGCTGAATGAAGCGCTCACGCGCATACTTTCCGGCGGCGGCAACATCACGAAGACCGCCATGGGTGGCGTGCATGCAGCGGCAGAAATACTTAATTTCGTCGGCACCACGCACGAGACATCCATTATGGATAACGTGCGTGAATACGATCCGGACCTCGCACAGAGGATTCTCGATGCAATGTTCGTCTTCGAAAATCTGCTCGACGTGGAAGATCGCGGCATCCAGCTGCTGCTGCGAGAAGTGCAGTCCGAGTCGCTGATACTGGCGTTAAAGGGCTCGTCGGAAGGTCTGCGCGACAAAATCTTCAAGAACATGTCGCAGCGTGCATCGGAAATGCTCAAAGAGGATCTCGAAGCCAAAGGACCGGTGCGCCTCTCCGAAGTCGAGACTGAGCAAAAAGAAATTCTCAAAATCGCCCGTCGCCTCGCCGACGAAGGCCAGATTCAATTGGGCGCCAAAGGCGATGACGCTTATGTGTAAGTTATGTTTCGAGTCGCAAGTTCCGGGTTACTGGTTTCTGGTTGAAGGACGCCAGCGGCGGCGGTTAGACGTCAACTCAAAACCCGAAACCCAAAATCCGAAACGCTAGATTCACATGAGCGCCGTCATTCTCAAGCAAGATATGAGTGCCTACCAGCGCTGGGAACTGGGCGGCTTCGATCAGCATAAGACGGCGCAACCGAATAGCAACGCCGCGGCCATCGAATTGCCGACAGCTAGCGACATTGAGCGCATTCATCACGATGCCCACAAGCAAGGTTTTGATGCCGGCTACGAGGAAGGCACGGCGCGCGCGCGCATAGAGGCGCTGCGCCTGAACACCATGGTGGAACAATTGGAAGGCGCGCTGACGGAGTTCGACCAGAAGGTCGCTGAACAATTGCTTGCGCTGGCGCTGGAGATAGCACGGCAAGTCGTGCGTCAGGCCGTCGCCGTCAAGCCCACAGTGATCCTCGACGCGGTGCGCGATACCTTGCTGCAACTGCCTTACCTGCATGCCACGATTTATCTCCACCCCGAAGACGCCTCATTGGTGCGCCTGTACCTCGGCGACCAACTTGGCCACGCCGGCCACCGCTTGCTCGAAGACGCCAGTATCACCCGTGGCGGATTACGCATCGAAGCCGGGGGCACCCACGTGGATGCTACGCTGGAAACACGCTGGAAGCGCGTCATCGAATCCATCGGCACCAATAGCGATTGGGTAGAGGCAGCCGCTGAAAACACATGAATCGTCATCACGAAAAATGGCTGGGATTTCTCGATAACTGCCAAACACTGGCTGGCACAGCACAAGCCTTCCAGACCAGCGGCAGGCTCACCCGCATCAACGGCCTGGTGATGGAAGCAGCCGGCCTCAAGCTGCCGGTCGGCTCGGGTTGCCATATCACCCTACCGAGCGGTAAGTCGGTGGAAGCCGAAGTGGTTGGCTTCTCCGGCGAGAAACTCTTCATGATGCCGACGGACGATGTCTATGGCCTCGCCCCCGGCGCGCATGTGCTGGCGCTGGAGGCACGTCAGCAACTTCCTCGCGTAGAAAGCCGGCGCGAGCCGAGCCGACGCATATCGGATCGCGCCAAACATCTGCCGGTGGGCAATGAATTGCTGGGTCGCGTGCTCGACGGTGCGGGCCGCCCTCTAGACAATCTCGGCCCGCTCGACATCAAGCACGTCCGCTCGCTGCAAAGCCGCCCCTTCAACCCGCTGCAACGCGCGCCCATACGCACCTCGCTCGATGTCGGCATCCGCGCCATCAACGCCATGCTTACAGTCGGCCGCGGTCAGCGCTTGGGCCTCTTCGCCGGCTCTGGCGTAGGCAAGAGCGTGCTGCTGGGCATGATGGCGCGCTACACCGCTGCCGAGGTCATCGTCGTCGGTCTCATTGGTGAACGCGGCCGCGAAGTGAAGGAATTTATCGAGCAAATTCTCGGCGAAACGGGCATGCGCCGCTCGGTGGTGGTGGCAGCGCCGGCCGACACCAGCCCGCTCATGCGTTTGCAAGGCGCGGCCTACGCCACAACGATCGCCGAGTATTTTCGCGACCAGGGTAAACATGTCCTGCTCATCATGGACTCGCTCACTCGCGTCGCCCAGGCGCAACGCGAAATCGCTTTGGCTATCGGCGAGCCGCCCGTCACGCGCGGCTATCCGCCTTCGGTTTTTGCGCGCCTGCCTCAATTAGTCGAGCGCGCCGGCAACGGGCCGGAGGACGGCGGCTCGATCACGGCTTTTTATACCGTGCTGACCGAGGGCGACGATCAGCAAGACCCCATCGCCGACGCCGCGCGCGCCATACTCGACGGTCACTTCGTGCTGTCGCGCAGCCTCGCCGAACAGGGCCACTATCCGGCCATCGACATCGAAGCCTCGATCAGCCGTGTCATGACCAGCCTGATCAAGCCCATGCATCTCGAAGTGGTGCGCCACTTCAAACAGCTCAACTCGCGCTACCAGCGCTCACGCGACCTCATTGCCGTCGGCGCCTATGCCGCCGGTTCCGACCCCGTGACCGACCGCGCCATCGCCATGCAACCCGCTATGGAAGCGTTTCTGCAGCAGAACATGGACGAGCGCGAAACCTATGAAGACGCCGTCTTGAAACTCCATCGCTTATTCGGGATGGAGCCGTAGCAGGTGTCAGGGATCAGGAATCAGATAACAGAAAATTCTCGCAAGCCGACCCACGGTGCCTAGCCAGACAAACTCAACATGCCAAGCTCTGATCCCTGATCCCTGACATCTGACACTCAAGTCGCTCCTTCCTATGCCGTTAATCCGTCTATGAAATCCTTTCCCTTGCAAACCCTGCTGGATTTGTCGAATGTCCGTATGGATGACGCTGCGTTGCGGCTGGGACAGTTTTTGGCGAGTGAGCAAGAGGTCGGCAAGACGTTGGAAATGTTGATCCAGTATCGCGACGAGTACGACGATCGTTTCCGCGCGGCGGCCAAAAATGGCATCGCGCGCGAGGAGTGGCGCAACTACCAATCTTTTCTCGGCCGGCTCGATGAAGCCATCTGTCAGCAACGCTCGCTGGTCGACGTCTCTCACCAGCGCAGCGCAGATGGCCAAAAGGAATGGCTAGCCAAGCGCAATCGGGTTAAGGCTTTCGACACTCTTTCGCAGCGCCATCAGCAGCAAGAAGTACGCATCGAACAAAAAGGCGAGCAACGCAGCCAGGACGAGCACGCGGCGAAACACTTTCGCCAGGGTAAGGAATGATGCCTGCATGGGCGCACTGGCACAGGCCTTGCTCATTGGTACGTAGGTAGTACGTAGAAGGCAAGTAAAGCAACACTGAGCACTCACCGGAGATCGCGCAATGCCCGAGATAAATGTCGTTCACGTCCCGCCCGCGCAGGCTGGCAAGCCCGCAGTCGCGACGCCCGTGGCCATTGCCGCCGTCGCGCCCGCTACCGACGAAGCGAATGGCGGCGCGGATTTCGCCGCCGTGTTGCAAAAACAGTTGCAGCAGCCGGCAAAAGACGCCGCCAAAACCGACGCAGTGGCCGATCGCGCCGACGCCGATGCGGTAAAGCCCGATGAAGCCACCGCTGCCGCGCCGCCACCGGATCTGACAACGCTGCTAGCGGGCTTCGCGCAGATGATGCAACCGCTCATGCCCAACGCGCCGACAGCGCGTGGCACGGGGACAACCAGTAACCTTACGCCCAGCGATTCTGCGGCCACCAATCTCCCGACGACTACCCCTACGCCACTACTCGCCGCCGTAGCCGAATTACCGGTCAAGACCGACACGCCACAAACGAGCGCCGCCGCGCCGGCATTTTTTGCCGCTGCGGATAAGCTCACGGCGGAACCTGCCGCACTGAGTGCAGCCGCCAAGGCTACGCCGCTGACCGAAGCCTTCAGCGATGTACTCAGCAATGTCGCGAACCTGCATGCCACCGCACCACCTGCGCAGGCATTAGCCGAAGCGCCGGCTACCGCGCGGGTGGAGACACCCGTCGGCATGCATGGCTGGGACAACGAAGTGGCGCAGAAAGTGATCTGGCTTTCGAACCGCCAAGAAAGCCGCGCGGAATTGACACTCACACCTCAGCACCTGGGCAAGATCGAGATCACGCTCACCACGCATGGCGAGCAGACCAATGCCATGTTCGTTTCCGCCAGCCCGGCCGCGCGCGATGCGCTGGAGCAGGCGCTGCCGCGACTGCGCGAGTTGCTGGCCGATGCCGGCATCACCTTGGGCCAAGCCAGCGTCAATGCGGAATCACCGCGGCAGGACGCGGATCAGCGTAACGGCAACGGCCGTAGTGAACGCCGTGACGAGAGCACCGTGCAAGCCTCTGCCTCCACCCATTGGATCAGACGCGGTGACGGCCTGGTGGACACCTTCGCCTAAACCATAAACGAAATGCGAGCATGAATAAGCGGGCAGGATCAGGCTCATTTCAGCGCTTCGCTTAACACGCGCCACAGACATAATTGGCATTGCATAGCAGTAAGCCCTAAACAGGAGTGAGAAATGGCGAAAGCCGCAGCAAAGCCCGAAGAAAAAAAGCCCGATGGCAAAACCCCTGAGGTTGCTGAAGGTGAGGAAGCTGCGCCCAAGAAAAAGCGCGGCAAGCTGCCGCTCATTATCGGGCTGGTGGTCGTGCTGGCAGCCGGCGGGGGCGGTGCGTTTTACTTTCTTAAGGGTGGCAGCGGCGGTGAAAAAAAAGCTGAAGTGGTTGAAGGTAAGCATGAAGCACTTAAGCCGCCCGTCTTTGTGCCGATGGAAAACTTTACGGTGAATCTGGTCAGTGAAGGCAGCGAACAGTATCTTCAGGTCGCCGCCACGCTCAAGGTGCTGGATCCGCACACCGGTGATGCGGTGAAGCTATATATGCCGGAGATCCGGCATCGCATACTGCTCTGGCTCGGCACCAAGAAGCCTAGCGAGATTAATACGTCAGCAGGCCGCGAGCGGCTTGCCGACGAGTTACGCGTTGTCACCAACAACATTTTGTTGGTCGCCGCCGGCAAGCCACAACGTCCCATGTTCGCCACGGCCGAGGCGAAAACCGAAGAAGCCAGGGACGCGACAGTGGAGACCGAAGAAACAACCGAAAATTCGGACAAGCCCAAGGAAGAAGGCGCCGCCGCCGAAGGGCCGGCCGTCGCAAAGCCAGCCGCAGCCGCAACGCCGGCCACAGCCGCCGCTACTGCCCCAGCAAAGCCACCCGCTGCGCTAGCCACCGCAGCAACGCCGGCCGCAGCCGCAACACCGGCCGTAGCAGCCGTTGCCCCGGCTAAACCCGCTGAGGTTGCGCAAGTCGCCAAGGCGACGGCGGACGACCCCATTCAAAGCGTTTTGTTTACCTCCTTAATCGTTCAGTAGCCCTAGACGCCATGGCCCAGGATTTTCTTTCGCAGGACGAGGTCGATGCCCTGCTCAAAGGCGTGGCCGGGGAAGGCGACGAACCGGCCAGCGTTGCCGAGACCGGCGCCCTGCCAAAATTTGAACTTGGTAAGCAGGAGCGCATTGTGCGCGGGCGCATGCCCACGCTGGAGCTCATCAACGAGCGCTTTGCGCGCTATCTGCGCATCGGCCTGTTCAACTACATGCAACGCACGACGGAAATCTCGGTCGCCCCGATCCGCGTCCAGAAGTACAGCGAGTTCATCCGCAACCTAGTTGTGCCGACCAACCTCAACCTCGTGCAGTTCAAGCCACTGAATGGCACCGGCCTGGTGGTGTTCGATCCCAACCTGGTTTTCCTGGTAGTGGACAATATGTTCGGCGGCGATGGGCGCTTTCATAGCCGCGTCGAAGGCCGTGACTTTACGGCCACTGAGCAGCGCATCATCCAAGGCATGTTGAACACGATATTCGCCGCGTTTGAAAAAGCCTGGGCACCGGTATTTGAACTCAAGCTCGAATACGTCCGTTCGGAAATGAATTCGCAATTCGCCAACATCGCCACGCCGAGCGAAACCGTCATCGCGATTACTTATTCCCTGGAATTTTCCGGCTCAGCTGCGGAGATGCACATCTGCATGCCCTACTCCATGCTGGAGCCGATCCGCGCTCAGCTCTACAGCTCGATGCAAAGCGACCAGGCAGTTGCCGACGGGCGCTGGATCAGCACGCTGAAACGGCAATTGCAAAGCGCCGAAATTGAGCTGGTTGCCAAGCTGGGATCGTCCCGAGTGACGCTGGGCCAGATACTCAACATGAAAGCCGGGGATGTGGTTCCCCTCCATATCGGCGAAACCGTCATGGCCAATGTCGACCAGGTGCCGGTCATGGAATGCCACTATGGCCTACAAAACGGGCGCTATGCACTCAGGATAGAACGCTTTCTCGCCGCCGATAAACAGGATAGAAATTAGGAGCAAGTCATGGCAGATACCGAAATCGAAGAAAAGGTCGGCGAGGAAGATTGGGCCGCGGCGCTGAGCCAACAAAACAGCGCCGAGGTGAAAGCCGCGCCACCCACAGCGCTGTTCCAGCAGCTCGGCGGCGGCACGCAAAGCGGCGCCACGCAGGACATGGATATGATCCTCGACATCCCGGTCGAAATGACAGTGGAATTGGGCCGCACCAGAATCTCTATCCGCAACCTGCTGCAACTGGCTCAGGGCTCCGTCGTCGAACTCGAAGAACTCGCCGGCGAACCCATGAGTGTGCTGGTCAACGGCACGCTCATCGCCCAAGGTGAAGTGGTGGTGGTCAATGACAAGTTCGGTATCCGCCTCACCGATATCATCACGCCCGGCGAACGCATGCGGAAGTTGAACCGATAAAAAATGGGCTAGGCGGTCGTAAGGCGCCGGCCCGTTCTCGTTCTGTATCCCCCAACCCTCACCTCTCAGCTCACCCCTCACCCAAAAATAGCCCCGCTTTCCCCGCCTAATCGCGGCCTCTCGCATCAGCGCCCACCGCTATGCTGGGGGCCATGAAACCAAAACATTCCCCTCTGAATAAACGCGTCGCAGTTGGCGCGCTACTAGCGACGGCGGCTCTCATACCGGGCCTGGCCTCGGCCGAGTCACCCTTACCCAGTGCTGGAGCGAGTCTCGTCCAAGTCGCCCTCGGTCTGGGCGTGGTCGTCGCGCTACTGATCGGCGTCTTGTGGCTGTTGAAGCGCCTTTCTGCGCCGCGCGGCGCAGCAGCCGGTCTGCTGCGCGTGGTGGCCGGCACGGCTGTGGGACAGCGCGAACGCGTAGTCGTTGTCGAAATCGCCGATACCTGGCTGGTGCTGGGTGTAACGCCGGGTCAGGTGCGCGCACTGCATCAACTTCCCCGTCAAGCGACTGCGCTGGATGCCGCCACGCTACCGACCAAAGACTTTGCAAGCTGGCTTAAGCAAATCAGGGAACGAAAAAATGCGCACTAACCCATGGCTACGCGCCATCCTCCTGATCTTCACGCTCGCCCCCTTAGCGGCCTGGGCAGATGGTTTGCCGGCCTTCACCAGTTCGCCCGTCGCAGGCGGAGGTCAGGCTTACACCCTGTCGATCCAAACCCTGCTACTCGTCACGGCGCTGACCTTTCTGCCCGCCATCATCTTGATGATGACCGGCTTCACGCGCATCGTCATCGTGCTGGCCTTGCTGCGCCACGCGCTGGGTACGCAAACTTCGCCACCCAACCAGGTGCTGGTGGGCATGGCACTGTTTCTCACGTTCTTTGTGATGGCGCCGGTGGCCGACAACATCTACACCAACGCTTATCTGCCGCTCTCTGAAAACAAAATCAGTTTCAACGAAGCGCTGGATCGAGGCGCCGTACCGCTGAAGAAATTTATGCTGAAGCAAACGCGCGACGCCGATCTGGGTCTCTTTATGCGCATCGGCAAGTCGGAGCGTGTTGCGACCCCCGAAGATGTGCCCATTCGCATTTTGATTCCCGCCTTTGTCACCAGTGAACTGAAGACGGCTTTCCAGATTGGTTTCATTATCTTTATCCCGTTTCTCATTATCGACATGGTCGTCGCCAGTGTGCTGATGTCTATGGGCATGATGATGATGTCACCGGTGATTGTTTCTCTGCCCTTCAAGCTCATGCTGTTCGTGCTGGTAGATGGCTGGAATCTGATTATTGGGTCGCTCGTAAATAGCTTCGGATAGGTAAGACAAAAAATCATGACTCCCTCTACCGTCATTGAAATTGGCCGCCAGGCCATGGAAGTCACCTTGATGGTTTCCATGCCCATGTTTCTTGCGGCGTTGGTCACCGGCTTGGTGGTGAGCATTTTCCAGGCAGCCACGCAGATCAACGAAATGACCTTGACCTTCGTTCCCAAGTTAATCGCCATGTTCCTCACCCTGCTCGTCGCCGGCCCGTGGATGCTCACAGTTCTGGTCGACTACATGCGCCGGCTATACGAGAGCATACCGACAATGATCGGGTAGAAAATGTTTCGAGTTTCGGGTTTCTGGTTTCGGGTTGATGTCGTATCTCCACGAGCAGCGCATAGGCCAAGCTTCACGGAGTGCGCACATCGCAAATTGACACAACCGAAACTCGAAACCCGAAACCCTAAATAAAATGTTGACCTTCACCGACGCCCAACTCAACGCCTGGCTGGCCACACTGCTCTATCCTCTGGCGCGCATCCTCGGCCTATTGTCGACGGCGCCGGTTTTCAATAACGCGGCCCTGCCTGTCACCCTACGCTTGATCACCGGCATCGCTGTGGCCTTGGCGTTGGCACCTGTACTGCCGACGCAGGCTGGTGTCGATCCCGCCTCGTGGGTGGGTCTCATGGTGTTGCTGCAACAAAGCCTGATCGGCATTGCCTTGGGCTTCAGCATGCGCGTTGTATTTGCCGCCGTCGACATTGCCGGCGAACTCATCGGCATGCAAATGGGGCTTTCGTTCGCCGTCTTCTACGATCCGCAAAACGCCGCGCAATCGCCAGTGGTGGCGGAACTGTTGGGCCTCCTCACCCTGTTAATCTTCCTCGCCGTCAATGGTCATCTCATGATGCTGGGCCTGCTGGCGCAGAGCTTCGACACATTGCCCATTGCTGGCGGATTCTTCGGCAGCCAAGGCTGGGGCGCCTTGACGCACTGGGCTGCATCGCTTTTCGCCACCGGCGTACTGTTAGCGCTGCCCATGATCGCCGCGCTGCTAATCACCAACATCGCCTTAGGCGTACTGACTAAGGCGGCGCCTCAGCTCAATCTCTTTGCGGTCGGCTTCCCCATCACCATAGTGGTCGGTTTTGGCGTGCTGGCGCTCAGCATGCCCTACTTCGCGCCGACGCTGGAACACGCTTTCGAAATGGGTTTCGATGCCATGAATGGCGTCATGGTGGCTGGAGCAACGGGCGCGCCCAGCCATTGATGAGATGCCGGACACCCGAGGAGCTTAAGGCGCCTTGCGGCTAACCTGGATGACGCCTTCGCAGACACGCACGGCGCCTAGCAATTCGGATTCGATGCCCTCAGTGTAGGAGACGATGCTATAGCCGGCATACCCGCCACTGCGCACGATCTCGTCGGCGTTGCGGCGAAATACCTTACCGGATTCGCCATCGCCGCCGGTGCTGCGAAATCGCTTGGCGCGCATGCTGATGCTGTAAGTGTCGTCGCTCAAACGTCGCATCTCACCCTGCCAGTTGGGCGCGAACGGATCGATGAAATAATACGCCGCCACACCGATCAACATAGTCTCCAGCGAAATACTGAGGGAAGGCGTGAGCTGCAAGCTGGCGTTAGGCACCAAGGGCGCCGAAGGCAAGGTGTAGGACGTGCCATGACTATTTGTGCCGCGCTGGATCAAGCCGATGTCCTGGCCCTTATCAATCAGGGACGTGCAACCGCACACGAGTGTGGTCGCCAGCGCAGTGGCCAGCTTAGTGGGCAGCTTAGTGGTCAACCTACCTGCGCGGATTACTTGAAGCTTCACGCCTGACCTCTCATAAATAATTGAACAAGGACAAGCTCGACACCTTCAAGAAAGACTTCTGCGCAGCATCCAGCGTGCTTTGTTGCTGCGACAGCTTGGTCAGGGCATCAGCGTAGTCTAGGTCTTGCAGGTTGGAGAGCGATTGCTGGTATTGCAGATTCAAATCCTGGCCCGCGCTGGCAAGCGAGTCGAGTTCATTCATGCGTGAGCCGACGGACGCGCGCACAGTGAGGATGTTGTTGCTGGCCTGATCCAGGTTGGTCAGCGCGGTGCCGATGCGGTTGGCGAGTAGCGTGGCATTCGCCGAGGTGCGACTGCTGGTTTCCAATCCGGTGATCAAATTCGCAATGGTGGTGAACACACTCTGGCTGCTGCTGGCCTGCACGGCAAACGTGTCGCCGCTGGCGGGCTGACCACTGACGATGAGCTGGGCACCAAAATCGAAGGCCGGCTCCGCGCCCTGGCTTTTGAAATCAATCGCCTGACCCGGCTGAAACACGCGCGGATAAGGCGCTGCGCCGGGTGCCGCGCCAGTGAGCAGCGAATTGCCGCTCACGTTGTCGACGATGTCGTAGGTAGTCACAGGCGGCACAGCGCCACTCACGGCGAAGCGCAGGGAGAAATCTTTGCTATTGGCAACGGTATTCCATTTGCTCGGGTCCAAGGTCGCGCCGCCGTCGATAATACCGCTGCCGGTGTTGGTGGTGGTCGCCGCGGTCACGAAAGTCCCGTTGCCGTTATGCATACGCATGAAGACATCGTTGCCAGAATCGCTAGCCGCGATCTGGCGCGAGGCAGAAACCTGCAGGAGCCGCTGGCCGTCGTCGCCGGCATAGACGACGCCGGCTTCCACGCTACCCGAGAAAGGCTTGGTCGCGCCCATATAGCCGGAGAACTGGTACTGCCCAGTGCTATCGGCGGCATTGGCCAGGCCCAACAATTCTGTGTAGCGCTGGCGTATATCGGCGGCGATGCTGCGGCGGTCACTGTCATTGAGCCCCGCATTGCCACCCTGCACCGCCAAGGTACGCACGGTCTGGAGTAAATCGCCGATGGAAGTCAGGCTGTTTTCCACCAGGCCCAGTGATTCGCCAGTCGCTTTCTGGTTGGAAAGATATTGTTCGTTGTTGGCACTGGCATGCGACACGTCAAGCGCGCGCGATGCTGCCAGCGGATCATCCGAGGGCGAGAGCATGCGCTTACCGCTAGCGACTTGCTGCTGGGTGTGCTGCAGCGCCGCTGTCTGCTTCTGAATGGAAGCGACACCGGCGTCGAAAATCATGCTCGTGGCTATACGCATGGCGATTCCTTTGAGTGATTAGCGTCCAAGGCTGAGCACTGTGTCAAACAACTTGCTGGCGATTTCTATCATTTTTCCGGAAGCCTGGAACGCCTGCTGATAACGCAAAAGATTAGCGGCTTCCTCATCCAGATTCACGCCGGAGAGCGATTGCTGCGCCTCTTGAGCCTGCTGGAAAATGTTGGTCTGCGCCGTGCTGGTGACTTGGATTTCTCGCGTCTTGTTGCCGACATCACTCACTAGCTGCGAGTAAGCGGCTTGAAATGTGGTGCTGCCGCCGGCGATGATGCCGGTGCTTTGCAAACCGGCCAACTTGAGCGCGTTGCGGTTATCGGCAACGCCGGCCGGGCTCGCCGAGAGCGTGAATACATCGCCTGCGCCTGGCGTGCCACTGACCTGCAATGTCCAACCGTTGTAGCTGATGTTGCCACCGGCGGTGTAGGCGACGCCGACCGGATTACCGGTGCCGGTGCCGACGACGTTGAAAGTAGTGGGCGGCGTATTGAATGTCAGTGTCACAGTTTGTGTCAGGTTTACATTGGGCGGCGGTGGCGCGTTCACACTGCCGGAACTGATACTCGCCGTACCCGTGTTAGTCAGCGCGCCGGTAGTACGTATCGGCGCAGCCGCCGCGACACTGCGGGGACCGGTGATGGCAACGCTGATGTCACGTGCGCCGACGCGCGTCGGCTGGATTAAAAAGCTGTCGCCCGCCACTGCAGCGCCGCTAGCGAGTGTGATCGTTAGGCCATCCACGGTTCGCGGCAGGGTGGTAGCAGTGAAAACATTCACGTTGTCAGAGAGCCGCGTCAGCGTGTAATTGCCGCCGCCATTGGCGGCGAGTCGATAGTCGCTGGTGGTTAGTCCACCAACGCCGGAGATCACCGCAGCAATGCTCGCCGTGCCCGCATTCGCCGGGGCCGTGGGGGTAATGACTTGCGGCGTGGGCGCATTGAAAAATATGCCCCCCAACGCACCGGTCAAATCCTGGCCGAGGCGATGTTGATCATTGAAGCTCATGGCCAGTGCGGTGGCAACCCGCCCGAGCGCGTTCTGTGCAGGATCGAGGCTGGCGCTACGGAAATTCAGCAAGCCGCCCAACACACCCCCAGCGAATAGCGCCTCTGGCAGCCCGGCCTGGCCGCCGCCGGGGAGCGCCACCCCGATAGTGAGCCGGGATGAATCTTCACGCGACGGCAGTGCAGCCAGCACAAAGGGCACCGTGCCCACTACCAGCGGCTGACCATTCCCGACGAAGACGCTATAGCTGCCGTCTGTCTGCGGCACGGTACTAACGCGCACCTGCTTGCCGACTTCGGTAATCAACTGGTCGCGTTGATCAAGCAAATCGTTCGCCGGCTGCGGCCCGTTGGCCTGGGCCAGCACGATGCGCTGGTTCATTTCGGAAATCTGCTGGGCGTAAGAATTGATCGTCACCACCGTACTTTGAATTTGCGAATTGACACCGTCGCGAATTTCGTTGAAGCGCGCATCCAGGCTTTGAAAGCGGCCCACCAGACTCTGCGCTGAAGACAGCATGGCCTGGCGTGCGGGGATGGAGGCGGGATTAGCGGAAACAGCATTCACGCCGGTGTTGAAATCATTCAGTGCGGTTGCGACGCCGGCGCTGGGGTCGCCCAGCATATCGTCGATCTGCTTGATTTCGCCCGAGTAGGTATCGAGTTCTGAAAGCCGCGTCTGCGCCGATAGCAACTGGCTGGAAAGATACTGGTTGTAAACGCGCTGTATGGTCTGGACGTTGGTGCCCTGGCCGATAAAGCCCGCGCCGGTGAATTGCGGCGTGTTGGTGCTCTGTATCGATTGTTGGCGACTGAAGCCCGGCGTGGTGGCGTTGCTGATGTTATGTCCAGCCGTGGACAGTCCCGTCTGCGCCGCGTTGAGGCCTGATATGCCGATGTTGAGTATGCTGGTGCCCATGGTTTTATCCGTTCAATGTGTTAACGGCCAAAAAGTGGAAAGCCTGAAGTACCTCATCCGGTCAGCCCCGCTCGCAGTGTTGGCCCGCCGATGATGCGCGTGAGCTTGTCGGCGTACATGGGGTCGGTGGCATAGCCGGCCCGTTGCAAGCCCTTGGCGAAAGCGCTCGGGTCTTGCTGGTTCAACACGCCGGCATAGCGCGGGTTGGAAGCAAGCAGGCTGGCGTAGTCGTTGAAGGCTTCTGCATAAGAGTTGTAGGAGCGAAAGCGCTCCACGCTTTTCTGCGCGACACCATTCACAAATTCCGTCGTCGGCGCCTCAGCGACGGCGCCATTCCAGGAGCGGCCGGCCTTGATGCCAAAGAGGTTGTAGGTGGGCTTGCCGTCGGCGTTGCGCAACTCTGACTTCCCCCAACCGGTTTCCAACGCGGCCTGGGCGATCATGAAGTGCGCCGGTATGCCAGTGGCGCGGCTGGCCTCCAAGGCACTGGGCCAGAGGCGATTAACGAATTCTTTCGCCGGTGCCGGCACGTTAGCCTCTTTCGCCGCCGCGCTTGTCTGCGGGGCGAGCGCAGCCGGCAAGCTTAAAAGCGACGGATTTTTCGCGGGCGCAGTGCGTAGCGTGGCGCTGGGCACGGCCTGACTGGCCTCTGCTGCTGTGCCGTCCGCAGGCTGCACGGCTTGAGCGGCTGCGCTGGGCAAGCCGCGCGCGAGCTGTTTTTCCATCAGCGCAGCCAGACCCGTAGCACCTTGGGTCGACAGCTTCTGCGCCAATTGCTGATCAAGCATGGACTGATAGAGCCGCGTCTGCTCGTTGTCGAAGATGCCTTCCTTGGGCGTCGCGTCGCGCATGGACTTCAAAACCATTTGCATGAATACCGCCTCAAATTGCTGCGCTGCGCCCTTCAGCGCCGCGCGCGGATCGCCTTTGGCCTGACGCTTGAGGGCGGACAGCCCATTGGTGTCGATGGACAGCTGGTCAGTGATGTTGGCGACGGAGTTCATACGCAGAGGGGCCTAGGGTCAAATGATTTCAAGTTCCGCGCGTAAAGCGCCGGCTGCCTTCATGGCTTCGAGTATGGCGATGAGGTCTTGCGGATTCGCGCCGAGCGCGTTCAGCGCCTTGACGACTTCCGACAGCGAAGTGCCGGCTTTCAGCGCCATGAGTGCCGCGCCCTCCTGCTTGATTTGAATGTCGGCTTTCTCGACCACCACGGTCTGGCCGCCGGCCAGCGCGTTGGGTTGACTTACCTGCGCCTCGCTACTGACGGTAACCGAAAGATTGCCGTGCGCGACCGCACAGGATTCTATCGCCACGGCTTGATTCATCACGACCGAACCGGTGCGGCCATTGACGATCACCTTGGCGGCCATTTGCATCGGCTGCGCTTCGGTGTTCTCGATGCGGCCTAGAAAGGCCACGCGCGCATCCGCATCGCTCGGCGCTTGCACCTGTATGCGGCGACCATCCACACTGCGCGCAACATTGCCGCCCATGGCTTTGTTAATGGCATCCGTAACGCGCTGAGCGGTGCCGAAATCGGTGGCGTTCAATTCAAAATAAACCAAGTTGCCCTCGCCCACCGGCGTCGCCACCACGCGCTCCACTGTCGCGCCGGCGGGGATGCGCCCCGCTGAAAGATGATTCACGGTGACTTTGGAGCTGCCCGAAGACGCGCCCGCGCCGACGACCATGACATTGCCTTGAGCGACGGCATAGACATTGCCATCCCCGCCTTTCAGCGGCGTCATGAGCAGCGTGCCGCCGCGCAGCGACTTGGCGTTACCCATGGAAGAAACCGTGATGTCGATTTGCTGCCCGGTGCGCGCGAAAGGCGGCAGCATGGCCGTCACCATCACTGCAGCGACGTTCTTCAACTGCAAGTTCGTGCCGGGCGGCAAAACCACGCCAAGATTAGACAGCATGCTCACCAAACTCTGCACCGTAAATGGCGTCTGCGTCGTCTGGTCGCCACTGCCATCCAGCCCCACTACCAAGCCGTAGCCGATCAACTGGTTCATGCGCACGCCCTGCACCGAGGCAAGATCCTTAATGCGCTCAGCCTGGCAAGAATCAGAAATCAGGAAACAGCTAGAGGCAACTATCAGCGCAAGCACGCTGCCGGTAGCTTGCCGCATCAGTCTCTGCCATTTAGATAAATTCGCTTTCATCTGTTGCTCCACAATTCTGTACGTTACTGATCCCCGATTCCTGACTCCTGCTCCCTGATCCCTGATCCCTGATCCCTGCAACCTAGAACGGCAAGAAGGTCAGGAAAAACCGCGCCAGCCAGCCCATCACCTGCGCCGAGTCGATAGCGCCGTTGGCCTTGTATTCCACGCGTGCATCGGCCACTTGCGTGGAATTCACACTGTTGGCCGCGCTGATCGTGGCTGGATTAACGACGCCTGAAAAGCGGATGAATTCTTCGCCCTGATTAATCGCCACCAGCTTCTCACCCGACACCAGCAAATTGCCGTTGGCCAGCGTCTCGATGACGGTCACCGTAATGGTGCCGGTGAAAGTGTCGTTGGCCTCGCTCTGGCCCTTACCGGAGAACTTGCTGGCGTCTTTGGCGTCGAGCGACATGCCTTGCGCGCTCTTGCCCGGCAAACCCAATATGGTCGGCACGGAAACCGCGAAAGTCTGGCTACGCTCAGCGGAGGAATCCGACTTCTTCGCCGCGATATTCTTCTCGATGATATTGATGGTGATGGTGTCGCCGACGAAACGCGCGCGTCTGTCCTCAAACAAGGGCCGCGAAATCGACGCCTGATAAATCGCGCCATTAGTCGCCAACACCTCATTGCGCGCAGACGGACGCGCCGTCATGGGTTGATGCACCGCTGTCGACGGCGTCGTGGTCATGCAGCCGGCAAGAACCATCACGCCGAGCAATGCCGCGCAGGCCCGTAGGGTGGGCAGCTTGGCTGCCCACGTGTTTTCCTGGTTCGCCGCATGGACAGCAAAGCTGCCCACCCTACGCACCTTCGATTTTTGGCTATTCACGATTCACGCCTCACTCGTTCTCACAGCTGCGCCAGCTTGGCCAGCATCTGGTCCGAAGTCTGGATGGCGCGGGAATTCAGTTCGTAAGCGCGCTGCGTCTGGATCATGTTCACCAACTCCTCGACGACGTTCACATTCGAGGTTTCGACATAACCCTGATTAAGGGCGCCGACACCGTTAGTGCCCGGTGTGTTGGGCGTGGCGGTGCCACTGGAGGCAGTCTCCAGATAGAGGTTCTGGCCCATGCTTTCCAGACCGCCCGGGTTCACAAAATTGGCTAGCTGTATCTGTCCGACCTGCACAGGGCTCGCCGAACCCGGCTGTAAAACATTGATCACCCCATCGGTGCCTATGGTGACGGAGAGCGCGTCTGCGGGAATCGTGATGGCGGGTGAAAGCGTGTAGCCGTTCGAGGTAACGATCTGCCCCTGGTTATCTTTCTGGAAAGCGCCATCGCGGCTGTAGGCGGTAGTGCCATCGGGCAATTGCACCTGGAAAAATCCAGGGCCTTGTATGGCGAGATCGAGGCTGTTGCCGGTCTGCGTGAGATTGCCCTGCGTGAAAATACGCTCGCTGGCGATGGGCCTTACGCCCGTGCCAATTTGCAAGCCGGAAGGAATCTGCGTCTGCGCCGAGGAGGCGGCGCCAGGCTGGCGCAGCGTCTGGTAGAGCAAATCCTCGAACACCGCGCGCGCACGCTTGAAGCCATTGGTGCTGACGTTGGCGAGGTTGTTGGAGGTAATGTCCAGCTGGGTTTGCTGGGCATCCATGCCGGTTTTGGCGATCCAGAGCGAACGTATCATGACTTACTCCCTGAGCTATTAGCGACTTGTGAGTATTTGCGCCGCCGCGCGATCATTCGCTTCGGCGTTGGTGAGCAATTGCGTTTGCATTTCGAACTGGCGAGCTAGCGAGATCATGGACACCATCTGGTCGACCACATTCACGTTGCTGCCTTCGAGAAAACCGCCAGCGGCGCGCACATTGGCGTCCAGCGGCGCACTACTGCCATCCTTGAGGCGAAACAAGCCGTCGGCACCGCGCACCAGATCGGCCTCCGGGGGATTCACCATTTTTAACGTGCCGATTTGCGAGACCTGGTTGTGGGCGCCGCTGATGTTCTTGACCGACACCGTGCCGTCCTTGGCAATTTCAATTTCGTTATCCGGCGGTATCGAAATGGGGCCGCCATCGCCCTGCACGGGCATGCCGTTGCGCGATTGCAGTACGCCATTCACATTCAGCTCGAAGCTGCCATTGCGCGTATAGGCTTCGGTACCGTCCGGCATGGCCAGTGCAAAAAAACCCTGGCCCTGGACGGCGACATCGAGCGTGCGCCCGGTTTGCTGCATGGGGCCGGCGCCGAAGTCGTTCACCACGCTGGCATCCACCACGAAGGCGCGCGTGGCTAGCGCCGCAGACTGTATCGGCACTGCACGCATCCTGTGCTCCTCGGCGCGATAGCCGGTGGAAGAGGCATTGGCGAGGTTGTGCGCGACCGAGGCCTGGCGATCAAACGTCGCCTTGGCGCCGGTCATCGCGGTGTAGATCAGTTTATCCATGGCAGGTATGAGGTAGCAGGGTTCAAGTCATCAACGCAAATTAACCAGCGTCTGCAATATCGCATCCTGCGTCTTGATGGATTGCGCGTTGGCCTGGTAGTTGCGCTGCTGCGTGATCATGTTCACCAGTTCGCCAGTCAAGTCGATGTTGGATTCCTCGACGGCGCCGGATTGCAGCGCACCGAGGCTGCCACTGTTGGGTGAGCCGACGAGCGGCTGGCCGGAAACGGAGCTTTCCGTCCACTGATTGCCGCCGATGGATTGCAAGCCGTTCGGGTTGGCGAAGTTGGCGAGCACCACCTGGCCCAAGTTGCGCGACTGGCCATTGCTATAGCGGCCTTGCACCACGCCGTCGTTGGCAACGCTCATGCCGGACAAGCGACCCGAGGTATAGCCGTCTTGCGCCATTTTGTTTACCCCGAAGGTCGAGCCGTATTGCGTTGAACTGGTGAAATCCGGCGCAATGGAAAGGTTGGCCGCACCGTTAGTCAAGGTGTAGGCCAAGGCCCCTAGCGGCATAGCCGTGGTGAGCACACCGGCAGAATTGAAGGCTAGGCCGGTGGGGCCGGTCTGGCTCCCTGCCGTTGAATCGAGAATCGTGTACATATCCCAGGCGTTGGCAGCGGTCTTGCGGAAGTACATCGACTGCACGTGGGCGTTGCCGAGACTGTCATAGACCGTCATGGCCGTTGAGCTGTTGTAAGTCGTCGGGTCTAGATAATTGAAAGCGCCCGGCACGGCAGCGCGCGAATCCAGATTCAAGCCGATCTGGCCTCCGGTAGTCGCAGTAGGCGTTAAGTCGGCGCTGTTGATGAGGAGATCCTGCGGGCTGGATGGCACGATGATGCCACTGGCGTTGGCGGTATAGCCGGTCAAGCGCGCGCCGGCGGAATTCACCACAAATCCGTTCTTGTCGACAAGAAACTGACCATTGCGCGAGAAGGTGGTGGAGCCGTTGTTATTCATGCGGAAGAAGCCGGCGCCATTGATCGCCACATCCAGCGGACTATTGGTCACGCTGATGTTGCCCTGCGTGAATTGTTGCTTAACCGACGAGATGTTGACGCCCACGCCGACCTGGCTCGCGCCACCGCCCGCGATGGACGCGGCATACACGTCAGCAAACTCGGCCGCGGAACTCTTAAAGCCCACGGTGGCAGCGTTAGAAACGTTGTTACTAACGGCATCCAGTCCCTTTGCGGCCGCATTCAAGCCACTCAAACCTTGTTGAAAACTCATGCTCTTCTCCTCGCGTTAGCGGTGACGAATCTTGTTAAAGAATTTCTCTGACGTCGCTCATCTTGAACATACCCAGCACCCCAACATTCAGGCTGGCGCCCTGGCTGTTGATGGCTACGCTGGAAACAATGCCCATCTCCAGCGGCTTGGCAGTGACTGTGGTGTCGCCTCGTTGCGCTTTAATCGAAATGCTGTAAGAACCGTCGGCGACGCTGCCGCCGCTGTCGGTACTGCCATCCCAGATGAAGCCGCGGCTGCCCGCTTCTAGGGCGCCCAGCTCTATGGTCTTCACCGCTATACCGGCACTGTTCTTGATGCTCACCGAAACGCGATCAGCCGGCTCGGTCAGTTCAACGCCACCCACCGATGCGCCACCTTGCAGCGCGAGCGTGGCGCCCGGCACCAGCACGCCGTGGCCGACTAGCGTGGCGGCTTGCAGAGCCTGGTTCTGATTCGAGCCATCGAGTAACGCTTGCAACGTGGCATTCAGTTTGCCGATGCCATCGACGGTGCTGATCTGGGCGAGTTGTGAAGTCATTTGGGCGTTATCCATAGGATTGAGCGGATCCTGATTTTTGAGCTGCGTCACCAGGAGTTTTAAAAAGCGGTCCTGCGAAGCGCCTTCGCTGGCCGTGGCCTGATTGCGCGTGGCGTTGAGACTGGCGTAAAGATCCTGCGTGGGATTGCTAGCGACTGCGGTGATGGCCATGTCAGTTCCTTCCGTTATTGACCGAGCGTGAGCGTCTTCTGCATCAGCGTCTTGGCGGTGTTCATCACTTCGACGTTGTTCTGATAGGCGCGAGAGGCAGAAATCATGTTCACCATTTCCTCAACGACATTCACGTTGGGCATGGTGACGAAACCTTTTTCGTCCGCGGCTGGATTTTTCGGGTCATACAATGTGCGCCCCGGTGCGTTGTCTTCCACAACGGCGGTAACGCGCACGCCGGTGCCGCCCCCTTCGACGGGCTTGGCGGTGAATACGACTTGCTTGGCCTTATAAGGCAGGCCATCCGGCCCGGCCACGCTGTCGGCGTTAGCGAGGTTGCTCGCCACCGTATTAAGGCGGGCCGATTGCGCGGTAAGCGCGGACCCGGCGATATTAAAAACATTCAGCATGCTCATGGCGACTGCTCCTCCTATCCGGGCTATTGAGACTGCAATGCGCTCTGGATATTGCGCATGAACTGATTGACGAAAGTGAGACTGGCTTCGTACTGCAGGGAGTTTTCCGCAAAGGCGGCGCGCTCAGTATCAATATTGACGGTGTTGCCATCGACGCTGGACTGCGTCTCAGTGCGGTAGAGCAAGGGCGCGCCGGCGGGGTTGCTTGCCGCGCTGCCAGCTAAATGCCCGGACGCCGTCTGTGCGAGTGGAAGTGCGCCGCTACTGCGTGCGCCGCCGACAGCGCCTTGCAATGCCGCTTTGAAATCGACGTCGCGCGCCTTGTAGTTAGGCGTGTCGGCATTGGCGATATTCGCGGCCAGCACTTCCTGGCGATAAGCGCGCAGATTCAGCGCCTGCTGGTGGAACTGAAGACCCGTATCAATTTGGTTGCTCATGAAAACCTCGCTGTGTATGAGACTCGTATTGCATCATCCATGCCAGGCATGCTAAAGCCCGTCGAGTTGCCGCAATGGGCCGATAAGCGGGAGAAATGACAGGTATTCCTCGATGAATGGTCAGGCTGCCGCCGATGGACCGGCAGTGGCTGTCGGCTGCCGGCAATTTTTGCCGCCGCGATTCCTGAGCTTGCGTCTTCCTCCTGCTTTCTTCCTCCTGCTTTCTTCGTCCTTGCCAGCGGCCTGCACTCGTGATTGAATCGTCGCCACATCTACCCCGTCGGACGCTATGCATCGCCTGAAAGCCCTACTGCTCCTCGCCTCTTTCGCTGTGCCGCTGGCGTGGCCTCTGTTCGCCACTGCGCGGCAGGAGCCCGCCGACGTAAAACGCGTCGTCGAAGAATTCCTGCGCGTGCAAACCAAGGGCATGCCGGGGCAAGCGAGTTCCACGGTAGGCAGCATCGACCCCAGCAACAACCTCGCGCCCTGCCCCGCGCTTGAGGCCTTTTTGCCCGCCAATGCCCGCCCCTGGGGGCGAACCAACATCGGCGTGCGCTGTCAGATCGAAGGCGGCTGGTCTATCTACGTGCCAGCGCAGGTGAAAGTGGTGGGCGATTATTTCGTCACGGCGCGCTCCTTGGCGCGCGGCCAGGTTATCGCCGCCGGTGATCTGGCGAAGCGCAGCGGCGATCTGGCGGAACTGCCGGCCGGGGTCATCACCGAAACCGCCCAGGCGGTGGGCCATATGCTGACCATCAGCCTGCAGTCGGGCCAGATTTTGCGCAGCGACAGCCTGCGCGCCCAGCTGGCCGTGCAGCAGGGCCAGAACGTTAAGCTGGTGAGCAAAGGTCCAGGCTTCCAGGTCGCCACCGATGGGCGGGCGCTGAACAACGCCGCCGATGGCCAGGTGGTGCAAGTCAGAACCGGCAACGGCCAGACCTTGAGCGGCATTGCCCGTGTCGGTGGGGTGGTTGAGGTAAGCTACTGATTCGACCCTGGTGTATGATCCGACGTGACTTATTGCATGTCAGAATTATTCCTAAAGTTTTTGGGCAAGCAGCCGTAAGAAATCACTAAGGTCACACCACTTAAGGATGCAGCCGTGAAAATAGATAACTCGTTAAGTTCTGTAGGGGGTTTGCCTAACAACGAACCCCGTCCGCGCGCCAATAAGGGTGCCAACGGTTCGGCCCCCGCGCCCGGCTCGAAGGTCGAGCTGTCAGCCGTAGCTGCAAGCTTGCAGCAAGCCGAAGCCGCCCTCGCCAATACGCCTATCGTGGATGCTGGGCGGGTGGCAGAAATCAAGCAAGCCATCAGCGAAGGTCGCTTTCAAGTAGACGCCGGCAAAGTTGCCGACGGCTTGATCGACAGCGTGCGCCAGATGCTCGCTTCGCAAACACCCAAGACTTAACGGCGGTCGTGGCAGGCGAGGTCACACTCCAGCACCTCCTGCACGAGGAAGTCGCGCTGCTGCGTGACTTTCTTAGTCTTCTTCAACGTGAACAAAAAACCCTGACAGACGGCGATATTGATCGCCTCTTGCCGCTCGCTTCCGAAAAATCCTCACTCTTTAGCCGCCTGGCTGCCTTGGGCGAAGCACGCAACAACGCGCTCGCCGCGCAAGCCATGCCCCCAGATCGCGCGGGCATGGAAGCCTGGCTCGCCGCGCATGCCGGCTCCGGCAGCACGCGCAAAATCTGGACGGAGTTACTTGAACTAACGCTACAGGCGCGCGAACTCAATCGCGTGAACGGCAACCTCATCAACACCCGGTTGGCAAACAACCAGCAGGCCCTCACCACATTGCTCGCCGCCGCCAATCAAGCGGCACTCTATGGCCCCGACGGCCAAGCCCGTCCCATCGGCGGCGGGCGCAGCCTAGGAAGTTACTGAGAGGGTTTCGGGTTTCGGGTTTCGGGTTTCGGGTTTCGGGTTTCGGGTTTCGGGTTTCGGGTTTCGGGCGTCACCTCATAAACGACCAGCTCTGAAATTTTCCCAACGAAGTGCTAGGTCCCATTGCGCCAACCCGAAACCCGCAACTCAACACCCGAAACCTTACCTAACCGCCAACTCCTCCGGTACATCGGGCAGATTCGCTTCTATAAGTATGGCCACACGGCGATTGCGGGCGCGTCCCTCGGCAAGGTCGTTGGAAGCAACGGGGCGTTGCTCGCCGTAACCTGTCGCGGTGAGGCGCTGGGGGGCGACGCCCGCCTCGACGAACAGCCGCACCACGCTCGCCGCTCGCGCACCCGACAACTCCCAATTAGAAGGAAACTGTGCAGTCTTGATCGGCGTAGGGTCGGTGTGCCCTTCTACGATGATGGGCGATTCCGTTCGCGCCAGCACCTCAGCCACCGCATGCAGTGCCTTCACCGCTTGCGGCTCCAGCTTTGCATCGCCCACCGCGAAGAGCAGGCTGGCGTTGATCTCGATGGCCACACCCTTGATGCCTTCGGTAACGCGTACCTTACCCTCCTGGATCAGCGGCCCCAGGGCCTCGAGCAGATCTTTCGCCACAGTACGCATCTTCTCGCGCAGCTGACGCTTCTTTTCCTCTTCTTTAATGTTCTTGATCGGCACAGACGGCTTAATACCAAGCTGGCCCTGCATCACACGACCGCCCACCATCATGGTCGGACCGAGTGGATTGCTTAGGGGAGTGCTTTCAACCTTGCGGAAGGCAGACACTAGAGAATCAGACAGCACGCGATACTTGCCATCGTTCACCGAAGAGATGGAGTACATCACCACAAAAAACGCGAACAGCAGCGTAATGAAGTCGGCGTAAGACACCAGCCAACGCTCATGATTTTCGGGTTCTTCGACGTGCGGGCGACGGGCCATGATGGAAAAAACTGAATACGGATTCCATCCAATAACGGCCGGAAAATGCGAAGCTTGACCCCATGTCCACGCCGATCGGGTGTATTCCTGCTTCGGGATCTTCTTCAACTGCGTTTCTCCTTCCAGTTTCACGGGGCGTTCGACCCCTCTCTTGGGAGACGAAATTTCGGGGGACGCTCAGTATGGATTGGTGGAATCCTGTGCCGTGCTGGAGGTCAGCATCAGCGGCTACCGTGCATGGAAGCGCGGCGGCACGCCTGAGCGCAAGCAACTGACGGACGCCCAGATGCTGACGCTGATTCAAGCCATCCACCGGGAATTGAAAGGTGCCTATGGCAGTCCGCGGATGGTGCGCGAACTGCGCGGTCGGGGATTCCCGGCCAGCAAGGAACGCGTCGAGCGACTGATGCGAGAGAACGGCATCCGAGCGCGGCACAAGCGGTGCTTCAAGGCCACGACCGATTCGAAGCACGCCCTGCCGGTGGCGCCGAACCTGCTGGACAGGGACTTTCAGCCTGAAGCGCCCAATCAGGCGTGGAGTGCCGACCTGACCTACATCTGGACCGACGAAGGTTGGCTCTATCTGGCCGTGGTGCTTGATTTGTTCAACCGGGAAGCCGTCGGCTGGTCGATCAAGCCCAGGATGACGGCGGACATTGTCATCGATGCACTGACCATGGCCTGGTTCCGCAAGAAGCCGACGCCGGGTCTGATCCATCACTCCGATCGAGGCAGCCAATATGCAAGCTACGCCTTTCAGGCGCGGTTGAAAGCCTACGGCATGATCTGTTCGATGAGTCGCAAGGGAAACTGCTGGGACAACGCGCCGACCGAGAGCTTCTTCAACAGCCTGAAGAATGAGCGGGTGCATGGCACCCGTTACAGTACGCGGGCCGATGCAGAGGCCGACCTGTTCGACTATATCGAACCGTTCTACAACCGGCGACGTCTCCATTCCACGCTCGGCTACGCCTCACCCATGAAATTCCTGGAAGACTGGATTACGACTCAGCATGAGCAGCAATTGGCGGCATAATGCCGATGGGTTGGAAGACGAAAAACAGAGGGAAGCTCAAACCTTGTTACGAATTATGCCAAATCAATTCACCTGGCTCCTTTTTTTCCCTTTTGTTCTGGCAGCCTTGGTGTTCTCAAGCTATGCAAATAGAATTCGACCACGGTACCTTATTCACGTTGCGCCTTACGCGTTGTGCTTGCACAAGTCAATCAGCGCATTGGCTCGGTTCCGGTAGTGCTCCATGCCCGGATCAGTCTGTGTGTGGATTCTCGCCAACTCAGCTTCCAATATTGCCACCGCTTCTTCAGGTTTGCCCATCAGGTACTTGATGATCGGCCCACGAATCCGGGGCCGGGCTTCCAGCCGCGCCGTCTCGGCGTAAATTGCTTCCCAATTGTCGAACTGCTCCAGATATGGAAGGCCGTACTTCAGTGTATCTTCCATCATCTCCCGCGCCACTTTTTCTGGGAACTGATTCCGGCGAAACTTCCAGTCGAGAAACGATTTACGCGGCATTACATAGCCAATATTCAGTGCGAAAGTAAGAAGGCGTTCTTGATGATAAGGTTCTCCGGCAAGTTGAGCGTACAGCCTTGCAACTGGTTGTGAATCAATGGCAACAGTAATATCAGCACCAAAGAAGGGAGCATTCTTTTCGTACTCATTGTAAGTACGGAAACCAATATGCACTTGATCGTAGGCTTCCGGGCAACGTTGCCGAATGAATGTAGTTCCTTTTGCCTTGAAGCTGAGCGGCTCAAGCTGCTCCCGAAACACGCCTTGCAACCCTTTTGTCATTTCCTTAGGGGACAGAAGCACCGGCTGAACATCAGTCGACAAGGCTTTGTCCTTCGCTTCTTTCGATAAGAGCGCTTTGAGCCACGAGAGCATTCCCACAATGGTGTTACTTCTTGCCACGCGGATTGAAACCGACTACCTGACTGCCTGAATACGGCGCTAGCGTATTGCCGCCAGTCATCGTTCCCAAGCCTTGGCTACTGTAGGCATTGTTCGCGCTGGTACCCAACTGATAGCCCACATCGAGACCCAACATGTTGCCGTAGAAGTCGCTAGCCCGGTAACCATTCTGGCTGAATTCCATTATTTCAACACGTGTGGCTCCAACTTGCTCGCCCGATATAAAACCTGCCTCTTTGGCCCTTGCTCCCCTAGCAACAGCTTCCCCCCGCTCTACCGCCGGATAAACAATTTCCTGGTTGCGGGATAGAGAAGCGCCGGGGCCATTCTTCGCGTCAACAAGGTAACGCTCGCCTGTGGCAGGGTTTAGGGCTCCATAGTCTGCCCGGGCCCGTGCACCATTCGCTGTGAAAGTAGGCTGTTGCGTGGGAATATGACCACGGGATTCAATCTTGGCCAAAGCCATCGCCTCACCCTCAATTCCCTTAACAGCCGCACCGATCTTGCTGAATTTCGCTGCCGCCACAAGCCCAGCTACACCAGAAGTGGCAAACCCAATCGCCGCATCAATTCCAGCCTGTTTCCAGCCATAGCTTTGCCCACTCAGATAACTAATACCGGCTCCGATTGCTACGTTAACACCAGCGCCGATAAGATTATCGACCAGCGCAATTTCATCGGTAGGATCCGTCGCATTAACCGGATTGCCATCAACATACGCATACAGGTTGATGCCACCATTAAGTCCAATCGGATCACGGCTGACGAATCTACCACTGCTTGAATCGTAGTACCGCGCCCGGTAATAAACCAGCCCCGTCGCATCCGGCTCACGCCCGGTGTAGCCGTACTGCGCAACGCTGCCCGTGCTCTGGGTTTTATTGCCCCAGGCATCAAACCGTTGCAGCCCTTCGGTGGGGCCGCTCGCGCTGGTCTGCCCCACTACGCTGCCTAGTCCATCCTGGTGATACAGGCTGGCCGCTGCTGTGGGATCGGCGGTGTTGCCGCTGAGCCGCATCAGTGGGTTGTCTAGCCCGCCCTGAACAGTGACGGCGGTGGGTTTGCCGCTGATGCTGGCTGTGTTCCATTCTCCCTGGATGTCTGCGCCGTTGTAGAGCCAGCTGGTGGTGGCTGCACCTGCGGTCTTGCTGATGCGCCTTCCGGCTGGGTCGTACTGGTAGCTCTCGCCTCCAATGCCGGTGAGCTGGTTGTCGGGGTTCCAGGTGAGGGTCTGGCCGGGGCGGCTGGTCTGGTTGCCGTTGGCGTCGTAGGCGTAGCTTGCGAGCAGTGCGCCGGTGTCGCTGGTCTGGCGCATTTCTTTCAGCTGGTTTGCGGCGTCGTAGACGTAGGCGAGGGTGTTGCCCGCCTGGGTTTTGCTCTTGCGGTTGTCCCAGATGTCGTAGGTGTCGGTCTCGTCTGCAGTGCAGGTGGCGTAAGCAGACGTGGTGCAGGTCTGGGTTTGGGTGAGGCGACTCAGGGCGTCGTAGGCATACTGGTTGTATTGGCTGCCCAGGGTACCGAGGGTTTCGCTGTGGCGATACCGCCGGCCGAGGCTATCGTACTGATAGGCGTGGCTGCTGAGGATGACGTTGGCGGCGCTGCGGTTGTCGAGGCTGGCGAGACTGCCGTCGGTTCCTACCCGGGATTACCCATGCGCGCTTTTTGTCTCAGATCATCAATAACAAGACGGTTATATTCCACCATCCCCAGAAAGAAGTCTTGGAAGTTATCGAACCGCTGAGTTTCATAGCCAGCGAACCAAATAACTATGCCCGCCTGAGTAGCTGATGGTTTAGTCATAACGAATAGATCAAGGTCAAGTAGACTCATCGCAAAAGGAAACAACTCTTCTCGCAAGATACCAGCGTGTTCAAATACGCTATCATCCAAATTCCTTAGTGCCTCTTCTGCGCGTCGCATTTTTTCGTTACCCAATAAATCCACTGTCCCGAATAGATCAGCTGCCTGAATGAATCCCCGCCAACCATTGGCGTATCTAAGAAAATCCGCATACATCGGGTCCAGATCGAAACCAAGGTGGTGACTGCACTCCATGATTTCCTGTTCGGAAGCAGCTACACTGGGTAGATGCCACGGCCAGAGTTTCTGTGTATCAATCTCTGCGAGTTCTTGCTTGATGCATACGAGATTAACGATTTCAGATTTCCAGTTGAACATCGATGTCATTATCTTTAATTACCAATCAAGAACTGTGTCGGTTTATATCCCAATGGATAACCATTCGTCTGCCCACCCAAACTAGAGTTTAGTCTAGGCGTCATATCCATCCACTGGTAAGGCTGAGCATTTCCTGTCCACGTAGTGTCAGGAACATGCCCTGCAACGCCTTGGTACGGTTGACCTGCAGCCGCAGCATTGCTTCGCGCGGCCGCTGCCGCGTTATTCGCTTGGACTCGAAGTGCTCCACTGGTTGAAACACGTCCCGAATTTGAAAGTGCACCTGCATTGAGCGCTTCATTGCATGCTGCACAATATCGTTCAAGTTGAGAAATTTCCTGCGCTGTCGCTCCAGATGGCGCTTTGAAAACAACCGGACCAGCCTTCGCCCCACCCCTCCCCATCGTACCAAGAATGAAGAGAGCATCAACACTACCCTGCTTATTTTCGGCCATCCCTTGAATGGCTGTGTCAACCAGCGCTTGATTGCCAGTAATGGCCCCTTGTGCGGCGGCTGCCAGTCCTCCAAAA
>JBBQGH010000012.1:0-57707 GCA_038322845.1 Gammaproteobacteria bacterium
TGGCTATTACTGCCGGCTTGACTCCCATCTCCAATTGCGTTTGGATCATCGTCCGCTCTTCAATACTCAACTGTGTGTAGATTTTTCCCATGCAACATTCTCTCCCAGAAATGTTGCACTTGGATTTTGAGCGCGCCCTTCATAAGCATTTAGTTTGGCCTTGGTAATTTGTTTCCAACTGTGCCGAGTTCGCCGTTTCCTTCAGCAAATTCGTTAACTAATTCCTTTTCACGCTTCAAAGCTGACGACCGACCTGCTATACCTCTTTCCATGGCCGAAAGGGGTCAGCGACAATAGTTTCATTCTAACGGCAGAGTTCGGAGGTCTTGTAAAACAAACATTCAATGGGAAACGTCAGTTGAATAATACGCCCGTCAGCTTTCAAAGAGTTCCCGCTGGCTTCGCTGATTAATCTCGACGAGGCGACGTCCAGGCTCTAAGCTAGACACTTCGCTCCGCTATCCGTCTTTCCAAATGAAACACGCTTTAGGCGCCTTGTCGCAGCGTAATTTCCGACTCTACTTCTTGGGCCAGGGCGCTTCGCTGGTCGGCACGTGGATGCAGCAACTGGCGCTTTCCTGGCTGGTGTATCGGCTGACCGGCTCGCCATTTATGTTGGGCCTGACCAATTTCGTCGGGCAGATTCCCATCCTGTTTCTTGCGCCTTTCGGCGGTGTCTGGTCGGACCGCATTGACCGACGGCGCGCCATGTTGCTGACGCAAGCCTTGTCGCTGGCGCAAGCGGCGACGCTGACCGTGCTGACTTTCGGGGGCTGGATCGAAGTCTGGCATTTGCTCACCGCCGCCGCGTTCATCGGCGTGGTGAATGCTTTCGACGCGCCCTTGCGTCAATCGTTTTTGCTGGAGTTGGTGGGTTCGCGCGAGCAATTGCCCAATGCCATCGCGCTCAATTCGCTGATGATGCACAGCTCGCGGCTGATCGGCCCGACGCTGGCGGGCTTGATGTTGGCGCTGACCAGCGAAGCTTGGTGCTTTCTCATCAACGCCATTTCTTATCTTGCTGTGCTGGCCTCGCTAATGGCCATGCGACTGACACCCGCAGCGCCACGCAAGCATACGCATCACTGGCTGGCCGGGTTGCTCGAAG
This sequence comes from Gammaproteobacteria bacterium, assembly GCA_038322845.1. GTDB lineage: Bacteria > Pseudomonadota > Gammaproteobacteria > Burkholderiales > Rhodocyclaceae > Desulfobacillus. The sequence continues at coordinate 1,109 of JBBQGH010000012.1, forward strand.
CCTTGCGCTTTGCTTTCGGCTTCGGACCCACGCGTCTGTTGTTGGGGCTGGTGGCCTTGATGAGTTTTGTCGCCACGCCCTATTCCACGCTGCTACCAGTTTTCGCGCGCGACATACTGGGTGGTGGGGCGCACACGCTGGGTTGGCTGGTAGCCAGTGCCGGCGCGGGTGCCGTTATCGGCGTGGTGTTTCTCGCGTTACGGCGACGTACGGTCGGTCTGGAGCGCGTCATTGCGGCGGCGGCACTCCTGAGCGGCGTGGGCCTGCTGCTTTTCTCGCGCTCTCAAACTTTGTGGCTGTCGCTCCTGGTGCTGCCGCTGATCGGCTTCGGCACCATGTCGGTGGCGGCGTCGGTGAATACCTTGGTCCAGATTATCGCAACAGACGCCATGCGCGGCCGGCTGGTGAGCCTGCAAGTGACCGCCTTCCTCGGCGTGATGCCCCTGGGCGCGCTGGCTTTCGGCTGGCTCGCGGAACACATAGGCGCGGCGAATACCGTCACCGTGGGCGGCGTGCTGTGTCTGCTGGGGGCGGTGTGGTTTGCAACACGGCTGAAAGTGCTGCGACCGCTGCTGGCGCCGCACCACGCGGCAAATTAGGATGGGCAGGAGTGTCAGGAATGGCCGCTGGTGTGGATGTGCGCGGTCTCGCGGTCTACTTGCGCTTGATGAAAAACTCGAACTCTTTTTCCTTCTCGTTCTCGCTGAAGGAAAGTAGTTCGTTACCGGTCTGACGGGCAAAGGCCTGGAAGTCTTTGACGGAGCCGGGATCGGTGGCGACTAGACGCAAAATCTGGCCACTGGTCAGTTCCGCCAGCGCCTTCTTGGCGCGCAAAATCGGTAGCGGGCAATTTAGTCCGCGAGCATCCAAGTCCTTGTCGAAATTCATGGGGTGTCCTCGATTACGGGCATACGAAAGAGCGCAATCTTAGCATTTGCGCCGCTTCAAGCCGCCCGCTCCTGCGCCGTAATACACTACCGAAGTACGCAACCGAGCACGCAACTAATCACGCACCCAAGCTCGCATCCGAACAACGCAGCGCAAACGAGGCATTGCAAACCATGGAATACCCCACCATCGACGCTCAGATATCACCGGAAGGCCGCATGGAAGTGCTCACCCGGGCCGAGGTCACCAAGTTGCTCGATAACAGCCACGGCGGCTTGTACAACATCTTTCGTAGTTGCTCACTGGCCGTGCTGAATTGCGGCAACGTGATGGACGACGGCAAGGAATTGTTGGAGCGGTACAAATCTTTCGACATCAGCATCATTCAACGCGAGCGCGGTATCAAACTGGATGTCAAAGGCGCGCCGGCCAGCGCCTTTGTCGACGGCAAGATGATCAAGGGCATACACGAGCATCTCTTTGCCGTGTTGCGCGATGTGATCTACGTCAGCGAGGAAATCAACGGCAACGCAAGATTCAATCTCACCACTTCCGAAGGGCTTACCGATGCGGTGTTCGACATACTGCGCAATGCCGCCATCTTGCAGCCCATGAACAAACCCAATGTGGTGGTGTGCTGGGGCGGCCACGCCATTTCACGCGAGGAGTATGACTACACCAAGCAGGTGGGCTACGAGCTGGGGCTGCGCGGCATGGACATCTGCACCGGCTGCGGCCCTGGCGCAATGAAGGGGCCTATGAAGGGGGCCGCCATTGCGCATGCCAAGCAGCGCATTACCACTGGCCGCTATCTGGGCTTCACGGAGCCGGGTGTCATTGCGGCTGAAGCGCCTAATCCCATCGTGAACGCTCTGGTGATCCTGCCGGACATCGAGAAACGACTTGAAGCCTTCGTGCGTGCGGGCCACGGTATTGTGGTGTTTCGGGGCGGGGTGGGCACCGCTGAAGAAATTCTTTATCTTCTGGGCATCTTGCTGCATCCGGCTAACGCGGCGCTGCCGTTCCCGCTCATCTTTACCGGCCCCAAGATTGCACAGGAATACTTCGCGCAGATCGATGAGTTCATCGGCCACACGCTGGGCGCTGAGGCGCAAGCGCGCTACCGCATCATCATTGATGATCCGGTAGCGACCGCGCGAGAAATGCAGGCTGGCATCAGCGCCGTGCGCGAGTTTCGTAAAGGCCAGGGTGACGCCTATTACTTCAACTGGCTATTGAAAATCGATCACGAATTCCAGAAACCCTTCTCGCCCACGCATGCGGCCATGCGCGATCTGCGACTGCATCGCAAGCAGCCTGCCCATCAGCTCGCCGCGATGTTGCGCCGCGCGTTCTCTGGCGTAGTTGCCGGCAACGTTAAGGAACAGGGTATCCGCGCTATAGAGAAACACGGCCCCTTCGAGATACACGGCGACGCGGAAATTCTTCGGCCGATGGATGCACTGCTCGCCTCCTTCGTGGCCCAGCGGCGCATGAAGCTGCCCGGTGCCGAGTACCGTCCATGCTATCGGCTAGTCGCCGCTGAGCCGGCCTAAGTTGACTGAAGCTGATCTAAGCTCGGTCCCGGGCGAGCTTGGCCACAACCTACACCATCGATTTTGCGCGAAAGTAAGCCTATCCAACTTACAATGCCTGATAAGGTATAACCCCCCTGACAGGACCCTTGTGAAAACTCAATCGCGTTTAACACAGCGCTGCTGGGCAGCGCTCCTCTTCATACTGGAGACCCTAAGCCTCCTAAGCCTGCCAGCTCGCAGCGCTGTCAATGATGTCTTCCCAACCGACTATGCGACCTTGCCCGCGGGCACAACCGTCGTTTCGATGTACGGCTACTACCGCAAGTCGGAAGGTCCTTACGTACAGGGCAACAAACAATTGGACGGCAAGCTCGATGTGCCCATCGCGGCACTCCGCCTACTTACTTTCAACAAGCTCGGCGGCATGACGTTTGCACCGATGGCGATTCTGTCGTGGGCGGCAATCAAGGCGTCACCGCAGGCTTTGTCCAACCAGATCGGCTCCGACGCTTATGGGTTTGGCGATCTGCGCCTGGGCGCCACACTTTGGCTGATCGACGATGCGCAGCGACAGGAATACTTGGGCGTCACCGTCACGGCGATTTTGCCCACCGGCAGCTACGACAGCAATCGCGCGCTTAACATCGGCGAGAACCGCTGGCGGCTCTTGCTGGGCGGCGGCTGGATCAAGCCGCTCGACGACCGTGTCATTCTGGAAGTGTGGCCGGAAGTGGTGTTTTACGGCAACAACAACAATTTCCTCGGGCAGAATAAGCTGGAGCAACGGCAGACTTACGCGCTCACCGGGACGCTGCGTTACCACTTCACGCCTGCCTTCCAAGTCTTCTCCAGTGCGCAGATCAATCGCGGCGGCGCCACCACCATCGGCCAGGTCGATCAGCAAGACTCCGCCAATAACACCCGCGCCTCACTCGGTGCCAGTTATTTCACGCAAGGGAATCAGCTGTGGACGCTGCGCTACAGCCGCGACACACACATCGACAACGGCTTTAAAACGGCCGATGAGTTAGCGCTGCGCCTGCTAGTGTTCTTTTAAACAAAACGGAATACACCGCGCCGCGTGCGCCGCTCACGTGCCCTTGGGAGGGCTGTTTCCGGCGGGCGCTTCAGTCGCATGACGGGCTTTTTGGATCAACGCGGCGAGTTGCTTTTTTTGACTTTCATCCAGCTTATCTATGTTGCGCTTCCAGCCGTAAGATTGATAATTGGCCTGCACGTACTGCCAGCCGAACTGCCCAAAGGCATCTACATCGGCTTTGAGTTTGGGGATCGCAAACACCACCGACTTGAATTGCGCCCAAGGCAAGCGCTGCAAATCCTTTTCAAGCTGCTCGCTGCTGGGCGCCGCGCCCGCGCTAGCCGTCAGTTGCGCCTCGGCGGTATTTGCATCGGCAGTGGCGGATGCGGCCACTCCAGGCTCTTCTGCATAGCTCAATGCGGCGCAGAGCGCCAAGCTGAGCGCCGCGGCCAGCCCTGCCACGGTCTTCGCGCTTGTAGATGCATCGAACATCACGCCCTCCATGTCGTATTATGCTTGCTGAAGTTTACTCGCATTGCTAGACCAACTTCACGCTCCGGCCGCAAAATCAACTCTACTGCATCTCTACTGAATCCGTACTGAATCTCTACTTATTTGTCGGCCTCGCGGCAAAGCCGCTGGCTTGCTATCATTCCTGATCCCATCACACCACGAGAGCGCACCATGAAACTTCATCATGCATTTCACACGCTGCTGGTATCGGTCGCGACCGGTCTCATGTTGCTCAGCCCAGTGCAGGCTGCTGCGCCGATGGTCAAAACGCAGGCGCCGGGCTATTACCACATGATGCTGGGTGACATCGAAGTCACCGCTCTGCTGGATGGCGTCGTGCCGCTCGACCCGAAGCAGCTATTCGCCCACACGCCACCGGAAAAAATCGATAAGGCCCTGGCGCAAGCCTATGACAACGCCCCGGTCGAAACCTCCGTGAATGGTTTCCTCATTAATACCGGCACGAAGCTGGTGCTCATCGACACGGGTGCCGCGACTCTCTTCGGGCCTACGCTAGGCACTCTCGTCAGCAACCTCAAGGCCGCCGGCTACCAGCCCGAACAAGTCGACGAGGTGTACCTCACCCACTTGCATTTGGACCACGTTGGTGGGCTCATGGCGGGCGACAAGCTGGCTTTCCCCAATGCCATCGTGCGCGCCAACAAGCATGATTCGGACTACTGGCTGGACGAAGCCATCATGGCCAAGGCCTCGAAGGGAGACCAGCGCTTCTTTCAAGGCGCGATGGCCTCGCTCAAGCCTTATATCGCTGCCGGCAAGTTCAAAAGTTTCGAAGGCGACACCGAGCTCGTACCCGGCATTCGCGCCCTCGCCCGCCCCGGCCACACGCCCGGCCATACCGCCTACATGATCGAAAGTAAGGGTGAAAAAATGCTGGCGTGGGGTGACCTCGTGCACGTTGCCGCGCTACAGTTCGGTGACCCCGATGCCCTTATCAAGTTCGACGTAGATACCAAAGCCGGCGCAGCCCAACGCCAAGCCAGCTACGCCGAAGCCGCCCAGCACCATTACTGGATCGCCGCTGCCCACACGCCTTTTCCCGGCATCGGCCATGTAAAAGCGGTGAAGAAGGACTTTGCCTGGGTGCCCGCCAGTTATAGGACAGTGCGCCCAGTCGCTCCGTAAAGTGCCGGCTCTCGCGGGAATTTACTTTCCCGCGAAGGCTGGGCGTTCTTGTACGCCCGCTCCAAGACCGATATTTCCAGCTTGTGCATTTTTAGCATGGCTATCTTGGGTCCATCCACATCTGTTCCCAAGTATGGCCGTCGATATCTTGGAAACCGTGTGCGTACATGAAGCCATGGTCTTGCGGCTCGTTGTAGGTCGACCCGCCGGCGGCGACCGCTTTTCGCACCATGTCGTCCACCTGCGCACGACTCTCGCAAGAGAGACACAGCAACATTTCGGTACTTTTTGTGGTGTCGCAGATTTCTTTGGGCGTGAACTTTAAGAATTTCGCTTCGGTCAGCAGCATGACGTAAATATCGTCGGAGACGATCATGCAGGTGGCGGTGTCGTCGGTGAATTGGGCGTTGAATGTGTAGCCCAGTTTGGTAAAGAAATCGACGGATTTGTTAAGGCTTTTCACCGGAAGATTCACAAAGATTTTAGTTGCCATTCATTTTCCTTTTCATAGCTTGATTCAACTGCGTTATCGTCCTAATTTTCGTACGAGGTTTCGTCCAAAGTTTCGTCCTAAATTTCTAGCCGCCGCTCAAGGCTTGGACAATGATTAGCTCGCCAGTCGCGCTGAGCGGATGTGCCAAGTCGCGCACTTGCTCGCCGTCGACGAAAAATCGTATGTGCGGCCTTATCTTTTCTTGTTCGTCGATCATGCGGAAACGAATCCCCGGGTAGAGGCGGTCAAGGTCGACCAGCACGTCAGCGATCGTCGCGCCGCGGGCCTCAGCCTCGCCTTGCTCTGTGTAAGAGCGCAGCGCGCTGGGTATGAGTACCTTCATCAGTGTGCCTACGCGGATGCCGCAACGACGGCTTCAACAGCGTAGATTTCCGGCAGATGCCGCGCAATGCAGGTCCACTGTGCCCCTTCGTTGCCGCTCATCCACAGTTCGCCACTGGTCGTGCCGAAGTAGAGGCCGACGGGGTCGTGCCTGTCCGCTGTCATGGCCTGGCGCTTCACCGTCCACCAGGCCTGGTCTTTAGGCATGCCGGCATCGAGGCGTTGCCAGCTCTGGCCCGCATCGCGCGTCACATAAGCCGCCGGTTTGCCGCCCGGGCTGGTGCGCGGCCACACCCGTGTGCCATCCATCGGAAACACCCATGCAGTGTTCGCATCGCGTGGATGCACCACCATCGGAAAACCGATATCACCAACCTCTTTCGGCATGCTCTTTCCAATGTTCACCCATTCGTCAGACGGACGGTCCAGGCGGTAGATGCCACAGTGGTTCTGTTGATACAAGCGATCCGGATTGCTCGGGCAAAGCCGTATGCAATGTGGGTCGTGAAAGGTATAGTCACTGCGGTCGAAACCTTCGACCACGTCTAGACCTTTCATGATGGGCGTGAATGTACGGCCAGCGTCGACCGTCTCGTGCACGCCGCCGCCGGACATTGCGAAGTACATGTGCTGTGTGTCACGCGGATCGACAATGATGGAATGCACCTTGGGGCCATCCGGCGTGCCGTCCTGCGCAGAGCCCATCCATTTACGGTATTGCGGATCGTCGTTAATGGAAGAAAATGGTGCCCAGGTGACGCCACCGTCCGTAGAACGAAACAATCCCTGCGGCGAGGTGCCTGCGTACCAGACATCGGCCTCGTCCGCGTGACCGGGTGCCAGCCAAAAGGTGTGATCGACCGTACGGCCTTTGCCGTCACTGACCGTTGAGAACGCCGGCGGCTGCGCGGCCTCCTTCCAGCTGCGCCCGAAATCGGTGGAGCGGAAGATGGTAGGACCGAGGTGGCCGGTCTTCGCCGCGGCGAGCAGGGTGCGACCGTCGCGCGGATCGAGCAGCATATGACTGATGATTTGGCCAAGGAAATGCGGGCCGTCGGCACGCCAAGTCTTGCGCGCCACATCACCGTGATAAAGCCACGCTCCTTTGCGCGTGGCGACCAGCAAAAGAACCTGCGCATCCGCGCCTGGCTTTTGCGCTACCTGATTTCCGCTGCTAAGTGCCATGCTTAACTCCCTCTCAAAAGGATTGCCGATAATTGCTCATCGAGTGTGCGACTAAGTTTGCTAAGGGTTTGCTAAGGGTTGGCCTGGGCAACTGTTTCGCGTATGGGCCGTATCGGCCGCACTTCAATGCTCCCCACGCGCGCCGGCGGAATTTTTCCGGCGATCTGTATGGCTTCGTTGAGGTCCGTGGCTTCGATCATGTAAAAGCCTGCAAGCTGTTCCTTGGTCTCGGCAAAGGGGCCATCCGTGACGGCCAGCTTGCCGTTGCGTATGCGCACAGTGGTTGCGGTCTGCACGGATTGCAGCGCTTCGGAAGCGAGGCAATGGCCGCTCTGGCGGATCGAGGCGTCGTAGGCGACGCATTCTTCGTCGGGCAGCTCCTCGAGTCTTTTTTCGTCGAGGTACACCAAGCATAGATATTTCATGTCTGACTCCGCATAAGTTGAACGTGAGTTGGATGGTTTATGCAGCCACTAGCCCAAGCGCATTGAGTGTCTGCTCATCCTCGGCGATAGGCCGCACTTCTACGCAGCCTATCCAGCCGCCGGGGATCTTCGCCGCCACCTGAATTGCTTCGTCGAGGTCGCGCGCCTCAATAACGTAGTAGCCACCCAGCTGTTCCTTTGTTTCCGCCCAGGGGCCATCGGTGGTAGAAACCTTACCCTGGCGCACCCGCACCGTGGTCGCTGCGGCCGCGGGCAGGAGGCGGTTGCAGCCGATGAAATGACCGCTTTGCCGAATGTCTTCTGTGAATGCCGCGTAGTCGCGGTAATGCTGTTCCGCAGTGGCCTCAGACATCTGCTCCATCACCTTCTCAGCGCAAATCAGGCACAAAAATTTCATTGCATGCTCCCATTTCTCCGTTGCTAAACGGACTATTTTTCTGTGATGGTTTTCAGGCTGGCCAAGCCGGCTTCAAAATCTTTGCCGACCATGCGATCCATATCGACAAACACGTGGAATATTTTTGCAAGGAAAGGTGTTTCGCACTGCATGACCCAGGTGACGTACGTTGTTTCGCCGCGCGGCGCCAGCGTGAAATCGACGCGGTTGTGCGCTTCCATAGGTTTGACGAAATCCAGTGTGATGGCGATCCGGGAGGCGGGAACAGATTCCACAATCTCCATGCGTCCAACGCCAGCCTTCTTGCCTTCCCAGGCGTAAACCGCGCCTTTGCCGCTCGCGGGACCGCTGTAGGTTCGTTTCAACACCGCATCGATCTTTTCCCAGGGCGACCAGGCCGCCCATGCACGAAAATCATTGATGAGCGCAAACACTTGCTCCGGCGGCGCCTTAATGCTCGTTGCGCGTTCGATACGGAATCCGTCTGGCTTGTTCGCTGCCATGATCAGCACAGTAGCGATACCAAGCATAAGCAGTACAGCGATGACGAAGATGATGGTCAGCATTATTGTTCTTCCTCCAAGATGCCTACGCTAGGATGGCTTTCCCGCGGGGCGACAGACCCACGCTCCGCAATCCGCATTGCGGCGACGCAAGCGTTATTCCTACCAGTAGTCGTTTGGCAGAACGCCAAATCGACAATGCTGCATTTATTTTTTTAGCTCGGCCAGCCGCCGCTCCAGAAACCGCCGCTCCGGCTCTTGCCTGGTGAGCGTTAGCGCCCGCTCATAGGCTGCCTTGGCGGCGGCGGTTTTGCCCAAACGTCGGCAAAAATCCGCACGCGTCGCATGGGCAAGTCGGTAGTCCGCTAGGTCGCCCCCTGCCAGAATGCCATCAACCAGTGCAAGCCCCGCCGCCGGCCCCTCACACATCGCCACCGCCACCGCGCGGTTTAGTGCGATCACCGGTGAGGTTTCGGCACGCGCCAACACATCGTATAGCCCGACGATCTGCGCCCAATCGGTGTCCGCCGCACTAGGCGCTTCTGCATGCAGCGCGGAGATCGCCGCCTGCAATGTGTAAGGGCCAAAGCGACGCGACGTTAGCGCGCGCTCAACCAAGCGTGTACCTTCCGCGATCTGCTCTCGGTTCCATAGCGAGCGATCCTGATCGTCCAGCAATATCAGATCGCCGCTGACTGAACTGCGCGCCGCGCGCCGCGATTCGTGTAACAGCATCACTGCCAGCAAGCCCTCGGCTTCCGGCTCCGGCAACAGTTCGACCAACAGCCGCGCCAGGCGGATCGCTTCGCCCGAAAGATCATGCCGCGTGAGCGACGCGCCGGACGAGGCCGAATAGCCTTCATTGAACACCAGGTAGATGACGCGCAACACACTATCCAGCCGATCCGGCAGTTCCTCGCGCGACGGTACTTGATAGGGAATGCGCGCATCGCGTATCTTGGCCTTCGCTCGCACAATGCGCTGAGCCAGCGTGGGCGCGGGCGTGAGAAAGGCGTGAGCGATCTCTTCCGTGGTGAGGCCGCACACCTCACGCAGCGTGAGGGCAACTTGCGTGTCCGGCGCCAAAGCGGGATGGCAGCAGGTGAAGATCAGCCGCAGACGGTCGTCTTCGAGGTCTTCAGCTTCTTCGTTACCCGCCGTGGATTCATCCGCAATGGCCTCCACTTGCTCGGCTACATCGTCCAGCGCATCGAAGCGCGCATTACGGCGTAAGGCATCAATCGCCTTAAAGCGGCCGGTCGACACCAGCCATGCGCGCGGATTAGTTGGCATGCCTCCTTGCGGCCACTGTTCCAGCGCAACGCGAAACGCGTCATGCAAAGCTTCTTCGGCAATATCGAAATCGCCCAGCAAGCGTATCAACGTGGCGAGTACACGGCGCGATTCAGCACGATAGACCGCATCCACCATCTCGCGCGCCAGGTCCCGCTCAGATTCACCCGTCATCGACACGCTGTAGGCGAACCCCGCTCCAAGTCGGCCCGGGGAGAAGCGCGAATTTGCTCAGTCGCGGACAAGTCGAATATCCACTTCTCGCTCGACATACCTCCACTCTTCCGACGCGCGCAAATCCGCCAGGAGCTGATTGAAGTCATCTTCATGCGCCGGCGCAAATTCGAACCATGTAATAAAGTCAAAAGGCTCGTGCTCGGAGAGGTCTCGGCAGTGATGCAAGCGTCGCGCTATTGCCGGCAGGTAGTGGAGACCGATGCTGGTGTGATGGGAGTGCTCTTCAAAAATGCGACGACGTTCATCTTGGGTGAGTGCCCACCAGTCCGCGTTCTTGCGTATGGGGATCAGGGCTGCACAAGTACTTTCGGGACGCCCCAACGCTTGTTGTTTAGCAACGAGTTGGTTCGTCTCGTCGCGATTAACATAACGCTCATTACTGGTTATTCCGCGCAGCACCCAGCCCGCTTGGGGCGCGACGATAAAATCAGAAGGCGGCAACACATCCAGCCTCGCCACTTCTATTAATGGCTCACCAATAAGGGCCTGAGTTTTTACCACGCGCCAAAGGCCCGTGTCACCACCAACAAATGAAAACAGACGTGCGCTCATTGCCACCTCTCTGAGTTCTTAATCTGCGAGTTTCTCGAAGTTGAGCCAATATATTTTTGCCACGTTCGCACATACCGACTTTGGCCTCAATTCTCCGACGCCGGCCGGGTATTCATTGAACATTTAACGCCATAATCATTCGCCCAGCAAGCAATCACACAGAACAAAAAAAGCCCGGCGAACCGGGCTTTTTTTATTGTAGCAAACGAGCTTAAGTCAGGTCTTTTTGACGAACGCCTTTGGCATAGTTCGTACGACCGACGTGGAAAGCTTCGTCGGGCGCATCGTCCGGGGTGATCTCGAGGCCGCGCAGGAGGCCCTTGAAGCCGGCGATGTCTTGAGGCGTGACCGGCGGCAGATCGGGGAAATCCGGATCAACACGCATGCGACCACCGTTGCCGCCGGTGGCGAACTGGTTGAGCTTGAGGTGCTCCCAAGGATGGCCGCCGCTGGCCATGAGGGGGCCGACGCGGGCCATCATGGCGCCGAAGGCGGGGGCCAGAAAGCGCCAGTAGAGCTTCATGCCTTCATCGTACTTGCCGGCCGACATGAGCTTGAAGAAATCGGTGGCATAACGCTTCTCGGGCGATTGCAGGGCTTCGACAGTCCACGCGCCGCTCCACTGTTGGCCGTAGGCGCGGATGGCCATCGGCATGATGTTGAGCCACAGGGCACCAATCAGCATCTTGTCGTTATAACGCTCGAAGAGTTCGAACAGCGTGGCGGGATCGAAGTCACCAACCTTCACCGCGATGATGTTCGGCAGATCAGCCAGTTTGTCGAAAGCCTCGTAGGGGATCTTGGCGGGGCTAAAGCGCTTGAAGTTGTGCTTGCCGGCCATCCACAGGTAGATACCCATGTTGGTGGCTTCAGAGTACTTGAGGCCGACTTTGTAGAGGTCGTCTTGGCTGCCTTCGTTGGGCAAGTCGAGCAGGAAGTGCTGGGCACCGGCCTTCTCGGCGTGCTGAATCAAATCGATGCATTCCGCTTCGGTAGCGGCATGCGGCAAAGCAAAGGCAACCGACATCTTGTCCTTGGCTTCGTCGACTGCGATGTCGATGAAGCGCTTGTTTTCTTCGATCGTGGTGCTGATGCCAGCGACCAGGGTCGAGAAGAAGCCATGCTCTATGCTCTTACGTACGTCGAGGCGGATGCCGTCTTCATCGAGCGTCTTGAGGTCAGGCGAGAAGGACGGCATGAGCACGTTTTCGAAGCCCTTGAAGTGCTCCTTGGCCCACTCTGTGCGGTGGGCGCGGTCGACCTTGGCCGGTTTGAAACCTTTGCTATCCATAATTACTCCTTCGTTAAATGCGAGCCACAGGCTAGATTCGCTAAGCGCTGTTGCGCCATCGTTCTTGCCTCAGGCGGGGTTGCCGGTGTCTGTGGGGAAAATCGTCGAACACTGGTGTTAAACCAGCTTGGCGCGAAGCATAGCCGAGAAAGCGACGGATTTTACGCCGTGCAAAAAAGATCAAGACCTGTTAACTAATAGTTGCCACAAGGCCGCTAAATCGACTCATACCGTTAACACATAATGGGTACCAAATAGGGGAATTCAAGGGTGCCCGGCGACCAAAACAGTCGCCGTACCCACAAAATCAGGGTGTCGGCATCATCGCCTTTTGCGCGCCGTCCCAGTGCTCAGCGAGCTTGCCGCCTTCGATACGGTACATGTCAAACCACGTGGTGGTGTACTTCTTCGACAGATCTTGCGGATCGGGATACTCGCGCACCATACTGGTTACCACCAGGTCGCCCTCGGCAACAATACTCACGAACGGCGTCTTGGCGCGCGCCTCGATGGGCTTGGGCTTCATAAATTTGGAAAAGCGCTCAACAAATGCGGCGCGGCCCGTAGGAATGCCCGGGTTATGCTGGATATAGCCTTCGGCCATGTACTTCTCGGCCAATTCCAGATGACCGCCTTCGAATACTTCGCGCACGAAGTCATAGACCAGTTTCTTGTTGGCCGCGAGCTTGGGGTCTGGGCTGGCCAGCATTTTGTTGTGATCGGGGTTGGGTGCAACGGCCACCTGGGCCAGCGCACTACCGATAAGGGCTAGCAATGCAACAACGGCAAGTATGAGGCGTTTCATTGTGAGGACCTTTCTCGCGCGGTGCGGTGAAACACGGCCTTTGTGTCACCGCTAGGCGCTTCAGCGTTGATGGGGGCTTTGCACCATAGCTCAACGGGATGATTAGGGCAACACACGCTAGCTAGCCCCCTGCGACTACCCTAAGACGAAGAATTTCAGCGGGGGAAATGATCAATACGCAAGTAGATATCCAATCTGCGCATTAGAACTTAAGGTGCTAACAATAGAACCGGGCATCGTGACGATACTCGGTTCTCTACTGATCAAATACGCCGACTGGCGGCGGTAAACGCAGCGCCGAGTTCGTCGTAATTACGCGTCACGGGGAATTGTGGGAATTCGCGGATGACGTTGTCCGGCGGGCAAAATAAAATTCCGGCGTGGGCTTCGGCCAGCATAGCGGTGTCGTTATATGAATCGCCAGCAGCAATGGTCTGAAAGTTGAGCGCCTTGAAGGCCTGCACCGAAGCACGCTTGGCATCAGGCTGACGCAGCTTGTAGTCGCGCACCACGCCTTGTTGATCGGCGATGAGCTTGTGGCAAAACAATGCGGGATAGCCGAGCTGGTGCATTAGCGGCATGGCGAACTCATAAAAGGTGTCGGAAAGAATCACCACTTGAAAGCGCTCGCGCAGCCATGTCATGAATTCCGGGGCGCCCGGCAGTGGCCGCATTTGGGCGATGACTGCTTGAATATCGGGCAGACCTAGCTTGTGTTGTTCGAGTAAGGCCAGCCGGCCGCGCATGAGCTTGTCGTAGTCTGGCTCGTCACGCGTGGTACGCGAGAGTTCAGGAATGCCGGTGCGCTGGGAAAATTCGATCCAGATTTCGGGGACCAATACACCCTCAAGGTCCAGGCAGGCGATTTGCAAGATTTCTCCTTCACCGTACAAGATATTTCGGCTAGTAGTGCAATGCGAACGGGCGGATTTTACTCGAAGTACCCGCTGCCGTAGCGCTACTGTGCCTTTTTCTCTTTCTTCTCTTCAGCATCGCGCACGCGCAGTTCGCGCAGGCGCGCATCCACTCTGGAGTGCTCAAAGAAGTCGCCGTCAGGGGCCTTCTGCGCCAGTTGCAACTGCTCAATAGCCTCAGTCACCAAGCCTTGCAGGGCATAAAGCTCTGCCTGAGCGCGGTGTTGCTGCAAACGCTTGCCCAGCGCGGCATAGGAGCGCGCTTCGTATCCATGCAGCGTGGCGTCCGAGGGGTAAAACTGCAAGGCGGCGTTAGCGTTTTTCAGGGCCTCCTGGGGTTGCTTGGCTTCCAGCAGCGTTTCGAGTTGAGCGTAGACGATGGCGCGATCGAGCTGGTAACGCAGGCGTGCTTCACGATAAATTTTCAGCGCCGCTGAGAGATCGCCTTGCGCACGTTTGATGTCGGCGGCCAGAACTTCGATCATGGGCGAAGCCACCTTAAGGGTGCGCAATTCCGCCACGCCACGCTCGGCGGCGGCATAGTTCTTCGCACGCAACTGCGCGCGGGCTAGGCCATAGTGCGCAGCAGCGAGACTGGCGTATTTCTTTTCACGCAACTGTGATTCGAATTCCGTGACGGCTTCGCGCGGGCTGTTGTCCCGCGCCTTGAGTTTGGCGCGCACAAGTTGAAACTCGATAGAATCGGGCACCTGCTTGTAGCTCAGCAACTGGATGCGGTTGTCCATGTCCGAGATACGCTCGCTGGTGAGCGGGTGGCTGCGCAAATAGCCGGGTGCGTTGTTTTCATAAAGGCGGCTTTGCCTTTGCAAACGCTCGAAGAAGCTGCCCATGCCGCGTACATCGAAACCCCCGCGCTCCAGCGTCGCCAAACCGATGCGATCAGCCTCGCGTTCGAAATCGCGCGAGTAATTAAGCTGCGATTGAATACTCGCTGCCTGGCCCGTCATAATGGCCGCTGAGGCGAGATCGGGGTTGGAGCGGCCGGCCAGAATGGCCACGGCAAAAGCCACCAGGGCGGTGAGTTGGGCGTCGCTCTGCTTGCCCAGCATGCGCGCGATGTGACGTTGCGTGACGTGTGAGATTTCGTGGGCTAGCACCGCCGCCAGTTCTGATTCGGATTGCGCCGCCAGAATGAGGCCGGTGTGCACGCCGATAAAACCACCGGGCATGGCGAAGGCGTTCAGCGTGCCATCGCGTACGACGAAAAATTCGAAATCATGGCTCGGCTCCGGGCTGGCCGCGGCCAGCGTGGTGCCCAAGCGATTGACATAGGCATTAATTTCGGCGTCGTCCTCATAGGCCGGATCGCGATAGCGAATATCGCGCATGATGGATTCGCCAATGCGGCGTTCCATTTGTGGCGACAGCGTGAGTTGTGAAGCTTCGCCCAGATCGGGCAATCCGTCTGCCACTGCGCAAGGCGCCAGAAGCAAAAACAACAAAAAGAGATACTTGATCATGTGCGTAATCATACCGTTTTGACACTTGTCGTATATTCCAGACAATTGAGCCGAAGGCACTAGCCTTCGGCTACAATTGCCCGTTCGCTTGGCTAGCCGACTCAATTTCTTCCGCCGAGCCGCATAGACTCTATTTCACGGAGATCGTTCTTGCCCGCGCACGCCTTGTTACTCGCCGAGGATTCCGCCGAAGACGTACAGCTGATTCTGGCCGCGCTCCAACCTGTTATTTCGTCCGACCAGGTGGCCCTCTGCGCCGACGGTGTGGAAGCGCTGGATTATCTTTTCGCGCGCAAATCTCATGCTGGTCGAGAAGCGACCGATCTGCCGAAAGTCGTGCTGCTTGATCTAAATTTGCCCAAGATCAACGGTCTGGAAGTGCTGCGGCAATTGCGCGCCAATCCGCGCACACGGCTCCTGCCGGTGGTGATGCTCTCCGCCTCTGCCGAGCAACGCGACGTGCGCGCCGCCGCGCAGCTAGGCGCCAGCAGCTACGTGCGCAAGCCGCTCGACTATGCGCGACTGCGCGACGCTATCGGGCTCTTGGGAGGGTATTGGCTGAACCTCAATATTCCACCGCACGGTCACGGTGAGCGATCATGAGCCAGCCGCTCACGCACTTCGACGCCCAGGGCCAGGCGCATATGGTGGACGTGGCTGAGAAAGCCGAAACACATCGCATCGCGCGCGCCGCCGGCACGATCCACATGCTGCCGCAAACACTGGCGTTAATCGAAGCCGGCGACGCCAAAAAAGGGGATGTGCTGAGTGTGGCGCGCATCGCCGCCATCCAGGCTGCCAAGCGCACCTCCGAGCTAATTCCCTTATGCCACCCCGTCGCCCTGACAAAAGTCGGCGTCGAGTTCAGCATAGACCGAGCGCAAGCTGCAATCAGCTGCGCGGTCACCGCGCAGACGCTAGGCCGCACCGGCGTGGAAATGGAAGCGCTCACCGCAGTCAGTGTGGGCCTGCTAACTATTTATGATATGTGCAAAGCCGTGGATCGCGGCATGCGCATCGACGCCATCCGTCTGCTGGAAAAGGAAGGCGGCAAGTCGGGGCACTGGCGTGCGGCCTAATCAAAAGTGGACGCTTGGCGCAGAACTTTCTTGAAACGCGCCGCAGAGAGCAGCGCGTTAGCCGCGCTGCTGGGCGCTGGTTTGTTGCAAGCCTCGTGCGTGTTAGCTGCCGAACCCGACCGGCCGGGCTTCAACGCCAAAGATCTTGCCAGTGCCTTGAAAGCGATCAATGCTGAGGGCGCTCAGGCACACAAAGACCTTATAATCAGCGCGCCGGATGTCGCCGAGGATGGCGCCATGGTGTCCATTGACGTCACCAGCAATATTCCCAATACGCAGTCGCTGACCGTCCTGGTTGAAAAGAACCCTTTCCCGCTGGCTGCACAGTTCGAGTTTTTTAGCGGTGCATTGCCTCAGATCACTACGCGCATCAGATTGGGCCAGAGTTCCAGCGTGCAAGTCATAGCCCGAGCCGGTGGCAAGCTCTACGTCGCCCGCACGGACATTAAGGTGACGGTGGGCGGCTGCGCCGCGTAGCCAGCGATCATGGCCGAACCCATCAAAATCCGCACGGAGTTGCAAGGTGACGTAGTCGAATTGCGTGTGCGCATGACGCATGCCATGGAGACCGGCCAGCGCAAGGACGCCGCAGGCCAGATTATTCCCGCGCACTACATTCAGAATTTCATCGCCAGTCTGAACGACCGCGTGGTATTGCAAGGTCAATTGGGCACGGCCATTTCGCGCAACCCCTATTTCGGCTTTCGAGTGAAGGGTGCCAAGGTCGGTGACAAACTAACCGTAACCTGGACCGACAGCAAAGGCGAGACTAGAACGGACGAGGCCACGATAGCTTGAACTATCGTGGCCTCGTGGGTATTGCGTACTGAGGGTTGTTAACTTAAGCCGGCATCACGGCAGTGCATTCAATTTCGACTTTCGCACCATGCTCGACAAAGCCGGCGACCTGCACCGCCGTCATGACCGGGAAATTGCGGCCAATCACGTCGCGATAGGCTGCGCCGATTTCCTTCAACTTGGCGTTATATTCGTCCCGGTTGCCCAGATACCACGTCATGCGCGTGAGGTGCTCGGGGCCGGCACCCGCCTCAACCAGCACAGCGACGATGTTCTTTAGCGCCTGGCGCACTTGCTCCGCCAGATCGTCGCTGTTGAATTTTTCGTTTTCATCCCAGCCCACCATGCCCGCAACGAAGATCATCTTGCCGGTGACGGCTATTCCGTTGGAATAGCCCTTGGGTCTTCCCCAGCCCTTGGGTTGCAACACTTGCATCATGCTTCTCCTTCAGTTGATAGTTGATAGGCTTGCAGTTTTGTCAGCAAATCCTCTGGAATCGGTATCGAGCTGTGCGTGTCGAGCGCAGTGGTCACCAGCACGTTTTCCGCTTTCAGGCGCACCTGCTCGCCCAGCATGCCGGTGATGGACAAGGTGATCGACGTGCGGCCTATGCGCTTGACGCGCAGGTAGAGTTGCAGCACCTCGCCGATGGTGCTCGGCACCTTGAAATCGCATTCGATGCGGGCCGTGGGTAGCCCCAGTCGACGGACGGTGATGAAATTCGCGTAGTTGATTTCTAGCGCCTCGTTGAAGAAGTCTTCGACAAGGCTCTGGAACATGTTGAAGTACTCAGGGTAGTACACAATACCAGCGGGGTCGCAGTGAAAAAAGTGTATCTGCCGCTCGACGCAAAACCCTCTGGGCGTGTTCATCGGCGCATTCATCGGCTTGCTCATTTAGCGCCCTCCGCCGCCACATGCTGCTTGAGCAGCTCGCGCGCAATGATGAGCAGCTGCACTTCCGTCGCGCCTTCATAAATGCGCAGCGCACGTATCTCCCGATAAAGTTTCTCCACAGGCTGTTCGCACACCACGCCCAGGCCGCCCCATATCTGCATGGCAGCGTCGATCACTTGCTGCGCTGTTTCGGTCGCCGTCATCTTGGCCATGGCCGCCTCACGCGTGATCGTGTGGCCTTGATCGCGACGCCAGGCGGCGCGATAGGTCAGCAGTGCCGAAGTGTCGACGCCGGTTGCCATTTGCGCCAGTTTGCTCTGCGTGATCTGGAAATCGGATAGGGGCTGATTGAAAATCTTGCGCGAGGTCGCGCGCACCAGAGCTTCGTCCAAGGCGCGCCGCGCAAAACCCAGCGCCGCTGCTGCGACGGAGGTACGGAAGATATCCAGGGTCTGCATGGCGATCTTGAAGCCTTGCGCGGGCACACCCAGCATGGCGGATTTCGGCACGCGGCAATGGGTGAAGCGTAAGCGACCGAGCGGATGCGGCGCAATGACATCAATGCGTTCGACGACTTCGAAGCCGGGCGTGCCAGCATCAATGATAAAAGCCGAAATGCCGCGTGTACCGGGCGCCTCGCCGGTACGAGCAAAAAGCACATAGAAATCGGCGATGCCGGCATTGGATATCCAGGTTTTCTCGCCGTCGAGCACATAGTCATCGCCGTCGGCCCGAGCGGCGCAAGTCATGGCGCCGGGATCTGAGCCTGCGCCTAATTCCGAGAGCGCGAAGGCGGCAATGGCCGTTCCGGCAGCAACGCGCGTGAGGTAGTTTTTTTTCTGCGCTTCGGTACCATGCAAAGTGATGGCGCCGGAGCCTAGCCCCTGCATGGCAAAAGCGAAATCGGCGAGGCCCGAATGGCGCGCCAGGGTTTCGCGTAGCAGACAGATTGCGCGTGTATCGATAGTGTCGAACTTGCCGCCGTAGACTGTGCCGCCCACCGCGTAACGCAACCAGCCGGCCGCACCCATGCGCCGGACAAAATCGCGGCAGATTGCGTCGACGTCGCCATGATGGTCAACAATGTTCGCCTTAGCCCATGCTTCCAGCTCGGCTTCCAGGACGCGATGGCGTTCATCGAAGAACGGCCACTCAAGATAGGTTTTCTCGCTCATGCGGATAACTTAGTTGCCTTCAAACTTCGGCTTTTGCTTGGCAGCGAAGGCGACGAAGGCACGTTCGAAATCCTTGGTTGCCATGCAAATAGCCTGAGCCTGGGCTTCGGCTTCGATGGCTTCATCAACGCCCATTGCCCACTCCTGATGCAGCATCTTCTTGGTCATGCCATGCGCGAAGGTCGGGCCGTTGGCGAGATCTTCCGCCAGCGCCAGCGCATCGGCGAGCACCGACTCCGGCGCGCAGACACGGTTGTAGAAGCCCCATTGATGCGCTTCTTCGCCACCCAGCGTACGACCGGTGTAGAGCAATTCGGAAGCGCGCCCCTGACCGATGATGCGCGGCAGGATGGTGCAAGCGCCCATGTCGCAACCCGCCAAACCGACGCGGGTGAACAAAAAGGCGACCTTGCTGCGCGCTGTCCCCAGGCGCATGTCGGAGGCCATGGCAACAATGGCGCCAGCGCCAGCGCAGACACCATCCACCGAGGCGATGATGGGTTGCGGACAATTACGCATGGCTTTAACGAGATCGCCGGTCATGCGTGTGAAAGTGAGCAGCCCGGGCATATCCAGCTTGGTGAGCGGCCCGATGATTTCATGTACATCGCCACCCGAGCAAAAATTTTCACCCGAACCCTGAATGACGATGACCTTGATATCGGTGGCGAATTGGAGGCGGCGAAAGAGATCCCGCAGCTCGGCATAGGATTCGAACGTGAGCGGATTTTTACGCTCGGGCCGATTGAGCGTGATGGTGGCGACTTTACCGCTCGCCTTCCAATCGAAATGCTTGGCCTGATAGTTCGCCAGCGTTTGCATGGTGCCGGCGATGAGGCCGGAATCAATTTCGTTTGTCATATCAGCGTTCCTTCAAATAGCTTTCCATTACATCACTTCGCCGCCCGACACCGAGATGGATTGGCCAGTAACCGCTTCTGCGCCCGGCAGGCAGAGCCAGAGCACGCTGTTGGCAACTTCTTCGGGCTGCACGAGGCGGCCTTGCGGGTTGTGCTTGGCGAGTTCGGCGCGTGCCTCATCGGCACTTCGACCTGTTTTGCTTTGTATGTTGGCGATGGCCTCGCGCACGATGTCGGTCTCGGTGTAGCCGGGACACACCGCATTCACGGTGATCTTCTTCTGCGCCAATTCCAGCGCCAGCGCCCGCGTGAGGCCAATGACGCCGTGCTTGGAAGCACAGTAGGCCACCACATACGGATAGCCAATGAGACCAGCGCTGCTCGCCACATTCACAATGCGCCCCCAACCGGCAGCCAGCATGCCCGGCAACACCGCCTTGATACCCAGATAGGTGCCCGTCAGATTGACGTTGAGCATTTGGTTCCAGGCATCCAGGCTGGTCTTGACGAAAGGCGCGCTGACAGCCTGACCGGCGTTGTTCACCAGGATGACGATCGGGCCGAGCTTGGCGGCCGCATTGGCAAAGCCTGCGTCCACCGATTCGGCACTGGAAATATCCACCGCTTCGCAATGTACTTCAGTGAGGCTACGCAGCTCGGCAGCCTGGGCTTCAAGCTGGCTTAGCGTGCGGCCAACCAGCGTCAGCTTCGCGCCGCGCTCGGCAAGCGCACGCGCCACTGCGGCGCCTATGCCTTTGCCGCCGCCGGTCACCAATGCGTGGCGACCGGCTAGCTCTTTGCCTAGGCTCATCAGGCTTGCAACGCCATTTGCGCGGCGCGGGCGAGGTTGCGTTCCAACTGCGACTTGCCCGTGAGGTATTGCTTGGGCCAATGGAAGTCGCTGTAACCGAGCTGCGCCGCAGCGTGGATGGTCCAAGCCGGATCGGCCAGATGCGGACGGGCGATGGCGCACAGATCGGCACGACCGGCGGCGACGATGCTGTTCACGTGATCGGCGTCGAAGATGTTGCCCACCGCGATGGTGGCGATGTCGAGTTCGTTGCGGATACGGTCGGAGAACGGGGTCTGGTACATGCGGCCATATACTGGCTTGGCGTCGCGCGTCGTCTGGCCCGACGATACGTCGATCATGTCAGCACCGGCTTCCTTGAATAAACGCGCGATGATGACCGCGTCATCGGAAGTATTACCGCCGGGGGCCCAGTCATGCGCCGAGATACGCACAGAGATGGGTTTGTCAGCCGGCCACACGGCACGAATCGCTTTGAACACTTCCAGCGGATAGCGCGAACGGTTTTCCAGCGAGCCGCCATATTCATCGGTGCGCTTGTTGGTGAGCGGGCAAATGAAGCTGGACATCAGGTAGCCGTGGGCACAGTGGAATTCCAGCATGTCGAAACCGGCCGTTGCACCGCGTTTGGCGGCGGCGACGAAGTCGTCACGCACGAGGTCCATGTCCTCGCGCGTCATGGCGCGCGGCACCTGGTTCTGCGGGCCGTAGGGCACGGCGGAAGCGGCAATCAGCGGCCAATTCCCGGAGGGCAAAGGCTCATCCATTTCTTGCCAACCGAGTTGCGTCGAACCTTTGGGGCCGGCGTGGCCGAGTTGCAAGCCGATCTTGGTCGGGCTGTTGGCATGCACGAAATCGGTGATGCGCTTCCACGAGGCCGCTTGGGCATCGGTCCAGATACCGGCGCAGCCGGGGGTGATGCGCGCATCGGGCGAGACGCAAGTCATTTCCGTGAAGATCAGACCGGCGCCACCCAGCGCACGCGCGCCTAGATGGACCAGATAAAAGTCATCCGGCATGCCGTCCTGGCAGGAGTACATCGCCATGGGCGACACGACGACGCGATTTTCCAGCGTCAGGCCGCGCAGCTTGAACGGGACGAACATCGGCGGAATCGGCTTGGCAGGCAGGCCGTTTTTCTTGGCGAACCAGGTGTCGACCTCGTCCACGTATTTTTCGTCGCGTTGACGCAGATTTTCGTGCGAAATACGCTGGCTGCCGCTGAGCAGGCTAAAGGCGAGCTGCTCAGGTTCCATATCCATATAGCGGTCGACGCTTTCAAACCACTCCATGCGGTTACGCGCGGCGCTTTGCAATTTGAGTGCTTCGAGAGCGCGTTCTTCCTGGTACAGCTCCAGCGCCTTCTCGATGTTGTCATAGCCGGCAGACAGCGTCTTGGTGAGTGCGATAGCGTCTTCCATCGCCAGCTTGGTGCCTGAGCCGATGGAGAAGTGCGCGGTGTGCGCAGCGTCGCCGATCAGCACAATGTTCTTGTAGTGCCACTTTTCGCAGAACACGCGATTGAAGTTCAGCCACGCCGAACCGCGCATGTGCTTGGCATTGCTCATCAGCTTGTGTCCGTCGAGATACTTGCCGAAAAGTTTTTCACAGAAGGCGATCGAGGTATCCTGGTCGTACTTATCGAGGCCGGCCTTGAGCCAGGTTTCTTCGCGCGTTTCGACAATGAAGGTGGAGAGCTCGTCGTTAAAGCGATAGGCGTGCAACTGGAACCAGCCCGCATCGGTCTTCTCGAAAGCGAAGGTGAAGGCGTCGAGCTTCTTGCGCGTGCCCAGCCAAATGAAGCGGCACTTGCGCACGTCGATATCGGGTTTGAAGTGCTCGGCGTATTTCTTGCGGATCAGGCTATTCACGCCATCGGACGCGACGATCAAATCGTAGTCGGCGAACTGCGCGTCGTCGGTGACATCGGTCTGGAAAAGCTGCTTGACGCCAAGTTGTTCGGCGCGGGCTTGGAGGATGTTCAGCAGTTTTTTGCGCTCGATGCCGCAGAAGCCATGACCGCCAGAGACGATTTTGCGGTCTTTGAAATAAACGTCGCAATTGTCCCAGTGGTAGAAGCTGCGTTCGATGTCGGCGAAGCTTTCCGGATCAGCTTTCTGGAAATTCCCCAGCGTCTGGTCCGAAAACACCACGCCCCAACCGAAAGTGTCGTCCGGCTTATTCCGCTCCACCACGGTGATGTCGTGTTTGGGATTGGCCTTCTTCATCAGGATCGAGAAATACAATCCAGCCGGTCCGCCGCCTATACAAACGATACGCATACATCCTCCGTCAATAAGAAACGTTGCTTTGTAGCTTTAATTTAAAACCTAAACTGTTTAAGTGTCAAGTAATTCTTTGCCGGGTTTGGCCGGGTAGTCGTTGCTGACGGCCAAGGCCCCTTAAAAAGCAAGCGGCCGCCCGAGGGCGGCCGCCGTCAAACATTCAAACGCGATCAGCGACCTGCGGCTTCCAGCACATTGAGCGAGACATTTTCCGCCTTAAAGTTGGCGGGGTTCGTCCTCCAACGCGGGGTATCCACCAGGAATACCGTGGCGTGGTTGCGCAGGAAGTCGATGATGGCACCGCCACTAGTACGCACGTCCAAGAAACCGTCATCCGCCTTGGCCTGGAAGGAATGGAATTCCATAAACTTCCAGAACTCACCCTTGCGGTTGTAGGCCTCGCCGTAATAGATACGTGGGTACTTTACATCCATATACAAGACCTTCTTGCTGTAGGGATGCTCGTTCGGCGTGGTCGCCTCCACCACGTGTACCTCCCGCGGCTCGAAGCGGTCGTTGTTCATGTTCCAGAAAGGTGCGGCGTTTTCCAGACCAATATAGCGGGCGCCGTACTCCTTGGCCTTCGGGTCCCACAGCGGTTGCTTGCTGTTGGCTACCGCCAGCACCCAGCGCTTGCCCAGGTACTTGTAGCCGGTGTACCAGGAAGGGCGCGCGTTGAAGATTTCCAGGTCATCCTGCAACTGGTCCGAGCTGCCGACCGGGTCCATCCAGGCGCCGCCGGACAGGCGACGTACACGACGCACTGCCGGGATATACACCCAAGCGTCATTTACCTGCGCGGAATCATACTGGATGGTGTAGGTGCCTAGCCCCTTCATATCGGCTGGCTCCATGAAGTAGAGCAACTGTCGACCAATTTCCTTGCCCTCACCTTCGGTCGCCTTGCCGCCAAGACGGCCCTTCATGGAATAGCGCGTGAAGTTGGCGATTGGTTCGGCGTGGATGCCCTTCTTGCCGTCAATGAGGAGCTGCGTAAATACCGGCGCAATGGCCACGTCGCCCTTCAACTGACCGAGGGACCAGTTCCACACCAGCTTCTCGGCAAATTGCGGATCTTTGGGATCGGCATTCGGGAAAGGCTCGCCGGCTTCCCAGCCTTCCACCTGACGGGTCTGCGCATTGATTTTGGTACGACCGATGTTGGCCTGTGAAGCCTTGACCCACTTCGGATCGAGCACAATTTCCTTCGAGTGCGCCAGCGGCAATTTCCAGCCGCTATTACGGATGCGCCATTCCATTTTCTCAGTCAGCATGCTGCCGACCGTCTTGCCTTCGAAGGTATCGTTCTTGATGGCGTCGATATTGGCGGCCGAAATTACTGTGCCTTCCGCCACTTCGGCAGCACAGGCGTAGGCACTGGCCAGCCCCAGTGCGATGGCCAGCAGCGTTTGCTTGGTTTTACGTGATGCATACATAGCTTGAACTCCTCGCTATCAGAATTGGTAAGTCAGCTTCATGTAGAGCTGATCGTTGTGGGAGAAATAACCAAATAAGGCGGTGTCGCGCTCGGTAGCTGCATTAGCAGGCGTGCGGTTACCGTTATCCCAGAAATGGTCATACTCCAACTTCAGGCGCCATTCCTTACCGAACTGGAAGGTAACGCTCGGCACCAGGAAGCCGCCGCCATAACTCGCATCCCAGCCCGCCACCAGCTCGGGCGCTATCTGCCCGTTGTCGTAACTTAAGCCCAGTATGGTGGTCAGAATCGCCGAATGCTTCTTGCTGGCTTGACCAAAACCGACCAATTGAATCAACTGCTCGGACGAATTGTAATTCTGGATCCAGGTGTCGAACAGTTGCACCGAGAAGAACGCCGGTTTCTCGGCACCCAGCACGGACTGCACGAATGCCAGGTTCTTATCCATACGCACCATCGCCTTGACGACGTTCTTTTCTTTCACGCCATCGAAGCCAGGGCCGAGGGCCTTTGACAGCGGCGCACTATAGCCGTAGTTGAAAGCGAAATCGCGTATATAAGCGGCTTCCACACTGAACACTGCATCGGCTGCGGCGGAATAACCGCTGGCCGTAAGCCCGAAGAGGTCAAGCTTCGGATAAATAATTTCGCCCGCCAAGCCTATCGGTCGCACGCCCTGGAAGGGTTGGCTACCCGACGGTACGCCCGGCAGACCGAACAACGTTAAATCGCCCGCCGGACTGATGATCGGGCTGTTCTTCTTGTAAGACTGAAGGTAAGACAGCGAGTAGTTGATCTCGTGCGCGATGCCGCTCCAGCGGACACCCCAGGTATCGTCCTCAGCATTCGCGCCGGGGTGGGAGAAGTTGTAGGGCGTAATGGTGCGGAAGTCTAGCCCCTTATTCGGCTGGTTAGCCCAGCGGCCGCCAAAGACGTCGAAAGTGTCGCCTATAGAATCTTTACGGTTGGCTTTGCCCGGTCGGTAGAGGATTTGAACCTTGCCGTCCAGCTCGGGCACTTGAAGTGTCGCATTCACCAGGAACAGAGGTTTGCGCAACTCTTCATTGGCCGGCTCGAGGAAGCTGCGCCAGGTGTAATCCATGCCCTGCACCAGATCCATAGCTTGGAAGAAATCGCTCTCGCCCCAAGCGACCTGCTGTTTGCCGACGCGGAACTGCAAGCGGTCAGTTGGGCTCCAGTCGAAATAGGCTTCGCGCAAGGTGCTATCCGTGTAGATTTTCGCTAAATTGCGCTCGCCGGCAGAATCCGCGCCCAGCCGCTCCAAGTCGGTCAAATAGCTATTCGGAAAATCACGCACCAGCCGCACTTTGCCGACGAAGCTCAGCCCTTCTGTCAAATTCGCATCCATGTTGAGGTGTGCCGTAGTGCGGAACATGGAAATCTTGTATTTATCGTCGTCTTTTGTCTCTGGGATGTCTTTCATGTTCAAAGACAAAGCGGCGGACACATCGCCGTAGAACTTGGTGTCCATTGCCTGGGCCGGTGTGCTGCCCAATGTCGCGAACAGCGCGGCTACGCTGGCCGCCCCACTTACGCGCAAGGCGATCTTACTTTTCGCATCTATCATGTTTCCCCCTCTGGTTAAGTACTTCACTAGCCTATTGGCATTCTCACAACCGGAACCGCAAACCGCTACTTTAGACTCAAATACGGGATGAAAGAAAGCCCTCTCTTCATCCCAACCTTATCTTTCCTCGCCGGCTAAGCGGCAGCCGCAACGAGCGGACCTGCCGGCTTGGCCTTGCCGAAGACAAACTCCGGACGGAACACGTACAGAATCGAAGGCATTAACAACAGTGCCGAGAGCGCCGAAACGCCCAGCCAGATCGCCATCAGCATGGCCATTTCCGCCTGGAAACGCAGCGATGATACCGACCAAAGCATGACGCTGACAATCAGCACCAAGGCGGTGATGACCACGCCCAGGCCCGTACTGTGCAAGGCGATGGAGATAGCGGCCAGCGCATCCTTGCCCAGTGCCAGTTCCTCCTTGATGCGATCGGCGATATAAAACGCGTAATCCACGCCTAGGCCTATGCCCAGCGCGGCTACTGGCACGGTATTGATATTCATACCTATGCCCATCCAGGCCATGACGCTGAAGGTGATGGTGTTGGAGAGGATCACCGGCACCATGAAAACCATGCCCGCCACCGGAGAACGATAAACCACCGTGCACATGACCACCAGCACCACCAGCGCCAGCGCGATGGCCTCGATTTGCCCGGACAGGATAATTTCATTCACCGCGGCCATCACGCCGACCACACCCCCGGCCAATTGGTAGCTGCCCTCGCTCAAGGGATTTTTCTCGACGAATTCTTTAATGCGTGCCACCGCAGTACGGATGGTTTCGCCCTTGCGGTCGCGGAAGAACAGGGTCACGGAGCCGTTTTCGTACTGGTTGTCCACGAAGCGATCCATATCGCCCGGTTCGGAGACGGATTCGAAGAGGAACATCAGCGACCCATTCACGGCCTCGCTCGCGCCCAGCTCCTGATAGCGCGGATTGCCCTCGTGCATGATGCGGTTGATGGCCGGCACCACATCCGCGATGGAGAGCGTCGCACCGATCTCCGGTTGAGCGCTCATGAAGCGCTGAAAGCGGTTCATGTTTTCCAGCACTTCGGTTTTCTTAAGCAGGCCGCGTGTCTCTCCACCCACCACCACGAACATGCGGTCCACGCCCTGAAATTTGGCGTTGATAGCGGCGGAATCCTGGTTGTAAGTGGATTCCGGCCACAACACCGGCGAGCCGGGGTTGGCGTCGCCGATTTTCAGTTTGAAGGCGTACATGCCTGAGGCGATAAAAATGACCGCCGCGCCCCCCAGCACCACATAGCGGGCGCGGCTGGTCACCACCCAAACGCAAAGACCGAGAAAGCGATGCAACAGCGGTGTGAGATTGAGCGGGTGTGCGTAGCCTTTAGGATGGCGGCCCCAGGAGAGCAACACCGGCGTCAGCACCACGGCGCTGACCGACAACGTGAATACCCACACCACCGACAACAGCGTGAGTTTTTGCAGCAGCGGAATCGGGCTCAGCGCCACCACCGCCATACAGCCAGCATCGGCGATCACACCCAGCATGCCGGGGCGGAACATATCGGAAAGCGCCATTCTGGCGGCTGCTTCGCTGCTTTCCTTGCCCGACTCGATGGCCTCCACCTCTTCATCGAAGCGATTCACAATTTGCACAGAATGCGAAACGGCGCGCGCACTGATCAGCACCGCCACAACGATCACTAAGGGCTCGAAATTGATGCCCAAGAGCTTGATAACCCCCAGCGCCCACACGGCGCTCACCAAACCGGCCAGGAGCGGCAGGATGGTGTTGCGCCAAGTGCGCGTGAAGACGAAGAGCAGCGCCACCACGAGCAGTACAGTGGCGAGTACAAGGTGCAGCGTTTCCGGAAGATAGTGCCTGACCCAGCCGAAGAGGATGGGGTCACCGACCACACGGATTTTTACGCCGTCCGCATTTTTGTCACGCACCTGATCGACTAACGTATTGATCTCGTCGAACACCGTACCGTAATCGACCAGGTGATCGAAGAAATCAACGGTGATCAGCGCGGCTTTCAAATCAGATGAAACGTAAGTGCCATACACCAGCGGATTGCGCAGCACCGCGTCACGCAACGCGGCCAGCTCCTGCTCATTTTTGGGCAGATCGGGCCACATGAGCGGACGCGTTTCGACACCATCCGTTGAGGCCTTGATCTCTTTCAGCTTCTTGGAAGCCAAAGAAATGATCTGATACTGATTGACAGCCGAAATCTTGCGCAACTCAAGTGTCAGGGTGCGCACTTTCTCCAGTACCGCCGGCTGAAAGATGTCGCCTTTGTCGACCTCGACCATGATGGTGACGATGTTCGAGCCGCCAAAGGTGTCCTTGAATCGCTCGTGCGTTTTCACATAGCTATGCGAAGACGGCAGCATGTCGGCAAAAACGGTCTTCACCTCGACATGCAAGGCGAAGTAGGTCAGCACCGCCGTGAGCACCGCCAGGATGGACACCACCCAGGCGCGACGACGTATGCAAAATGCGGCGAATCTGCTTACCCAACCTGTTTCGATCATTGTTCTACCTTTGTTCTACCTTTGCACTCGCTAACGGGACGACTGTAAGCAGAGTCTCACCAGGCGCCGCGTCCAAAATTATTTGCTGGTGTAAGCGTGCCAGGGCAGGTTTTGTCCGCCCGCCCCGCTCTCCCACACGCCAGCACGGGCGCCCGCCAGATAGCTGTGGCCGTTCGCCACCAGCACCCGCGTATGCCACGCCAGATCGCGCGGATCGATATTGCCGGCCTGCCATTGCTCGGCGTCTTTGTTGCTGCGTACCCAGACGCCCTGATTCCCCACCGCCAGCCAGGACTCGTGCTGCGCGTCCCAGGCCACGTCAAACAAGTGTTCGCCGGCTTCTTCAACGGTACGCGCGCGGGACTCAGCAGCATCTTTGTCAACGCTTGCGCTAGGCAAATTGGCCACGCTACGACGCGCCCGTGGCTGGTGCTGCCAGGTTTTGCCGCCGTCCTTGGTGCTTAGGATTACGCCTTCCAGACCGACGGCAACGCCGTTTTCAGCATCGCGAAACGCTACGCCCATCAAGCTGCTTTTCACGCCGCTTTGCACCAGTTCCCAGGTTTTGCCGCCGTCTTGGGTATGGAGCATGCGCCCCGCCTCGCCAACCACCCAGCCATTAGCCTCGTTCGCGAAGGCGATATCGTTCCAGGCGACGTCCTGCTCGTCGCGACGACGCTGCCAGGTGTGGCCATAGTCCTCGCTCTCCAGCACCGCGCTCATTTCGCCGACCGCCCAGGCATGCCCATTCGGCAGCGCCTTGACGCGCAGCAGCTTGTTCGAGATTTTGGAAAGCGGCGCTGGCATTTCGCGCCAGGTGTTGCCCCCGTCCGCTGTGACTATCACCACCCCGCCGTTGCCGACAGCGACGGCACGTTTGTCATCCCAGGCGGCGATGTCTTGTAGATGCGCCTTCAAAGCTGTGGTTTGCAACACCCAACTCGCGCCCGCGTCGTCGCTGCGCACCACTTTGCCATTGTTGCCGGCCAGCCAGATAGTCTTGGGGCCTGGCACAGTGACGCCATAAAAGGCGTCGCCCCGCTCGATAGGCGCCGGCTGCACCGTCTGACCCACCGGCTGTGGCTTGATGAAGAAGCCGGCCCAGAGAAGGATAGCGATAATCAGCCAGGGCACCGCCGACAGAACAATCTTGGATAAGCGTAAGCTGGGGCGCGTGGCCCCCAAAGCGGAAGTAACCATCTTGTGATTCAACGTCGACGTCCGATTTAATGAGCTTGTAATGTTACACCGCTGCGGTGCCGGGGCAATCGGTATCTCCACTTCATAAGTTGAGGTAGATCAAGTCAGCGACGTGCATGAGGGAACGGTTGCGCTGATGGGACCGTTTAAAACAATCCGCTTCCCCATCAAGACACCAGCCGCCGTACGCAGGCGCTATGCCTTCATCATTCTCATGACTCCTCAGGCGCCGACTGAGCAAACGCAAAATAAATGCTCGGCGGAATTAAAAGCGACTAAGCGGGTAGAATCACATTTACTAAATTGAACTTCCCGCTCACTTCATGCGCATCATCGAAACACCGTCGTCGACAGTACTGGATAGTTGGCTGCCCCCGCTGGATACATCGTCGTTCACCGCGCTCCTGCGCGCGGTGGGGCAGGTGGGCGCGGCGACCTTCGGCATTACCGCGCTATATTCCCTCTATCACGGCTCATATCTACTCGGTCTGGTACATCTGATCGGCGCCGGCGCCTTCACGTGGATAACTTTCACCGGCCGCACTGTGCCCGACCCGCGCCGCGCAGCGGCGCTCACCTGGATATTGCTTGTTGTACTTACGCTAAGCGTCGCGCTAAGCGAGGACGGCGTGCGCGATGTGGCCGTCACCGCATTCCCTGTGTCCATCCTCATCGCCAGCCTGGTGCTGGATCGCTGGCAATACATGGCCCTGGCCGTCACCGCCACACTCATGCTCGGCGCGCTCTATCTAGTGGAGATACATGGCCTGCGCGACACGCTGTTCCCGGGACACACTACGCGCCGCGACCTACTCAATATGCTGGTAGTGATGGCCGGCACTGGCATCGCTGCGCGACTCATCGCCGAGACGCTACAACAAGGCTTATGGCGCACGCATAGGCTGGCCTACATTGACTCGCTAACCGGCTTGCCGAATCGCCGCGCTCTGTCCGAGCGACTAAAGCCCGCGAGTGACCTCGCGCCGGTCTTCGTCGCGGACATCTTTCTGGCTATTAATCTGGGCCGCTTCAATCGCATCAACAGCAGCTTCGGTCACGCCTTTGGTGACCGCGTGTTGGCTGAGGTGGGCGCGCGTCTGGCCACTTTCATCGACGACGGCTGTATCGTTGCCCGCCACGGTGGCGGTGATTTCCTGCTTGCGGCCACCAGCACGTCGGCACCCAATCCGCTCGCGCTGGCGCAACGCATACAGCAAGCCGTACGCACACCGATTTTCATCGACTATGCGGAAATCCGTATTGATGTGTGCGTAGGTATCGGCCAAGTGGAGCAAAGCACGGTGGAGGAATCTATCGAGCAGGCCTTCATCGCCGTGGTGGCGGCCAAACGTCGCGGCAATGGCAGCATTGCCAGCTACTCCGAGACCTTCGGTGTGCATATGCGTCAAGAATACTGGATAGAAAGCGCATTACGCCGCGCTATCGACGCAGGTGCGGTGACTATCGTCTATCAGCCCATCGTCGAACTCTCGGGCCAGCGCATACTTGCCTGCGAAGCACTGCTGCGCTTGGAAGATGCGCAAGGGCGCGCCGTACCCACTCTGGATGCCGTGCAATTGGCCGAAGCCACCGGTCTCATCCACCAGCTCGGCTGGCTTGTCTTGAAGGGGGTGTGCCGCGACCTGCGCGCCTGGCGCGATATGCAGCTACCGAACTTTCCGGTCTCCATGAACCTCTCGGCCTTGCAGCTTTCCGAGCCGGCGTTTGTTTCACAGTTCACGGAATTCGTGCAGCACGAACACTTAACGCCCGAGGATTTCATACTTGAAATTACCGAGACTGCTGCGGCGCAGGACTCCGAGCAGATGCACCTAGCCTTGGCCACCCTCCGCAAGTTGGGCTTTCGCGTCGCTATCGACGATTTTGGCGCGGGCCAATCCTCGCTGGGCCGACTCAAAATGCTGGAGACGGACATCATCAAATTCGATGGCACCTTGATTCAGCAGATCGATGTTTCCGCTCAAGCGTTCGCGTTCTTTCGCCACGCGGTAGCCATGGCGCTGGCGCTCGACTGTATTGTTTTTGTTGAAGGCATAGAGACCGAAGCGCAAGCCGCGCGCGTGCGTGACACGGGTTGCGTGGGCATCCAGGGCTTTCTCTATTCGCTGCCCCTCGCCGCCGACCAGATGCCCGCAACCGTGGGTACCCGCAATATCGCAGCACTGAACTTCGCGCGACGCCTCGTCGCCTGACTCGGTGTAGATCGTCTACCCTGCGTTATCAATAAGCTTATTGATAACGCAGGGCGTCGATAGGGCGCATGCCCGCCGCTTTGCGCGCCGGGTAGTAACCGAAGAAAACGCCCACCGTCGCCGCCACAGCAAAGGCCAACATCACTGAACTCGCGGTGACCACCACCGTCATATTGGCAAGTTGTTGCACCAGCATCGCACCGCCCACGCCAAGCACCACCCCGACGAAGCAGCCGACTACCGAGATAATGATCGCCTCCAGCAGAAACTGTATGAGGATGTCGCGCTGACGCGCCCCGATGGCCATGCGTATGCCAATTTCCCGGGTGCGCTCCGTCACCGACACCAGCATGATGTTCATAATGCCAATGCCGCCCACCAGCAACGAGATCGAAGCGATTGCACCCAGCATTAGCGACATTACCTGCGCGGTTGCTGCTGCGGTCGCGGCGACGGCGGTCAGGTTGCGCACCATAAAGTCAGGGTCCGCGCCCTCGCGGATGCGATGACGTTGGCGTAGCAACTCCGTCATGGATTTTTCTAGCGCGGGCATGGCCTCGGCTGATTCGGCTTGCACCGTCATGAAACGCACCGTGCCGATAAATTGTCCACCGAACAACTTGCGTTGCGCGGTAGTGACAGGTATCAGCACGGTATCGTCCTGATCGCGACCATCCAGGCTTTGGCCTTTCGGCGCCAGCACCCCCAGGACAACGTAAGGGCTGCCGCGTATGCGCATGTTTTTACCGACAGGATCGTCTTCGCCGAACAGATTTTGCGCGACCGTCTGGCCGATCAGCGCCACCCGTGTTGCCGAGCGGACATCAGAGTCGGTAAACGGAAAGCCCGCAGACAATGTCCAATCCCGCACCGTGAGATAGCTGGGCGAGGTGCCGATCACCTGTGTGCTCCAGTTGTTGGGGCCGTACACGAGTTGCGCCGTACCGGGTGACGAAGGTGCGACCGCCGTGATGCCCGGTAGCTCTTCCAGGGCTTGGGCATCGGCAAGGGTCAAGGTCGGCGTCGCGCCGCCGCCCATGCGCACGCCACCCGAGGTCACGGAGCCGGACAACACCACGAAAAGATTACTGCCCATAGAGGCGATGGAATCTTGCACCTGTTTTTGCGCGCCTTGCCCCACCGCCAGCATGAGTATCACCGCGCTAACACCGATGACCATGCCCAGCATGGTCAGAAACGTGCGCAGCCGGTTGGCCCCCATGGCTACCCAGGCTTCGCCCAGCATGGCGGCAATCATGCGTGCGCTCCGGACACCAGCGGCGGCGCCTCGCTCATGGGGCCGTCGTAGACCACGCGACCATCAGCCAGACGCACCAGCCGCTGCGCCCCGGCGGCGATGTCCCACTCGTGCGTGACCAGCACGATCGTTATGCCATCGCGCTTATTGAGTTCTGTAAACAGCGCCATGATCTCCTCGCTGGTATGCGTATCGAGGTTGCCTGTCGGCTCGTCCGCAAGAATCAACTTGGGTTGGCTGGCCAAGGCGCGGGCGATAGCCACTCGCTGCTGCTGACCGCCGGATATCTGGTTAGGTCTGGATCGCGAATAGCCTCCGAGGCCGACCTTGGCCAACATCTCGTTCGCGCGCGCCAGGCGCTCTATGCGGGTAACGCCGCGATAGATGAGCGGCAGGGCGACGTTGTCTTCGAGACTCGCACGCGGGAGCAGATTGAATCCCTGAAACACGAAGCCGATCACTTCGTTTCTTAAGTGCGCCAAAGCGTCCGAACTTTGCGCACCCACATCACGCCCATTCAGCAGATATGTTCCACTGGTAGGAATATCCAGGCAGCCGAGGATATTCATGAAGGTGGATTTGCCCGAACCCGAAGGCCCCATGATGGCGACGAACTCGCCAGGCATAACGTCAAGCGTGACATCCTTCAGCACCGGCACCGGGCCCGCGTCGGTCTGATACTCCTTGTAGAGTCGCTCAATGCGAATGATGGGATCGGCGCTCATCTCAAAAAGTAGTCAGTGGTATTCGTAGGGTGTGCAGCTCTGCTGCCCACGCGGGATCTGACAACACCGAAGAACGCGTGGGCAGCAGAGCTGCACACCCTACAGGGCCGAGATACACACAACAGTCGGATGAACCCTCTCGACAATATCCTTGAGCGGCGTTGGGCCATCAGAACATTCTCATGCCTGGCCCGGAACGCCCCGCCTTCGCGTCTGGCGGCCGGCGGTCTTCGACAATCACCAAGGTGCCTTCTTTGAGTTCACCGCCCAACACTTCGGTGTTGCGGTTGTCGGTGATGCCTACCGCCACGCGCACTGCCTTGGGCTGTCCATTTTCGAACACGTAGACCGTCCCCATGGGCGCCTCGCCGTCGGCTCTAGTTTTTCCCTTGCCGCCCTCGCCTTTGCCTCTCCCCTTGCCGCCGCCCTCTTTGTCGCCACCCTCCTTGCCACCGGCGCGCGGCTGTTCCGTGCGCGGCGCGGTGTCGACAGGGCGGAAACGCAGTGCGGCGTTCGGCAGCATCAGCACATTCTTGCGCGTGGCAACGATGATATTCACATAGGCAGTCATACCCGGCATGAGTATCTGTTCCGGGTTGTCTACAGCGACCACGACGTTATAGGTGACGACATTTTGCAACGTGGTCGGATTGAGCCGCACCTGGCGCACCGCACCCTGAAAGCTGCGATTGGGAAATGCATCGACACGGAAAATAACCGGCTGGCCGACACGTATCGCGCCCACGTCCGCTTCGGCGTAGCTCGAATCGATCTGCATCTTGCTCAAATCTTGCGCGATCTTGAATAGCGTGGGCGTCTGGAAGCTTGCCGCGACGGTCTGGCCGATATCCACTTCGCGCGAGACCACCACGCCGGATACCGGCGAGCGGATCACGGAGTAGCTCAAGTTGGTTTTATCCTTTTCTACTTGGGCCTGCGCCAGTGCCACTTGGGCGCGCCCGGCCTCCATCGCCTGCACGCTGGTGTCGAGTTCCTGCTTGGAAATGTACTCCTGCTTGAAGAGAGCGCCCATGCGCGCCTCGTTGGCGACGGCGAGCTTGAGTTGGGAGCGAGCATTCTGCAGGCCGGCTTCGCTCTGCTTGGCCTGGGCGCGATAAAGGGCCGGGTCGAGCTCGAGCAGCACCTGGCCTTCCTTTACGTGGTCATTGAAATCGGCGTACCACTTCTTCACGGTGCCCGAGACTTGAGTGCCCACATTGACCAGCACCACGGGATTCAGTGCGCCGTTGGCTGAGGCCATTTGCGTCAAATCGCCGCGCTCGATGGCCTGGGTGCGATAGCGCAGTTCCGCGTCCGGCGTGCGCGCCTTGCTCCACACGACATAGCCGGAGACGCAGAGGACAAGCACGCCAAACAGCGCGCCGTATTTATTCAGCAGTAATTTACGCAAAGTCATTTTGGCTGTGTTTCCGTCGTGGCGCCCGAAGCATCGAGCATACTGAAATCCAGTTGTCCTACCGATTGACCCAAAGCGACGCGCGCGATGCGCCAGTTGTAGAACGCGAGGATGCTTTGTTGACGCGCGCCGGCGAGGGCACTTTGTGCGTTGAGCAGATCGAGTATGCCGCCGACGCCGGCGTTATATCGGCCGAGCGCGACCTTGGACGATTGCTCGGCGCTAGCCAGCAGATCGGCGGCAGCGCGCACCGATTGGCTGGCAGTCTGTAGCGCATAGTAAGCGCTCCAAACGTCCAGCGCGACTTGTTGCGAGAGCCGCTCGCGCTGGGCCTCGCGGGCCTGCAACTGGGCTTCTGCGGCGCGAATGCGGTAAGCGGTGTTGAAGCCGGTGAACAAGGGAATGCTGACTGACACCCCCACCGTCGTGCCTTGCGTGGCCTCGAACGAGCCGGCGCGGTTGTAATTGTGGTCCGCGAATAATGAAACGCTGGGCAGACCAGCGGCGCGAGCAGAATTGATATTCGCGCGTGCGGCCTGCACCTGTGCGTCGCCGGCGGCGAGATCGGGGCGCAAGCGCTTGGCCTCGGTTATGAGTTGATCGACATTGCTCTCGAACCCCGCGTCCGGTGCGGCCTCCGGCGGCGGCGCAATGGCGACAGGCTGATTGGCATCCAGCCCCATGGTATTGGTAAGCACGCCTTCCGTTGTTTTTGCATCGCCCTCGGCGCGGATGCGCGTGAGTGTGGCTTGCGATGCCGCTGTCTGCGCTTGGAGTTTGTCGGCGGGCGTCGCGGCGCCCACCTGATAGCGCGCATTGGCGGCTTTGAAACTTTCCAGACTGGCGCGCTCGGCTTCACGCGTGGCCACCACCAACGCCTGCGCCGCATACCAGCGGAAGTAGGCTTGCACCGTCGCCAAAAAGACGGATTGCAAGGTCGAGTCCTGCGTAGCATTGGCGGCCAACATTACCTGACGCGCCGATTCGTTGGTCGCTTCGCGACCGCCGAAATCGAAGAGTAAGTAACTCAGCGACAGGGTGGCCGCGGTCTGGTTGTTGTTGGCATTGCCACCGAACGCCGCGCCCGCATTGCCCTGATTGTGGCTGCGGCTGCGCGAGGTATTCAGCGTCAGATCCGGCAGATAAGCGCTGCGTGCCTGACCCACCAGCGCGGCCTGATAGCGCGCATTGGCCCAGGCTTCGCGCGTCTGCGGGTTGTTGCACAAAGCGCGGTCCACGATATCTGGCAGAGTGAGCTGCGCGCTGGACGTTGTCTTCGCATCCGCACAGGCACGCGGAGTCAAAGGCCGCGCCAAGCTGACACCCGCGCTGCTTGCAAAAGACGTAGCGGTATTAAAAGGGTCGCCGTCGTCCCAGCCGGCGTGGACTGGAGGCGGCTGACACGCCAATGCTGTGGCCAACAAAACCTCAATAAGCCTTGCTCGCAAGGGCGAGGCGGTCGTTTTCATTTTTTTACGGGAGCACACGAGTATTAGTGGCAGAGCATAGCATCGGGAAAATCACTTGTCCGCCGGGCATTGTTACGAAATGTGTCTCTATGCCTGACTCGTAGCGGCATAGGCTGCGGTAGACTGCGCATCATGGCCGAAGAAATCGAAATCAAGCTGGCATTGCCGCCCTCGTTGCACACCTCGTTGCACACCACACGCAGCGCACTGCTGCATCACCCCTTGCTGGCGGCGGCGACCAAGCTAGGCACGCGCAAGCTATCGAACGTCTATTTCGACACGCCGGATTTCGTGCTGCACAAACAGGCTATCGCACTGCGTACCCGCAAGCAGGGGCGCGAGTGGTTGCAAACAGTGAAGTGCGCTCGCAGCGATGACGCGGATACAAAGAACATGTCCGTAGGTGGCCTGGCCGTGCGCCCGGAATGGGAGCAACCCTACCGCGGCACTTTCGATTTTTGGGGTATCGATAACGAAAAAGTTC
Source organism: Gammaproteobacteria bacterium (assembly GCA_038322845.1). Lineage (GTDB taxonomy): Bacteria > Pseudomonadota > Gammaproteobacteria > Burkholderiales > Rhodocyclaceae > Desulfobacillus. The sequence continues at coordinate 38,385 of JBBQGH010000012.1, forward strand.
GGTCGCTGCTAATGCGACCCAAAGTGCACGCCGCACTCACGCCTCTGTTCGAGACGACTTTCTCGCGCAGCACCTGGCGGCTCACGCCGGCCCAGGGCACCACCGTCCTGCTCATGCTCGACCAAGGCAGCATTCAGGCCAACGGCGCAACAGAGGTTATATCCGAAGTGGAACTGGAATTGGAGCATGGCGAGACGGCGCATTTATTTGGCCTGGCCATGACGCTCTGCGCGGACTTACCGCTGCAACCCGCCGTGCTGAGCAAAGCGGAACGCGGCTTTCGACTCTATAGCGGCGCGGCGCTAGCGCCCGTCAAGGCGGTCGGCTCTACGGTGCATCGCGATCAAACGCCTTGGGAGGCGTTCCGCACGATCATCGGCGATTGCCTGCAACAGCTACAACTCAACGAATTGGGCGCGGAAGAAGACGATATCGAGTTCATCCACCAGATGCGCGTGGCGCTGCGCCGGCTGCGCGCCGCCTTGCGCACTTTTGCGCAGATTGTGCCACCAGAATTTATGGCGGTCGCGTTGCCGCGTATCCGCACGCTCGCCCGCGCCCTGGGGCACGCCCGCGATCGCGACGTGCTGCTGGGCGAAATTCTGGCGCCGGTACGTCGCGCCTTGCCGCAGGAGGCGCGCGTCGCCGCGCTATGCGCCGCCATGGAGGCGGAGAGTCAGGCAATGCGTGATCATGCGCGCGCGGCACTCGCCAGCACTGAGCACGCGCAACTACTGCTGTCCTTCGCTGCGCTGCTGCATGCGCAAAAAAGTGATGTGGGCGCGGAACCCATCCTGCAATTCGCCGCAGGCCGTCTCAACAAACTGAACAAGAAGCTGCATAAGTTAGCGCAGGCTGCGGAACAACTCGACGTCGTCGCACTGCACGCCCTGCGCATCGGTGGCAAGCGCCTGCGCTACGCCATCGAATTCTTCGCGCCGCTCTATCTCAATAAGGACGCCAAGCGCACTCAAGCCGCGCTGGTCGCGGTGCAAAACAGCCTGGGCGCGCTCAACGATCTCGCCAGCGCCGGCGCGCCGCTGATGCAATGCGCCGGCAATGACGCGACGCTGCGCGAAGCCGTTACCCTGATCGGCGGCTGGCACGGCCCGCGCTACGAAGCCTTGCGCGCCGAGCTGCCAAGGCAGATCCGCGAAGTAATCATGATGAAGCGTTTCTGGAGACACTCGCGACCAATTTGACCCTCAGACCCATTTGACCCACGGGACCCTCATGACCAAAATGGACCTCATACTCTGGCGCCACGCGGAAGCCGAAGACGGCATCCCCGACGCCAAACGCAAACTCACCCCGCACGGCGAAAAGCAAGCCAAGCGCATGGCCCACTGGCTCAAGGAGCGCCTGCCGGATGACGTGCGCATCCTCAGCAGCCCGGCGCTTCGCTGCGTCCAAACCGCGCAAGCGCTAGGCCTGCCCTTTGAGGAGTCCAAACTACTCTCCACGTCGGCCACTGCCCAAGACGTCCTCACCGCCGGTGGTTGGCCGCAGTCTGGTGGTACCGTGGTGATCGTCGGTCACCAGCCAACGCTAGGGCACCTTGCCGCCCTGCTGCTCACCGGCGAGGAAAGCGATTGGAATATCAAGAAGGCCGCCGTCTGGTGGTTTGGCATGCGGGACAGTGAAATTACTCTTTACGCAGTAACTGGGCCCAATCTGGCACTTGCTTGAGCACGCCCCACTCACCTCCTCGCTTTCACATGCTATTTCGTACACAAAGGGCCTCAATGATAACTATGGTGAAACGGTACGCCTTGCTGGTCGCTTGCATACTCGCAATCGCACTCCTTGCTGTCGCGGTTTATTACCCATTTCTCCACAATGCCCTTGTCTTCGATGACCAAAATTTCTTCCCAACATTGCATGTCTACGACGCTGCTCAAACCCCTTTCAGTTTTGCACCTCGAAATTTTCCCTACTTCACCTTGGGTTTTATCCACGTCTTATTTAATAGTGTAGAAGCGAACCGTATTTTCAGTTTGTCACTCCATGTTCTAACTGCTTGGGTGTTATTTGCGCTGCTCTACGTTTGGTTGCGACTTGCCTCGAACCCTGAACCCAACGAGCGAAGAGTCAATAAACAAGCTGCATTCGTGGCATTTTCTGGCGCGGCTTGGTTTGCCATCAGTCCGGTCGCCGTCTATGGGGCGGGTTACCTGATTCAGCGCACGATTCTGTTTGCCACCTTTTTCTCGCTGCTGTCGCTGTGGTATTTCACACGCGCATTTCGGGAGAATAGAACCCTGGACCTTATTCCCGCAGCACTTTTCTATTCGGCGGCGGTGTTCTCCAAAGAGCATGCGATTTTGCTCCCGCTGGCAGCTGCGGTATTTGCCCAGCTGCATCCGGTCGAATGGCGTGTCAAGGTGAAGCGCATCGCCATCTACCTTGCGCTTTGCCTACCTGCTGCCATCGCGGTATTGATATCAATGAAATATGTCGTTGCCACGCGGTACGAAGTGAGTGGAGGAGACGTTGCGTTGCAGATAAAAAATCTGCCTCTGATTCATAGCGCACTAGGCGCTTGGCTGGTAAGCGCAGTGATTCAAGCCAATCTGTTTTTTGATTACATTAAGTATTGGCTGCTCCCCGACGTTGGCACGATGTCGGCAGATATGCGCATCGACTTTACGGCGATGTGGAATGATGCAAAGACATTTCCACTCGTCGCATTTTTTTTGGCATTACCGCTGGCCGGATTGTACTTAACGCGCCGAAGCGGCCATGCGGCACTGTTCGGCTGCGGGCTACTCTACGCTTGGCTGCTGTACATGACCGAACTCTCCACCGTTCGCCTTCAGGAACCGTTTGTACTCTACCGTAGCTATCTCTGGGCGCCGGGCTTTGTGGTGATGGCGCTGGCCCTGCTCCATCGATTGCGCTGGCCGATAGTGCTGGGAATATTTGTCCTGGCTATGCCCACGGTGATGACATCTTCAGAAAACCGGCTTGAAAGCCTATCCAGTGAAGGACGGGTTTGGCAGGATGCGGCAGCAAAACTGCGCTCAGAGGCAATGCCGGGGTCGGACAGAATTTTATATAACCTGGGATTGCAACAACTGCGGGACAAAGCCTACCTTGATGCCATCCAGAGCTTCACGAGTTCGATAAGGCAAAACCCGAAAGTTTCTCAAAGCTATTATCAGCGCGGCTCGGCGCACTATGCGCTACATGAGTATGGACCAACCATGGCCGACCTAGATCGGGCCATTGAACTCAATGGCCAATTTGGCGCGGCTCACTATGCGCGAGGGCTGGTGTTCGAACAATTCGGCTGCTTCAACGAGGCGCGACAGGCTTATCTGGCCAGTCGTGATCTCGGCTTGACGGTTGCCACACTCAAGCTACGAGCGCTTGAAAACGATCTGCCCAAGCAAGACCAAACAAAAAGGGCGCCTGAAAGGCGCCCCTTCTGCGACTAGTTTAATACTAGCAACCAAAGACTTTCGTCATATTGGCATGGCTATAGCTACATGTAGCAGCCCACGAAACCGCAGTAGAACCCACAGTTGGTGTGAATGTAACAGTGGAGGTGTTGTAGCCAGTACCTATACCTTGCAAGGTAATTACGATGGCACCCGTGGTACCCGTAGTCGTGACACCCGATACCTCTGTGGTCGCTGTCGGCGCAGCGCTCAGGCCGATTGTCGTCCAGGCACTCCCGCTTGAAGGAAAGGTACCTGCGTTCTCTTGCGCATAATTAGCCATCGCCAGCTTAACTGGATCCACGAAACTAACAGATTTGGATAGCTTGGCCCGCGTTATGTAGTCCTGATACTGGGGAATGGCGATGGCGGCCAATATGCCGATGATCGCGACCACGATCATCAGTTCGATCAGCGTAAAACCTTTTTGGATCTTGTTCATGCGGCTCTCCTTCGTGGTTGAGATGTATGGCTGGAAGGCCCACTTAGCCTCCAACTCATGGCTGATTCTATGCAACAGTTGTGCCAGACTTGCCAGCCCGTTAAGTTACTGATTTAAAAAATACAAAATTTCTGAGTTCGAACTGGTTCTGGCGGTGGCGGCAGGATGTGACCCATTTTGTCACTAAGCCGCAGTGCAGCAAAGCGTTAAATAGGTCACAGTGTCATGCCCGCATTATAGCCGGGGATATTTGCCTCATCGACACCATCAATCTGATCGGCATCGAGAAAGCTCTCCGCGTATTTAAGAAAGACCTTCTGCCGCACAAAGATATCGAACAAGTCCGGGTCGATATGGCCGTTCTGCTTGAACTTGCCCAATATATGCAGCGACTCGGACAAACTCTTCCCGCGCTTGTAGGGGCGGTCGCGGGCGGTGAGGGCTTCGAAGATGTCGGCGATGCCCATGATGCGGGCTTGTATCGACATTTGCTCGCGCTTGAGACCGCGCGGATAGCCCTTGCCGTCCATGCGCTCGTGATGCCCGCCGGCGTATTCGGGGACGTTCTTCAAATGTTTGGGCCAGGGCAATTGCTCCAGCATCTTGATGGTGGCGACGATGTGGTGGTTAATGATGCCGCGCTCGGCTTGAGTCAGCGTGCCGGCGCGGATCATGAGGTTTTCCAGTTCGTCGGCGGTGAGGAAATTTTGCCGCTTGCCGTTGACGCCGGTCCAACTATAGCCGGTGCCGATGTGCATGACACGCTCCTGGTCGGCCGGTGTCATGGCTTCACCACCGATATTCGCCTGCTGCAAGAAGGCGCGGTCGTCGTCCAGGCTGGCGAAGCGCGCTGCGCAAGCCTGCGCCAGCTTGGTTTCTTCGGCGGCATGCTGTTGCGGCCGAAGAACCAATTGGGCGCGAAGCATGGCAATTTCGCCATCGCGCTTGAGCACTTCGAAGCGCGTGTCGATGAGGTTGATGCGATCGAACAGAGTTTGCAACTTGGTGGCCTTGTCGACCACATGCACCGGCGTCGTCACCTTGCCGCAATCGTGCAACAGACCGGCGATTTTTAGTTCGTAGCGGTCTTTGTCCGTCATGGTGAAGTCGGCGAGTGGGCCGGTCTTCGTCTCATTCACCGCCTCGGCCAGCATCATGGTCAGCGTCGGCACGCGCTCGCAATGTCCGCCGGTGTAGGGCGATTTTTCGTCGATGGCCACGTTGATCAGGTGGATGAAGGACTCAAAGAGCGCTTCTAATTGCGAGATCAATTGGCGGTTGGTCAGCGCAATCGCCGCTTGCGAGGCGAGTGATTCCGCCAGGCGCTGATCCGCCGCCGAGAAAGCGACAACCTGGTGCGTGTCCGGATCTAGGGAATTAATGAGTTGGAGCACGCCAATCACTTCATTCTCGTGGTTCTTCATCGGCACCGTTAAGAAGGACTGCGAACGGTAGCCGGTGCGCTCGTCGAAGGTACGCGTGCCGGAAAAATCGAAACCTTCCGCTTGATAGGCGTCGGCGATGTTGACCGTCTTCTGTTGGATCGCTGCGTAGGCGGCGACCATCGCGTTGTTTTCTTCGCCAGTTTCCGTACGCAAGGGTAATAGCGGAAACGGAATGGCGTTGCCCGAGGTGCCGCCCATGGCGATCTTGAGCGTGTCGTTGCGCAGAATTTCGAAGCGCAGATTGTGCTCGTCTTCGGTCACGCGATACAAAGTGCCGCCATCGGCGCGGGTGATCGCTTTGGCAGCGATGAGTATATTTTCTAGCAGCGTGTTGATGTCACGCTCGTGCGACAGCGCAGCGCCAATTTCGTTAAGTTGCTCGAAGCGTCGAAAAAGGTCGTCTATGGTATCCATCACGATGGATCCAGGTTTCGGGTTTCGGGTTTCGGGTTTCGGGTTGGGCGCTCTGCGCCGTCGCGCTTCGTTGCAGAGCTCTGTTTGTATTTCGCGCCGCGAACTTCACTTTGCCCGAGGTATTTCATGAAACCGCCAAGCAAATTGGCCGTCTCGGTAAGCTTTTGCTTGAGTTCCATAAATTCATCTTCCGACAGGTAGTGCTGATCGAGCGCAATATAAAGCTGCGCCTTCACTTCGCCAGCCGATCCCTTCGCTATCGAAAGGAACTGAATAAACTCAAGGCGTCCATCGCGCTCAAAGCCTTCGGCGATATTGGATGGAATCGAAATTGCAGCGCGGCGTATCTGATTGCAAAGCGCAAAGTCCTTCGAGAAAAGGTCATGGCGAGTAACGCCGTACACAGCCCGCACAAGCTCGCGCGCCCTCTTCCATACCTCCAGTTCTTCGAAACAAGAGATGGTTGCCATACGCTATTCCAAGAACTCGAAACCCGAAACCCGAAACTCGAAACACTTATTTGATGCAAACGGCGCGTATCTGCTTCATGTCGGTGATGCCCTGCAAGACCTTTTGTATGCCGTCCATTTTTAAGGTCAGCATGCCTTCGTCCAGGCCGGTTGCCAGAATCGCCGCTACGCGTGCATGTTCCTGGATCAGCTTCTTCACCTTGTCGGAGCCCACTAAGAGTTCATGCAAGCCAACGCGGCCCTTGTAACCGGTGTCGTTGCACTTTTCACAACCGACCGGCTTGTAGAGCGTGAATAAGCCTTTTTCCTTGTCTGCCGCATAGAGCTTCACCCACTCTGAGTAGACCGCCTCGTAGCTAGCCTTGGCGTCTTTCTTGAAAACCCCGGTGTTGAGCAACTCCTCGCAGTATTCGGTGAGCAGGGATTTCATCTCCTCGGGCGTGGCGGTGTACTCCTTCTTGCAGTTGGAACACAGGCGTTTGCCCAGGCGCTGCGCGAGAATGCCGAGCAAGGCATCGGCGAAATTGAAGGGATCCATGCCCATGTCGAGCAAGCGCGTGATCGATTCGGGCGCACTGTTGGTGTGCAACGTGGCGAACACCAGGTGGCCGGTGAGCGAGGCCTCGATACCGATGGCCACCGTCTCCTTGTCACGCATTTCGCCGACCATAATGATGTCCGGGTCGGCGCGCAGGAAGGCGCGCATGATGGTGGCGAAATCGAGCCCGGCCTTGCGGTTGATCTGCACCTGACGCAAGCCTTTTTGCGTGATTTCTACCGGGTCTTCGGCCGTCCAGATTTTGGTTTCCGGCTTGTTGAGGTGTTTCAGCACCGAATGCAGTGTGGTGGTTTTACCGGAGCCGGTTGGGCCACAAACGAAAAACAGCCCGTAGGGTTTCTCGACGACGGACTTCAGACGTTCCAGGTTGAGCGGCAGGATGCCCAGCTTATCGAGCGGTATGGGCTCGCCTGCGGCGAGTATGCGCATCACCACGTCTTCAACGCCGCCGGCGGAGGGTATCGTCGCTACCCGTAGCTCGATGTCCAGCGGGCCGAACTTCTTGAACTTGATCTTGCCGTCTTGCGGCCGGCGGCGCTCGGAAATATCGAGATCGCACATGATCTTGATGCGGGCGCATAGCGCATTGCGATAGCTGGCCGGCACTTCGATATAGGGGGCCAGTGATCCGTCCTTGCGGAAACGAATCATGGTCTTTTCTTTGCCAGGGCGCGGCTCGACGTGAATGTCCGAAGCACCCTGATGATAAGCGTCGACGATGATCTTATTTACCAGCTTGACGAGCTCATTGTCAGTGGCCGCATTGAGATCATCGGTGGTCAACTCCACGCCGTCTTCGCCGTCCTCCAGGCCGGAGAGTAGTTCCGAAACCGTAGCGCTGTCGCCGCCCATGCCATAGAACTGATCTAGCGTCTGCTTGAATTCGCTGATCGTGGTGACGCGGAAGATCAGCTTGCTTCTAGGAAAGACATTATTGACGATGCGCGAACCCTTTACCTGCTCGGGATCCATGGTGAGGACCAATACACCTTCCTTGCTCTCCTCTATGGGCACCCACTGGTTCTGCTCGACATAATCGCGCTTGAGGTTTTTCAGCAGATCCATCGGCTTGATGCGGTCCGGCTTGTAGGGTTCGTAGGGCACAGCAAAAAACTTCGCCAAAGCCTGACCAATAGCAGCCAACTTCACCTGGAACTCCTGCTGTAACACCTCTTCAATATCCACACCTTTGCGCCGCGCTGAGCGCGTGGCGAGATCAAATTCCGCCGTGGAGAGCACGGCATCCGCCACCAGATGATCGTATTTTGACTTGACCATATGCGCCGGCTTTTGCCGCTGGGCAAAAGCAATGGCCAGCGTCTCGGTCAAACCTTTCATGCCCTCTTCGGCGACAGGCGAGAAGGGCGCGCCGGTCTTGTTGTTGATGAGTTGCACGACGCCCAACAACTCGCCGCCATGCGCATCCAAGATGGGCGCGACCAGCATTTGTTTGGTGCGATAACCCGTGCGCTTATCCACCTCTTGCAGGAAATGCAAACCCGCCGCGAGCATCTTCAATTCGGCGTCGTCATAGACGTCATGGAGATTGATGAGCTTTTTCGAAACCGCCACATAACCGGCGATGCTCTGCTCGGCGATGGGCAGTTTGAGATCCTTAAACGAGTTCAGCCCGGTCTTGACCTTGGAGACAATGGAGGATTTGTCCTCGCTCACCGTATAAATGGTCAGCCGGTCGGCATTGAACAGGGTGCAGATATCCTGCGACAGCTCCAGCATAATCTCGTCGATATTCGCTGTCGCATGGATTCTGTTGGTGACCGTTTGCAGGTTCTTGAAGAACGCCAAGCGGATGGCGACATCATCAATGCCTGCATCTTGTGAGGTGGCAACTACAGTACGCATGACTGCTTACCTTGGTGAACGAATATTGAATTACTTATGCCCGCGCAAGCCGCCTTCGAGCAGCCAAGCTTTATAACCACGCTGAGACAAAAGAAACGTTGCTGCCGAGCTGCGGCGGCCACTCTGGCAATAAACAATATACTCCCGCTCCTTGTCGAACGAACCGAACAGATTGCGTATCTCATGCAGCGGAATATTGATCGCGCCCGGCAGCTTGTCGAGTAGATATTCGGCCTGAAAACGCACGTCCAGCCACACCGCGCCGGCGGCGGCTTTGCGCTCCGCTTCCGCGCGCGACAAGGTTTGCATTAAAGGCTGTTGTAGCAACTCGATGAAATCGCGTTTGGCCAGGCGCAGCAAGACGCCGTCGGTTTTCATCATCACAGTGGCGTTGCGCTTGGCGTCAGCGACCAAAGCTTCCTCACCAAACGCGTCGCCGCCTTTTAGCTCGGCCAGCGCCGTCGCGACGCCACCCACTTGACGCGTCACCACGCTACGACCACTTTCAATGAGGTAGTAGTAATCGCCTTCGTCACGCTCGCGGATAATCACTTGTCCGCTCACCACCTGGATACGCTGGAAGCGCTGGAACAAGATGTCGATGTGCGCGGGCGGCAGACTGGCAAAAGCGCCTCGCGTCAGATTTTCGGCAGCGAAAATTCCCGTCATGGTGGGCCAGTCTTTGGCATCCGACGCTTGCGCACCCGGGGCATTTAGTTTGGCCTGAGTGACGTCACGGTGTACCGAAACAATCTGATCCCAGGTGAGCATGATGTCTAGCACGTCTTCGTCTATGCACACGAGCTCGATATCGGTCACCGCCTTGGCCGAAGCAATCGGCGGCTGGTGCCGACCTAACGCGCGCGCGGCCGTCTCGCTACCACCGACGATGACCTCGGTGCTCGCGTCGGGATAAGCCAGCTTGAGTTGGCCCTTGACCAGATACACCGCCTGACCGGCCAGCCCCAGCACAGTGTAGGGATCGAGATTGCGCGCGACGTGCTCGATGCGACACAGACGTGACAGCTCGCTCAGGCTGTCGGCGGACAAGGCCGCTAATGGCTGTAGACGCTTGAGCATATCCGGGAAGACGAGCGAGGGTGCCTCTGCGCCAGACGGAGTGTTAATTTCGCTGCGATTCCCGTTGGTCATAGTTCGAATACCTGGTTGTTTTGCAGCACGTGCGCCCTGTATTCGCCGACGCATTCGTCAATTTCCTGCATGGTCAGTTCGATGTGCCCGGGCTTGAGATGGGTGATGTAAATTTCCGTTTCGCGTTGCAACTTGAGCAACTCTTCCTTGAGCATCTCGGGGCAAAGATGTTTCGAGACCACTGCCAAGTGTCGCTCGCGGTTGGAGAAGGCCGTTTCGACGATGAGATAACGCAGATTGCGCATCTTGTTGATGGCTTTCCACAACTCGTCGCAATGCGTGGTGTCGCCGCTAAAGGCCAGGCTGGCCGTGCCCGAGTCGATGCCATAGCCCACTGCCGGCACGGTGTGGTTGGCGGGCAGCGCGGTAATATGGCGCCCTTCGAAGGTGATCGTCTGGCCGACCTGAAGCACCTCGTAGCGCATGAATGGCCGCTCGCGACTGGGAATCTCGGCGAAATCCGGCCAGATCGCCCAATTGAAAATGTGTGACTGGATGATTTCCAGCGTGGCCTGGGTGCCATGTACGGTGAGTGGCTTGTTGCGCATATCCCCCACGGTGTCGACGATGAAGGGTAGGCAGGCAACGTGATCAAGATGTGAATGTGTCAGGAATACGTGATCAATCAGCGCGAGCTCCGCCACACTGAGGTCACCCGCGCCGGTGCCCGCATCGATAAGTATGTCGTGATCGATGAGGAACGAGGTGGTGCGCAAATGCCTGCCACCTATCCCGCCGCTGCACCCGAGTACTCTAACTTTCACGTCTTCTCTTTCATATTGTATTTTTCCTCACACACTATTTGGTTTCAAACTTCCAAACACCGTCCCAGTTTGCATCGGGTGGCTGCTGGCGCAATTGCGCCACTCGCTCCAAGTAGATGGCATAGAGCACCCGCTCCGGCGCCATCCGTATCAAATTGAGCAAGGTCACCTCGGCTGCGCCCCAATCCTGGTCGCGGTAAGCACGCATCGCCTCGGCCCAGAGATTGAGTTCGGCGTGCATGTCTTGATTAATGTCGCTTTCCAGGCCGATCGGCTCGTATATAACGACCAGCTCGCCCTTACCCTTGACTTGCACGCGATCAAGCTCGCGGAACACCATGTCCTTCACTGCGTTGCGGGTAGCGTCACCCACAATGATACCCACACCATACTGTTTGGTGAGGCCTTCGAGTCGAGAGCCCAGGTTAACCGCGTCACCCATCACCGTGTAAGCCTTGCGCACGCGCGACCCCATGTCACCCACCGTCATCAGACCCGTGTTGATGCCCACACCGATTTTCAGCGGCGGCCAACCCCGGGTGGCGAAAGTCTGATCGAGATCTTTCAACGCAGCCTGCATCTCCAACGCCGTCAGCACGGCGTGACGCGCATGCAGGGCATCATCCACCGGTGCGCCCCAAAACGCCATGATGGCATCGCCGATATATTTGTCCAGCGTGCCGCGATTGCGCCTGATCACGGCCGTCATGGTTGAGAGATATTCGTTCATCAACTGCGCGAGTTCCTTGGCTTCCAGGCCTTCAGATAGCGTGGTGAAACTGCGCACGTCCGAAAACATCACCGTCAGTTCGGCATTGCGGCCGTCCATGGAGTAGCTTTCCGGGTTCCGGCTCATTTCCTCTACCAGCTCCGGCGGAACATATTGCCCGAACAGCAAAGTGAACTGCCGCTTGGTACGCGACTCGAAAAAATAACCGTAAGACATGTTCAGCGCGAACAATGCCAGCACCAGTATGAGGCTGGCTGCTAGCGGCAGTACCAGATTGCTGACTTGCCAGAAAACCAGATTCACCGTCACCACGAACAGCAATACGGACATTGACAACACGGTGGCCGGCAAGGGACTCAGGCGCGGCAGCACCAGCACCATGATCAGGCCCGCGATCACGAGCAGAGCCACCTCGGCACCGAGTACATAAGGCGGATGTTCCTTGACCGTGCCATCGAGTATGCCGCTGATCAAGCTGGCGTGGATTTCGACACCGGGATAGGTGCTGCTCACGGGCGTGGCGCGCAGGTCTAGCAAGCCGGGTGCGGTGGTGCCGATGAGGGCGATCTTTCCTTTGAGTTCTTCAGGCTTAATACGCTCGGCCAGAACATCGGCTACCGAGAAATAGCGATAGCTGCCTTGGTAGCCGCGATAAGGAATCAGTGCTGCCGCCTCCTCGTCGACGGGAATCCGCAGCGTACCGCGCGCCGTTAGCAGATCTAACGCCTCCATGACCGGGTAATCTTTTGACGAAAACACTTGGTCTTCGGGGAACCAGGGCGCTACCTTGGCGTTACCCAAGATCGCCCGCACTATGGCCAGCGACAAGCTCTCGTAGTACGCACCTTTATATTCGGCGATCATCGGCACACGACGCGAAATGCCGTCGAAATCGATAATCGGATTGATGTGCCCCGCACCCCTTGCGTTCTGCTGAAATTCCGCCAGATTTCCACCATGGCTCCGGTAGCTCACAAAGGGAATATTGCGCCCGCTGAAACTGCCTGCCGGTAAAACGGGCGGCGGCAAAGCGCCGCTGGCGAGGCCGTCGGTACGATTCGAGAGATAGTAGCCGAGGATCACCGGCCGGCCTTTGAGCGTCTGCGCAAAGCGCGCATCGTGATCAAGTTGGGGACGCAGTTCCTTCAGAGCCGCAATATAAGTCGCGCTGCCCTTGAGTTGGTTTTTGCCCAGCGCGTCGAGGACTTTCAAACCAGAGCTGTCGTCCGCTTCGGCGAACACCACGTCGAGACCGAGCAGCGCGATGCCGTAGTGATCGAACAGCTTGGCGACGAGTTGTGACATGCGGTCGCGCCCCCAAGGCCAGCGACCGATTTCCCCTAGGGATTTCTCGTCGATATCGAGTATGACAATGCGTTCATCGACGCTCTGCGGCATGGTGAGCCGCACTTTGGCGTCATAGAGTATGGCGTCCAGCCGTTTGATAAAGCCTACTTCATAAATGCCCACGGCATGAGCAAGAAGGGCAAACAGCACAATCAAGCCCAGCGTATATCTGGCAACGTGCTGTTTCAAGCCCTCCCCTTCGCTCAAGCGCCGCCTAGGGTCGGACTATCAACCCTTGAAGAAGAACTCCATTTTTACGCCGGTCAGCTCGATGACGTCGTGGTCCTTCAACTCATGGGGATTGGTACCCAAGGCGATTCCGTTCACCACCGGGAAAGTCGCGCCTTCCACATGAGTAATAAAGTAACCATGCGGCCGACGCGTGATGACTGCCACCTGGACGCCAGGTTTGCCGAGCGTAGTGAGATTCTTGGTGAGTTCAAGTTCTTTGCCGGCGTTTGCGCCCGACAACACCTGGATGACGCCCAAGGGCAAGCCCAATGGCTTCGCCGGAGCGGGCGGCGCTGGGGTAGCGGCTGGTGCTCGGGGCATCTCGTGCGAGGTTCCGTACGCGATTCCCGGGGGCGCGGTCACGGCATCGTCCGAATTCAAACCAACTTGGGTATCGCTCAGGGATTTTGCCGCAACCTGCTCAGCTACTTTTTGCATCATCTCCGGCCGCAAGACCATGGTCTTTTCCAAATCGGCGGAGGTTGTTGGCGTGGGTGTTTCGTTGAGGTACTTAAGCTTGTACTTGCCCAGCTCGATGACGTCGTTGTTCTGCAAGAAATGCTTCTTGACGGGCTGGCTGTTCACGTACGTGCCGTTGGTACTATTGAGGTCCTCAAGAAAGGAGTCGTTAAGTATCGTCACGATCACGGCATGCTCGCCGCTGATCGCCAGATTGTCGATCTGGATATCGTTATGCGGCTTGCGTCCCAGCGTTGTCCGCTCTTTGGAGAGCGGAATCTCCTTGAGCACCAGGCCATCCATACTGAGGATCAACTTAGCAGCCATGTCGCGTTCCTATCATCAAGTCATTTGAACCACTGGAACAGCCGCGCAAACCAGCCGCGTGCCGCCGGATACTCGTGCAGAATGCGCAATAACACCACCGAAACATTATCTCTGCCGCCGCTGTCGTTGGCGCCTTGTACGAGCTGTGTCGCCGCCAACTCCAGATTCGCGGAAAGCGCTTGCAAGGTCAGCGCGATTTCTTCGTCCTCTACCATGTCGTTGAGGCCATCGGAGCACAACAGGTAGATGTCTCCGGGCATGGTATCGTAATCACGAATTTCAGGCTCGACGACGGGGTCCACGCCCAGCGCTCGCGTCACCAGATTCTTGTTCTGCGAGTGGCGCGCTTCCTCCGCCGTAATCATGCCGCTGTCGATCTGCTCCTGTAACAAAGAGTGGTCTCGCGTAACAGCCAGAAATTCATCACCACGCAAGCGGTAAACTCGCGAATCGCCTATGTGCGCGACAGTCATCATGTTGTCGTAAAAGAGCGCGATGGCTAGCGTCGTGCCCATGCCGGCGTACTGCGGCTGACTCTGTGCTGCCTGGTAGATGGCGGTATTGGCGCGCGCGATTTCTGCCTCAAGCGCGGTGTGCGAATACAGCTTACCGGCTGCGTCCACATGCTGAGGCGCCTGCTTGCGGAAGGCTTTCTCCAGCTCGCTGCCCAGCAGCGTGGTTGCCATGCCGCTCGCCACTTCGCCGGCGTTGTAGCCCCCCATACCATCGGCCAAAATCGCCAACCCGCAGCCAGGATTGGTGTACACGGCGTCCTCGTTATGCGAGCGCACCATGCCGGAATCGGAACGGCTAGCAACCTGGAGTACTTGGCTAAGATCCATCTTCCCTCTCAAATACTCATCTCGACTTTATTCCGCCCACTACGGCGCGATTTGTCCCCGCGGCGCTGCCGAAGCGGCAACTGCCTCCGGCCCTGACGAAACGCACGCTAGCTGACTGGCCACAGCGGCGATCTGGGATTGAACACCCCCACCAGCGCCACAAAATGTTGGATCGTTATTATTATGCAAGCCGCCATGTTCGCGGCATGACGCTACGCCAAGCTTCGAATCTTGAGAGTAGACGCAAAGCGTCCGGAAATAAGATCAGCTTAAGCGCCAATATCAACTCAACTTCGCGTAGAAACAGCAATCTAACCATAATTCTTGCCGTTAAACACGAGGAGAGTCAAATCTTTTCGTGGCTTATGGCCTCGGAGGCAGGCCACTAGGGCGTGTTCTCATTCATTTTGTCGGATGCGTTGTTTCCCCATGCGTCGGATGCAAGGCGCGCGCCGCCGTTAATGGTCGCTCCCTTAACAAGGCGTGCAACGCCGCAGCCGGCGCATTGGGAAGCAACCCGGAGGGAACGGGTGTTTTCGGCCTCATGGCGGCGTTGCGCCTCGCTTGTAGGGAATGGCCATACGGCGCGAGCCACGCCTTGCCCTGAGACCGAAAACACCCGTTCGTACCGATAAAATGAATGTGAACACGCCCTAATACGGCAACTGGCTGCCTAAGCCGCGCCCTTGCGCTAAGACAAGAATTCGTACGGCGACGGCGATATCCTGGATCGCCATGCCCTGAGATTCAAATAGCGTAATTTCTTCGCGCGCGCTGCGGCCGCTACGTTGGCCGGCGATGACTTCGCCCAACTCCACCAACGCGCCCTCGTGCAGCCGGCCTTTTTCCAGCGCGGGCAGCAGGTCTCCCGCTTCTTTTAAGGCAACAGCACGGGAATCCACGCACACCAAACCAGCGCGCTTGACCGCCGTTTCGTCGATTTCGCGGCGTATAAGTGAATTAGAGCCCGCCGCGGTGATGTGCGTACCCGGCTGCAACCAAGCGCCGTCGAAAACTGGCGTGGCGGAAGTAGTCATGGTCACCACCACGTCGCTGCCTTCCACGGTCTCACGCGGATTGGCCGCCGGTACGACTTCGATACCGAGCTTAAGCGCCATCTCGGTACAAAAATGACTGAGCTTTTCCGCCCTGCGTGCATAGACTTTGCAGCGCTTGATGGGGCGCACCGCGCAAAGCGCCTCCAATTGGCTACGCGCCTGCCAGCCCGCACCAAACAAGCCGGCCACCGTCGCATCCTCGCGCGCTAGCCAGCGCGCCGCCACGCCGCCAGTGGCGCCGGTGCGCATCATGCCTAGGTAATCCGCTTCCATCACAGCGAGTGGCTGTCCGTTAGCAGCATCATACAAATGCACCAGAAAACGTACCCCTTCACGGCTGCTGGTATACACCTTGTAGCCCGCCACGCCCGCGCTGGGCAACGCGCCTTGCAACATGTGCAAGGTGGCTAGGGGCAAGCGCGTGCGTACACGCGGCGTGTCGAGCGCGTCACCCCTTGCATGCTCGCGTAGTGCGGACTCCACTGCATCCAAGGCCAGCGGCATGGTCAGCACCGACTTGACCTCTGCTTCGCTGAGAAAGATAGTCATGAACTATTCCAATGTCGTCTGCTGCGCTGATTCTAACCAGATGGCAATAAAAAAACCGCGCCAGCTTGCTGCCTGACGCGGCTTTTTTATCAAGGTGTTTTTTAGATCACGGACTTTAGCAGCTTGCCCATTTCGGACGGGTTCTTCGTGGTTTTGATGCCGCACGCTTCCATGACGGCGAGCTTCTCTTGCGCTGTGCCTTTGCCACCGGAAATGATGGCGCCCGCGTGGCCCATGCGCTTGCCGGGCGGCGCGGTGACGCCGGCGATAAAGCCGATGACCGGCTTTTTCATGTGGGCCTTTACCCACAGGGCGGCTTCTTCTTCGTCCGAGCCACCGATTTCGCCGACCATAATGACGGCGTCGGTGTCGGGATCGTCGTTGAACATGCGCAACACGTCGATGTGCTTCATGCCATTTACCGGGTCGCCGCCGATACCGACGCAGGTCGATTGGCCGAGGCCCAGGTCCATCAACTGCCCGACCGCCTCATAGGTCAGCGTGCCAGAGCGCGACACCACGCCTATGCGACCTTTTTTGTGGATGTGGCCGGGCATGATGCCGATCTTGATTTCGTCGGGTGTGATGACGCCGGGGCAGTTCGGTCCGACCAGGATAGTTTTCTTGTTCTGCTTGCGCATGCGATCTTTGACTTCGATCATGTCGCGCACCGGAATGCCTTCCGTAATGCAGATGACCAGATCGAGATCGGCGTCGACTGCTTCCCAGATCGCCGCAGCGGCAAATGGTGGCGGCACATAGATGACGGAGGCGTTCACGCCGGCCTTTTCCTTGGCTTCCTTAACGCTACCGTAAATGGGGATGCCTTCGAAATCCTCGCCGGCTTTTTTGGGGTTCACGCCGGCGACGAAGCAGTTTTTGCCGTTGGCGTAGTCACGACACATGCGCGTGTGAAACTGGCCCGTCTTGCCGGTAATGCCTTGCGTGACGACGCGGGTGTTTTTATTGATGAGTATGGACATGTTCGTTCCTTCTTACTTGCTGCTGCCTACGGCGGCGACGATTTTCTGCGCGGCCTCGGCCATGGTGTCGGCGGAAATAATGGGCAAGCCAGAATCCTTGAGGATTTGCTTGCCGATGTCTTCGTTGGTGCCGCGCATGCGCACCACCAACGGCACCGAGAGTTTGACTTCGCGCGCAGCACTGACAACCCCGTTAGCAATGGTGTCGCACTTCATAATTCCGCCGAAGATGTTGACCATGATGCCCTTCACCTTGGGGTTCTTCAGCATGATCTTGAAGGCCTCGGTGACTTTCTCTGTCGTGGCACCGCCGCCGACGTCAAGGAAGTTCGCGGGCTCGGCGCCATAGAGCTTGATGGTGTCCATGGTCGCCATGGCCAGACCTGCGCCATTTACCAGACAACCGATGTTGCCATCAAGCGAGATGTAGGAAAGGTCGAATTTGGAAGCTTCAATTTCCGCCGGATCTTCTTCATCGAGATCGCGCATCGCGACGATGTCTTCGTGACGGAAGAGCGCGTTGGAATCGAAGTTGAGCTTGGCGTCGAGCGCAATGACTTTGCCGTCACCAGTGAGGATCAGCGGGTTGATTTCGGCAAGACTCGCATCGGTATCCCAGAAGGCCTTGTACAAGCCTTGTAGCACGGTGCGCGATTGCGGCAACGATGCAGCAGGCACGCCGATTTTCGTGGCGACATCATCGGCTTCCGCGTCGGTCAAACCGGTGACCGGATCAATGTAGACCTTGTGAATTTTCTCGGGGGTGTGCTCGGCAACTTCTTCGATGTCCATGCCACCCTCAAAAGAGGCCATCAGGCAGACCTTTTGCGTGACGCGATCCACCACCATACCGACGTAGAGTTCCTTCTTGATGTCGGCGCCTTCTTCGATGAGCAGGCGACGCACCTTCTGGCCTTCTGGGCCGGTTTGATGCGTCTTCAACTGCATGCCGAATATCTGGCCGGCGTACTGCCGCACCTCGTCCGGCGACTTGGCGACTTTCACCCCACCGCCCTTGCCGCGGCCGCCAGCGTGGATTTGCGCCTTGACGACCCACACCTTGCCGCCGAGCGTTTCGGCCGCCTTCACCGCTTCGTCGACCGAGAAGCAGGCTATGCCGCGCGGTGTGGCAACGCCGAATTTTCTCAGGATTTCCTTGCCCTGATATTCATGAATTTTCATGCTGGTTCTTTCTTTGCGGAATTGATGCGGGGAAGCCTATCGGGAGAGCTCTCTTTGGAAACCCTTTTCAGCGCGTTTGATGGACTGGGTGTAACGGAAAACCACGCGCTGGGGGCGCTTTAACGCCGGGGTTGTCGAGTCATTGCAGCCCGAAATAATAGCACAACCCGCCTCACCCCTTACCCTCAGTGCCGCTATCAAGGTCGCTATCGGGGCCACTCTCGGGGCTGCTTTCGGCCCCACTCTCAGCCCCATTCTTTGCCCACTCCGCACGCGCTTCCATGAGGGGTTTGATATCGGGCAGGACGACGCGCTTGCGATTCGCTTCTACTTCCGTCAGCGCCACGGTTTCGGTCATGGTTGTCAGCGAGCGCTTTGCCAGGGTTTGATACAAGCTAGTGCCCTGGCTCTTCCAGCCGATTTCCTCGGGCGACAAATCCCGCACCACGCGTGCCGGAATACCGGCGACCAAAGTACGCGGGGGCACCACCATGCCGGCTTTGACGAAAGCCATGGCGGCAACCATGGCCTCTTCACCTATCACGGCGTTGTCCATCACCACCGCGTTCATGCCCACCAAAGCGTTGCGGGCCACGCGACAGCAATGCAGAATCGCGCCATGCCCGATGTGGCCTAGATCTTCAACCACGGTATCGTGCTCGGGGAAGCCGTGCACGATGCAGCTGTCTTGAATGTTGCATCCGGTACCGATGATGATGCGGCCAAAATCGCCGCGTAGCGTCGCGTTCGGCCCGATATAGCAATCAGGGCCGATGATCACGTCGCCTATGAGCACGGCGGAAGGATGCACATAGCTGGAAGGATGCACCACCGGCGTAACGCCATCGATAGAATAAACTTTGACCATCTGGACGACCTGTCTTCTTTTGTTTGGAGGTTCAACCCACACACAGACATTTCACTTCTAAGGAAACGCTGAACAAGTAGTCGCGAAGCGCGCCATCAAATTCAGATCAATTTGATCAAGGCGAAATTGTGAACGAAATCGAAATTCCATCGGAGATATGCCCGCTTCTGGTGCTTGATACGAGGCATTTTCCCG
>JBBQGH010000013.1:0-57052 GCA_038322845.1 Gammaproteobacteria bacterium
AAACGTTTGTGGGGGTTTGCCAAGACCCGTTATCGTGGCTTGGCAAAGAACGCGAATCGCGCCTTCGCCATGCTGGCGATGATCAATATCGTCAAGTGGGGAAGTCCACTGACAGGAGAGGTGCGTCCAATATGAGCAGGATGCGGGGAAATTCCCCGGATCAAGCAGCAAAAGCAAGCAAGTCTCCGATGGAATTTCGATTTCGCTCACAATTTCGTGCCATTCAATTTGTTCCAAACTCGATGTCGCGTTTCGCGACTACTTGTTCAGCGTTTCCCTAATAACGTACGAAAGTTCGGCTCAAGCAGGCCGGCGCCGCGACCGAGACCAAACGTCTAGAGAGACGCCGCTTCAAACGTATTGCACTGCTTCATGTCGCCGCTTTCCATGCCGCGCTTGAACCAGCGCACGCGCTGGGCGGAGCTGCCGTGGGTGAAGCTCTCAGGCACGGCGTAGCCGCGCGACTGTTGCTGGAGACGATCGTCGCCGATGGCGGAGGCGGCGGTGAGGGCCTGCTCGATCTCGCCTGATTCCAGCACATGCTTGGCGTTGTCGATGCGATTGCCCCACACACCCGCAAGGCAATCCGCCTGCAATTCCAACTTCACCGATAGTTCATTGGCCTGCGCCCGGTTGCCGCCGGCGGCCTGCCTGGCGTGTTGCACCTTAGTGGAGACGCCCAGTAAGTTCTGCACGTGATGGCCGACTTCATGGGCGATGACATAGGCTTGGGCAAATTCACCAGGCGCCTTGAAGCGGTCTTTCAGATCCTGATAAAAGGCCAGGTCGATATAAACTTTCTGATCGCCGGCGCAATAAAACGGCCCCATCGCCGCCTGGCCCGTACCGCAGGCGGTCGGCGTAGAACCGGTGAACAGCACCAGCTTGGGCCGCTCGTATTGCCGGCCGGCTTTGCGGAAGATATCGCCCCAGGTGTCTTCCGTCTCGGCGAGGATTTTGGAGACGAAGCGCGCCTTGGTATCTTCGGCGGGTGGAGGTCCCGCAGGCGCTTCCTGACGCACCGCCGATGACGACCCACCGCCCAGCATACTCAATATCACCGACGGGTCGATGCCGAAGAAATAACTGCCGGCTAAGGCGAGCAGTACGCCGCCCACGCCTAGATGCGCGCCGCCTAGGCGGAAGCCTCCGCCGCGACGGTCTTCGACGTTTTCACTTACTCGTTCGTCATCGAGACGCATAACTCTCTCCTCTAACTAGGTTTGCAGCGTTGCGCGGCTTCTAGCGTTTCGGCACTATCTAGCCAGTCGCGCAGCGCAAGGGTGAGTGATTCTGTGGCAACGCCAAAAGCGGCGATGGCGCCCGGCGCATCGGCGGTGGGTGACGGCCGGGCTATGCTGAACGACTGCCGCGCCACGGACACGCTACCACCAGCAGGGAGCAAAGCCGCCCGAACATCGAGTTGCACACTACTGCTGCCTGGCTTGTCGAAGGACTGTACAAATTCATCGAGGTCTATACGCAGGCGGCAGCGGCTGCCGGTGGGCGTGGCGTTGCTGACAAAGCGTCTCTGCAAGCGCTTTTCCAGCAATTCCGCAGGCGGCGCCACCCAGCGGCTCTCGACATAGCTAGCACGGCGTGCATCGTTAGCGTAAGCCAAGCGATATTGCACCGCCGGGCTATCCAGCCAGGAGGGCGCGCGAACATCGAGGCTGCTGAGTTCGAGTCGCGGGGCTTGCCAGTCGGCGATTCTGGGGGGGCCGAAGTCGTAGTAGCCGACATTGGATAGCGCCGACCCGCCGCCACCACAAGCGCTAAGAAGCAAGGCGCTGCAAGCTAAAATAATGTTGCGCTTATGCAATTAACGTGCTCCGCTATAACCCTGTTCGCCCGGGCCGGGGCTGGACGCGGCGCGCCCGAAGATGAACATTTGCGGTGAACGCTCGATTTCTTCGAGCACGTGTGAGAGCTGACGCGAATTGCGCGAAAGCTCCTGCAAAAGCTGGTTGGTGCGCGGTAGCGTGCCATTGACTAACTCGCCGCCGGCTTCCGCCATGGTTACTTCAAGGCGCTTGCTGAGCCCTTGCAGATTGCTTACCAGCCCACGCAACTCGACGGCCAATGGCGCTGCTTCGCCGCTGAGCTTCTCAACGTTGGCGAGTACGGCATGGATGCGCTTGATATTATCGTCGCTCAGGGTGTGCTTGAGAGCAGCCATCACTTGCTGCGTATCGCGCATGGTGCCCTGCAAGTTGGCGGAAGCGTTCTCGACATGCGCCAAGGTCTGGCCGATGCGATTGACGTTCTGCTCGGAGAGCAAGGCGTTGGCACGTTCGGCCAGTATGCGTAACTGCACCATGGTATCGCCGGCCGCTTCGGTAAGGCTGTCGATGCCCGAAGGCGCCATGACGATGCGCGGCGGTTCGCCGTTTTCGCCTTTAAGCGGTTCGCTACTGCTGCCGTCATCATCGAGCATGACATAACCCAAACCCGTCAAACCCTGGGAGCCTAGGCGCGCGGTGGTGTTGCGCGTCACCAGCATGTCTTCGTTGAGCTTGATGCGTATCAGAATGTTGCGCGGGTCTTTGTCGTCGACGTCGATATCCGTTACCTTGCCGGCGCGGATGCCGCGAAAACGCACTTGCGCTTGAGGGTTGAGGCCGTTGACGCTTTTCTGCGTGACCAGAATATATTCACTCACCGCTTCGCGTTTGCCCGAAAGCCACCACACGGCAACAACAACCCCCAAACTCAGCAGTAGGGTGAAAATGCCAGCGGCAAGCGCGTGAGCCCGACTTTCCATATTCCTATTTGCGTTCGCTTTGCTGGAATGCGCGCTGAGCACGGTCGCAGCGGAAATAGTTTTGTATGAACGGATGATCGTTTTGCAGGATCTCGTCCATCGTGCCGAGCGCGAGTATACGCTGTTCGGCCAGCACGGCAACGCGGGTGGCCAAGGCCGCCAGCGTGTCCAGATCGTGGGTCACCAATACCACGGTGAGATCAAGCTGGTCGCGCAGAGTGCGTATCAAGCGCACGAAGGTTTCGCTACGATCAGGATCGAGGCCGGCTGTAGGCTCATCCAGCAGCAGTAACTCCGGCTCTAGAGACAGGGCGCGCGCCAGGGCAACGCGCTTGGCCATGCCTCCGGACAACTCAGCCGGCATGAGCCATGCATGGCGCGGCAACAGCTCGACCATGGCCAGTTTGAGCATGACCAGATCGTGAATCAAGGACTCGTCGAGCGCGCGCAGCTCGCGCAGCGGGAAGGCGATGTTCTGGTAAACATTGAAGGCGGAAAACAACGCACCATGCTGAAAGAGCATGCCAAAGCGCCGCCGCAGATCGCGTTCGCGTACCAGCTCGTCGTTGAACAGCGGCTCGCCGAACACGCGGATCGTGCCTTGCGTAGGTCGCGAAAGCCCAATCATCTGACGCAGCAGCGTGGTCTTACCGCTGCCCGATCCGCCCACCAGCCCCAGCACTTCGCCGCGCTGCACCTGGAGATTGACGTCGCGGAGTACCCAGTGGTCCCCAAAACGGGTGGACAGCCCGGACACATCCAACACCGGCGCAATACCCGTATGGACGGCGGCGTCGTTCATATCGGCAATCCGATACTGCGCGTCGCCATGGCGAACACCGCATCGACCAGGATCACAATGGTAATGGCCGTCACCACTGAGGCGGTCGTGTTGGCTGACAGGCTTTCCGTATTCGGGCGCACGCGCAGACCGAAGTGGCAGGCGACCAACGCCACCATCATGCCGAAGCTAATGCCTTTGCAAAGCGCGATCCAGAGGTTCGCAACCGGCACGGCCTTGGGCAGGGTGTCGATGAAAAAGCCGTAAGAGATATCGAGTTGGGTCTGCGCCGCCACCATGCCGCCGATCAGCGCAATGGCACTGGTCCACAACACCAGTAGTGGCATCGCGATGGCCAGCGCTGCGACCTTGGGGAAAATCAGACGCAGACTTTGCGACACGCCCATGGTGGCGAGAGCATCGATTTCTTCGGTGACGCGCATCACGCCGAGTTGCGCCGTCATAGCCGAACCGGAACGCCCCGCCACCAGAACGGCCACCAGCACCGGCCCCAACTCGCGAATAATGCCCATGCCGAGAATATTAACGATGTAAATGTCGGCGCCGAAGTTACGCAGTTGCAGTGACGAAAGGTAGGACAACACGACGCCGATCAGGAACCCGACCAGCGCCGTGACCGGCATGGCGCGCACGCCGCTCTTGAAAAGATTGGCGGATGTTTCGCGCCAGGGCATGTCTGCCGGCTGGCGCAATATGTGGCCCATATCAAGCAGCAGTTGGCCGACCAGCGTAGTGACGTCCAATAGGTGGCGCCAAAACCCTATAGCCAAGGCGCCGATGACGATCAGCCCATCGAAGGGAGAACGCGGCGGCGGCGGCGTTTTGTGATGTTTTTCGTAGGTGGTCAGCCGCTCGAAAATGGCGGTTTGTTCCGGTCGGTTCACCAACCGCACCGGCAGGCGATGGCCCCAGGCACGCCACAGCAGCATGGCCCCGACAGAATCCAGCACGTCAAGGTCGCGGATGTCCCAGGCCACATCGGCGGCAGCGTGCGCCTTCACCTGGGCGGCGAAGTGCGCGTAGCGCGGCGCAAGATTGATCAGCTTCCAGTCGCCTGTAAGGCGCACCAGGCGCTCATCGCCCTCAGCGCGAAGTTCAATACCGGGCTCTTTGCTCATGCGATCGAGGTTGGTATCGCGCCCATCATTGCCAGCGCCCACCGATTATGCCGCAGCCTGCGATTTTCCGCGCCCAGACTTGATGCGCAGTTCCATGCCCAGGCCGGCCCAATGTCGTGCCTCTTCTTCCAAGGCGGCACTGGTGAGCGGCGAGGCCTCCAACCAGTCGGCGTCGACGGCGAGCTGAAAGCCCTTGTCGTTTTGCTTGAGCGCAAGTTTAGGCAGCGCGGCATCGTCGCGCGCGCGATGCAGTACGGCGGCCAAGCGCAAGCTGCAAATAATCAGCCCATCCCGATTATCGCGCAAGATGTCCTGCACCCGTTCCAGCTTACCGCGGTGCGCCAGCACCACGCGCGACAGCCGATGCTGATCGCGGCGCGAGAAGCCTGGCATGTCGGCATTGGCGAGTATGTAGGCGCTGTGCTTGTGGTAGCTCGTATGCGCCACCGAAATGCCGATCTCATGCATCAGTGCGGCCCAGGTCAGCACCTGCACATCCGGGTGATCTTCATCAAGCACATCGACAGGCGCACCAAACAGTAATTGACCGAGAAAGCCACGCGCCGTGGCGGCCACGCGCATGGCTTGGCGCATATCCACCTGATAGCGGCGCATGAACTGCTGCACCGTGGCGTTGCGTAAATCCTGATGATGGTAGCGGCCGAGCAAATCGTAGAGCACGCCCAGCCGTAGCGCGCCTTCCGAGAAAGCCATATGCGTCAGCCCAAATTCCTTGAAGATGGCCGACATGATGGCCAGCCCACCCGGTAGCACGGGGATACGATCCGCCCTCAGGCCCGGCAACTCGAGACGAGAAAGATCGCCCGCTTGCAGCAGCAGCGCCCGTAAAGCCTCTAGCCCATCCCGCGTAATGCCCTGCGCGGAGAACCCATTGAGTTCGAGCAAATCGACCAAGGCTTTGGCCGTGCCACTGGAGCCGACCGCTACTTCCCAGCCGATCTCCTTGTAGCGTCCCACAATGGCCTGCAACTCCTTGCGCGCCGCCAGTTCGGCTTCCTTCATGCCCTGCTTTTCGATGCGGCCGCCGGGAAAATAATTGAGGCTGTAGCTCACGCAGCCCATGTAGAGTGATTCGAGTTCGATGGGTTCGATGTTGCGACCGATAATGAATTCAGTGGAGCCGCCACCGATGTCGATGACGAGTTGCTGCGTGTCTGGATTGGGCAGCGTGTGCGCCACCCCCAGGTAGATCAACCGTGCCTCTTCACGCCCGGCAATGATTTCGATAGGGAAACCCAGCGCCGCCTCGGCCTGGCGCAAGAATTGTGGCGCGTTCTTGGCGACCCGCAGCGCGTTGGTGCCGACGGCACGCACAGCACCCGGATCGAAGCCGCGCAAGCGTTCACCGAAGCGGCGTAAAGCTTCAAGCGCGCGGCTTTGCGACGCACTATCGAGGAGTTTTTGGGATGTCAGGCCGGCGGCAAGACGCACCGGCTCTTTCAGAGAATCCAGCGGATAAATCTGATTGTCGATGACGCGCCCCACCTGCAGCCGAAAGCTGTTGGAGCCTAAATCGACTGCCGCAATCAGTTCGTATCCCATCGATGAATTTTAGCACCGCGCCGGCGAAAACACCTCTAAAACGCCAGCGCAAATCCGATTTGTCACGTTGCGGTAAGATTGACATCACATGCTTGCATTTTCTGGCATGAACCCGAGCTGTATTTCCGGACCTGCTCCACCGATGAACAAGCAATCCGTCTCCCGCCGCTTCCCGCCCGACCACTTTCTTAACCGCGAACTCGCCCTCCTCGCCTTCAACCGACGCGTGCTGGGACAAGCGGGTGACGAGAGTGTTCCCCTGCTGGAGCGCCTGCGTTTTCTTTGTATCGTCTCCAGCAACATGGATGAGTTCTTTGAGATCCGTGTCGCCGGTCTTAAAGAGCAGATCAAGCTGAACGCCATCTCTGCTGGGCCTGACGGTCGTACCGCCCAGGACGTCTACCGGCAGGTTAGCGCAGTGGCACACGAGCTGATCGCCGATCAATACGAGCTACTCAACGAAGTGGTGCTGCCGGCGCTCGCCGAAGAGGGCATCGTCTTCCTGCGCCGGGCGGCCTGGAACGAAACACAGACGGCCTGGATCAAGGATTATTTCTTCCGCCAGGTAATGCCGGTGCTCACGCCCATCGGGCTGGACCCCTCGCACCCCTTCCCTCAGGTGCTCAACAAGAGTCTCAATTTCGCCGTGGAGCTGCATGGCAAAGACGCCTTCGGCCGCAGCTCGGGTGCCGCCATTGTGCAGGCGCCACGCGTGCTGCCGCGGGTGATTCGCCTGCCTGAGCATGTCGCCGGCAAGCCTTTCGGTTTTGTCTTTCTTTCTTCGATTCTGCATGCGCATGTAGGCGAGTTATTCGCCGGCATGACCGTGCTCGGCTGCTATCAGTTCCGCGTGACGCGCAACAGCGATCTTTTTGTCGATGAGGAAGAAATTAAAAACCTGCGTGAAGCCGTGAAAGGCGAATTGCCGCAACGCCACTTCGGCGACGCCGTACGCCTGGAAGTCGCCGACAATTGTTCGGAAGCCATGCTGGATTTCCTGCTCCAGCAATTCGCGCTAGATCCCAGTGAGCTATATCGTGCGTCCGGCATAGTCAATCTCGTACGGCTGATGCAAGTGCCCGACATGGTGGACCGCCCCGACCTTAAGTACCCCGCCTTTCAGGCTGGCTTGCCCAAGGTGCTGGCCAAGCGCTATGACGTTTTCGCCAGCATCCGCAAACAAGATGTGTTGTTGCATCACCCCTATCAATCCTTCAACCCGGTGATCGACTTCATTGAGCAGGCGGTGGATGATCCCCATGTCATCGCCATCAAGATGACCATTTATCGCACCGGGACCGACTCCATACTCATGGAGCAGCTCTTGCGGGCCGCGCAAAAGGGCAAAGAAGTCACCCTGGTGGTGGAACTCATGGCGCGTTTCGATGAAGAAGCCAACCTCAATTGGGCAACGCGCTTCGAGGCCGTCGGCGCGCACGTGGTGTATGGCGTCTTCGGCTACAAAACGCATGCCAAGATGCTCATGGTGGTGCGGCGTGAGGAAACCGAAAAAGGGGGTAGCGTGCTGCGCCGCTATGTACATCTGGGTACCGGCAACTACCACACGCGTACTGCCAAGCTCTACACCGACTTCGGTCTGCTCACCTGCAATGAAGAGTTGTGTTCAGATGTCAACGAGGCGTTCAAGCAACTCACTGGCTTGGGTCGGGCCAGTAAGCTGAATCACGTTTGGCTAGCGCCCTTCACGCTGCATTCCAACCTTGTCGCGGCGATCAAGGCAGAAGTGGCGAATGCGCTCGCTGGCAAGCGCGTGCGCATCATCGCGAAAATGAATTCACTGAGCGAACCGGAAATTATCGAAGCGCTCTACGAGGCTTCGCAAGCCGGCGTCCCGATAGACCTCATCGTTCGTGGCGCATGCCTATTGCGTCCGGGCATAGCCGGCTTATCGGACAAAATCAAAGTTCGTTCCATCGTTGGCCGTTTTCTTGAGCACAGTCGGATTTTCTATTTCCTGGCCGACGGTGAAGATCGGGTCATGCTCTCCAGCGCAGACTGGATGGAGCGCAACTTCTTCCGACGCATCGAACTGTGTTTTCCGGTACTGGACGTCCGCCTGAAGCGCCGCATCATCAAGGAAGGTTTGCGGCCCTATCTGGTCGACAACTGTCAGGCCTGGGAAATGGATGCAGATGGTACCTACCGAAAACGCAAATCACGCAAATCACGCAATTCGGGAAAATCACCTAGCGCACGCTTCAGCGCGCAGGAAGCTTTGCTACTAGAACTGTCGGCGGAAGCGCCCAGTAATTAGCGGCTATCAGTCGCTAATTGCGGCGCGCGATTTCGACGCCGTTAATCTCGCCTATCAGGCCCAGCGCGCGCTGTAATTGTGCGACACCGCTGACCTCCATAGTGAACGCCATGTGGGCGCGATCCTGCCGCGAAAGCGTATTCACCGCCGTGACGTTGATTTTTTCGCGAGACAGTATGTCGGAAATGTCTCGCAACAAACCCTGTCGGTCGTAGGCTTCGACAACGATATCAACAGGGTAAAGCGCACCGCCGGCGGCGCCGGCGCTACTGCCGGCACCCCCCCAGTCCGCCTCGATGATGCGCTCGGGATTGCGCAGGCTCATGTTGCGGAAGTTGCTGCAATCGACGCGATGAATGGACACGCCCTTGCCGCGCGTAACAAATCCGGCGATGCGATCCGGCGGCGCCGGTTTGCAGCAGCGGCCGAGTTGAGTCAGCAGCTTGTCCATGCCGACGATAAGCACGCTGCTGTCGTTGCCGCCAGCTTTACTACGGCGCGCCTGTATGGTCGGCTCGGCGGGCACTTCCACCACCGCGCCGCGCAACGCCACCTGCAATTGGCGCGTGCCCACCTCGTTGCGGGCCGCGGCCATATACAGCGCATCCGCATCGGCATGGCCCAG
Source organism: Gammaproteobacteria bacterium (assembly GCA_038322845.1). GTDB lineage: Bacteria > Pseudomonadota > Gammaproteobacteria > Burkholderiales > Rhodocyclaceae > Desulfobacillus. Next base: position 9,148 of record JBBQGH010000013.1, read on the forward strand.
CTTGTGGGCCAGTTCGACAATATTGGCGCCGGTCTGCCCCTCGCGCTGCATCTCGCGCGTGACGATGGCGCGGCCATGTACCAACGATTCCGCCGCTTCCAGCCCGGTGAACCACTGCCGTACTTTGGCTTTAGCGCGCGACGTGGCGAGGTAACCCAATTCGGGATTCAACCAATCGCGCGAAGGGCCGCCCTGCTTGACGCTAACAATGTCGATGCGCTGACCATTTTCCAGCGGCGTATTCAGCGGCACCAGCGCGCCGTTTACGTGGGCGCCCCGGCAGCGATGGCCCAGTTCGGTGTGCACGCGATAGGCGAAGTCGATAGGGGTTGCGCCGCGCGCCAGGTCGATCACGCGGCCCTCCGGCGTCAGTACATAGATCGTGTCGTCTAGCGCCGCGCGCTTGAACTGTTGCACCCACTCGGATGAATCGCTGATTTCATCGCGCCACGACAATAGCTGGCGCAGCCAGGCGATCTTGTCGTCGTAGCGCACGTCGGCGGCAGCCTTCTCCTTGTAACGCCAGTGGGCGGCGACGCCCAGTTCGGCATGATGATGCATCTCATGCGTGCGAATCTGCACTTCGAGTGCGCGTGCGCCGGGTCCGATCACGGCCGTGTGCAATGAACGATAGTTGTTGCCCTTGGGGTGGGCAATGTAATCGTCGAACTCCTTGGGGATGGGCTGCCAGATGTGATGCGCAATACCCAGCACTGTGTAGCAATCCTTCACATCATCCACCAGCACACGCAGCGCCCGCACGTCGTAGACCTCATCGAAGTCGACGTGCTTGTTACTCATCTTGCTGTAGATGCTGTAGATGTGCTTGGGCCGGCCATAGACTTCAGCCTTGATACCGCTGGCGGCGATCTCAGCCTTGAGCCGCGCAATGGCTTCCTCGATGAAAGTCTCGCGTTCGACACGGCGCTCATCCAGCATGCGCGCGATGCGCTTATAGGTTTCCGGCTCCAGGAAACGGAAGGACAGATCCTCCAGTTCCCACTTTAAATGCCAGACACCAATACGGTTCGCCAGGGGGGCATAGATATCCAGACTCTCGCGCGCCATTTCTTCGCGCGGCAGATCCGGGTGATCCGCCAGATAGCGCAGCGTCTGGGTGCGGCTCGCCAAGCGCAGCAACACGACGCGTATGTCGTCGGACATCGCCAGCAACATCTTGCGCAACACTTCCGCCTGGGCTTTTATATCCGGCGCTGCGTTGGCGCTGGTCGCCGCCCGCGTTAAAAGTCGCAAGCCATTCAGTCGCCGCAAGCCATCGACCAGTCGCGCTACCGGCGCGCCAAATTCCGCCGCCAGTTTTTCGCCGGCATCCGGCAGATAATCCGACACCGCAAAAAGCAAGGCCGCCAGCCTTGTTTCGGCGTCTAGCTTGAGCGACGCGGCGACTAGCGCCATGCCCACCGCATGCGGCCATACGCCCTCACCGATGCTTAAGGTGTGTTCGGCGTAGAGCGGTTTGATGAGCGCCAGCGCGCGCTCGATACCCGCCTGCCCCTCAGCCGGCAAACCCTCAGCGAGCAAGACCAGCGGCGCCTCGTTGGCACCAATCTTGGCAATGGAATGAGTGACGGAAACCACAATGAGGGATGACGCCCAACGGCAAAGGTGCCGCATGCAGAATTATGCCACGCCCGCACCGAGGCGGCTTTGATCAGTCAGTGCGGCGAGTTACAATCAAACACGCTTTAGCGCCGCATCGCGGTGCTGCTCAAAGACCTACGCACTGCCGATTGAATGGGCCCAATTCAGTGCCTACCCGACGATACGAATCCTGCTTGCCTTTCATGCTCCGTACCCTGAAACAGTTCTTCACGCAATCTACCTCACCCCCGCCAGTAATCACGTCCGAAGAATGGACGCAGGTGGAAGCCGGGCTGCCTTTTCTCAACCTCCTACCCGATGCCGACCGCAGCAGACTGCGCAAGTTGGCTTTAGCCTTTGTGGCGCAGAAGGAATGGTACGGCGCGCAAGGGCTAACACTCACACGCGACATGCAACTTTCCATCGCGCTGCAGGCCTGTTTGCCCGTGCTGAATCTCGGCCTGGATTCCTATCGCGGTTGGGTCGGCATCATTGTCTATCCCGGCGATTTCGTCATTCCGCGCCACGTTATGGACGAGACCGGCGTGGTGCACGAATATGAGGACGAAGTCGCCGGCGAAGTCTGGGACGGTGGCCCGGTACTGCTCTCTTGGTTCGACCGGCCCGAAGAAGCGGATGGTATGAACGTGGTGATCCACGAGTTCGCTCATAAACTGGACATGTTGAAGGGCGTTGCCGACGGCATGCCGCCGCTGCATGAGAGCATGAGCCGACAAGCCTGGCTGGGCGCCTTCGAACCCGCCTATGCAGATTTCTGCGAGCGCGTAGATAACGGCGAAGACACCACCATCGACCCTTACGCAGCCGAACATCCCGCCGAATTCTTCGCTGTCATGAGCGAGGCTTTTTTCGAGACGCCGCTACTGCTGCGCAAGGAATATCCCGCTGTGTACGAACAACTGCGGCAGTTCTATCGGCAAGACCCCGCAACCCCAAGCTCAACACCATGACGCTGCGGTAAAATGCCCGCATGACAACGCCAGCCGCCCTATTCCTATTCCCTAACCACTTCACGCCACTGGAGCGCCAGCGGCTGGCGCAGCTCATCGGCCAGCTCGTGGTCGAGCCACGGTTGGCGCGCGTGCTGGTGTTCGGCAGCCGCGCCCGCGGGCGCTCGTACATCGATTCCGATCTCGACGTGGCAGTGTATTTTTCCGCACCACGCGATCGTCACCTGCAACACTGGCTAGACGATCAAGCAGCATTGTCCTCGACGGATACCGACGCACCGCATCTTCAAGTCGTCCCGTTTTTCACCAACGAGCCGCCCAGCCGGCTCGACGCCACGCTGCAACGCGAAGGGATCGTGTTATGGACGAGAAACTAAAGCTGGCGGAAGCCGAGCTACAACTCGCAGCTGAGAACCTGGCGGCCGCCATGCTGGTCGCCGCGAACAGCCTCTACCGAAACGCCGTGACCAATCTCTATTACGCCGCCTACCACAGCGTAGTCGCCCTGCTCGCCGTCCACGGCATCGAAACGGCCAGCCACGATGGCGTACAGACCATGTTCGGCCTGCACTTCGTCAAGCCCGGCGTGGTGGACAAGAACGCCGGCAAACATCTCGGCAACCTCTACCACGCTCGCCTCACCGCCGATTACAAGGGCTATGTCGATCTCGATCGCACCGACTACGAAGAAGCGGCTCAACAGGCCAAGGTTGTCCTGCAAGCAGCGACCGATTATCTACGCAAGCACGTCCCCACGCTCGACCTATCCGCCGTGGAGACGCAACTGGCCAAGCTGTGAACAAGCGGCTGCTGATTCTCTATCACACCCAAAGCGGCCATACCGCGAGTATGGCGGAGGCCGTACTCCGCGGTGCTCAGCGCGAAACAGAAATTCAGGTGGCGGTGAAGCGCGCCTTTGACACGACGCTCGAAGACCTGCTCACCTGCCACGGCCTCATCATCGGCACGCCGGAAAACTTCGGCACCATGTCCGGCGCGGTGAAGGATTTTTTCGACCGCACCTACTATCCCGCGGAAGGCAAAACCGTCGGCCTGCCCTACGCGCTGTTCATCAGCGCCGACAACGACGGCAGCGGCGCCGTCACGCAAATCGACCGCATCGCACTCGGCTACGGTTGGAAGCGCATCGCTGAACCGGTCATCGCGCAGCATGGCGTCAGCGAGGACGATCTCTTACATTGTGAGGAGCTGGGTGAAGCCATGGCCTCTGGGATTGCGCTGGGCGTGTTCTGATTTACATCGCCAAGAACAAACGCGAGTCGAATTTGTTTCGTTAGCTCGTGCCGCCAGTAGCCCACTCATTCATAGTGCGTCCACATACGCAGGATACGAACGGTCTTCTCTTTGGTAAAGACTTCGTACACGATACGGTGCTGAATATTGATGCGACGTGAGTAAGCGCCGGCAAGATCCCCGACCAACTTCTCGAAGGGCGGTGGATTCTGAAATGGATCGTTGGAAAGCACTGCGAGCAGCTCTTGCGCCTTTAACTTGAGACCGCTTGCAGCAAGCTTCTTTGCGTCTTTCATTGCTTGCTTGGCATAAACAACCGCCCAACTCACCACTTAAGCGCTTTCGCGCTTTTTGCGAGTGGCTCCGCCATACCTGCCTTTATGGATTCGCGCATGCCGGGCACGGCAAGTAGGTGCAAGGTTTCTTGAATTGCGCTCCAATCTTCTACAGAGAGCAGTACAGCACTGCTGCGCTTCCCGGAAATGATGATTGGTTCATGAGACTCTCCGGCCTCGTCAATGAGCCGGTACAGATTTGCGCGAGCTTCGCTGGCAGTAAGTGTATGCATTTTGCGCTCCTTCAATGAAGGCTAAATGGTACGTAAATACGTACGTATTGTCAAGCCGATAGCAAGCACCAAGAGCGGGCTGACGAAGCGCGGGGTTTGCACTAGGAGTTTTCTGATGCGCTTTGCCTACTGAAATGCCTGATTTGTTCTCTATTCGGCGAGACCGTTGCTTAGACCTGTTCAGAGTGCTATATTTGGTCATTAATAAATGAGAGTTTACTCAAATGGCGCATTTGATTTTGGCAGAAACGTCGGCGAGCGTTTCTGAACTGAAAAAGAATCCTATGGCGACAGTCGCGGCCGGAGAGGGTTTTCCGGTGGCGATCTTGAATCACAATGAGCCGGCTTTCTATTGCGTTCCGGCGAAGGCTTATGAAGCGCTGATGGATAAACTCGAAGATATGGAGCTGAATGCCATTGCCGATGCGCGACTAAAGGACGGTAAGCCGCTGGTGCGGATAAAGCTTGATGACCTATAAGCTCAGCTTTCATCTCGAGGCGCTGGCGGAGTGGCGCAAGCTGGATGCGACGGTGAGCGAGCAGTTCAAGAAGAAATTGGCCGAACGCTTGCAACATCCGCGTGTTCCTGCGGCAAAACTGTCGGGGCACAAGGATCGTTACAAGATCAAACTGCGTAGCGCGGGCTACCGCTTGGTCTACGAAGTGCGGGATACCGTGTTGTTGGTGATTGTCGTTGCAGTCGGCAAGCGGGAGCGCAACGCGGTATATCGCGCTGCGGCAAAACGATAAGGGAATACCGATTTAATCTCCGCAATCCGATTCAACAAGCACGTTGAAGTTCGTACCCCCATTAATTCGTTCGCGGCTTGCCGGGCACTGGCTTCACGCTGCGCCTGCCTCGCAAGGTGCGTGACGGGCCCCGTGCAGGGAGAACCAGGTTGCAACAATAGCCGCGTGTGAAATTTATTTCGACTATATCCCTTTACTTCCGCTTACTTTCCAGAATTAGCAACAGAGATAATCGGGAAGCAATGGGCTCAGAGATGGCGTACTTCATCTGGTGAATTTCCCCAGTCGTTATTTCGTCCGTCGGCATATCTGATCGGCGCCGCAACAAGTTCCTGTGGAGGTGCGTTATCCAACGATGCGAATTGCACCGACACGTAGCGCCCCTTGATCTGCTCTACGTACCCACGTGCAAACGAGCGCACGCCGCAGTGACGACAGAAAAGGTGGTGTCCGACCTTTTGCCCGAACTGGTAGTCCTTCAATGCGTCTTCGCCCGAAAGCAGCCGAAAAGCATCGGGTTTAATAATCGCGTTCCAGTTTCTGGTCTTTGTGCAAATCGAACAATTGCACTTGTTAGTTCCAGCGCTCAAGTCGATGTCGGCATCGAAGCAGACTGCGCCACAGTGGCAACTTCCCCGGTATGTTTTCAACATGCTGAAACCGCTCATTTTGACAAAGTTAGTTCATGGACGCGGTGAGGCCGAACTCAAGTTCGCCACAAATCCTGCCATCGCACTCAACGTCGCCTCAGTCTGATCGCGATGCGGCGAATGGCGACAGTCGGCGAGTTCGAGGATGTCCACGTCGCTGGGCACTTGATCGCGGATGGCTTCGACTTGCGCCACCGTGCCGTATTCGTCGTCCACGCCCTGGATAGCGAGCACTGGGCAGATGATGCTGGGTAGGTATTCCTCGATATTCCAGGCGCGGAAATCGGGATGCAGCCAGATGTCATTCCAGCCCCAGAAGGTGCGCTTCACGTCGGCGTGATACTTGGCGAGCTTTTGCGGCAGATCGGTGTTTTCGAAAGCGACCTTGGCTTGGGCAATGCTGTCGACGGAAATGTCTTCGACGAAGACATGCGGCGCCATGAGGATCAGGCCGGCCACCGGGCGCTGCGCGCCGCCGGCATGGATGAGTGAGATGGAGCCACCATCGCTATGGCCGATGAGCACGGGATGGTCGATCTCCAGCGCATCGAGCAGGTCGGGCAGAACGACCAGGGCTTCGTCATGCATGTAGCGCACTGTGAACGGCGCTTGCAGCACGTCCGACAAGCCATAGCCGTAGCGTGAGTAGATCAGCGTGCGGCAGCCCGTCGCAGCAGCCACTCGCGCCGGAAAATCGCGCCACATGGACACCGAGCCCAGACCCTCGTGCAGAAACACCAGCGTGGGACGATTGAGTTGATGCGCGGGGATGAGCTGGTATTCCAGCTTGTGGCCGCAGACTTCGATGAAGCTGCTCTGCAAAGTCGACACGGAAACTAAACGCCCAGAAAGCGCTGCATCAATTCTTCATTGTCGGCGAGTTCATCCGACTTGCCTGAAAACACCACATGCCCCTTGACCAGCACTGCGCAGCGGTCGGCCAGGGCCATGACGGCGCCGTAGTTTTTGTCGACGATCACCGTGGCGATGCCGGAGGTGCGGATGGTTTTGATGATGTTCCAGATCTCGCGGGCAATCAACGGCGCGAGCCCTTCGGTGGCCTCATCCAGTATGAGCAGATCGGGATTGGTCATAAGGGCGCGGCCTATGGTGAGCATCTGTTGCTCGCCGCCGGAGAGTTGCGCACCGCCGTTGTTCAAGCGTTCGCTCAAACGCGGGAAGGTGGCCAGCACGCGCTCGTAATCCCATTCGCGACGGCCATCGACACCGGCCCGCGCGGCCATGATGAGGTTCTCTTTCACTGATAGATTCGGGAAAATGCCGCGCCCTTCCGGCACATAGGCGATGCCGCGCCGGGCAATGGTGTGCGTCGCAGCCTGCGTCATGTCCTCGCCGCGCACGCGCACCGTGCCGTCGCGCGGGCGCACTAGCCCAAGCATGCTGCGGATGAGCGTGGTCTTGCCCATGCCGTTGCGCCCCATGAGGGCGATGGTCTCGCCGCGCTGCACGGTGAAATTCACGCCATGCAAGATGTGGCTGATGCCGTAAAAGGTGTGCAGCCCCGTGGCTTCGAGCAACAGATCAGACATGGCCGAGCTCCTCGCTGCCCAGGTAGGCGAGCTGCACGGCAGGACTGGCGCGCACCTCGGCGGGGCTGCCCGATTCGATGACTTCGCCATTCACCATCACCGTAAGCCGATGCGCTACGGCGAAGACGGCATCCATATCGTGTTCGATGAGCATGATGGCGTGATCACCAGCGAGCTTCTGGATGAGCTCAACCATGCGCTGTGATTCGTGCGGCCCCATGCCGGCCAGCGGCTCGTCGAGCAGCAGCACGCGCGGTTGGGTGGCGAGGCACATGGCGATTTCAAGTTGGCGCTGCTCGCCGTGCGAGAGTGTGGCGGCGATGCGCTGGCGCCGGTGCGCCAGCCCCGCCAATTCCAGCGCCGCATCCGCGAGCTTGTTGATATCGGCGAAGCGCGGCGCGGCGTGGAAAATGCGCCATGCGTGCGGCGTGCGCGACTGCGCGGCGAGCCGGCAATTCTCGAAGACGGTGAAGGGCAGGAAGATATTCGTCTTCTGGTAGCTGCGGCCTACGCCCAAGCGCGAGATGCGGTCGGACTTCAGGCCGGCAATGTTGCGGCCGCCAAAATTGACCGTGCCTTCGGTCGGCGGCAGATCGCCAGAGAGCAGATTGGTGAGCGTGGATTTGCCCGCGCCATTGGGGCCGATAACGGCGTGCACCTCGCCAACGCGCAACTCAACCGAGACCTTGCTCACCGCCGTGAGCCCGCCGAAGCGCTTGGTGAGGCCGCTGGTACTGAGTACGGCTTCAGTCATGGCTGGCCCCCTTCCTTGACGTCCACTTGCTTGATATCCACTTCCGGTACGTCCACTTCGTTGCCATCGACCTCGGGCTTGCGGCCCAGCTTCTGCAACAACCCGGCCAGCCCTTGCGGCAGGTACAGCGCGACCAGAATTACGAATATGCCCATGGGCAACTGCCAGTGTTTGGCGATGGGGCCGAACCACCCCTGATTTGACATTACCTCCTGCAAAAGCACGAAGGCGAAGGCGCCCAGCGCCGGCCCGTACAGCGTGCCCATGCCGCCGAGGATGACCATCATCAACACGCCGCCCGACTGATGCCAAGAAAGCAGTTCGGGATTGACGAAGCCGTATTGCACAGCCGCCAGATAACCCGCCATGCCCGCCAGCGCGCCGGAGAGCACATAGCTCGCCAACTGGTAGCGGAAAACCGGAAAACCCAAAGCCCGCATGCGATGCTCGTTGACCTTGATGCCGACCAGCGCGCGCCCAAAAGTGGAGCCGAGTATGCGGCGCAGGAAGAGATACACCGCCACCAGTAGGATCAACACCAGGTAGTAAAACTGGTCGAGCTTTTCCAGATTGAGCAGCACGGTCTCGCCGATTTTCATTTCCGGTTTGGCATAAATGTAAATGCCGTCCGAACCGCCACCGATCTTAGTGTCGTGAAAAACGAAGAACAGCATTTGCGCAAAGGCTAGCGTCACCATGATGAAATAAATGCCGCGCGTGCGTAGCGCCAGCAGCCCGGTGCCTAGCGCGAACAGCGCGCACACGCCCATCGCCGCCGGCAGTGACCACCACAGGCTCACCGCCTCGTACTGCGGCCCCATCAGCGCCAGCGCATAGCCAGCGAGGCCGAAGTAGGCGGCCTGCCCAAAATGCACCAGGCCGGTGTAGCCCACCATGAGATCCAGGCTGATAGCGAAGATCGCCATGATCAGGACCTTGGTGATGAGCTGGGTGTAGAACACGCTTTCCACGAAGGGAAACAGGGCCAGTAGCAGCACTGCGGCTATCAACAAACCATCGATCAAGCGGGAATGGCGCACGGGTCAGGTCCTGGCGAACAAGCCTTCCGGTCGCCACAGCAACACAGCCGCCATGAGGATATAGACGATCATGCCTGACACTTCCGGCAACAGCACTTGGCCAAAGGTATCGGCCAGGCCGATCATGAGCGACGCCAGCAGCGCGCCCTTCACTGAGCCGATGCCGCCGATGACGACCACCACCAGACAGATGATGAGCACCGAGCCGCCCATATTGGGGAAAACGGACGAGAGCGGCGAATTGATCATGCCGGCGAAACCCGCCAGCGCCACGCCCAGCGCGAAGATCAGCATGTAGATAAGCTTGATGTCTATACCCAGCGCTTGCACCATCTCGCGGTTAGACGCGCCGGCACGGATCATCATGCCCAGCCGTGTTTTCTGGATGAGCAGATAGAGGCCGCCGGCGATGAGCAGACAGACGCCGGAAATCGCCAGGCGATAAACGGGATAGGACAGCGTATCCGTCAACGGTATCGAAGCGCTCAATAGTGCCGGCACCGCAACACCGTGAACATTGTCCCCCCAGACAACACTGCGCAATTCCTCAAAAACCAGAATCAAGCCGTAAGTGAGCAACACTTGGTAAAGATGGTCGCGCTGATAAAGATGGCGGAACAGCAGCCGCTCCAGCCCCATGCCGATCAGCACGGTGAGCGGAATGCCCAGCAAAATCGCCGCCGTCAAGCTGCCGGTCAAACTCGCCAGCGACCAGGCGATATAGGCGCCCACCATGTAGAAACTGCCGTGGGCAAGATTGATGATGCCCATGATGCCGAACACTAACGTCAGGCCGCTCGCCACCAGAAACAGCAGCAGGCCGTATTGCAAGCCGTTCAGTAATTGAATCAGGAAAAAAGCGAAATCCATTTATGCAGTGAGGAACGAGGCGTAAGGCGTAGAAACAGCGGGTATTCGAACGGCATTCCAACAAAAAACCCTCAGCGTAGCAACCGCCGAGGGCTCTGACGGAGTGTGGTGAGAAGGAGTGAGGTGAGAATTTTACTCCTCACCTCTCACACCTCACAGAACTACGCTTTGCAACCGCGCGCCGGATCGGCCAGGGCTTTCGCGGCCACGCCCATCACCTTGTTCTGCTTGCCCACCACCTTGCGCAGATAAATGTCCTGCACCGGGTTGTGCGCCTTGGATAGCGTCCATGGGCCGCGCGGGCTGTCGATCTTGGCGTTTTCCATGGCCTTGATCATCTCCGCTTTCTTGGACACGTCGCCCTTCACCGCCTCCAGGCCGGCTGCTAACAACTGGCCGGCATCGTAGCCCTGTACGGCGAACACGTCGGGCTGCAGCTTGTAGGCCTTGACGTAGGCCAGACGGAAGGCATTGTCCTTTTTCGTATCCAAACCATCGCCATAATGCAGGGTGGTTTCCATACCTTCTGCGGCAGTGCCCACCTCCTCCAGCACACCGTCGGTGAGGAAGCCGGGACCGTAGAGCGGAATCTTGCCCTTAAGGCCGGCGGCCTGGTAATCCTTGAGGAACTTAACCGCGGCGCCGCCGGAGAAGAAGGCCGCCACAGCATCGGGCTTGATGCTGGCGATCTCGGTCAGCAGCGCCTGGAACTCGACCTGCGGGAAGGGCAGGAAAAGCTCCTTCACCACTTTGCCGCCGTCCTTCTCGAAGGACTCTTTGAAGCTGGCCATCATTTGCTCGCCGGCAGCATACTTGTGGGTGATAAAAACTGCCGTCTTGTGGCCGCGCTGACTGACCACCTTGCCCAAAGCATAGGTGTTCTGCCAGTTGGAAAACGAGCTGCGGAAAATATTCGGTGCGCACAGCGCGCCGGTGATTTCATCGGCGCCGGCATTGGGGTCTATCCAAATTATCCCGGTCTCGCGTACGACTTTCGCCATGCCCAGCGCCACGCCGGAATGCACCGTGCCGATGAGCACATCGACCTTGTCGCGCTGGATGAGTTTGTTTACATTCTCCGGCGCCTTGGCGGGGATGGATTCGTCATCCACCTGGAAATATTCGATCTCACGCCCACCCAGCTTGCCGCCGCGCTCTTGAATCGCCAGCTTGAAGCCATTGGTAATGGCGACCGCCAGCGGCGTGTAGGTGCCGGTGTAAGGCAGCATCAGCCCTATGCGCAGCTTGGTCGCTTGCGCTCGCGCCAGCCCAAAGGGCGCCAGCGTGCCTACGGCGGTGGCGCCGGCGAGAGCCGCCGTAGATTTCAGAAAACTGCGACGATCGACACCTTCTTTTTTATATTCGCTCATGTTGTCTCCTCCAGGATGATCGGGTCCGACGGCGGCTATCACATCACTTCATTCATGCGCAGTCAAGCGTTAGCCCGCGCTTGACGACATGATGCTATTCAAGTCTGCCGCAGCTTGAAGCGTTGAATCTTGCCTGTCGCCGTCTTCGGCAATTCATCGCTGAACTCTAGCCAACGCGGATATTTGTAGGGCGCGAGTTGGTTCTTAACATGCTGTTTGAGTTGCTCGGCGAGTTCCGGTGTGCGGACAATGCCGGATTTCAACACGACATACGCTTTGGGCTTGATAAGTTCATCGATGTCCGCGCAGCCGACCACAGCGGCTTCGAGCACGGCTTCGTGCGTCATCAGCGCGGCTTCCACTTCGAAGGGTGAGACGTAGATGCCGCTCACTTTGAGCATGTCGTCCGAGCGGCCGGCGTAATGGTAATAGCCGTCTTCGTCTTCGGTGTATTTATCGCCGCTGCGCGTCCATGGCCCGAGGAAAGTGTTGCGTGAACGCTCGCGATTGTTCCAGTACATGACGGCCGCAGTGGGGCCACTGATTTGCAGCTCACCGATCGCGCCCTGCTCCACCACGTTGCCGTCTTCGCCGATCAAGCGAAGCGCATAGCCAGGCACCGCCTTGCCGGTGGTGCCGTAACGCACTTCGCCGGGACGGTTGGAAAGGAAGATATGCAGCATCTCGGTGGAGCCGATGCCGTCTAGCACCTCCACGCCAAAGTGTTCCGTCCAGCGCCTACCAATATCCGCCGGCAGCGCCTCGCCCGCCGACGTACAGAGGCGCAAATGCAGGTCAGCGCGCGCGGGCAACTCGGCGCTAGCCAGCATCGCCGCATAAAGCGTGGGCACGCCGTAAAAGATGGTCGGATGGTGCTGCTTGAACCGCTGAAAAACCGCTTGCGGCGTGGGCCGCTCGCCCATAAGCACGGCGGTCGCTCCCACCGACATAGGAAAGGTCAGGCCATTGCCCAGTCCGTAGGCGAAAAACAGCTTGGCGGCGGAAAACACCACGTCGCTTTCTTCGATGCCGAGGATGGGCCGGGCGTAGAGTTCGGCGGTCTGAATCAGGTGCGAGTGCAAATGCACCGTGCCCTTGGGCGCTCCAGTGGAGCCGGAGGAATAAAGCCAGAAGCACATGTCGTCCGCCGTGGTGGGTGCGGGCTCGAAATGCGGCGCAGACTGCGCCAGCACCTCGCTCAGGCGCAACTGCCCCTCAGAGAGGGCGCTGGCATCAGCGCCGGAGACGATGACATGCTTGAGTTGCTTGTGCTTGCCGACGATGCTGGCGAACTGCGGCCACAACGCTGCAGAAACAACCAGCACACGGACGCGTGCATCGCCCAGCATATAGTCGTAATCGTTGCTGGTGAGCAGGGTATTTGTCGCCACCGGCACGATGCCGGCCTGTATGGCACCGAGGAAGGCGACGGGGAAATCGACCGTATCGTGCAGGCACAGCAAGATGCGCGATTCCGGTGCTACACCCAATCCGACCAAAACGTTGCCGAAGCGATTTACGCGCTCGGCCAGTTCACCGTAGGTCAAGCTGCCACGATCATCGATAAAAGCGGTTTTCGCTCCCCGCCCCGCTTGCAAATTGCGCTGGAGCAGATCCCACGCGGCGTTGTAGTCGCGCGGGATAATGACGTGTGGCGGCGTGTGCTGTTGGTCGGCTGAACTGAGTTGCGGCATTTTTCTCCTCCCGGTTCAGCCGCTAGTTTAGCGCCAAGCTTGGTGGGCTTAGTGGCGATTAGCTCAGGTTAGGTAGGCGGGGCTCACTGAGTAAACTCGATGGCGCCTGCCGGCAGCAGATAAAGCACCAGTGCCTTGCCGCCCGTGACCGTAGGGAAATGCGCGCTGTTCGGCGGATACACCACCCACCCTTTGCCGTGGCCATCAAATTTGGCATCGCCGTCGAGGGGCATAACCATATCGATTTCCCCTTGGGGGTGGCGGTGATGCGGCCCCTTGATATCCATTTCGACTACATCCACGCTGTAGCCGTGTATCGTATCGTTGGGCTTCACCACCCGGCCAAACTTGATGCCGCCTGCCTCGCGGTTGCACATCCAGCCCGCCGCAACGGCTGTCTTGCAAGCTTCAACAATGCCGTTGAAGACTGGGCCATCAGCGGGAAACTCGGCATTCAGCTTGTCTTCCAGCTTGTGATCCAAGGGCAAGCCCGCGATGCGGGCGGTGATTTCAGCGATCAGGCCGGTAAAAGTCTCGGGGGTCATGAGTGCTCCTTTTTTAGGTTCGACTGCCTGTGATTATAATGCAGCGTTTTGGGTGATCAAGTGCTATATTGCATTAAAATTCACCCCATTTTTTTCGGCACTAGCCCATGACGACGGCAAGCTCTGCACGCGCATTAAAACCCGGCCTGGATGAGGAGGCCTACCTAGGGCAACTCGGCAACCGCGTACGCGACGCGCGCAACCGCTTGGGACTTCCACGCAAGGCGCTGGCAGCCAAATCGGCGGTCTCCGAGCGCTATCTTGCGCAACTTGAAGGCGGCCAGGGAAATATTTCGGTGCTGCTACTGCGCCAGGTTGCTACTGCATTGGATATTTCGCTCAATGAGCTACTGCGCGAAGGACAAGAACACCCTATCGAACTGACCTTGCTCCTCGAATACCTGGAGAAACTCTCGCCCAAAAAGCTGGTACAGGCGCGCAAAATTTTGACCAGCGCCTTCGGCGAACAAGACCCGCGGGAGCGGCGCCATCGTATCGCGCTGATCGGACTGCGGGGCGCCGGGAAGTCTACGCTGGGTAAGCGACTAGCCGAAGCCAGCGGCGTACAATTCATTGAGCTGGATGATGAGATCGAACGCGAGGCCGGCATTCCTTCGTCGGAGATTTTTTCCTTGTATGGCGAGCATGCTTATCGGCGCCTAGAGAAGCGTTGCCTGGAGCGCGTTATCGAGCATTATGAACATGCGGTGATCGCCGCAGGCGGCGGCCTCGTCACTGAAGCGAGCACCTTCGAACTATTACGCTCCGCTTGCTACACGGTTTGGGTGCAGACCACGCCAGAAGAACACATGCAGCGCGTTATCGCCCAAGGCGATTTGCGTCCCATGACCGGGCGGGAGGAAGCCATGTCCGACCTGCGCCGTATTTTGGCTGAGCGCAGCGAGCTATATGGTCTAGCCGATATGAAGATCAACACCACGCAAAAAACGGTTGACGCGAGCTTGAAGGAATTGCAAAATCTGTATAATATTTCGACTTAAAGAGTTTAAGTGCAATATATTGCATACTCAACAGTCGACTACCCAACAGTCGCGTGATGACGGTAACAGCAAAAAAGCCGCCCACGCTTAGCGTTTAGTTTGTATTTACAGTTATTTATTTTAAGGCGGCCTCAACGGAGAGCGACAGATGACTATCACCTATGACAGAACCCCAGCCGAATATTGCCATTGGACGCTGAAGTGCGACGGCCCCATTGCCACCCTGGTGCTGAACATTGCTGAAGACAAAGGCATCAAGCCCGGCTACAAGCTCAAGCTGAATTCCTACGACCTCGGTGTCGATATGGAGCTGCATGATGCCGTTCAGCGCATACGCTTCGAACACCCCGAGGTGAAGAGCGTCGTCATTACCAGCAGTAAGCCGCGTATGTTTTGCTCGGGCGCCAACATCTACATGCTGGGTCTGTCGACTCACGCCTGGAAAGTAAATTTCTGTAAGTTCACCAACGAAACGCGTAATGGTCTCGAAGACGCCAGCCAGAATTCCGGCCTTAAGTTTATGGCCGCGCTGAACGGCATCACCGCCGGCGGCGGTTACGAGCTGGCCCTGGCCTGCGACGAAATCATCCTGGTCGATGACCGCTCCACCGCCGTCAGCCTGCCGGAAGTGCCGCTTCTGGGCGTGCTGCCCGGCACCGGCGGCCTCACCCGCCTAATCGACAAGCGCAAGATGCGTCGCGACCACGCTGATATTTTTTGCACCACGTCTGAAGGCGTGAAGGCCGACCGCGCCAAGGAATGGAAGCTGGTGGACCACATCGCCAAGCCGCAAGTTTTCGACGAAGCGATCAAGGCCCGTGCCCTGGAACTGGCCAAGTTGTCAGATCGTCCCGGTGGCAAGGGCGTGGAACTCACTCCGCTCAAGCGCACCGTCGACGCCAAGGGCTACCACTATCAGTACGTGGATATCGCCATCGACCGCGACACCCGCATTGCCACCTTCACCGTGTCCGCACCGAGCGAAGCCCAGCCACAAACAGCCGAAGATATACTTGCCGCCGGTGCCAAATGGTGGCCGCTGGCCATGACGCGGGAACTGGATGACGCCATTCTGCTTCTGCGTACCAACGACCTCGAAGTGGGCACCTGGGTATTCAAGACCAAGGGTAGCGTTGATGCCGTATTGGCGGCTGATGCCACGCTGAGCAAATTCAAGTCGAACTGGTTCGTGCGCGAGACGACGAACTTCCTGCGCCGCACCCTGCGCCGGATTGATGTTTCTTCGCGTTCCTTGTTCTCCATTATCGAGCCGGGTTCCTGCTTCGTCGGCATCCTGCTGGAACTGGCGCTGGCTTCAGACCGCAGCTACATGTTGCATACCGATGCGGCCGATGCGCCGACACTCGCACTCAGCGAAATGAACTTCGGCCCGCTCACCATGAACAGCGGTTTGACTCGCCTAGTGTCGCGCTTTGCTGAAGATGCTGCTTCGGTCGCCGCCGTCAAAGCCGCCCTCGGCAAGTCTATCGATGCCGCGCAAGCCAACGTGCTGGGCCTCGTCACCGCCGCGCCGGATACGCTGGATTGGGACGAAGAAATCCGTATCGCCTTGGAAGAGCGCACCAGCCTTTCGCCCGACGCGCTCACCGGCATGGAGGCAAGCCTGCGCTTCGCCGGCAACGAAAACATGGATACACGTATTTTCGGCCGTCTCACCGCGTGGCAGAACTGGATATTCATTCGTCCTAACGCTGTGGGCGAAGCCGGTGCCTTGAAGGTGTACGGCAGCGGTGCCAAGGCCAAATTCAACTGGGAACGGGTCTAATCTCTTTTTCGAAATCAAGGAGTGACAAAAATGTCTATCGATTACTCGCAAAAAATTCCCAACAACGTTGATCTCGCTGGCAACAAAACCTTGCAGCGCGCGCTTGAGCACTGGCAACCCGCCTTTCTGGACTGGTGGAACGAGATGGGTCCCGATGACTCAAGTCAATTCGACGTCTACCTGCGCACCGCCGTTAGCGTCGACCCGCAAGGCTGGGCGCACTTTGATTACGTCAAGATGCCGGACTATCGTTGGGGTATCTTCCTGACGCCGGCTGAAGCCGATCGCAAAATCAACTTCGGCGACCATAAGGGTGAAGCGGCCTGGCAGGAAGTCCCCGGCGAATATCGCTCGACGCTCCGCCGCATTATCGTGACGCAAGGCGATACCGAGCCGGCCTCAGTCGAGCAGCAGCGCCACCTGGGTATGACCTGCCCTTCGCTATATGACCTGCGCAACCTGTTCCAGGTAAACGTGGAAGAAGGTCGCCACCTTTGGGCCATGGTGTATCTGCTGCACGCCCACTTCGGCCGTGATGGCCGTGAGGAAGGGGAAGCCCTGCTCGAGCGCCGCTCCGGCGATGCTGACAACCCGCGCATTCTTCAGGCCTTCAATGAAAAAACGCCGAACTGGTTGTCATTCTTCATGTTCACCTTCCTCACTGATCGCGACGGAAAATTTCAGTTAGCGGCGCTGGCCGAGTCGGGCTTCGATCCGCTCGCCCGCACCACCAAGTTCATGCTCACCGAAGAAGCGCACCATCTCTTCGTCGGCGAGCAGGGTATCAGCCGCATCATCCAGCGCACGTGCGAGGTGATGAACCAGCACAAGACCGACGACATCGCCAAGCTGCGCCAGTTGGGCGTGATCGATCTGCCTGCGCTGCAGAGATACCTCAACTTCCATTACAGCGTGACGCTGGATCTTTACGGCGCCGAAGTCTCCTCCAACGCCGCCAGCTTCTACACTAACGGTCTCAAGGGGCGCTACGAGGAAACCAAGCTGGACGACGATCATAAACTGGACAGCTCCGAGTACGCCGTGCCAGATATTGTTGGCGATAAGGTTGTCATCAAGCAGGTGCCGGCTTTGACGGCCATGAACGAACGGCTGCGCGACGACTACATTAAAGATGTAGAGGCAGGCATCGGGCGCTGGAATAAAGTCATCGAAAAAGCGGGTTTCCCCTTCCGCTTCAAGCTGCCGCATAAGGGCTTCCATCGCTGGATCGGCGTGTTCACTGGCAGCCATATCAGCCCCGACGGCCGCGTGCTCTCCGAAGCCGAATGGACGCACCATCAACACGATTGGCTGCCCAATGAAATTGACCACGCTTATGTGCATTCGCTCATGGGTCGTGTCACCGAACCGGGCAAATTTGCCAACTGGATCTCCCCGCCCGCGCGAGGCGTGAACAACCAGCCAGCGGAATTCCAATACGTGCGATTCAGTTAAAAGTTAGCAAGGGAAAGAGTGGCAATGGGCGAACTTATTCAGCAGCATTTGATCGATCCGGGCATCTGTATTCGCTGCAACACCTGCGAAGAAATCTGCCCGATCGATGCGATTGTGCACGACGCCCGCAACTACGTCGTCAAGGTCGACATCTGCAACGGTTGCCGCGCCTGCGTGTCGCCCTGCCCGACCGGCGCCATCGACAACTGGTTTCCGGCGGATAAGGCCCAGCCGTATACGCTAGAGGAGCAATTTTCCTGGGATGAACTGCCGGCACCGATCCAGCCCGAGCTAGGCACATCGGGCGAAATCTCCGACGACGTCGCCCGCATCACTGCGGTCGCCTCGTCGGGTCAGGGCGGACATGTTTCGCCGCCCTGGTCGGCCGCCCATCCCTACCTCAACCTCTACAACGAAAAAGATCCGGTCATCGCCACGGTGGCCGGCAATCTGCGCATCACGGCGGAAGACGCCAGCGCGGATATCCGCCATATCATTCTGGATTTCGGTACCACGTCTTTTCCGGTGCTGGAGGGCCAGACCATCGGCATTCTGCCGCCCGGCATCAACCCAGCCAGCGGGCGACCGCATTATGTGCGGCTGTATTCGGTGGCCAGTCCGCGCGACGGCGAGCGTCCCGGCTACAACAATCTGTCGTTGACGGTAAAGCGCGTCGTCGAAGATCACGACGGCAAGCCGGTTACCGGCGTGTGTTCAAATTACCTGTGCGATCTCAAAAAGGGCGACCCGGTGAAGGTCATCGGCCCGTATGGCGCCACCTTCCTGATGCCCAACCATCCCGGTTCCAGCATCATGATGATCTGCACCGGCACCGGCTCCGCGCCCATGCGCGGCATGACCGAGCGGCGTCGCCGCATGGCCGACCAGGAAAAGAGCAAACTGATGCTGTTCTTCGGCGCCCGCGTTCCAGGTGAACTCCCCTACTTTGGTCCGCTCATGAATCTGCCGAAGGAGTTCATCGATATCAATCTCGCCTTCTCGCGCGTGCCGGGCCAGCCCAAGAAGTATGTGCAGGAAGCGATACGTGAACGTCATGAAGACGTGATTGGCATGCTGAAAGACGAAAACGCCTACATCTACATCTGTGGCCTCAAAGGCATGGAAAAGGGCGTGGATGAAGCCTTCCGGGACATCTGCAAGCTGCACGGCGAAGATTGGGATGCGCTGCTCCCACAATTGCGCGAGAAGAGCCGTTACCACGTCGAGACCTACTGACCTTCGTCGCGACCTGGGGGCTAAGCCCAAGTCGCGCGTTTTACTACCTGTTTTACTGCCCGTTTTTCCTACGCCGCGCGAGCACCCTCGCCTTCGTCCGCTATTCTCTTAGGCGGCCTCTCGCTCAACGTCGTCCTTCAGTAATTGGCCGAACTGCTCGGCCGGGACCGGCTTATTAAAGTAAAAGCCCTGCAATTCAGTGCATGAATGCTCGCGCAGAAATTCCATCTGCTCGATGTTTTCCACTCCTTCGGCAATCACCTTCAAGCTCAGTGTCTTCCCCACGGCGATAATCGCGTCCGTCAGTTCCTTGTTAGCGCTTTCATCGTCGTTGAGTCCGCGCACAAAGGAACGGTCAATCTTAATGGTGTCGAGCGGGAACTGCCGTAACATCGCCAGCGACGAGTAGCCCGTACCAAAGTTGTCGATAGCGACACGCACACCCAATTCCTTCAAGCCGGTGAGAACACGCAAACTCGCATCCACATCGTGCATCAGGATGCGCTCGGTGACTTCCAGTTCAAGCAACCTCGGCGCCATACCGCTTTCTTGCAGCGCCTCGGCGATGTCCGTCAATAAGTGCTCGTGCAAGAACTGTCGCATGCTCAAATTTACCCCCATGCTTAAGGCGGGCAAGCCCTGCTGCTGCCACGCGCTATTTTGCATGCAGGCAGTGCGCAAGATCCATTTTCCGATAGGCACGATGAGGCCGGTCTCTTCCGCGACGGGAATGAACTGCATGGGCGCAACGGTCCCTAAATCTGGATGCTGCCAGCGCAATAACGCCTCCATACCGGTGATGCGGCCGTCCTTCAAGCCCATCTTGGCCTGATAGTGGAGCTGAAACTCATTGGCATCCAGAGCGCGTCGCAAGCTCGACTCCAGGGCCAGCCGCTCCAGCGAATTAGCGTTAAGTTTTTCCGAATAAAACTGGAAGTTATTCTTCCCTTCTTCCTTGGCTTGATACATAGCGATGTCGGCGTTTTTGGTCAGGGTCTGTTCGTCTCTCCCGTCCTGCGGGAAGATGCTGATCCCTATGCTCGCCGTCACGCGAAATTCCTGTCCGAGCAGTACGTAGGGGCGGCCGATAGCGGTGAGTATCTTTTGCGCCGCAATCGCCGCATAGCTACCGTCGAGCAATTCCGGCAGCATCACCACGAACTCGTCACCGCCCAGGCGCGCGACCGCATCGCTGTCGCGCAGGACAGCTTTCAATCGGCGCGCCACCTCTTGCAGCAATTGGTCGCCAGCATCATGGCCTAGCGTGTCGTTGATTTGCTTAAAGCGATCCAAATCGAGAAAAAGTACGGCCAGCACCCGATCATTGCGCTGCGCGAGGCCGATGATCTGATTCAACAGCTTGCTAAATAAACTGCGATTGGGTAGCGCGGTCAAGCCATCGTGATAGGCCAAATATTCGACACGCTGAGCATGGGCAACCCTGGCCGCCGCTTCGCGTTGGCGTATGCGCGCAAGTTGCCAACTGAGTCGCCCCAGCACGGTAAGCACCACAACTAAGAGCGCACTCCCCACAGTAGCCAGCAGTAGATAGAAGCGGATATTTTTGTCCGCGGCCGCGAGCTGCTCGGTCTCGGACAAACCGACTACCACCGCAAGCGG
This sequence comes from Gammaproteobacteria bacterium, assembly GCA_038322845.1. GTDB lineage: Bacteria > Pseudomonadota > Gammaproteobacteria > Burkholderiales > Rhodocyclaceae > Desulfobacillus. Next base: position 29,864 of record JBBQGH010000013.1, read on the forward strand.
AAACTTATACAGCCGGCGTACGCTGGTGTAGCGACGAGCGCCGTCCCAAGGATTGATGGCGAGCAACACCGCATCCTCCTCCGTACCGACAAAGTTGCTCGCATAGTTCATTTTGTCGCCAGCAAATACCGCTTCGCCTGTGCGCCTCACTCGAAAAACCCCGTCGTTGCCCAGGACACCCAGTACCCCTTGGTTACCCAGTTGCGAGGTTTCGTAGCCGCTGACAAAGTGCGCTGCATCCACGCTGATCGTCACCACGCCGGCAAAAGCGCCATCCGCTTTGGCGAGCCCAAGACTGAAGATCAAGCTCCATTCACCTGGATTGCGACCGGGGTGCGGCAAGCTTACTGACATGTTGTCCTGCTCAGGCGGGGACAAAAAATAGTCCTGGTCGGCGATATTCAAATGTTCCGACGCCCGCGTAGTGGCGACGACGTCGCCTCGCTCATCCGCGACGCTCACCACAAACACGATGTCGGGAGGCAGCAAACTGCGTTCTTTAAGTTGCGCCAGCGCCCTCTTTGGGCCGCGCCCTTCGTAAGCATATTTGACTACGCGCAAGGCCTGATCGATTTCGCGCAGCGCACGCAACACCTGCGCCTCATAAGTCTCTACGACCTCACGACTGGTGGATATGGCTGTACGCTCGGCGTTGCTGCGCTCGACCTCGATAAGGCTCCACGTTCCGCCCCAAATCACCGAGAGCAGGAGCAAACCAAAAACTGGAAAAAGAACTTGTGGCTCAGAGAGGAGGCGCATACGCAGCGACGTACGAGTTACAGCATCCGATTTTCTCGACATCATGGCTCAACCTCGCGGCCTGTAGCGCTGATGGAAGTGTAATGCATAAGCCACACAAGGGCGGCCGGCGCGCGACTTCAAGAATCTGAAATGCGTATGTTTTTGCCATACCGCGTCCGGGCCACGACCGACGTTGCTTTAATACTTGCTACGGCCCTGATGGCGTAAGTGTTACCAATTAGATCTGGTAGCGCTTAACCGTGCTATTCACCCGTGCAGCAAGCATCTCAAGTTCTTGCGTGCTGCGTGTGGTCTCGCCGACCGCTACGGAAGCCTCCAGCGAGGTACCGGCGATTTTCTGAATTTGCGCCGACATGTGGCCAGTCGCAACACTTTGTTCGCGGATGGCTAAGGCGATGTTCGACACGGTAGTGCGCACGTTATCTGTATCAGCGCGTATCGCCTTGAGCGCTTCGATGGCGTGATTGGAACTCGTCACGCCGCCCTCGACGCGGGTGACCGCCACTTCCATACGTTCTACCGTGCTGGAAGCACTTTGCTGTACCGACTGTATGACTTTGGAAATTTCTTGCGTAGACTTTGCTGTGGTTTCGGCCAGCTTTCTCACTTCATCCGCCACCACGGCGAATCCGCGTCCCTGCTCGCCTGCGCGCGCGGCCTCGATGGCCGCATTGAGTGCCAGCAAATTGGTCTGATCTGCCACCTCGCTGATCACTTTCACGACCCTTGAAATACTGCTGATCTGTGTGCGCAGATCAGAAATGTCGTCCGCGGCCTGATGCACGATTTCAGAAATCGATTTAACGTGGTCGATGGTCTCTTGAATGATCTTGCCGCCGGCGACCGCCCGTTCTTCAGATTCACGGGTGATCGACTCAGCGTGCTCGGTTTGCGCGGCGACGGTCTCAATACTGGAATTGACACGCTTTACCGTGTCGGAGGCTTCCGATGACGACGCGCTGGTTTGCTCCGATATCTTGCGGATATCTTGCGAGGTAGTGCTGAGCCGCGTAGTGGCATTGGTAAGCACGTCCAGCGATCCGACTATTTCCTTGAGACTGGATTGCACCGTATCAAGCAGGCTGTTAAAGACGCCCATGACCGTGCCAATTTCGTCTTTGTTTACAATTTTGACGCGCAGACGAAAATCAAGATTGGAGGCGACATTCTGCATGGCGGTGGTCATGGAAGACAAGGCGCGCGTCACGGAAAGATGCATCAGCACCCCCAATGCAGCGACGATCGCCACGGTCACCGCCGTCACCACCAGAAATACGGTGATCGAGCGCTGTGAGTTGCTGTCGACCTGATCCTTCAACGCCTTTTGGGTGTCTAGCAATTGCGAGCGCGTCTTGGTAAGGAAAGTCGTCAGCACTTTTTCCGCCGGTATGACCTTTGTATATAGTTCTACCTGGGCTTGATCTTTTTTGCCAGCGACCGAAATCACCACATCGACGGCCTTGATGTAACTGGTAACGATAGGCGCAAGCGCCTTGGCCACCTCTTCGGAACCGGGAATTTGCGCGAACACGCCGGTCGCTTTGTCCAGCTCGCGCTCGGTGTCTTTGATCTTGTCCGTGAAGGCCTTGCGCAAGTCCGCATCCTCTTCCATGAGCAGGGCGAGAATCAAAGCGCGCGCCTCCTTAAATTGGTCGTTGACGTTGCCCATGGCGATGAGCGAAGGCACTGAGCGTTCGTTCACTTCATTGAAGCTATTTTGCAGATCCTTCAACTTCAAGGCGCCATACAAGCCTGTTCCAACCAGTCCCAGTAGCGTTACCGCCACGAGTATGGCGAGTCGTTTTCCTATAGACATATCTGCACCTTTTTACCTAGCTTGCCATCTGCCAATCAAAATGCGAAAACCGCCTTGACGCTGGCATCGACGGCGCGCTTGTCCACATAACCTATGGTGTTCGGGTTTTCCGCGATGAGTTTCTTAACCGCTGCACTGTCCGCCACTTCCTTAGGCGGTTGGCCTTTGCCCGTGAAGACGATCTTCGACCAATAGGCCTTCAACTGTGCTGGGGCTTTGCTTGTTACTTTGGTGTAAAACTCATCGCGCAGCGCCGAACCCTCCGTCTGATCGACGGGCAGCGTCGGCCCGCCCGACGGAAAATTACTGACCTTGCCCAAAAAGATGTCTGAGACCTGTTCGGCCGTCAGGGTACCCACCGGGCTTTTCGCAGAAACGACCACGACGAAATCTGAGCTTGCGGCACCGGCCGTTAGCGCCAACGTCGCGGCCAACAAACCTGCGTTGATGTACGTTTTAATATATTTAGCAGCCATGATTTTTCCTTAGAACACGAAGTCGACGGCGAGGCTGAACAAATTGACGTGGCCGCCAGCCTGAAAGTTGACCGGATCAAGATTGTGCAACGTCCCCATGGCGTTATTACCCAGGCTCATGCGATCGAACTGCACTTTCAGATCGGCGCTTTTGGCGAAATCCCAGCGCAAGCCCATTGAGATCGTGTTTTCGTTGGTGGACATCAGCAAGGCATTCACCAACCCATTCAGCCCACTAGCGCCGCCGAATGCGCCACCGTAAACCTGGGCGATGATGCCGGGCGGCGTGCCAGGTGGCAGGGCCGCAACGGCAGCAGCGGCGGCGGCGGCCGGATCCAGACCCGGATCGGAGGTTCTCGATAGCGTGCGCAGTTGCGCGTAAGTCGCATAAGGCGTCCAACTGCCGATGCGATAGCCGCCGGTCACATACCAAGCGCGCTGCTCGCCAATGAAGGAATCGGTCTTCTGATGACCGTATTCGCCCATCACAAACCACTTGCCCGGATCGTAGCTCGCGCCCAGACCGTAAAAGGTAATCGGGCTATGGTCGACGCTGTAACGGCTGGCCATGACATCGCCGGCCGGGCCGAACATCCGGTAGTTGTCCAAGATGTGGTTGACGAAGGGCACCGTCAGCTTGAGCCGCTGATAGGCAATATGGAAAGTGGCCGCGCCATATTCGGTGGTGTTGTAGAGGCCCCAGACATTGTTGGCGTAGTTATCCTCAGGCGTATTCACGTGAATGACCGTGTGGCCGTAACTCGCTTGGACGGTATTCGTCACCTCACCGACACGAAAACGGTATGAAGTGTCTATGCCGTCTGCGTTGGTGATGGGTACCAGCGAATACAGCGACACCGGTGGCCGCACCCAGGGGTTGGCATAGCCGACTTTGCGCGAGTCCGACACCAAGTAAGCCGGCAATACCGTGCGGCCGACGCGAATATTGAAGTCGGGCGTGAAGGCGTATTTCAGGTTGGCCCATTCCACCAGCGGTATGTAGGAATTGTCGTAACGTTGTTCTGAAATGAGCTGTACGACGCCAGTAAGCTGCGTGGTGATGTTGGCGGTCATTTGCACCGCCAACTTGCTGTCGACATCCATGCTCCAGCTGCGCGTGCGGCCCACGCCATTGGGCTGAAACACGCTGTTTTGAAAGTCAGCGTTTTTCTCGCTGGAGTGCACGATGCCCACTGTGCCAAAACCACCGAAGCTAAACATCGGTTTTTCGGTATCGTCGGCTAGGGCAGCTGTGGCGCTTAACATCAACGCCACTAGCGCAATAAGGGTCAATTTGTTCGACATGGTTTACTCCCGCTGATCGCACATCACATACTTTTCTGCGAAAAACACCCTAAGACCATCCCCGAAATCCGGTGATGGCATAACTTACGGTCATTCCAACATTAACTTTAGGAAGCACACCCCGAGCAGGCGGATGTTCTTGGGAATCATAGGACGAGAACATTCTCCGTCGCATTTCTGCTAATGCGGGAATACCGCTTTAACACTGCCATCAAGCGCGCCCTTGTCGATATAGCCTATGGCGCTGGGGCTCTCAGCGAGTAGCTTCTTCACGGCCGCGCTGTCTGCCACTTCCTTAGGCGGTTGGCCTTTGCCCGTGAAGATGATCTTCGACCAATAGGCCTTCATCTGCGCGGCCGATTTGCCGGTGACTTTGTTATAAACCTCGTCGCGCAACGGAGAACCCTCGGCCTGATCAATAGGGGTAGCGGCACCGCCACCCGGAAAGTTACTCACCTTGCCCAGGAAGATTTCGCCGACCTGCTCCGCAGTCAGGCCGCCCACCGGACTTTTCGCGGAAACGACTACGACGAACTCCGCGCTGGCCGTGCCCGCTGTCAGTGAGAAGGCCGCGGCGCACAAACCCGCCTTGATGTATTTAGCAACCATGATTTTTCCCCTTAGAACAAGAAGTCGACGGCGAGGCTGAACAAATTGACGTTGCCGCCCGGCCGGAAGTTAGCCGGGTCTATGTTCCTCAACGTGCCCATGGAGTTATTGCCCAAATACATGCGATCGAATTGCACTTTCAAATCGGCATTTTTGGCAAAGTCCCAGCGCATGCCAGCGGAAATGGTGTGTTCATCAGTCGCCATCAGTAAGCTGTTGAGTAGACCGAACAGGCCAGCTGCCGCGCCGGCGACACCGCCCGCCACACCGGCGACCACAAAGGGCGGCGTTCCTGGCGGTAAACCGGCTACCGCAGCAGCGGCAGCCGCCACGGGATCAATACCGGGGTCGGAGGTGTTGCTCGTTGTCTTCAGGTGGGAATAAGTCGCATACGGCGTGAAGCTGCCCACGCGATAGCCGCCGGTAACATACCAAGCGGTCTGATCGCCAATGAAGGCCTTCGCCGTTTGCCGGCCAACTTCCGCCATCACAAACCACTGACCCGGATCATAGCTGGCGCCGACGCCCATGAAGGTGACCTGCTTGTGATCGACGTCGTACTTGTCGGCGATGGCATTGCCCACTGGGCCGAACATACGGTAGTTGTTGAATAGAAGATTGGCCGCCGGTATCGTCAGGTTGAGCCGCTGATAGGCTACGTGGAAGGTGGCTGCGCCGTACTCGAGGGTGTCATAGATACCCCAAATTTTCCGTGCGCGACCATTCTCACCTTGCGCTGCCAGAATCTGGTTCTGACCGTAGCTCGCCTGGACGGTATTGGTGAATGGCCCGGCGCGGAAGCGATAAGAGGTATCGATACCATCGCTGTTGGTGATCGGCACCAAGGTGTAGAGAGAGACCGGCGGCCGCACCCAGGGGTTGGCGTAGCCGACTTTGCGCGAATCGGAAATCAGATAAGCCGGCAATACCGTGCGCCCGATGCGGATGTTGAAATCCGGCGTGAAGGCATATTTCAGATTGGCCCACTCGACGAGAGGCATGTAGGCGCCGTCGTAGCGCTGCTCCGAAATAAGCTGTACGACGCCAGAGAGCTGCGACGTGAAGTGGGCCGTCATCTGCACCGCCAGCTTGCTGTCGACGTTCATGTCCCAGTTGTAGCTGCGGCCCACACCGTTGGCCTGAAATATGCTGTTTTGAAAGTCAGCGTTCTTCTCGCTGGAATGGACAACGCCCACTGTGCCAAAACCACCGAAGCTAAACATCGCTTTCTCGGTATCGTCGGCCCGCGCGCCCGTAGCGCCTAACATCGTTGCCGCCAGGGCAATGACGGTCAGTTTATGCGACATAGTTTTCTCCTCTATGGATAAGATCGCTGAATAAAATTTTCGCGAGCATTGGCTTGTTACGCACCTACTGTTCATCAGCGAAGACCAAGTGGTAAGTCCTAAGGACGTTCACCATGGCCGCACTTATTACGGCAGGTCACCGATTAACTTTAGTGCTAAATCCCCGAATAGCAAGTATCCATGCGGTACAGCGGCCGAATACTTCGAAAAGGCGGCGCTTTTCCCGCTATTTATGGCTTTTGGACACGGCATGAGGCACGCGGAGCCGGCGTCAAGCGCCCGACTGCTGGTAGGGATAAAGCATATTGAAAGCGATGCTCTGGCCGCCGCTTTGCACAAGCCGCACGTGCTCGCGACGAAATTCCCGGGCGTGATGTAGCCCACAGGAGTGGGCGATCATGTCGATCTCCTTGTTCATGCTCATGCAGTAGTTCCCCACGCGGGTAGCTTTGTCCTCAACGACCAGACCACGCTGCAAGCGCGGGTTGTGCGCAGTGACGCCCGTGGGGCAGGTATTGGTGTGACAGCGCAGTGACTGGATGCAGCCCAGCGCAAACATGAAGCCGCGCGCGGTGTTCACGAAATCGGCCCCGGCGGCCAGCGCCCAGGCGGCGCGCGCCGAAGTCACCAGCTTGCCAGCGGCGATCACGCGCACGCGCTCGCGCAGGCCGGCTTCGGTGAGCGCATCCACCACGCGCGGCAAGGCTTCGTCTATGGAGAGCGCCATATGGTCGGCGAGTGCCTGGGGCGCAGCTCCACTACCACCTTCGCCGCCATCCACAGCAATGAAATCGGGGGCGGATTCGAGGCCGCGCCGTAAAATCGCCTCGCACAACTCATGCATGAAGTTCCAGCCGCCGATGGCGGTCTTGATACCGACTGGCTTGCCGGTGATCTCCCGCACGCGAGCGATCTGATCGAGCAGTTGATCGGCGTTGGCGATATCCAGATGGCGATTCGGGCTGAGAGAATCCATGCCCGTCGGGATGCCCCGTATGGCCGCGATTTCCGCCGTGACTTTGGCGGCCGGCAGCACGCCACCCTTGCCTGGCTTGGCGCCTTGAGAGAGCTTGATCTCGAAGGCACACACATTTTCATGGGCGGCGAGCGCCGTCAGCCGATCGGGCGACAACCGCCCATCAGCATCGCGCACGCCATATTTGGCGGTACCGATCTGCATCATGATGTCGCAGCCGCCTTCGAGGTGATGCGGACTCAGCCCGCCTTCGCCCGTATCCATCCAGCAACCCGCCAGCGCCGCGCCGCGCGACAGCGCGCGCACTGCCGGCTTGGAAATCGCGCCGTAGCTCATACCGCTGATATTGACGATGGACTTGGCGACAAAGGGCTGCTCGCAATAGTCCGCCCCGATCACCAACGCCGGGGTGGGATGGCGCTCTTCTTCCAGGATGGCGAAGGGTGCATTGACGAAGATGAGCGCGCCCGGCTCGCGAATATTGTAGGTAGAGCCAAAGCCGATGATGCCGCCTTCATTTTTCGCCAAACGATAAATCCAGCCGCGCGTCGCGCGATTAAAGGGCATTTCGTCGCGGTCGCCGGTGAAAAAATACTGACGGAAATACTCGCCCATTTGCTCGAAGAAATAGCGCAGATGGCCAATGATGGGATAGTTGCGCAGGACGGTGTGTTGCTTTTGGGTGATGTCCTGGACATACCTATAGACAAGCACCACACCCAGCATCACGGCAACCAAGGTACCGGCACTAACGGACAAGACATTCATGATTTCCGGCATGGCAATCCCAATTCGAACAGGCGTGCGAGTAAAATTAACTCGTCCTCCTATAACGGCATGCACTATGGAAACTTCAGCACGGCTGGCCGCCGAAATCGCCAGGAACGTCACCACCGCGCTGGCGGAAGATATCGGCAGCGGTGACCTCACCGCGCAACTTGTGCCGGCCGGGACCCCCGCGCGCGGCGTGATGGTGAGCCGGGAGGACGCGGTGTTGAGCGGTAGCGCCTGGTTCGATGCCTGCTTTCGACAACTTGACTCACAGGCGCGCGTGCGCTGGTTTGCGAAGGACGGCGCGGCGATTCACGCCAATCAGACGCTGTGCGAAGTTGAGGCCGAAACCCGCGCCCTGCTGACGGCCGAGCGCACCGCCTTGAACTTCCTGCAGTTGCTCTCCGGCACCGCGACCGCGACACGGGACTATGTCGCGGCCATCGCCGGCACCCAGGCGAAAATCGTCGATACGCGTAAAACCCTGCCCGGCCTACGCCTGGCGCAAAAATACGCGGTACGTTGTGGCGGCGGCCACAACCACCGGCTCGGCCTCTACGACGGCATACTCATTAAGGAAAACCACATCATGTCGGCGGGCGGTGTGCGGCCGGCGTTGGCGCTGGCGCAGCGCCTGGGGCCGCCGGACGTTTTCATACAGATAGAAGTGGAAATGCTGACTCAGCTCGAAGAAGCGCTGGATAGCGGCGCGAAAATGATCCTGCTCGACAACATGGATCTTGAGACTATGCGCGGCGCCGTCGCACTCAACCATGCACGCAAAGGCGCGCGCGCGGAGCTAGAAGCCTCGGGCGGCGTCAGCCTCGAGCATGTGCGGGCCATCGCCGAAACCGGCGTAGACCGCATTTCGATAGGCAGCTTGACCAAGGACGTGCGCGCCGTCGATTTGTCGCTACGCCATGTGGAAAAGTGACGCCCTGCCTTGCCTAGTCAGGGTGAAACAGGTATAAAAGCCGGGCCGCCTGTAAAGGCGGCGGGGTTATCACAAGTACATTGGGGGCTTACAGATGTGGTTTATTCTTTACTATGTTGTCGCAATCACGGTATTGATTCTACATTTCACCGGTTTTCTCGCCCGGCATAATCTCGAATGGCTCATCCTGGTGTTAGCCGTCACGGTCTTCCCGGCTGTTATTTACCTCTGATTCATCCGCCTCGCCTCACTACCCACATCACTACCCGCATCACCCCGCTTTAGCGCACCCGCGCAGCAATGTAGGCCTTAACGCTTTCTACATTGGCGTTCATAAGGTCGACCCGCTGCGGCAGGGCTTCGATGCCCTCCATGTCAGAGGGCCGCATGGGGTCGCGCCCGAGCGCTTCCCGTAAGGTTTCGGCAAACTTCACCGGCTGAGCCGTTTCCAGCACCACCAGCGGTACGCCCGCTTCGCGCCATTGCAGGCCCACTTTCAGGCCGTCGGCGGTATGCGTATCGATCATCACCCCATAGCGCTCCCAGGTCTCTCGTAGCGTAGCAATGCGGTCGGCGTGACTGCTCTTGCCCGAAACAAAATTGAATTCGGCCAAGCGCGCCAGATGCGGCGTACCACGCAAATCGATGCTGCCGCCCGCTTCTACCTTGGCCCATAGCGCGCGCACCGCCGCACCGTCCCGCCCGACCACATCAAACATGAAACGCTCAAAGTTAGACGCCTTGGAAATATCCATAGACGGACTAGAGGTGATATGCGTCTCGGCGGGGGCGCGGGGTCGATACACACCCGTGCGGAAAAATTCATCCAGCACATCGTTCTCGTTGGTAGCGAGTATCAGTCGGCGGATAGGCAAGCCCATTTGCTGGGCGATGTGGCCGGCGCAGATATTGCCGAAATTGCCCGTCGGCACAGAGAAATCCACCGGCTCGTCGCTGGAATTTGTCGCCGCGAAGTAGCCCTTGAAGTAATAAACGATCTGCGCCATCACGCGCGCCCAGTTGATGGAATTCACGGCGCCGATCTTGTACCTGGCCTTGAAGGTTGCATCGTTGGATACCGCTTTGACGATGTCCTGGCAGTCGTCGAACATGCCACGGATAGCGATATTGAAAATGTTCTCGTCTTGCAGCGAATACATTTGAGCGCGCTGGAAAGCACTCATGAGGCCATGCGGCGAAAGCATAAAAACGCGCACGCCATGCTTGCCACGCATGGCGTATTCCGCCGCCGAACCGGTATCGCCCGAAGTGGCACCGAGAATATTGATGTTCTCGCCCCGCTGCGCCAGCACGTACTCGAAGAGATTGCCCAGCAACTGCATGGCCATATCTTTGAAGGCCAGCGTCGGGCCATTAGAAAGCTCCAGCAGATGCAAGCCCGGCTCCAGCGTGGTCAGGGGCGTAATGTCGTTTGCATTACGCCCCGGCCGGCAATGCCGATATACTTCTGCGGTATAGGTGCGCGCCACCAGCGTTTTCAGATCGGCGGCGGGAATGTCGTCGACGAATTTGGAGATCACGCGCAATGCCAGCTCGTGATAGGGCAAGCCGCGCCAGGCCTCCAGCTCGGCGTGGCTCACCTGGGGATACGACTCCGGCAAGTACAGGCCGCCATCCGGCGCCAGCCCGCCTAGCAAAATGTCGCAAAAAGTGAGTGTGGGCGCCAGGCCGCGAGTGGACAGATAACGCATGGGAGCAATTTGAAAATTAAGAATGGGCGCCATTATACCGACGCGCCCTGCTTGTCGTTTCTCTCAGACGACGTCTCAGTGGATGAATATACGAGCCGCGCCCGCATCAAGCCGACCGATGACGCAGGCCTCGGCGAAGCCGGCGTGGTGCATGTCATCCAGCACCGCCTGCGCGCTTTCCGGCGCACAGGCCACCAGCAAACCGCCGCTGGTTTGTGGGTCAGAGAGCAAGCACTGCTGCCAATCCAGAAACGCCGGCGGCAATGCCACGTGCTCACCGTAAGCGCGCCAGTTGCGCGTGGAGGCGCCCGTGACGATCCCTTCCTGCACGAAGGCCACCGCCTCGCTGATGAGTGGCAAATCTGCGTAGCGCAGCGTAGCGGCAAGTTGTGAACCACGGCAAATTTCGAGCAAATGGCCGGCCAGCCCGAAGCCTGTCACGTCCGTCATGGCATGCACGCCGTCCATGGCGGCGAGGGCTATACCCGGCGTGTTGAGTCGGGTGGTGTGCGCCAGCATGGTGGCATAGCCGGCGGGGGTGAGCAGTCCTTTCTTCAGGGCGGCGGAGAGTACGCCTATACCCAGCGGCTTGCCGAGTATCAATACATCGCCCGCGCGAGCCGCGCTGTTGCGTTTGACGCGCGCTGGATGCACCAGCCCCAGCGCGACCAGCCCGTAGATGGGCTCCGGTATGTCGATGGAATGGCCGCCGGCGATAGGTATGCCCGCTTGCGCGCACACCGCTTCGCCGCCGGCGAGTATTTTGCCGATCACCGCCAACGGCAGCTTGTCGAGCGGCATGCCTACTACCGCCAAGGCCATGATGGGCCGAGCGCCCATGGCGTAGATGTCAGACAGCGCATTGCTTGCAGCGATGCGGCCGAAGTCGTAAGCGTCGTCGACGATGGGCGTGAAGAAATCCGTCGTCGCCACCAGCGCCTGTTCGTCGTTCAAGCGATAGACAGCAGCATCGTCAGACGTCTCCGTGCCTACCATCAACTCCGGCGGCATGGCGCGCAGGGGCGACTGGGCCAGCAATTCGGTCAGCACCCCCGGCGCGATTTTGCAGCCACAGCCGCCGCCGTGGGAGAATTGAGTTAGTTTGATTTCCACGGAGCCTCGCTGTCGCAAGCTCACACCTCGGTACCCATGCGTGATTTGCGACTGAAATTTTCATGTCGAATTGGAGGGCAAACCTAGCACAGATCACCCAGTTTGACGAGGTGATCGACGTGCGTACGCCGGCGGAATACGCCCAGGATCACTTGCCCGGCGCCATTAACTGTCCCGTGCTCTCCGATGAAGAGCGAGTGCAAGTTGGCACACTCTACAAACAGGTATCGCCCTTCGCCGCCAAGAAAGTTGGCGCTGCGCTGGTCGCACGCCATATCGCCGAACATCTGGAGCAACACTTTCTCGACAAACCGCGCGACTGGAAGCCTCTGCTCTATTGCTGGCGCGGCGGCCAGCGGAGCGGCGCCATGACGCATGTGTTGCGACAAGTCGGCTGGCAGGCGGCGCAACTGGAAAGCGGCTACAAATCTTATCGCCACCATGTCGTGGAAACACTCACCGAGTTGCCGCACCGCTTTCATTTCCGCGTCGTGACGGGAGCGACGGGCAGCGGCAAGAGTCGTTTGCTGGAAACGCTAACAGCGCTAGGCGCACAAGTGCTGCATCTGGAAGAACTGGCCGCGCACAAGGGTTCCGTGCTGGGCGATCTGCCCGAAGCACCACAGCCGGGACAGCGCTGCTTTGAGAGCCAACTGCTCGCTTGCCTGCAAGCGCTGGATGCCGCGCGGCCGGTTTACGTCGAAGCGGAAAGTCGCAAAATTGGCGTGCTGCAAGTGCCGGACGCCTTATTGGTGGCCATGCGTGCGGGCGCTAGTCTGCGCATCGAGGCCAGCAGGGCAGCGCGCACCGAGTTCCTTATTCGTGACTACGCTTATTTTCTTGCGGAACCCGTGCGCTTGAAAGAAAAATTAGCGCGTCTGAAGGAATTGCAAGGCAAGGAAACGCTCGCGCGCTGGGAGGCACTCATCGACGCCGGCCAATGGGAAACACTCGTGGATGAACTGTTGGCGCGCCACTACGATCCACAATACCAGCGCTCGCAAAACCATCACTACACCCCCCCAACCGAAGCGGCGCGCTATGCGACCGAGGATCTCTCACCGGCAGGCATAGGCCAACTGGCACAGCGCATCTTGGCGGACGAAACCCAGGCGATTAAGGCAAGTTCAGCCGGCTAGCGTCTTCGGTGTTCACCAAGCAAACTCGCTGCACCACCGCCGGTTTAGGCAACATGACCTGGCCCTGCTCGAAGGCGACCACACTCAGCGTGTCACCGAAGGCCGTCAGCAATTCGTTCTGCCGCAATAGAAACTCAGGCTTGGAAGGTCGGCCGTAGCGCTCATTGCCTAACATGAAGGTCTCGTAAATCAATACGCCACCGGGGGCCAGCGACTCCCGCAACAAAGAAAACAAGGGCCGGTGGAGATAGTTGGTGACAACAATACCGGCGTAGAGGCAGCCCGCGTAAGGCCAGGGAGCCCCTTCAAGATCGGCCACCCGCGCGGCGATCGAAGGCACTGCCTGGGAGAGGCTGGCGATGGCTGCTACATCGCGATCGACCGCAACGACCGAGTACCCCAACGAGGCAAAGTAGCGCGCGTGACGCCCGCTGCCGCAAGCCAGATCTAGCACCACGCCAGCCGGCGCTACCAGCGGCGCGAAGCGGCGCACCCAGGCAGAGACGGTGTCGACTTGGCTATGCTCCACTATCCGTTACCTTGCAATCGGGAAGGCCAAATTATAAGCTGCGGTGATGTCCGAGGCCTCCCCTTCCCGCAGCGCGGCTTTATCGCCCTCTGCTCCCTCCATCAAGGCGCCGCGTTTTAGCTCGCTTTGGTCGTGGTTGGGTGCGCTCAGCGTATTCACGGTCGGCCTGGCGGTGAGCGTCTATGCCTACTTCTTCACCGCCGAACAACTCGAAAACGCCCTGCGCAGCCGTTTCGACGCACGCGCCGTCGTCGCCCTGGCGCAGATCGACAAACGACTCAACGACTATCGCAATGTGATACTCGGATTACAAGGTTTATTCATTGCCTCCGAAAAAGTTGCAGCGAAGGAATTCCACAACTACACCGAAAACCTGAAACTCAAGCAGCGCCTACCCGGCTTGCAAGCCATCTCGTTCCAGCGCTATCTGCGGCAGTCTCAAAAAGCCGGTTTTGTCGCGGCGATGCGCCGCGAGCGCGGTATGAGCGGACACGGCTATGCCGACTTTGACATACATCCGGAGGGCGACCGCGAAGAATACGTGGTCGTCACCTATCTCGAGACGACCGACGACAACTACAAGGCCTTGGGTGTGGATGTGCAAGCCCAGCCCATCAGCCGCGAGCCGATCCAGCGCTCGCGTGATACCGGTCAGATATCTCTCTCGGCGCCTTTCACCATTCCGCAATTAGGCGACAAGCTGCCGCGTTTAGTGCTGCGCGCGCCTGTCTATCGCAATGGCGCCGTCGTCGATACGCTAGAGCAGCGTCGCGCGGCGCTCGAAGGTTTCGTGGTGATGGTCATCGAAGCAGACTCCTCGTTCCGTGAATTCTTCGGTACCTTGGTTAGCGAAGGCGAACGCACCGTCATCGAGGACGCCGGCTCCGAAGTAGACGCAGTCGATGCACCGCGCACCCTGGTGTTTGACAGCGGCGCGCCGGCAGTGCTGGAAGCGTCGCGCCTCAGCAAGCACGCCACGCTGTCTATCGGTGGGCGGCGCTGGGATATCCAGGTGCTTTCCAATGACGTGTGGCTGCGTCAGCTTCCCGCCCGAAATATGCCTGAGCTGATCCTAGCCACCGGCGCGCTATTCAGCTTGCTGCTCGCCAGCCTTTACCTCGCCCTGGCGCGCTCGAAAGCACGCGCCAATCGCCTGGCACGGGACATGACGCGGGATTTGCGCGACAGCGAGCAACGCCTGCGGGCGCTGGCCGAACTATCTTCAGACTGGTTCTGGGAAACCGACATCGAGGATCGTTTCACCCATATGGGCGGCGATGCGACGAAGCGACTGGGCTTCCCCGAGGGAGACATCATCGGTAAAACACGTTGGGAGATCGAACCCGCCACCTTCACGCCCGAACAGCGGGCCGCACACCGCCGGCAAATCGCGGCACGCCAGCCCTTCGAGGTCGAATACGAATTATCAGACTCGGCCGGCGAACCCAAGTGGCTGGTCGTGCGCGGCGCACCTCGCTATGACGACGACGGAGATTTTGTCGGCTATCACGGCACGGCTCAGGACATCACGGAAAAGAAGCGGGGAGACGCGGAGATCGCCCGCAAGTCGGCTGTCCTTGAGGCCACCTTCAATCACATGGGACAAGGCATCAGCGTGGTCGATGGCGATCTCAGATTAATCGCCCACAACCCCCGTTTTCGCCAGCTACTTGCGTTGCCAGAATCACTCGTTCGCGACGGCACGATGATGGAAGACATCGTCCGCTTCAACGCGGCGCGCAACGAATACGGCCCCGGCGACAAAGAAGCTCAGGTACGCGTACGTCTCGAACAAGCACGGCGCTTTGCCCCGCATTTTTTCAAGCTGGTCCGTCCCGATGGCAAGGTGCTGGAACTCAACGGCCATCCTATTCCGGGCGGCGGCTTCGTCACCACATACACCGATGTCACTGAGCGCGAAAAGGCTGACGAACAGGTGCGCTACGAACACGACTTCCGGCAAAAACTTATCGAGTCCATACCCGGCTTGTTCTACCTGCTGGACACCTCGCGTCGCATGCTGTTTTGGAACCATAATTTCGAAATTGTCAGCGGCTACAGCGCTGACGAAATCGCCCAGATGAATGCGCTGGACTTCTTCGATACGGAACACCGGCTTCTGATTCAGAAAGCCATCGAGACGGTTTTCTCGAGCGGCGAGGCGACCGCCGATGCGCCGATCTTGACCAAGACGGGTGCGCGGATTCCGCACTACTTCACCGGTTTGCGTATAGCGCACGAAGGCCAGTTCACACTGATAGGCATTGCCATCGATGTCAGCGAGGAAAAAAAGGCGCAGCAGATGATCCGCGACATCAACGAGACACTCGAGCAGCGCGTACGCGAACGCACCGCCGAATTGGAGGCCTCCAACCAGGAGTTGGAAGCCTTCAGTTATTCCGTCTCGCACGATTTGCGCGCGCCGTTGCGCGCCATGGATGGCTTTAGCCACTTGCTGGACGAGGACTACGCTGAGCAACTTGGCCCGGAAGGTCGTTCCCACATCAAGCGCATCCGCGCGGCCAGCCAGCGTATGGGTAAGCTGATAGACGATTTGCTAGACCTGGCGCGCGTCAGCCGGCAGGAGCTCAACCGCAGCAGGATTGATCTGAGCGAGCTGGCGAACGAAATCCGTCTGGAGCTGTACGAACAGGCACCGGATCGCAAAGTGACCTGGCTGATCAGCGAAGGCTTGAGCGTCAATGCCGACCCTGTGCAAATCAAGCTGGTGCTGGAAAACCTCTTGCGCAACGCCTGGAAGTTTTCATTGGAACGCGAAGAGGCGCGCATCGACTTCGGTTGCCTCACCGGCGAAACCGAGCCGACTTTTTACGTGCGCGACAACGGTGCCGGTTTTGAAATGACCTATATCGACAAGCTCTTTAAGCCTTTCCAACGGCTGCACGCTCTCAAGCGTTTTGACGGAACGGGTATAGGGCTGGCCATCGTGCAGCGCATCCTGCGCCGGCACGGCGGCCGCATCTGGGCCGAAAGCGCACCGGACGCCGGGGCGACCTTCTATTTCACGCTCCCTTAACGTCACGTTCCCTTAAAGCGACATTTGAAACGACATGAAAAGCGACATTAAAAGCTAGCCTGGTCTGTGAGTCACGCTAGCGTAAGATTTTTCTGTCAGCGTTTGTCCTGCGCCGGCTGACATAGAATAGGCGCGTCGCCCTGCTCCGCCTGAAATAACATGGCCACCCGCAAGCCCTTCCGCAGCGCGCCCCCACAGTTAAAGGAACAGCATTATCTTACGGCGCTGTTCGAGCCGGCTTCGGTCGCGATTATCGGCGCCTCGGAACGCCCCAATTCCGTCGGTGCAATTCTCGTGCGCAACATGCAGGAGGCCGGCTATCGGGGCGCACTTTTCGCCATTAATCCGGCGCATGAGCGCATCGGCGATCTGCCGACCTACGCTTCTATCGAGGACGTCCCACAACGCGTAGACCTGGTGGTAATCGCCACTCGGGCAGCCACTGTGCCGGGCATCATGGAAGCCTGTGGTCGTGCAGGCGTGCGCGCCGCGGTGGTGATTTCCGCAGGGTTTTCCGAAAGTGGCCCGGCCGGCGCAGAGTTGGAGCGCGTCGTGGTGACCATCGCACGCCAACACCATATACGGCTTATCGGCCCTAATTGCCTGGGCATCATGCGGCCCGACATCAACCTCAATGCTACTTTCGCCCGCGGCAATGCCAACCCCGGCTCGATCGGCCTCATCTCGCAATCCGGCGCCGTGTGCGCGGCCATGCTGGATTGGGCGCGGCCCAACAATGTGGGCTTCTCCAGCGTGATTTCCATCGGGAGCTCCAGCGACGTCGACTTTGGCGAAATTCTCGACTTCCTGATCGCTGACCCCAAGACTGAAAACATCTTTCTCTACATCGAAGGCATACGCAACGCGCGCAGCTTCATGAGCGCGCTGCGCGCCGCCGCGCGCGTGAAACCGGTGTTACTAATCAAGGTGGGGCGTTACCTGGCCGGCTCGCGCGCGGCGCAATCGCATACCGGTTCCCTGGTCGGCGCTGACGACGTCTTCGACGCCGCGCTGCGTCGCGCCGGGGTAGTACGCTTGCAGACGCTGGGCCAGATGCTGGCGACAGCGCGCGCCCTCTTCTCGCATTTTCGACCGCGCGGCAACCGGCTCGCCATCATCACCAATGGCGGTGGGCCAGGCGCCATGGCGGCTGACCGTGCCGCCAGTCTGGATATCCCACTGGCCGCACTGTCGACACATACGATCGATATCCTGAACCAGACGATGCTGCCCAACTGGTCGCATGGCAACCCTATCGATATCGTGGGCGACGCCGGCACTGAGCATTACCGTGCCGCACTCGCCGCCTGTCTGGCCGACGAACATGTAGACGGCATATTGGTCTTGTTGGCACCGCAAGCGATGACTGACGCATTCGACGTCGCGAACGCGGTCGTTGCCACACTGGGGCTCGCTCAAAAGCCGGTGGTTACCTGCTGGATGGGCGAGGAACAAGTGGAAAGCAGTCGGAGGCTATTTGAACAGGCCGGCGTTCCCACCTTCCGCACGCCGGAGCCGGCGGTGGAGTTGTTTGCACAGATCTCGGCCTACTATCGCAACCAGCAGCTCTTGATGCAAACCCCGCCGTCTATCGCTCACCCGGTGCAACCGCGGCTCGATGAGGCGCGGACGATCATCGAATCGGCGCTGGCCGAACAGCGCACGGTGTTGAACGAGTTGGAGGCGAAGGCGCTGCTGGCCGCCTTCCATATCCCGATCAGCAAAACCGGGATCGCCCATACACCCGCCGAAGCGCGGGCGTTGGCGGAACAATTCGGCTTGCCCGTGGCCATGAAAATCGCCTCGCCGGATATCATTCACAAAACCGATTCCGGCGGCGTGCGCCTCAATCTGCGCTCGCTGCAATCCGTACACGACGCCTGGCAGGAAATCCAAAACGAGGTCCGTCTCAATCGCCCTGACGCTGTCATTCATGGCGTCAGCATCGAAGCCATGGTGAGCAAGGCCAATGGACGCGAACTGATGGTAGGCGTTACGCGCGACGAAACTTTCGGTCCCACGATTGTCTTTGGCGCGGGTGGGCCGGCGGTGGAAGTACATCGGGATCGCGCGGTAGCGCTGCCGCCCTTGAACCATTTTCTGGCCGCCGACATGATCCGATCGACGCGCGTATTCCGTCTGCTCGGTGAATTCCGCCACATGCCGCCAGTGGATATGGCCGCGATAGAGACCATACTTTTGCGCGTTTCGGAAATGGTCTGCGAGTTGCCCTGGATACGCGAACTCGACATCAACCCGCTTATCGTCGATGAACATGGTGCGGTAGCGGTGGATGCGCGCATCGTTGTGGAAAATCTGCCACCGGGTCTGGAACGCTACGGCCACATGGCCATACACCCGTATCCATCGCATCTCGTCGCCCAGCTGGTTCTGCGCGATGGCACGCACGTCACGCTGCGCCCACTGCGGCCGGAAGACGCGGAACTGGAGCAAGAATTCGTGCGCGACCTGTCGGCGGAATCCAAATACTTCCGCTTCATGAACACTGTGCGCGAACTCACGCAGTCGATGCTGGCGCGCCTCACTCAGATCGACTACGACCGCGACATGGCCTTTATTGTCGTGCGACAAAACAACGGGGTTGAGGAGGAGTTGGGCGTGTGTCGCTATGCCACCAATCCCGACGGCGTATCGTGCGAGTTCGCGTTGGTCGTAGCGGATGCTTGGCAGAATCACGGCGTCGGGCGACACCTCATGACGACGCTCATTGAAGTCGCCCGCGCCAAAGGCCTCAAGTACATGGTCGGCCAGATTCTTTCCCAAAACGACCGCATGCTGGCCTTTGTCGCCGGCCTGGGTTTCGTGCTTAGCGGCAGTCCTGACGATCCGGGCGTCAAACGTGCCGTGCTCCAATTGCAGGTGCCGCCTCTATGAAGACGCGCTGCGCCTGGTGCGGTGACGATCCGCTCTACGTTGCGTATCACGACCAGGAATGGGGCGTGCCCGGACATGACGACCGGCTGCTATTCGAGTTTCTTATACTCGAAGGCGCCCAGGCCGGATTGTCCTGGATCACCATCTTGCGCAAACGCGAAAATTACCGGCGCGCTTTCCATGGCTTTGACGTAAAGAAGGTCGCGCGCTATGGCGAGAAAGACATTGCCCGTCTCATGGCCGGCGCTGGCATCGTACGCAACCGACTCAAGATTAACGCCGCCATTGGTAACGCGCGGGCCTTCATCGACGTGCAAAAAGAGTTTGGCAGTTTCGACAGCTATGTTTGGCAGTTCGTCGCGGGCAAACCCCTGCAGCACGAACGCGGCTCTGTCAAAGACATCCCCGCGAAAACCCCTGAGTCAGATGCCATGAGCAAAGACCTGCTAAAGCGCGGCTTCAAATTCGTCGGCTCGACCATTTGCTACGCGCACATGCAAGCCACTGGCATGGTGAACGACCACACCACGGATTGCCATCGCTGGGCCGCACTGGGTGGGCGTCCACGCTAAACGCACCGATCGCGCGGAAATGCCCCGGGAGCCACAAATCGTAACTTTGCGCCGGTTCCGCCAGCATCGGACTCGAGGCGGCTTATGCCGCGCGCACGTTGGGCGATGCGCAGATGCTATTGGAAAACCGCTTTCGTGTTCCGCACCACTTCTGCTGCAGTAGCGCTACGGCTGAACGTGCGCCTGAAGCGTCAAGCAAAAAAAAACAGGCAGCCAAAGCTGCCTGTCTTTTTAATCAGTGCAACGAATCTCAGAACGGCAAGAGATACACATCAAAGTTGTGGAAGCTCGGGTTGATGGGCGAACCGTAGGTCACCACCTCGCCGCGAGCAGCAAGGAAGGCGCCCGTGCCACCAACAATCGCCAGCGCCTGTTTAGCACCCGCTTCGCCAGTGGTGCGATTGATCGTGCCGCTGAGGATCAGTTGGCCCACGCCGGTGACCGTCAAGGTCTGATGGCAGGTTTTGATTTCACCAGGCGCTTCGGTGTCGACGCTGGCGTTCATGGAGAGCGTGACGCAGGTAGCAGTTTGATGACCTACTAAACGGCCATTCTTGTCCTGGATATCACTGGTGGACAGCGTCACTAAACCAGTGCCATCAGGGGCGGGATTCGGGTGGCCGTCAACGAAGATGCTCGGCACAATATTGAGCGCCTGGGCAGGAACAACGTTCAGCTGAGTGGGAATATCCAGGAAAGAAAATGTCGGACGCGACGGACGAGGGGAATGCCCTGGCGCATCGGCAAAAACGAGGTTGGCTGCGGTAGCAGCGATACCAAACAGTGCAAGACGGGCTAGCCGGCTAACGGTCATTTAATACTCCTTGTATTACGCGTGGGGGTTCGATTGATTCGGTTGTGTATTTGATGCGTCGCCACTTTACTTCGGGTCTACGGAAAATGCTGTGCCTACCGTCTAAGCCAACAAACCGTTCGTCGGTGAGATGCTGTCAGACTGCTTGGTGGAGAGGCGGGGCATCTCAGCATCGCTAGCGGGTCGTGCGATCTAACCAAGCTTTCACGCTCGGGTGCTCGCTTACCTCCCTATAGACACGTTTGAGTTTCGTGCAATGGTCAAACAAGGTCTGCGGAATATGGTCGACCGTTCCAGACCCTAACCATCTTACGATCATGTATAGCTTGATATCCACAACATGCAGCTTGTCGCCGCCGACGAAAGGATGGTCGGTGAGTTGATTCTCGATATTCATGCCCCAGGTCGGCAGGTAGTCGCGCACGAGTTCCTCGCGGACAGCGCGTTTCTGCGTCTCCTCGGTAATGCGTAATGTGGGGCCCACGGTATGGCGCAGGTCTTCAACATAATTCATCAACGCCTCATGCTGCGCCGCTTCGAAATCATCCTTAGGATGCAATCCATACTGTCGTCCGATATAGACGAGGATGGCATTCGATTGTGCAAGCGGTGGTTTGCCAGGGAGTTCTAGAATGGGTACAGAACCAAACGGAGTCTTTGGCTTCAGGGCGGGCCACTCCTCCCTTGGTATACGGACGTCTTCGAAATCGACGCCCGCCACGTGCAGGGCAATTCGGCATTCTTCGCCGCGGCTACCGGCGATGTCAAAATAAATAAGGCATGGCTTGGTCATAGCGGTTTTTCCTTAATGATACGATCGTGAGCACTAGCAGATTGTCTGAAACTGGCGCTTTGGCAGTATGAGAAATTTCTGCTGCAAAGGCAATGTCCAATCGGCGCGACAGAAGTCGGTACGAAGCGGAGTGTCGAAAATTAAGGGCGCGACACGTGTCTCGCACGGAACAAACGTCGGGGACCGTGGCCAACCCCTTGCACTATGTTCGAAAGCGCACTGTACAAGTCCGCGCTTGCCACTAATCTGGCACCGATACCTCGATCCTAAGCTCCCAAAAACGCCCGGCGGGGTAGGCTGAATTAGTTGCATTGCCCGACAGGTATCGCTTGAGAAAATGCGCAAGCATCGATTTGAGCGCGCAGCAAAATGATCGGCGCTCGACAGCGAATGTAAGCAGACCCTTGCCCTCGTTGCAACGCCATGCCAAAAGGTTTAAGAAGGAGATTCAAAATGCAGCTCGGTATGATCGGATTGGGACGCATAGGCGCAAGTCTGGTGCGGCGCCTGCCGAAGGATGGCCATCCGTGCGTCGTCTCCGACTTGAGCACGCAAGCCATCGCGAGTCGCCCCGCTGCGCGCGTCACGCGCGCGGGGATGGAGTTGGTCAGTGACCAGCGCGAACTCTACCTGGTCGACGAAGGGCGGTGCCAAGAAGTACCGCACGATTGGCTACTGGGCCAAGCCTTACCGGCGCCGGAGCTGGGGGCCAAAGCAAGCCGATACACTGATCGCGGCAGATGGCCGCTGGCACAATCCGAGCCTGACCGATGCCGCTGTTGATTGAAGACTATGCCCTGATCGGCGATTGCCACGCCGCCGCGCTGGTAGGCCGCGACGGCTCCATCGACTGGCTGTGCTTGCCGCGCTTCGACTCGGGCGCATGCTTTGCCGCCCTGCTCGGCGACCCCGAGCACGGGCGCTGGCTGATCGCGCCGGCAGAGGAGGTACTGAACACGCGGCGCAAATACCGCGAGGGCACGCTGATCCTGGAAACCGAATTCGAGACTGCCACAGGCACTGTGCGCGTCACCGATTGCATGCCCTTGTCGAATCAGCGCTGGGACGTGCTGCGCATCGTCGAGGGCCTGCGCGGGAGCGTGGCAATGCGCATGGAACTCATCGCGCGCTTTGACTACGGATCGATCGTGCCTTGGGTGCAGCGACCTGACGACACGCTGCTGCTGACGGCGGGACCCGATACGCTCGAACTGCACACGCCGGTGGCGGTGCGCGGCGAGAATATGAAGAGCCTCGCCGAATTTCAGGTGAACGCAGGCGAGCGCACGCACTTCTCGCTCAACTACCGGCCTTCGCACGAAGCGACCCAGCAGGCCATCGATCCAGTGGAGACGCTGAAGGCAACGGACAAGGCGTGGCGCGAATGGTCCGGGCGCTGCGACTACAAGGGACGCTGGCGCGAACCCATGCTGCGCTCGCTGATCACGCTGAAGGCACTGACCTATGCGCCCACCGGCGGGCTAGTCGCGGCCCCTACGACTTCGCTGCCGGAGAAGCTGGGCGGCGTGCGCAACTGGGACTACCGTTATTGCTGGCTGCGCGATGCGACGTTCACCCTGAACACGCTATTGCTCGCGGGCTACCAGGAGGAGGCGATCGCCTGGCGCGAGTGGCTGTTGCGCGCGGCGGCGGGCAGCCCCGAAGATCTGCAGATACTTTATAGCGTGACCGGCGAGCGGCGTCTCGACGAAATCGAGCTCGGCTGGCTGCCCGGCTATCAGGGTGCCGCGCCAGTGCGCGTGGGCAATGCGGCGTCGAAGCAATTCCAGCTCGATGTCTACGGCGAGGTCATGGACACCCTGCACCTGGCGCGCGGCGCGGGCCTGGAGCCCGACACCGCGGCCTGGGACTTTCAAGTCGTCCTGCTCGATTTCCTGGAGAAAAACTGGCAACGGCCGGACGAGGGTATCTGGGAAATGCGCGGACCGCGCCGGCACTTCACCCATTCCAAGGTCATGGCCTGGGTGGCCTTTGATCGTGCGGTCAAAGATGCGGAGCGCTTCGGCCTGAAGGGCCCGCTCGCGCGTTGGAAGCAGCTGCGCGATGCGATCCATGCGCAGGTGTGCGAATTGGGGTTCGACGCGCAACGCAATAGCTTCGTCCAGTTTTACGGTTCGCCGAACCTGGATGCAAGCCTGCTGTTGATCCCGCAAGTCGGCTTCCTGCCGGCGGACGATGCGCGCGTGCGCGGTACGGTGGCCGCCATCGAGCGCGAGCTGCTCGCCGACGGCCTGGTGCTGCGCTATTCGACCGATACCGACGTGGACGAACTGCCGCCGGGCGAAGGCACGTTTCTGCCCTGCTCGTTCTGGCTCGCCGACTGCCTGGTGCTGACCGGCCGGCGCGAGGAGGCCGAGGCGCTATTCGAGCGCCTACTTGTCCTGAGCAATGACGTCGGATTGCTCGCGGAGGAATATGATCACCGCGAAGGCCGCATGCTCGGAAACTTTCCGCAGGCGCTGACGCATCTGGCATTGATCAACACTGCGCGCCTGCTGTCCATGCCGGAACACGAGGCGAAATCTGCAGTCGAAAAGGGTGAACGGCCGGCCGCCGCGACACAGGGCGCCTAAAGCGGCTGGGGCGGCGAATGAGGCGGCGCATGGATAAGCACAGGAAGATACGGGTTCTGGACGTCGGCGCAACGCACATCAAGTTCGTTGCCACCGATCACAAGATACCGGTCAAAATCAAGTCCGGGCCGCCTGTGGGAAAGGCAGACGCGGAAAGGCAAAGCGCGCGAGATGCGCTTGCATTCCTGCGATCTACTCAATTGCGATTTTCCCACTGATTTTCCCACTGGACTGAGGCCTGCCGGGGCCCCTATCGACGACAGGAGATGACATGAACGCGACACAGCAACTGCATAACCGGGGCCAAAGCCCGTGGCTGGACAACATGCGCCGCATTGCCGAAAAGTCCGCGGAGTTGACGAAGGCCAGGCAGGCATGAGCAACCCGACTGTGCACCCCAGTTCGAGCACTCAAACCACACTGGTGACGGAACGTGCGGCGTGGAAGCAACTCGCCGCGCATTTCCAGACGGTGCGCGGCTTGCATTTAAGGCAGATGTTTGCCGACGACCCCCGTCGCGGCGAGCGTCTGAGCGCCGAAGCCGCCGGCATTTACCTCGATTATTCGAAGAACCGCGTCACCGACGAGACCATGCAGCTGCTCCTCGGCCTTGCGGTGGAATGTGGTCTGCGCGAGCGCATAGACGCGATGTTCCGCGGCGAGCGGATCAACACGACGGAAAAGCGCGCCGTGCTACACACCGCCCTGCGCGCCCCCGTCACCGAGCGGATTGTCGTCGATGGCGTCGACGTCGTGCCCGAGGTTCATGCCGTTCTGCAGCGTATGGCTGAATTTTCGCGCAAGGTCCGCAGCGGCGAGTGGCAGGGACACACTGGACGCCGCATGCGCAACATCGTCAGCATCGGCATAGGCGGCTCCGATCTGGGGCCCGTAATGGCTTACGAAGCGTTGCGGCACTACAGCCAGCGCGACATGAGCTTTCACTTCGTCTCCAACGTGGACGGCACCGATTTTGTAGAAGCGACCCGTGATCTCGACCCCGAAGAGACCCTGTTCATAGTCTGTTCGAAGACCTTCACCACACTCGAGACCTTGACCAACGCCCGTAGTGCCCGCGCCTGGTGCCTGGACAAACTGAGCGACGAGCGGGCGGTGGCCAGGCATTTCGTCGCCGTCT
Organism: Gammaproteobacteria bacterium; assembly: GCA_038322845.1. Taxonomy (GTDB): domain Bacteria; phylum Pseudomonadota; class Gammaproteobacteria; order Burkholderiales; family Rhodocyclaceae; genus Desulfobacillus. The sequence continues at coordinate 55,156 of JBBQGH010000013.1, forward strand.
CGACCAACGCGGAAGCGGTGTCGAAGTTTGGCATCGACACCGCGAACATGTTCGGCTTCTGGGACTGGGTCGGCGGGCGCTACTCGATGGATTCGGCAATCGGCCTGTCGACGATGATCGCCATCGGGCCGGAGAACTTCAGTGCCATGCTCGCCGGTTTTCACGCGATGGATGAACATTTTCGTAGCGCCCCGTTCGAGCGCAATCTGCCTGTACTCATGGGCATGCTGGCGGTTTGCAACAGCAACTTCCTCGATGCGCCTACCGTGGCGGTACTACCTTACGAGCAGTATCTCAAGCGTTTCCCCGCCTACCTGCAGCAATTGACGATGGAAAGCAACGGCAAACACGTGACGCTCAGTGGCGAGCGAGTCGATTATCAAACGGCCCCGATCTATTGGGGTGAGCCCGGTACCAATGGCCAGCACTCGTTCTATCAGCTTATTCATCAGGGCACGCGCCTGATCCCGTGCGACTTCATCGGCTTCTGCCAGGCGCTGAACCCGCTGGAACGTCATCACGATCTGTTGATGGCGAACTTGTTCGCGCAAACCGAGGCCCTCGCTTTCGGTAAAACCCCAGAAGAAGTCAAAGCCGAAGGAACGCCGGACTGGCTCGTTCCACACCGCGTTTTCGAAGGCAACCGACCCACCAATACCCTGCTCGCCGAACGGCTGACGCCGCAAACGCTAGGGTCGCTGATTGCGCTCTACGAGCATAGCGTTTTCACCCAGGGAACCATCTGGAATATCGACTCGTTCGATCAGTGGGGGGTCGAACTGGGCAAGGCGCTAGCCGAGCGAACCATACCCGAACTGGAAAGCCCACAGGAGCCGCAGCTACGCCATGACAGTTCGACCAATGCCTTGATTCGGCGCTATCGTCGGCTTAAGGCGCGCTGACGACTGACCGAATGAGCGGGGCCTTCCGAAACGGGGGACATGCCGCACATCAACGACAAACGTCACATCTATTTGCGCGGAATTGCGCATAAACGCGAAGGAGATATTCATGATTGATCTAGTACCGAATCTTCCACCTCAGGTGCTCGGCTTTGTCGCGTCGGGAAAGGTCACCGCAGACGACTATGAGTCGACAGTCATTCCGGCCATCGAATCCAGGCTGAAGGAGTCAGGAAAGGTTCGCATCTTTTATCACTTGGGCCCAGCGTTTACCGGATTTACGGCCGGCGCGATGTGGGACGACGCAAAAATGGGCATCGCGCATCTGAAGGCGTGGGAAAAAATTGCCATCGTTACGGACGTCGATTGGATCGGCGGGGCCGTCGGCATTTTCTGGATCGCCATTCCCTGTCCGGTCAAGGTCTTTCCGAACGCGCAATACGCCGAGGCGGCAGCGTGGATCGCAGCCTGACCATCGAAAATTGCGAACGCTATAAACCGCCGCCATCCAATCGCCCCGACTGCGTCTCATCGGCAAGGCGCGGACGACACGGTGGTTGATTAGCCACCGCCTGCCCCAGGCTTCGAGCAGCGGCGATGATCGCCCTTAGAAGTGTTTTGTTACCCGTGCACTGCCGGGTCTTCATTGCAACGAGCAGTACGAGCACCGCCCTTGTATTGAACTTCGTTCTAATTTGGAAGACTTGGCGCGCTCAAAATCCAAGTGCAACATTTCTGGGAGAGAATGTTGCATGGGAAAAATCTACACACAGTTGAGTATTGAAGAGCGGACGATGATCCAAACGCAATTGGAGATGGGAATCAAGCCGGCAGTAATAGCCATGGGGCTGGGTCGTTCTGCTTCGACGCTTTCTCGTGAGTTGACGCGAAACGGCTGGGTTCGACCGAAGGCACGACGTGGGCCTGGCCGTCCTCCTATGGCTGGTGGATACCGCTCCGAAGCGGCTCACCAGCGTGCTCATACCTGTACGGCT
>JBBQGH010000014.1:0-55777 GCA_038322845.1 Gammaproteobacteria bacterium
GCGGGAAAATGCCTCGTATCAAGCACCAGAAGCGGGCATATCTCCGATGGAATTTCGATTTCGTTCACAATTTCGCCTTGATCAAATTGATCTGAATTTGATGGCGCGCTTCGCGACTACTTGTTCAGCGTTTCCCTAACTTGAGCCTGGGGCCTGGCGCTCATGACCGTGGCCCAGGCGCCCGTCACATGCGGCGTGGCCATGGAAGTGCCGCTTGCATAGCCGAACCCTCCGCCCGGCAGCGAGGAATAGATGCTGGACCCGGGCGCAAACAAATCTAGGGCTGCGCCCCCATTGGAAAAACTGGAGACGGCATTTCCCTTGGTGGTTGAGCCCACGCTGATGGCCGAAGAGATGCAAGCCGGGAAGCTCACTAGATTTGCATTGCCATCGTTGCCTGCGGCAATTACGGTCGCAATATTGGCCGCGCGCAAACTATTGATGGAGGCAGCCAGCGAGGGCGAATAAGTATCACAGGGTGCCGCAGTCGGTGCGCCAGCCAAGCTCAGGTTGATCGCAGCGATGCGATAGGTGTTGCGCAAGCTATACACATAGTCCAACCCCAGGAGGATGTCGCTGGTAAACGCAACCAAATCGCAGGGCGCAACGCTGCAATCTTTGACGAAAACCTGGATCGCGATAAGACTGGCACCGGGCGCCATGCCGCCCGCATCAGCACCGATCACGCCGCGCTTGCCCACGGCGATTCCGGCGACGTGCGTGCCGTGATAACAGCCAGTATCCGGACAATTGACACCAGCGCCGAGGCCAATCTGCAAGTTATTCCCCGACGGGCAAAGGCTGATATAGCCCCCTGCCGCGCTGGAGAAGCATGCTTCGGCTACGGTTTTACCGGATAGAAATGGATGCGTCGTAGCCACACCGGTATCGAGTATCGCAACAGTCTGGCCCGTCCCGTCATGGCCCGCATTCCATGCGGCAAGCGCATCCACCAACGGCGGCGTAGTGGTGAGCGTGGGGCGCAAAATATAATCCACCTCGACACTCACGACATCGTTATCTTGCAGTATCTCGTTCAAGGCTCCTTCATTCACCCGCATGGCGACATAGGGGTGGTATTTGAAGTTTTTGACATTACTCGTTCCCGAATTTGCGAGCCTACTCATTAGACGCGTTTGCGCGGAGGCGATGGCGGTCATGCGTTGTTGCAAAATCGCCGGCGACACTTGTGCCTCGAGCGGCAGCGCGCCCGACGGCACATCTAGCCCGACAATAACGCTGATTTCGCCTTTGTTCCGTACTTCATCGATCAAATCGGCACGATCGACCTTTAAAAAAGCACCGGAAAGGTTCTGTGCGAAGAGTGGGCCTGCCATTACGGCAAGCAGGAGCAGCACGCCGATAGAATGCAGCGCTTTTGTCATCGAGCTCATGGCGATTCCTTCGGAATTTTTCGGGTAACGACGCCGAATCGGGGCTTGCGTACGTCGAGGGTGACGTGCGCCTGTTGCTGACCCGCGCCGATGACCAGATCGCCTTCCCAGTCGCCTAACCGTTTAGAGCCGTTGAGAACGGCCGGACGCTGCTCGAACTACATGGTAGGGGAGGGGCTACGCTGCTCGCGACGCCCATAGCGCTACTTGCAACGTTAGGACCGCAAGAGAGCCATGCAGTTCAACATGCAGCTTCTAAGATGCAACGCCATCCCCGGGCAGCAGTAGTGTCACTGCGCAAACGAATTGGCCGTCATTCCTAGGGAAGAGGAACGACGGCTAATCATTGAGGCGTGTTAATTAGAGGCTACCGAAAAACCCTATCGCTACCAGCGCCAGCAACGCGAAGCCGAAGATGAGCAGCACGATGCCTAGGATACGCGACCCCACCGTCATGGGGCGCGAAGGCGCATCGACAATATACTTCTCGAGTTCGCCGCTGGCCGCCAGACGTTGATACTCGGCGGAGTGTTCGCGCTTGAACTCTTCCAGCGACACCGTGCCGGTGAACATCACGATATCCGGCGGCGGGAATTTCTCGGGTCGCAGGTGGTTGTTGAAGAAGTGCACGGTGAAGAGGAACACAGCGGCAAGGAAGGCCTCTTCGCCATGCACCAGCGTCGCCACGTTAAGTACCCAGCCGGGGAATATCGAAGCGGTGAGATGGGGGAAAGCCAGCAACATGCCCGTGCCACCGATGATGCCCATCCCCCAGAATACAGCCCAGTAATCGAACTTCTCCCAGTAGGTCCAGCGGTCGAAACTCGGCCGTGGCCCTTTGCCGACTGTCCACTTAAACATGGCGATGATGTCGCGCAGGTCCTTCCAATTCGGCACCAGCGAAGTCGGCCCGAACCACTTGAACGTCTTTCGATTGCGGATCAGGAAGCCCGCCAAATGGAGTAGATGCAGGAAGAAGATGCCTAACATGATGGCAGCGCTAATGCGGTGGATGAGGCCGGCGACCTTCGGCCCGCCCAACGCGTTCATGATCACCGGCGCCCAGGCGGTTTCCGCATAAAACACAGTCATACCGGTGAGGACTAGCACCATAACGCTGAGCGCGAAGACCAGATGCGCCACACGCCAGACGATATGGAAGCGACGGAACTGCTTGCCAGCAGCCAGCGGTAATTCGTCCGCCTTCACACGCGGCCTGGCCAGCCTTAGCTGCCGTTCCTTGTATTCACGGTAAAACCACAGCGCGGAGTGCACCCAGAAAAAGGCGAATACGCCGCCCAGCAATGCCAGCATCAATTTAGACGTGATCCACATCTGCGGATACTTCTTGTAGTCATGCACATTGGCATGTGGGCCGAAGGTGGCAAAACCGGCGGTGGCTTCCGGCAGATCCTTTTTGCCGCTGTGGCATTGCTTGCAGGTCTTCAGCTTGTTAGCAGGATTCACCTTGGACGCCGGATTGTCGGCTTTTAATATGCTGTGGCTGCCGTGGCAGTCGTAGCACTTGGCGGTGTAGCCATAACCGAGTTTGTTGACCTGGCCGTGATAGCTATCGGAATAGCTCTTCAGTTTGTCGACATGGCAACCGCCGCAAACCTTGGTGATATCGACCTTGAACGGCTCGCCCGAGGTATTCAGTATGGCGTGGCTGGTGTGGCAATCCGTGCAAACGGCCGCCTTCGGATTGTGCTTTACTTGTATTTCCTTGCCATGGATCGAGTTATTGAAGTCGTCTAACTCGTCCGAGTGGCACTTTTCGCCGCAGGTGTTAGGCACGCTCAAGTGCCATTCCGTGCGCTTGACCGTGCCTTTCGGCGGCACATTGAAGGTATGCGTGTCGTGACAGTTGTCGCAGGTGGCGTTGACGTGCGACTTGTCGTCCTTGTTGGGCCGCGCATGAAACGACTTCTTGTAAGCCTCAATGTTCTGCACTACGAGGCCTAGTCTTTCCTTCTCTTTGGTGAGCTTCTCCTTTTGTACGGTTTCCCAAAGCGCCGAGTGGCAGCTCACGCAATCCGGCTTTGCGACGTCGTTTTTCTTGTGAGGAGCCGTGCTATCCGTAATCTCCTTATGGCAGGCGACGCAAGTCATTTCGCCATGCGCACCTTTGGAAAACTTGTCCGATGGAATGGCAAGCAGGGCGCGCTTCTCGTCGCCCGCGGCAACTTCCATTTTGTCTTTTTTGCCCTCGTGGCAGCTTAGGCATGTCGCGTTATCCAGCTTGCTGGTGTCGGGCGTGGCAAGTTCATCTGTGGCGGCCAGCGCCGTGCCCGGCCCGGCTAGCAAACTGAACCACAGACAAAGTGCGCCTGCGGCCGCCCATTGCGCCACTCTTCGATTACGCATAGTCCCGCCCTTTGTTAGATCGGTTGCCGGCTGATCTGATACTGCGGCCCTAAGTTGGCACTGAACTGGTCCACGCAGGCGACCAAGATGCTCCGCATTGATTGTAGAGAGCGGCCAGTTCAGCCCTTTGACGCAAATCAAGAACCGCGCCGCGGCCATGATGCCCACTGAGGGTAGCCCAGCCCCCCAAGATGTGTGAGCGCCTTACCGCGACGATGTTGTATTTGGATCACAACACGGCCGGCCGTTGACCTGAATCAAACGGCGTTTGGATAGTCCGGAGGTATAAACCACAAAGCTAGTAAAGTTTTGTTACATCTTAGTTTATGCGCCGTCCCGGATAAGGAACCTCGAAAAATGAAAAGCCGTTTTATGACTGCCGCACTCTCCACTGTTCCCTTGCTGTTCGCGGCGCTGGCCTATTCGGGCGCCGCCGCCGCTTTCGACGAGGAGGCTGCCAAGGCCCTGGCCAAAAAAAATGACTGCTTCAAGTGCCATGCCATCGACAAGACCAAGAAAGGCCCCTCGTACAAGAAGATCGCCGCCAAGTACCGGGGCAAGCCCGAAGGCCAGGACAAGGCCATCAAGAATATGACCACCGGCCCCAAAGTGAAGCTCGAGGACGGCACCGAAGAAGACCACAAAATCATCGACACCAAAGATCCGAAAGAACTCAAGAACCTCGCCGATTGGATTCTTTCGCTCTAAATAGAAGACCGTAACGACTTTTGATCGACATCGCCTTAGAGGCTGGGGGTTGAAATGAAATTCCTGCGACAAGTACTGGCAATGTGTTTTCTCGTCGGCGCGTGGGGCGGCTACTCCGCCGTGCTGGCCGCCACCGAGACTCAACCGGCGGCGGAAAAAAAGGAGGCCCCCAAGGATGTTGTTCTAAAAGGCGATGCCAAATGTACGGCCTGTCATGACGAGGCCGATGCGCCCCGAGTACTGCACATCGGCAAGACCCGCCATGGCGTGGTGGCCGACGGACGCGCACCCACTTGTACCAGTTGCCACGGCGACAGCGTAAAACACATCAAGGATGCCGATGGCGGCATCAAGAATCCTACTAAGCCCGACGTCACTTTCGGTGCGAAATCGCAAGTCGGCTCCCCGGCCAAAAACAACGCCTGCCTTACTTGTCATGACAAGGATGCCAATCGTGATCATTGGGCGGGTAGCCTCCATCAAAGACGCGACGTGGCCTGCACTTCTTGCCACGAAGTGCACGTACAGGACGACAGAGTCCTGAGCAAGGTGACGCAAGCGGAAGTTTGCTTCGCATGCCACAAGACCGAGCGCGCGCAAACGCACCGGATGTCGACCCACCCTATCGGAGCGGGCAAAGTCAGTTGTTCTGACTGCCACAATCCGCATGGTTCCACTGGACCCAAGCTACTCGTGAAAGACAGCGTTAACGAAACCTGTTTCACCTGCCATGCGGAGAAACGCGGGCCCTTCCTCTTTGAACACGCATCCGCCAACGACGACTGCATGAACTGTCACACGCCGCACGGTTCCACTAACGCGCCCCTGCTTAAAGCGCGCTCGCCGTGGCTGTGTCAGCAATGCCATTCGGGAACGACGCCACACCCGGGCAACGTCTATAGCGCGACCGGTCTGCCGGGCGGCGCTGTCGCCAACGCGACTCAGACCGTTGGAACAATCAACCCGATCACCGGTGTTCAGGTTACGAAGAACAATCCCCCGGCACAGTTGGCCTTCCGCGGTTGCACGAATTGCCACTCGCAGGTGCACGGATCCAACCACCCTGCCGGCGTCTATCTGTTGCGCTAGCCGACAATCGGGAACGAATCGAGGAGTATGCCCATGAAATCCACTCGTAATAGCAACCTGGTTGCGCGCTGCTCGGTAATCGCAGTACGGGGTACGCTGGCCGCCCTGACAACGATGCCAATGGCCATCTATGCGGCAGAAATGAGCGATGAGGTTCGCGACTTGGTGCAGCCGTCCAGCAGCCTCCAAGTCGGCGTCATGGGCATCAATCGCGACTCATACAAATTCGGCGAATACAACGGTCTGGAAGAAAAGGGTGCCACCCCAAATCTGAGTTTTGATCTGCGTGGCGGCGCCTACGGACCAGACGCGACGAGCGCCATGCGTTATCGCATCAAGGGTACTGACCTGGGCCTGGAGACACGCAATCTTTCCGCCGAATTCGGCTCGCAGGGTACGTTCCGCCTGAAATTCGGTTATGACGAATTACGGCACAACATCTACGACAGCTACAAATCGCTTTGGAACGGTGCCGGCAGTACCACGCAAACCTTACCTGCCGGTTATCCGGCGCCAGGCGCGCGCACCACGTCGACCGGCTTGGCGAACTGGAACAATATTCAGGCACCCAACCTGAACGCCGTGACCACCGGCGGCGGCCCAGGCTATCTCATCCCGGCCTTGATGCGGGATGTAGACATTTCCAACAAACGCAAGAAGAGCGACCTGGGCTTCGGCTATATCTTCAACAACCAATGGTCGTTCAGTAGCTCGATACGTCATGAAGACAAGGACGGCACCAAGCTAACCGGGGTTGCCATGGGCGGCTTCAAAGGCGCCTTGCTGCCTGAACCTATTTCGTACTCGACGGACATCTTTGATGCATCGGTGCGTTACGTGACGGACAAAGGCCGGCTAAGCTTGGCCTATACCGGATCGCAATTCCGCAATGGCGTCGGCGGCTGGACGGCACAGCAACCCTTCGTGAATAATTCGACCCTCAACAATACAGTCATGATGAGCGGCGCTCCCGATAACGAAATGCATCAGCTCACGTTATCCGGCGCCTACAACTTCACGAAAACCACCAAGCTGGTGGCGACTGGTTCCTATGTCCGTATGACGCAGAACGATCAGTTCAACTATCAGCTAGGTAACGGTTGGAACGTGAATAATGGTGCGACTTCAGCGAACGCCAAAGAGATCGGCACGAAGTTCTTTACCAAGCTGACCTCACGCCTAATGGACGATCTGGCGCTGACCGCTGCCTACCGCTATGACGACCGCGATAACAAGACCCCGGTCGGTAATTACCTGGTGACCCAGTACGACAGCCCGGCAATCGCATCCGCATCCGCCAGCAACAACAACGTAGTTAATGTGCCGCTCAACCGGCGGCAGCAAACTTTCAGTTTGGACTTGGATTACACCTTGGGCCGCGGCCAGACGATTTCCGGCGGCTATGAGTGGCAGGAGATCAAGCGCACGGCGGATACGGCTGTGGATCCGAACTCCCACGAAATTCAGAATGCCTGGTTGTCGGACAAGTCCAAGGAAAACACGCTACGCGTCGACTACAGCAACTCGATGCTGGAGAACCTGACCGCTCGAGTCGGCTACGCCTACTCGGAGCGCCGGGCAGACAACTATGAGGAGCCGGCGCTAAATCCCCTGACCGCATCGTCGAATGCCGGTTTATACGGGGAGCTGCCGGGCTTCAAGCAGTTTTATCTGGCAGACCGCAATCGCGACAAGGTTCGCACCTCGCTCAGCTATCAACCGACAGATCAGTGGAGTTTCCAGGCCGGTGTCGATTACAACAACGACGACTTTCCTTCCGAGTTCGGCGTCACGCAAATGCGTAGCTGGGTAACGAACATCGAAGCCACGTTTGCAGCCTCTGACAAGCTGTCTTTCAGTGCCTTCACCAGCTATGAAGACATGAAGAACGTGCAGAATAGTCTCTCTATGGCGGTGGCGCGTGGGGCCGCGCCAGTGGTCGTGGCGCACACCGCTTGCACTCCCTACAACGGCAGTGTTCCCGCCGGTGCGATACCCGCCGACTATTACACCGACCCCTGCCGTGCCTGGAGTGAAACCCAACAAGACAAGATCTGGACGCTGGGTCTCGGCTTCAAGTCGAATGGCATGCTGGGGGGCAAGCTGGGCGTGAATGGCGACCTAAGCTATACCCATGCCAAGACGCCTATCACTTTCAGCGGCGGAACTTACTATAGCAATGGCCTCTCGGGTGGGGCTAACTCGAACCTTTTCGTTGCCGCTCAGGACATGCCTGAATCAGTGAGCAAGCGCATCGACCTCCGCCTAACCGGCACCTATACGGTCGACAAGCAACAGTCGGTGCGGGTGAATTATCTGTATAGCCGACTGCGTTCCAATGACGCGCAATACGACGCATACAATGTGACCTCCGTTCAGGCTTTCATCGGCCCCGGCATCACTTCACCCAATTACTCGGTGCAGGGCTTGGGCATTGCCTACGTCTATACCTTCCACTGAGACGCAATGCCACAGAAACAACGGGGCCGGTTCACCGGCCCCGTTTTCTTTGTTGCATCCTCATTAGCGTGCCGAATCAGGTACCCTGCGCAGCGTGAAAGAATTTGATCGAAGGGGTTAAGCCATGATTGCCTTTCTGACAGGCGCAGGTCTGTTGCTCGCCATTGCGATGGCTTTTTTACTGGCGCCGCTACTGCGCAAGGGACATCGAAAAGCGGGTGACGTGTCGCACAACGACGTGAATCTTTCCGTCGTTCGCGATCAAATCGCCGAGCTGGATAGCGATCTGGCGGCGGGCAACCTGGCGCCGGAACAACATCAACGCGCCCGCAAAGACCTGGAAATGCGGCTCTTGGCCGACGTAGACCAATCAGCGCCGCTCGCTCCTGCAAAAGCTGGCGGCCCCATTACCTTGGTGTTGATCAGCGTCGCTGTGCCACTGCTCGCCATCGGCCTTTATCTTCTGCTCGGTACGCCGCAAGCCACCTCACCTGAAGCTGCGGCAACTGCTGGGAAAAATCCGCACGCCGTCACACCGGATCAAATCGAAGGCATGGTCGCCAAGCTGGCGGCACGTTTGGAAACCACGCCGGATGACGCACAAGGCTGGTCCATGCTGGCGCAATCGTATGCGGTGATGGGCCGCTACCCGGATGCCGCCAAGGCTTACGCGCGACTTGCGAAAATGATGCCCGATAATGCGCAAGTGCTCGCCGACTGGGCCGACGTGTCGGCCATGGCGCAGGAGGGCCGCTTCGATGGCGAGCCGGCCAAGCTTACCGCACGCGCGCTGGCGCTGGACCCCAACAATGTCAAGGCGCTGGCTTTGGCAGGGAGCGCCGCTTTCGACAAGCAAGATTACGCACTGGCAATGACTCATTGGCAGCGCATGCAATCACTGCTGCCAGCCGATTCGGAGCTTGCACAGGCGCTCGCCGGGGAAATAGCCCAGGCGCAAAAAATGGGCGGCGGCGTGGCGCCCACGCCCGCGTCGATGACTACGAAAGGCGGCACACCGCAAGCCCAGCCGCCGGTGTCCGCGCCGGCAGCGCCAGCCGCCGCTGCCGGCAAACCCGTCATCAGCGGAAAAGTGGATATCGATGCGGGGCTGAAGGCGAAAGTCGCCAATACCGACACCGTCTTCATCTTCGTGCGTGCGGCGGAAGGCCCGCGCATGCCGCTGGCCGCGCTGCGCAAGCAAGTGAGTGATCTGCCGCTAGCGTTTTCTTTTGACGACGCGGCGAGCCTGTCGCAAGACCGGAAAATATCTTCCGTCCCTAAGCTAATCGTGCTGGCACGCATTAGCAAAAGCGGCGACGCCATCGCTAAAGAAGGCGATATCGAGGTAGCCTCCGCCATGCTCGCGCCCGGCGCGAAAGACATCAAGCTGCATCTGGGCCCACGTTGACGCAATCTTGATTTAACGCAAGAGCAAGCGCCCCCGGCGCGCCTAAACTTTCCGCATCGGTCGTCGCTGATGGGAAAGGTAAGGGATGTTATTTCAGGTCAGAATTCACGGCCGAGGCGGGCAAGGCGTGGTCTCTGCGGCGGAAATGCTCTCCGTCGCCGCCTTTCTCGAGAACAAACACGCTCAGGCTTTTCCAAGCTTTGGTTCCGAGCGCATGGGCGCACCGGTAATGGCTTTCTGCCGCATTGCCGACAAGGAAATTCGTCTGCGCGAGCCGGTGATGCAACCGGACCTGCTCATCATTCAAGACCCGACCTTGCTGCATCAGGTCGATCTATTCAGCGGCGTGCCGGCCGACGGTTACATCCTCATCAATTCCACGCGCAGTTTTGATGCGCTCGGCTTGGGTGATTTCTGTCTAGGCCTGCGTCACGAGCGGCTCTGCACGGTGCCGGCCAGTGAACTCGCCTTGAAGCACGTCGGCCGAGCGTTACCCAATGCCGCGCTGCTGGGCGGTTTCGCTGCGTTGACCGAGGTGGTGAAACTCGAATCGGTATTCGCCGCTATCCGACAAAAATTCCCCGAGAAAATCGCCGAAGGCAATTGCGCGGCGGCACAGGCGGCTTACGACCTTGTTTTGGCCGAGAAGGTGGCGGCGAAGCTAGGCGGTATGGTGGCCGAGCAGAAACTGGCCGCGCAAAATGCTTAAACAAACCGAGGGGTCTCACGCCATCGCCGAATGCGTGTCCCTATGCCGACCCGAGGTGATTTGCGCCTATCCCATCACGCCGCAGACGCATATCGTCGAAGGCCTCGGCGAGATGGTGAAAAGCGGCGAGCTGCAACACTGCGAATTCATCAACGTCGAATCAGAATTCGCGGCGATGTCGGTGGCCATCGGCGCCTCCGCCGCCGGCGCACGCAGCTACACCGCGACCGCCAGCCAGGGCCTGCTCTTCATGGCCGAGGCCGTCTACAACGCGGCGGGGCTGGGCCTGCCTATCGTCATGACCATCGGCAACCGCTCCATCGGCGCGCCTATCAATATCTGGAACGACCATACGGATTCAATGTCCATGCGCGATGCCGGGTGGATACAACTCTATGCCGAGACCAACCAGGAAGCCGCCGATCTGCACATTCAAGCTTTCCGCCTCGCCGAAGAACTTTCGCTGCCGGTGATGGTGTGCGTGGATGGTTTCATCCTCACTCACGCCTACGAACGCTTGGACATTCCCACGCAGGCGCAGGTCGACCATTTTCTGCCGGCTTTCGAGCCACGCCAGGTGCTTGATCCGGCCGAGCCGGTGAGTATCGGCGCCATGGTCGGGCCCGATGCCTTCATGGAAGTTCGCTACCTCGCCCATCATCGCCAAATGCGCGCGCTGGAATTGATTCCGCAACTGTCGGCGGATTTCCAGCAGGGCTTCGGCCGTGTCGCCGGCGGGCTGATTCGCAGCTACCGCACGGAGGAGGCCGACACCATCGTTATCGCATTGGGCTCCGTAGTCGGCACCATTAAAGACGTGATCGACGACATGCGCGAGCTAGGGCAGACCATCGGTGTCGTCTCGATTTGTTCCTTCCGCCCGTTTCCCAGCGCTGCGCTGCATGAAGTGCTGTCGCATGTGCGGCGTGTAGTGGTTATCGAGAAGTCGCTCGCGGTGGGCATAGGCGGCATCGTCTCGCACGACCTAAATATGGCGCTCACGGGGGTCTCAGGGGTTTCAGGGGTTTCAGGGATTGCGATAAAGACCTACACCGTCGTCGCTGGGCTGGGCGGACGGGCCATCACCAAGACCAGCCTGCGTGCGCTATTCGACCAGGTCCTGCGCGACGAGCTTCCGCCGCTGACTTTTCTCGATCTCAATCACGAGGCGGTCACGCGTGAGCTGGAACGCGAAAAATCCCGTCGTCGCTCCGGGCCCGCAGCCGAAAACATCTTGCGCGATCTCGGCGCCGTCGCCGCGAAAATTGGATAAAAACCGCCATGGAACTACAGCCAATCAAGTTTTATCAAACCGGTACTTTTACAGTGGGCAATCGTCTGCTCAACGAGCAGCAGCGCAGCGTGCAGGCCAACATGCAGCGCACCAACTCGCTCAACTCCGGCCATCGCGCCTGCCAGGGCTGCGGCGAGGCGCTGGGCGCACGCTATGCCATCGACGCCGCCATGCGTGCAACCAACAACCAGCTCATCGCCGCCAACGCCACCGGCTGTCTCGAAGTTTTTTCCACGCCTTACCCGGAAAGCTCGTGGCAGATACCGTGGATACATTCTCTCTTTGGCAACGCCGCCGCGGTCGCCACAGGCGTAGCCGCCGCAATGAAAGTAAAGGGCCGCAATGACGTGCGCGTCATCGCCCAGGGTGGCGACGGCGGCACCACGGACATCGGCTTCGGTTGCCTCTCCGGCATGTTCGAACGCAACGACGACGTGCTCTACATCTGCTACGACAACGAGGCCTATATGAATACCGGCGTGCAGCGCTCTTCCGCTACGCCGCCGGCCGCGCGCACCGCTACCACCATGGCCGTCGGCCCTGAGCCAGGTGCAGCCTTCGGCCAGGGCAAGAACGTGCCGCGCATCGCCATGGCACACGGCATCCCTTATGTCGCCACCGCCTCGGTGGCTTATCTGCATGACCTCGAAGAAAAAGTTCGCTATGCCATGAGCCTGCACGGCGCGCGCTACCTGCACATACTCGTGCCCTGCCCGCTAGGCTGGGGCTCGGCCACAGAGGACACCATCAAGCTGGCCCGCTTGGCCGTAGAGACGGGATTGTTTCCGCTTTTCGAAGCCGAACACGGCGAAGTCGTGCGCTCGCAAAAAATTCGCCGACATGTGCCGGTAGAGGAATACCTGAAACTGCAAAAACGCTTCGCCCATCTTTTCGGAAAATCGCCCGCGGTGGATACCATCGCCCGCATCCAGGCAATCGCCGATAAGAACATTCGCAAGTTCGGACTGCTGGAGGCTGAGCGGTGAGTCAGGCGAGCGATTTGGAATTTGTCGTCCCCGCGAAAGCGGGGAGCCAGTGGCGTGTGAGCAAGGCTGTGGATTCCCGCATGCACGGGAATGACTGCACTTGCGGAACGAGCGTCACTGACTTACCTGAGAGTCTTTAATGGAAAAGCCATTCGCGATCACCCTCGACCCCGGCTCTTCGCTCGCCAATCACACCGGTTCGTGGCGCACCGTGCGGCCGGTGTACATCGACCGCTTGCCGCCTTGCAATCACGCCTGCCCCGCTGGCGAAAACATCCAAGCGTGGCTCTATCATGCCGAATCTGGCAACTACGAGGCTGCCTGGCGCGAGCTGGTGAAGAACAATCCTATGCCCGCCGTTATGGGCCGCGTTTGCTATCACCCTTGCGAGACATCCTGCAATCGCGGCCAGTTGGATGAGACGGTGAGCATCCATACCGTCGAGCGCTTCCTCGGCGACGAAGCCGTCAAGCGCGGTTGGCGCATGGAAGCGGGAAAGAGCACCGGCAAGCGCGTGATGGTCGTGGGCGCCGGCCCTTCCGGCCTCGCCGCCGCCTGGCATCTGCGTCTGTTCGGTCACGCCGTCACACTCTTTGATGCCGGCCCCATGACGGGCGGCATGATGCGCTTTGGCATACCCAAGTACCGCCTGCCGCGCGGCGTGCTGGATGCGGAAGTGCAAAGAATTCTCGATCTGGGCGTCGAACTCAAGCTCAACAGTAAAGTAGACGACGTACTGGCGACCATGAAGCAGGGCAACTTCGACGCGTGCTTTCTTGCCGTCGGTGCGCATCTCGCCAAGCGCGCCTACATCCCGGCGGGCGACGCTAGCAAAATACTCGATGCCGTTGCCGTCCTGCGCGGCATGGAAAGCGATGAAAAGCCGCTGCTCGGCCGCCGCGTGGTGGTCTATGGCGGCGGCAACACCGCGCTGGATGTGGCGCGCACCGCCAAGCGCATGGGCGCAGAAGAAGCCATCATCGTCTATCGCCGCACGCGCGAAAAAATGCCGGCGCATGATTTCGAAGTACAAGAGGCGCTGGACGAAGGCATCATGATGAAATGGCTGTCCACCATCACCGAGGCCGGCAACGCCAGTTTCACGGTGGAAAAAATGGCGCTGGACGCAAGCGGCTTTCCGCAGCCCACCGGCGAATTCGAAACCATAGAGGCGGATACCCTGGTGCTAGCTTTGGGCCAGGATGTCGATCTCTCTCTGCTCGACCATGTGCCTGGCCTGATCATCGAAAATGGCACGGTGAAAGTCAGCCGCAACATGATGACCGACTACCCTGGCATTTTCGCCGGCGGTGACATGGTGCCCTCCGAGCGCACGGTCACCGTGGCCGTGGGTCACGGCAAAAAAGCCGCAAAAAATATCGACGCCTGGCTGCGCGGCGCCACTTACGACGCGCCACCCAAAAGCGAAATCGCCAGCTTCGACAAGCTCAACACCTGGTACTACGCCGATGCGCCCAAGACGGTGCAGCCGGTGCTGGACCTCATCCGCCGCCAGTCGAGCTTCGACGAAGTCATGGGCGGACTCGATGAAAGCAACGCGCTGTTCGAAGCCCGCCGCTGCCTCTCCTGCGGCAACTGCTTCGAATGCGACAACTGCTACGGCGTCTGCCCTGACAATGCGGTCATTAAACTAGGCCCCGGCAAGCGTTTTCAATTCAACTACGATTACTGCAAAGGCTGCGGCATCTGCGTCGCCGAGTGCCCGTGCGGTGCCATCACCACCGCACCGGAAACCATCTGAACGCCGCCTATCTGTAGCCGGATTTATCAAACATCGTTGTAGGACAGGATCGGTGTTCGGACGATAGAGCCGATAGCCGCCCGGGCGGACTACGCGATCAACCGTGTGATGTGCGACTAGGCACTTAGCAGCCGACGTGACAACAACGTCTGCATATCGCGCCTGCCATCGACGATCACATAAATCACGACTTGCTTGCCGATTACCCGGTAAATAACTCTGTATGGCTTGAAGAAGACTTGACGATAGTCCCGAATTCCTAGAGCCAGCAGTTCTTGCGGAAGCGAACCGCGTTCCGGGAAAGTCGTCAGTTTCTCTACAACTTCCAAAAGCCGGTCCAATACATGATCCGCGTTGCGCGGCGTATCGTGCTCTGCGATATAGCTATGTATATTTTCGAGGTCACTTTCGGCACCTGCCGTCAGCAAAACCTTGTAGCGCATCAGGCAACGGCCTTCTTGGCGCGTAGACGGGCGACGACCTCCGCGATCGGCTTAATCTTGCCTTCCTCGATCTCACGGTTACCCAAGGCCAACACTTTTAGCAGAGCAAGCGTCTCTTGTGTCTCTTCATAAGTAGCCACGTCTTGCATTACCGCTCTGGCTTCACCGTTTTGAGTGATCACTAAAGGTTCACGCTTTGCGGCCAATTCGTCCAAGACTTGGGCAGCGTTGGCTTTTAGATAGCTGATGGGTTTGATTTGAGTCGAGTAACGCATGGCCGCTCCTTCATCAGAATAGGACTGAATATAGTCTTTTAACGGTCCATCGACAAGTGCGGGGCCACAAAACTATTGCATAGCGTCCCGGCTGGCTGTTGAAGGAGGTCGGCCCCCATTTGAGCAAGTTGTAGAGCGCACGCAACATATCGTCGCTGACGGGTTCGGGCTTTAAGCCTTTGTAGCTGCGGGCCTTGCGGAAGACTTAATCGAGCGCTCCGGGCCAAGCTGCGAGCCAGATATGGCGGCGCGTGCATATTGTTGTGTTCCCCAATTGTTTGGTATCAAGCATTTTCTGCCATTGAGGAGAATGCTGATGAAAACGCTCGTCACCCTTAGGATCAATGGTCAGGCACGTGAAGACGCCGTGCCTGACAGCCTGCTGCTGATCGACTACCTGCGCGAAGTGCTGCACTACACCGGCACCAAACAGGGTTGCGACGGTGGCGAATGCGGCGCCTGCACGGTGCTGGTGGATGGCGTACCGCGCCTCTCTTGCCTCACGCTGACGGTCAGCGTCGCCGACCGCAACATCGAAACCATCGAGTCGCTCGCCAAGGGCGGCCGCCTCTCCGCCCTGCAAGCCGCTTTCCACGAGAAGCTCGGCAGCCAGTGCGGCTTTTGCACGCCCGGCATGATCATGGCCGCCGAAAGCCTGCTGCGCCGTAATCCCGATCCTACTGTCGACGAAATCCGCTTGTCGCTCGCTGGCAACATCTGTCGCTGCACGGGTTACGTGAAAATCATCGAGTCGGTGCAATGCGCCGCCGCTAACCGTGTAGGAGCCGTCGCATGAACGCCCCGGACAAGAAAGTCGTGCTGGCCACCAAGGCCGTCAAGGGCGCCGGCGAGCGCGTGCCGCTGGTCGACGGTATCGAGAAAGTCACCGGCAAGGCGCGTTACACCGCCGACTTCCATGTGCCCGGCGCGCTGGTCGGCCGCATTTTCCGCAGCCCTTACGCCCACTGCGAAATCATCAAGATCGATATTTCCGAAGCGCTCAAGCTACCCGGCGTGGTGGCCATCATCACCGGCGACGCCTGCGCCCAACCCTACGGCATCCTACCCGTGGCGCAGAACGAATACCCGCTGGCGCGCGGCCGCGCCCGCTACTTCGGCGAACCCATTGTCGCAGTAGCAGCCGTGGATGAAGCCACCGCAGCAGCCGCGCTCGAACTCATCAAACTCGACGCGCGCGAACTGCCCGCCTACTTCGATTGCGCCAGCGCCCGCGCTGACGACGCCTTCCTTCTGCACGACCACAAGCCGGGCAACTTGGAACGTCAGGTGCACAATGAATTCGGCGATGTTGCCGCTGGTTTCGCCGCCGCCGATCTGGTACGCGAAGAAACCTTCTACGCCGCCGAAGTCACCCACGTGCATATGGAGCCGCATGCGGCTCTGGCCACTTACGATGTGGAACGCGGTCAGCTCACGCTGCACTCGGTGACGCAAGTGCCTTACTACGTGCATCTCACGCTGGCGCGCTGCCTGGAGATGGACACCTCGCGCATCCGCGTGATCAAGCCCTTCATCGGCGGCGGCTTCGGCGCCCGCACAGAGACGCTCAACTTCGAAGTGATCTGCGCCCTGCTGGCGCGCGCCGCCGGCGGCACCGTACGCATGCTGCTCACGCGCGAGGAGACTTTCCTCACGCATCGCGGTCGGCCCGAAAGCGAAATGCGCATCAAGATCGGCATGACCAAAGATGGCCGTCTCACCGTCTGCGAACTGGAGCAACTGCAACGCGGCGGCGCCTATGGCGGCTACGGCATCGTCACCATTCTGTACGCTGGCGCGCTGCTCAATGCACTCTACGATATTCCCGCCACAAAATATGACGGCTACCGCGTGTATTCCAACACGCCGCCCTGCGGGGCCATGCGTGGCCACGGTACAGTCAACACGCGCTTCGCTTTTGAAGGCCTGCTCGACAACATGGCCAAAGAACTGGGGCTTGATCCCATCGAATTACGCCGCCGCAATCTCCTCAAAGCGCCCACCGACACTATCAACGGCCTCAAGGTGATGTCCTACGGGCTGGGTGAGTGTCTGGACCGCGTAGAAAAAGCCAGCGGCTGGCGCGAGCGCATCAACAATATGCCCAAGGGCCGCGGCCTGGGCATCGCCTGCTCGCACTTCGTTTCCGGCTCGGCCAAGCCTGTGCATTGGACCGGCGAGCCGCACGCCACCATCATCCTCAAGCTCGATTTCGACGCCGGCATTACCATCCTCACCGGCGCCTCCGACATCGGCCAGGGTTCGTCCACCATCATCACGCAGGCGGTCGTCGAAGTGCTGGGTGTGGAATGGAACCGCGTGCGCGTCATCGCCAACGACTCGGCTATCACGCCCAAAGACAATGGCTCGTATTCGTCGCGCGTGACCTTCATGGTCGGTAACGCCGCCATCGCCGCTGCGGAAAACCTGAAGAAAATTTTGATGGAAGCCGCCGCGCGCCGCCTCATGGTGCCTGTCGAGCAAGTCGATTGCATGGGCGAAGCCTATGGCGTGCATGGCGACGCCACGCGCATTGTCGCCTTCAATGATGTCGTCGCCGAAGCGCTGGTTGACACCGGCACGCTCACCGTCAAAGGCACTTACACCTGCCCCATCGAATTCCAGGGCGGCAAGCACAAGGGCGGCGCGGTCGGCTCGACCATGGGCTTCTCCTATGCCGCCACGATAGTAGAAGTGAGCGTCGACGAGGAGCTCGGCACCGTAAGGGTGGAGAAAGTTTGGACTGCGCTGGACTGTGGCTATGCCATCAATCCGCTTTCCGTCGAAGGGCAGATTCAGGGCGCCGTCTGGATGGGCATGGGCCAGGCGCTCTCGGAAGAAACCCGCTTCAACAACGACGGCAAGCACACGGCGGTGACCATGCTCGACTACATGGTGCCGACCTTCGTGGAATCGCCCGACATCGAAGTGCACATCGTCGAGACCATAGACCCGAACGGACCCTTCGGCGCGAAGGAAGGCAGCGAGGGCTCGCTGGCCAGCATGCCGGCCGCCGTGGCCGCCGCCGTGCAACACGCCACCGGCTTCAAATTCAATCAACTGCCGCTGACGCCGGACCGCGTGCTGGACACGCTGACCGGCCGCAAGCGCCCCGCCAAACGTAGAGCCAGCGAACCCGTGAAAGAGGCCGCCTGATGAAACAACGAGAAGGTCTGGCTGATCCGAGTCCTGTCGTCCTCGCGCACGCGGGGACCCAGCGGCTGTCGTCGCAGTCGCTGGATTCCCGCTTGCGCGGGAATGACATCAAAGACCCAAAGTTGGTCTGCGGTCTATAAGGAATCAATCATGGAAAATATGCCTGAGTTCAAAGTTATCCGTCCGCGTTCCATCAATGAGGCCATCGCAGCACGCGCTGCTTCGCCGCAGGCGCGCTACCTCGCCGGCGGCACCGATATCGTCGCCAATATCCGTCGCGGCATCACCCGTGTCGATGCGCTTATCGATCTCGGCCTGGTCAGCGAGTTGCGCGGCATTAGCGTCAGCGAGGCTGGCCTGCGCATCGGCGCTGGCGCCACGCTGTTTGAAGTCGCCACCGATCCGCACATCCGCCGCGACTATCCAGGCATCGCGCAGGCGGCAGCCTCCATCGCTGGGCCTACGCATAGAAATGTCGGCACGGTCGGCGGCAACCTCTGCCTGGATACACGTTGCCGTTACTACAACCAGAGCGAACCCTGGCGTGAAGCCAACGCCTATTGCATGAAGATCGAAGGCGACGCCTGCCGCGTCGCACCCGGTTCGCCGCGCTGCTGGGCCGCCTTCAGCGGTGATCTCGCGCCGGCCTTGATGATATTCGGCGCGGTTGCCGAGATCGCCGGTGGCGCCGGCACGCGCCGCATGTCATTGGCCGAAGCCTATGCCGATGACGGCATCGCCTATCTGGCGCTGATGCCGGGCGAGCTGATGGTGGCCGTGCATGTGCCTGCTGCCCACGGCCTGCGCTCCGCTTACGAAAAAATCCGCGTGCGTGGCGCTATCGACTTCCCGCTGGCTGGCGTCGCTGTCGCACTGAAGAAAGAGGGCGCGGGCTTCAGCGATCTGCGCATCGCCGTTACCGGCACCGATTCGAGGCCCGTGCTTATTACAGGCCTCGATGCCGTGCGCGGCATCACGGCGGAGGACGATGCCTTGATCGAAAAGGCGCTGAAAAAGCAGACCGGCCCCATGGAAAGCACCATCGCCCCCGCCAACTATCGCCGTCGCGTTACACCGGTATTGGCGAAGCGATTGATCCGCCGGTTGCTGGAAGCCGAGTAATGAGCGTGATGTTGCACGGGGTCATCTACCGACTTGCCACGTCATTCCCGCGAGCGCGGGAATCCAGCGTCTTGCGACGCACGCCACTAGGTCCCCGCGTTCGCGAGGACGACAGTGCTTGCGATTGCTCGCGTCGCTAGACATGGACAGTGTCGATCTTGAAGTGCTAAAGAAGGCCGCCGAATGGGCGTCTTCACGGTACGTGGCGACGCTGTGTACGGTCACGCGCACCTGGGGTTCGGCGCCGCGTCCCATCGGTGCGATGATGCTGATTCGCGATGACGGGCGCGTGGTTGGCTCCGTTTCCGGCGGCTGCATCGAAGACGATCTTGTCGACCGCGTGCGTAGTGGTCAACTCGCGCTGACGAAACCTGCGGTTGAAATCTACGGCGTTTCCGGCGACGATGCGCGGCGCTTCGGTCTGCCTTGCGGCGGCACGCTGCAACTGGTGCTGGAGCCAATCACCCAGGACAACACCGCGCGCATCCAACTCGCGCTCGATCTGCTGGCGCAAGGCAAGCTGGTTCGCCGCACCTTAGATGTGGAGAGCGGCAAAGTCGATGTGCGCATTGTCGACCACAACGATGCCGGTAAAGAATGCGAATTCAACGGCTACCTGCTCGTCAGCACCTACGGCCCGCGCTATCGTTTGCTCATCATCGGCGGCGGACAGCTGTCGAGCTATCTCGCGCAAGTCGCGCAAGGTCTGGATTACCAGGTGACAGTCTGCGATCCGCGCGAGGAATACGCCGAGGGTTGGAACGTGCCCGGCGCCACGCTGGTGCGCAGCATGCCCGACGACACGGTGATCGAGATGCGTCTCGACGCGCGCTCTGCCGTCGTCGCGCTCACGCATGACCCCAAGCTCGACGACATGGCGCTGCTCGAAGCACTCAAGTCGCCGGCTTTCTACATCGGCGCCATCGGCTCTCGCGCCAACAACGCCAAGCGGCGCGAGCGCCTCGCGCTTTTCGATCTCACCCCGCCGCAAATCGCCCGCCTGCACGGGCCTATCGGCCTTTTCATCGGCAGCCGCACACCGCCCGAAATCGCCATCTCCATCCTTGCGGAAATGACGGCAATCCGCAATGGCGTTGCCGTCGCCCAAACGCATGACAGCCTGCGCGAGCGCGCCAAGGAGGCCGCTGGCTGCAGCATCTGAATATGGTGGTAAGCCACAAAACAGGTAGGCCACGAGCTGCGCCAGCGCGACGCAACCGCATGTGCCGTCCATCCCTTCCCCAATTGCCGAGAGGACATCATGACCGCAATCGCTTCGCCCATACTCAACGACAACCCCTTCAAGCTGGGCTTCTTCTCGCCCAATTGTTCCGGCGGCCTCGCCGTCACGCAGATACCGGAGCGCTGGAACAATTCCTGGGACAACAACCTCAAGCTCGCCCGCATGGCCGACGAGGCCGGCATTGAGTTTCTGCTGCCCATCGCGCGCTGGATCGGCTACGGCGGCAACACCAACTTCCACGGCAGTGTGCTGGAGACCATGACCTGGGCCGCAGGCCTGCTCGCCTCCACCAAGCGCATCAGCGTTTTCGCCACGCTGCACACGGCCTTCAATCACCCGGTGGTCGCCGCTAAGCAGATGGCCACCATCGATCAGATCGGCCACGGCCGTGCCGGATTGAACGTGGTGTGCGGCTGGAACAAACCCGAGTATGAAGCGCTCGGCACCAACATGCCGGACGACCATGACACGCGCTACCGCTTCGGCCAGGAGTGGTTGGACATCATCCAGAAGCTATGGAAAGAGACTGAGCCTTTCGACTGGAACGGCGAGTTTTACCAACTGAAAAACACCTACAGCCTGCCGCTGCCGGTCGCGCCCAAGGTGCCGATCCTGAACGCCGCCGGCTCCAAGCACGGCCGCGAATTCGCCATCAAAAACGCCGACTTCCTATTCACTCCGGCCATTGATCTAAAGCGCACCATTGTCGAAATCGCCGAACTGAAGGAACAGGCCAAGGCCGCCGGTCGCAAGGTCGACATGGTGACCTTCTCCTATGTGGTATGCCGCCCGACGCAGGCTGAGGCCGAGGCTTATCATGAGTATTACTCGCAGACGCATGCGGATTGGGGCGCCGTCGACAACATCATCCGCCTGATGTTCGCCCACGCCGAGTCCTTCCCCAAGGACATGATCAAGCTGCTGCGCGACCGCATCGCGGCGGGCCACGGCGGCTTCCCGCTTGTCGGCACGCCCGACATGGTGGCAGACGGAATACAGCAGTTGCATGAAGCCGGCCTGGCCGGGACCACGCTGGCGTTTGTGGACTACATCCAGGAGTTCCCGTACTTCCGCGACGAAGTGCTGCCGCGCCTGGAGGCGCGCGGTCTGCGCAACGCCGTCAAGATCGCCGCATGATGCAGCGCGACGCCATGGCGGACGCGCTCAGTTCCGTACTCTCGGCCGTCATGACGGGCGAACTCTATAGCGAGTTCATCACGCCCGCCGAGTTCAAGCGCGGCATGCGGCAGATCGCCACCCCCACCGCCATCGCCACCTCGTCATGGAACGGCGAACCGGCGGGGCTGACGGTCTCTTCATTTTGTTCGTTGAACTCGGCGCCACCGCGCATGCTCGTCTGCATCAACCGCAGCGCCGGCGCTTTTCCGCTGCTAAGCGAAGGCCGTAACCTGGGCCTCAACGTCCTCGCCACGCATCACGCAGGCCTGGCCATGCACTTCGGCTCAGCTGACAAGCGCGGCGCGCAACGTTTCGAGCTGGGCGACTGGGGCAGCATCATGACCGGCGCACCCATCCTGCTCGACAGTCTCGTCGCCTTCGATTGCCGCGTGGTGTCCATCCACGACAAAGACACCCATGGCATCGTCATCGCTGACGTAGTCGGCATGCTCTGCGCAGGCGGCGATGCGCCTTTGCTTTATCGGGATGGGAAGTTTGTCACCGTAGAGCCGATGGCCGTTTAGCTAAATAGGTTTAAGTGGAGCAAAGGGCTAAACGATGCTCGGAGGCAGTGCGAGTGCGACAGCACATTAGCAGCTAGCACCGCGACGTATTGTGCATTCGTATTCATATTTGCCGATGCGTTGGCAAACGCTACATTGCCTGCTTTTTCGCTAGACGAACTCACCCTTATAAGGACCCTGCTATGAGCAAATCAACACCGAGCGTACTGCTGCTCGCCCTTCTTTCCGCTGGCATGGGGGCCGCGGCGCAGGCAGCGGAAACGGGCCCAGCGCCAATATCGACGATGGTGGTAACAGGCATGAACGGTACCTTCGCGGAAGATTATCGTGTAGACACCCTGAACTCACTCGGGCCGCTCGGCACAACTAAACTTCTCGACGTGCCGTATTCCATCGGCGTTCTACCGCTTGAGATAATCGAGAATTCGCAGGCTAAGAACTTCAAGGAAGTATCAAAATATCTTCCGTTGGTGGCGTTCCAGGAACAGCAGGGGCCACAAATTTTGCGACCGCAAACGCGTGGTATGCAGGGCGGAAACTTCCAGAATTCCCGCATGGACGGCATGACGATGTACGTCACGGTCGCCAATGCCATGGAACAGTTTCAGCAGATCGAGGTTCTCAATGGCGTCTCGGCCTCGTTATATGGACCGGCTAACCCTTCCGGTATGTTTAATTTCGTGTCGAAGCGCCCTACTGCCACGGCGTTGAAGCGTGTGACGCTCAGCTACGACAGCGACAGCATCACCACTGCTCACATCGATTTAAGCGGACGAGTGGATCAGAACAACGTGCTCAGTTACCGTCTCAACGCATTGATGGGCGACGGTACCGGCTACGTTGATGGCAGCAAACTCCGGCGGAACCTAGGAAGCATTGCTTTGGATTTGCGTCCAAACCAGGACACTACTATTGAATTTAACTACAGCGACTATCACTTGGTGCAGAAGGGTTACCCCGGTTGGTTTACCTACGGGCAGGCCATTGTGTTGCCGCACGCGCCTGATCCAACTCGCGTGGGCTACGGTCAGACGTACGCCGGTGTAGATATGGAAACCTACACCGGAAGCCTGCGTCTCAAGTACGAGCTGAATGCGAATTGGCGCCTGGTTGCAGGCGTTCTTAATCAGGACGCTCGGCGCGACATCAATACCCCGGTCAACAACTTGCAAAATAATGCCGGCGCCTACAAGTCATCGTTGGCCAACGGATTCGCGCCGCGCTTTGTGATCACGAGCGACATGGGCTACCTCAACGGCAACTTCACGGTTGGCGGTTGGTCGCATGATGTCACCATCGGAACGGCGGGCTACAAGTCACAAACCTACGCGGTTTCCAAGACGGTCACCGCCGCCAGCGTTCTGCTGGGTGCAGCCAGCATGGACAATCCACAGACGTTTGCGATGCCCTTGGCCGGTTTGCCGAATACCAGCAACAATTACAACTCCTCCACGATCTACCAACAAGGTATCAATGTCAGCGATGCCATCAAGTTTAATGACACCTGGTCAACACGGCTGGGCGTCAGCCAGGATTGGTTCCATGTCTTCAATGTAAATGCACTGGGCGTTGCCCAGCCTGGCTATCGAGATGATGGGCTCAGCCCAACGGCGAGTCTGCTCTATAAACCTCAAACCAACGTAACGACTTACCTCACCTATGCGAGCAGCCTGCAGGCCGGCGATGTGGCACCGGCCGGTTCGGCAAACGTCGGCACCGGACTGGCGCCCTATCGCAGTAAGCAGGTTGAAGTAGGGGTCAAAATGGCGCTCGCCAAGCTGGATCTCACGGCGGCGTTGTTCCGTATCGAACGGCCCTTCGCCAATACCGATCCCACGGACAACGTTTTCAAAATTTCCGGTGACCAGGTCAACAAAGGCGTGGAGTTTTCGGCTGTTGGCGAGATCATGGAGCATCTCACCTTCGTCGGCGGGATTACCGTGCTCGATTCCAAGCTTAAAGGCACTGGCAAAGCTGCCACGGATGGCAAGCTCTTTGTAGGTAGCCCCAAGTACAGAGGCAACATGCTTCTCGAATACCAAATACCTGGCATTAATGGCCTCATTGCCAGCTTCGACTGGCAGTTTTCTGGCAAGCGGCCCGGTAACGATGTTAACGCCTTCTACGTAGATGGGTACAACCTGTTCGACATAGGCGCTCGTTACGTATCAAAAATCGCCGGTACGAACGTCACCTGGCGGCTCGCGGTAAATAACCTGGAGGATACGCACTACTGGTCCACCATCTCGCCTAGCAACATCACGGGTACCAACGCGGGTAACCTCGTCGCTCACCTGGGGTCTCCACGCACAGTGTTAGCCTCGATGTCGGTCGACTTCTAGCGACGTGGCGATGGTTTGCTCGCGGTCGTCGCTGTTAGTCGCCGGATGGCTGGGCGCCTTGGCGATTACGGCGGCGTTTGCGCAGACCAAAACGCCAAACGCCACCCCGACCAGCCGACAGATCACGGATGCCGCAGGGCGGGTGGTGACGATCCCGTCCAAAGTGCATCGGGTGGCGGATCCTTGGCCTGCGAATAACGCCATGGTGTTGATGCTCGGAGGCGCCGACAAGCTGGTGGCGACGAGTGAGCAGGCCCGGCGACAACCCTGGTTCCGCAAGCTGTATCCACGCATGGAATTCGTCCCCGCCGCGTTCAATGTGGCAGGCGACGTCAACATCGAAACCTTGATCGGCGCACAGCCCGATGTCGTCCTCATGGCTTACGGTGGCACGCTGCCGAAATGGGTGGGCGCGGTCGACGCGTACCGCGTTCCGGTGGTGACCATGCCGAACAGTTCTCTGGCGGATCTCAAGACCACCGCGCGTATGACGGGTGAAATTCTCGGCGATCGCGAATCGCAGGTCGCGGCAGAGTATGTTCGCTACTTCGACGACAACATTCGCCGCGTGACGGAAGTCACCAACAAAATTCCGAAGAACCAGCGACTGAAGGTACTCCACACCGCCTCCGCAGGCATACTTACCGTCGACGGTCGCAAAACCGTGATCGATGACTGGATCAATCTCGCCGGTGGAATCAACGCGGCCGATGTAGTGGGTATGGGCAGGCCAGTCACCCTGGAGCAGGTTGTGGCCTGGAACCCAGACGTCATTATCGTTGGCACGGCGCCGAATCAGGCCAGCCGGCAGTTGATCATCGATGACCCGCGATGGCGTCAGATCAAAGCGGTGAAAGAAGGCCAAGTCTTCGTGAACCCGAGCGGCGCCTACCTCTGGGACCGCCACGGTGCCGAGGCGGCGTTGCAGGTCTTGTGGGCCGCCAAACTTCTGCATCCCGCGCTGTTTCCCGATCTCGACTTGAAGAAAGAAACGCGATGGTTTTATGAGCGTTTTTTCCACTATGCGTTGACGGATGCGGACTTCGCCTCGATCATGAATGCGACGGCGCCTTGATCAAGCGGCTCCCTATCACCCTCATGATTGTTGCGCCGATCGCGCTACTCTTTGGCTCGCTCTTCGTAGGCCGATTCTACGTAGTGCCTATTGATGTCGCGCGCATCCTGCTGGGACAAATTTTTCCACTGACACATGACTGGTCGCCCTCGGTCGAGACGATCGTCTTGCAAATTAGGCTGCCGCGAGCGCTCATGGCGATGTGCGTTGGGGCAGGCCTTTCGATCAGTGGCGCGGCCTACCAGGGCATGTTTCGTAATCCTCTGGTCAGCACCGATATTCTCGGTGTAACGGCGGCGTCAGCCTGCGGGGCGGCGGCGGCGCTTCTGCTTGCGCTCAATGGAGTCGAATTGCAAATCGTCGCCTTCGTCTTCGGGCTCGCGGGCGTCGCACTCACCTACTTTCTGGCAAGGATTTCCAATACGACACCGGTACTAATGTTGGTGCTGTCTGGCATCGTCGTCGCCGCATTTTTCAGTGCTCTCTTGGGCGGCGTGAAATACATCGCCGACCCGGATTCCAAGCTGCCGGCGATCACCTACTGGTTGCTGGGTAGCCTAAATGGGGTGTCGCTAAACAGCCTCGCAATGGCGCTTCCGCCCATCGTCCTTGGCTGCGCGGGGCTGTTACTCGTGCGCTGGAAACTCAACGTGCTCACGATGGGTGACGAGGAAGCGCAGTCCTTGGGAGTCCGAACCGAATTCTTCAAAGGCATGGTCATCCTGTGCACGACCATGATCGCGGCGGCGGCTGTGTCGGTCTGCGGAATCATTGGCTGGGTCGGCTTGGTGATCCCGCATGTGGCACGGATGATCGTCGGGCCCGACCATCGGGTGCTGCTGCCTGCGACACTCAGCATCGGTGCGACTTACCTGCTCGTCGTCGATGACATTGCGAGGACCGCCACTGCCGGCGAGATACCCCTAGGCGTCCTCACGGCGGTGATAGGTGCACCGTTTTTTGCATATCTGCTTCGCAAAACCCGCGGCATATGGGCTTAGCACAGCCAGTCATCCAGATCCGCGACGCCACCTTCCGCTACGGCAAGCGAGAGATATTCAGTGGCCTCGATCTCGATGTCTTCGCGGGCGAAGTGCTGACCATACTCGGCCCCAACGGCTGTGGGAAAAGTACACTGTTACGCTGCATCGGTGGTGTACTCGCCCTCGACCAAGGCACAGTAAGGCTTAAGGGCAGGGATATTGCCAGCTTCGAGGCAAATGCCCGCGCTCGCAAGATTGGATTTCTGTTTCAGCAACATACGCCCGCGTTTCCCTTTGCGGTTCTTGACGTCGTGAGTATGGGGCGCGCGCCCCACCTGGGGTTGTTCGGCGCGCCCTCGTCCAAAGACATTGCGCTTGCCGAGCAGGCTCTCGAACGACTGGGTCTTTTCCATCTCAAAGACCAGCCGTACACCGAACTGAGCGGCGGCGAGCGACAGCTGGTGCTAATCGCCCGCACGCTCGTGCAAGAGGCTGAAATTATCCTGCTGGATGAGCCGACATCGCACCTCGATTTTAAGAACCAGGTGTTATCGCTGCGAACAATCGGCGCATTGGCCGAACAGGGTATAACGATGATCATGACCACGCACGACCCGAATCACGCGTCCCTATTTCCGGGCAAAGTGGTCCTCATGAACCAGGCTGGCCGCATCGAGACAGGAAGTGCCTCTGAGGTCCTTACGAGCGGCGCCCTAGCAGCGACCTACGGAATCGAGATCGCGGTGTACACGATGCCGCGCCGCGACGGGCTGACGGATCTAATCTTGTGCAACCCATGGTAGGCCGCTTTGCCGCTTGCCGCCTTCGCAATGCGCGGTCATCCATAGCAGTTATTGCCCGGTTCTAGCCGGGCATGCTTTCGAGCGCGGCTGGTTCAGCGCCTACACATCACGCTGCGACATTTAAACTATCGGCGCGACCTCATCGAATTCAAACAGGTAGGCGAGAAAGTTTACTTTGTAGCGACCACCGGAAAAGAAGGTTTCATCCACCTTGTCGGCATTGAAGCCGCTCATCGGGCCGACATCCAGACCCACAGCGCGGGCGGTGAGGATGGTCGGCGCTATCAGTTCCGGCATTTTTTCGTAGATAGCTTTGGCGCTTGCGCTGGCGGTGAGCCTGGGCAAGTGCTCGTAAAAGCGCGTGTCGTAGGCGACGATGACGTTGATGGGAGACGCGACGGTTTTGTCGCACTTACAAGTTGAATCCGCCATGTATCATTGGGCCTATGCGACGATGCCGTGCGAGATAGTTGGGTGCATGACTAAGCCAGCGACAAAAAACCAATACAACCTGCATGAGCTGGCCGGCGCCTTTGGCGATATCGGGACACTCATTCCCTTCGTGGCCGCATATGTATCTGTTTTGCATATCGCGCCGAGCGGAATATTGTTGGCCTTTGGCGTGGCGCTAATGTTGGCCGGCTGGTATTACCGCACGCCCTTTCCGGTGCAGCCCATGAAGGCCATAGGCGCCGCGGCGGCGACGCAGACGGCTCTGGTGATCGGTATGTCGCCCGGTGTTGTTACCGGCGCGGGGTTGGTGACGGCGGTGATATGGCTTTTTCTCGGCGCGACGGGGCTCGCCAAACGCGTCGCCACGTTGGTGCCACGTCCGGCACTGCTGGGCGTGGTGATGGGCCTGGGTTTCGGCCTCATGCTCGAAGGTATACGCATGATGGCGACGGCGCCATGGCTGTCAGCAGTGTTGCTGGCGATGACGCTACTGTTGTTGGCGCGGCCGCGCATGCCGGCCATGGTGCTGCTGCTGGCCGCGGGGCTGGGCATCGCCCTGGTTGAGCAACCTTCACTGGCGCAAGATTTGGCGCAGATGCGGCTAACGCCGCAATGGCCAGTCTTCGCCTGGCCCGACTTGGTTTGGCGGGATTTATGGCAAGGCGCGCTGCTGCTGGCGCTGCCGCAATTGCCGCTCACTTTCGGCAATGCCCTGATCGCCATCACCGACGAGAACAACCGCTTGTTTCCCGACCGGCCCGTTACCGAACGCAAGGTGGCGTTTTCCACGGGTCTGCTGAATCTATGGTCCAGCGCCATCGGTGGCGTGCCCTTATGTCATGGCGCGGGCGGCATGGCGGGACATGTGCAATTCGGTGCACGCACCGGCGGGGCTTCCGTCATGCTTGGTGTGCTGCTGGCCTTCGTCGGATTGTGCCTGGGCGAGTCGGTGGCAACGCTGTTCCGCATCTTTCCGCCGCCGGTGCTGGGGGCGATTCTGTTCCTTGCTGGCATCCAGCTCGCGCTGGGCGCCCGCGAGCCAGGCACGGAAAAAACCGATCGCTTCGTGGTGTTGACCACTGCCGCCTTCGCCATGTGGAACGTCGGCATCGCGGTGATATTCGGCTTCCTGGCCTGGCATGCGTTCAAGCGCGGCTGGATAAAAGCTTAGGGTGTGTTCTCAATCATGAGTAGGGTGCGCGGCCGGCGCGCGTCACCTCAGAGTATCCGGGCGACCTCATCGAATTCGAAACGATAGCCCCGTGGATAAACCGCGGTCGGCTCGCCATAGCCGAGATTGGCGAGGAAGTTTACTTTGTAGCGACCATCGGGAAAGAAGGCTTCATTCACCAGATCAGCATTGAAGCCGCTCATCGGACCGACATCCAAACCCAAAGCGCGAGCGGCGAGGATGAGGTAAGCACCTTGCAACGAGCCGTTGCGCAAAATAGTCGGCTCTATCAGTTCCGGCATCTTGTCGTAGATGGCTTTGGCGCTTGCGCTGGCGGTGAGCCTGGGCAGGTGCTCGTGAAAGCGCGTGTCGTAGGCGACGATCACATTGATGGGCGCCGCGACGGTTTTGTCGCAATTGCTCGACGACAACGCCGGCGCCAGCCGCGCCTTGGCCTCGGCGGAGCGGATGAAGACATAGCGCCCCGGCTGGCTATTGAAGGAGGTCGGCCCCCACTTCAATAAATCATAGAGCGCGCGCAGGGTGTCGTCGCTGACGGAGTCGGGCTTGAAGCCGTTGTAGGTGCGGGCCTTGCGGAAGAGTTGGTCGAGCGCGCTGTCATCGAGAAGAGTCGTCATGTCGTTTCCTTTCACGGTTTTCCACCACAACCAACATCACGGGCATAACGTTCACCCAGCAATTTTAGTAAGCCGAGGTCTCCCGGGCCGTCGGTGGCGAGTGAGAAGCTGCGCGCCGTTTGGCCGTAGATTTCGGTCGGCGTCTGGGCTTGCGCGGCGGCGATCATGGCAGTAAGCGCGAATGCTCCGATCAAAAACTTCTTCATCGCGCGCCTACTTCTTCGCGTTGGGGAAGAACAATTGCTGGCCGTCGATCTTGTAGTCGGCGATGGTCTTCTGGCCTTCGTCGGAAACCAGCCAGTCGATGAATTGCTGGCCCAGCTCTTTTTTTACATGCGCATGCTTGGCGGGATTCACCAGCATGACGCCGTATTGGTTGAAGAGACGCACATCGCCTTCGACGACAATCTTCAGATCGCGACGGTTCTTGAAGGACAGCCAGGTGCCGCGATCAGACAGGATGTAGGCATTCATCGAAGCCGCCGTGTTGAGCGCCGGGCCCATGCCCGAGCCGGTGTCGCGATACCAGGGGCCTTTGGCTTTATCGATATCCAAACCAGCCATCTTCCAGATGCGCAGCTCGGCGGAATGCGTGCCGCTCTTGTCACCGCGCGAGACGAAGGGCGCTTGCGCCTTTTCGACCTTCTGGAACGCCACGGCGATGTCCTTGCCGCCATCCACCTTGGCGGGATCGTCCTTGGGGCCCGCCAGAACGAAATCGTTGTACATCACTTCATAACGCTGCACGCCCCAGCCCTCGGCGAGGAATTTCTCTTCGGCGGGTTTGTCGTGCACGAACACCACGTCGGCATCGCCGCGGCGGCCTTGGTCCAGCGCCTGGCCGGTGCCTTGCGCGACAACGCGCACTTCAATGCCGGTCTTTTTTTGGAATACCGGCAAGATGTAGCCGAAGAGGCCGGATTGTTCCGTCGAGGTGGTGGAAGACACTACGATGAATTTGTCAGCGGCCTGACTGCTGCTGCTCACCAAGGCCAGCGTCGCAACGGCGGCCAGCAATAATTTACGCATCACACCCACGGCAATTCTCCTTTGATAAATGCGGCCGCTTCAGGCGACCTTGGTTGACCAAAAAATTCTGCGGCCGGCGTTTGCTCAACGACGCGGCCCAGATGCAGAAAGACGATTTCATCGGCCAGACGCTGCGCCTGACCGAGGCTGTGGGTGGTCATGACAATCTTGGCGCCAGCTGCAGCGATCTCCGCGATGATGTTTTCGATTTCGCGCGCGGCGCTGGGGTCGAGACTCGCTGTCGGCTCGTCGAGAAACAGCACGCGAGGCTCCAGCGCCCAGGCGCGTGCAAGGGCCAGGCGTTGCTGCTCCCCGCCCGAGAGCACGCGCGCGGCGCGCTTTTCCAGATGGGCAAGACCGACGCGCGCCAGTGCGGCGCGGGCGCGCGTGAGACGTTCCGCCTGCGTCACGCCCGCGAGCTTCAACCCATACGCAACATTGCGCAGCGCCGAGGTGCGCAGCATCACGGGTTTCTGGAACACCATGGCCTGACTGGTCGGCCGTTCGTCCTGCCCGGCCCAGGTCACTCGCCCGGCGGTAGGTTTGATGAGTCCGTGCAGCACGCGCATGGTGACGCTCTTGCCCGCGCCATTGGCGCCGAGGATGACGGTGCGCGCATCGCCATTGAGGCGCAGATTCATGTTCTCGATGATGCGCTGGCCGTTGCGCGCGACGGACACACCTTCCATCGCGAGGGGAAATATCGAATCCACCATGGAATCAGCCATAGTGCCTCATCGACCATTCACGCATGAGGTAGGCCAGGCCGTTCATGAGGAACACGACTGCGACCAGTACGATGCCCAGCGCCATGGCCAGGGGCAGATCGCCCTTGCTGGTCTCCAGCGCGATGGTGGTGGTCATGGTGCGGGTAACGCCGGCGATATTGCCGCCGACGATCATCACCGTACCGACCTCGGCCACGGCGCGACCGAAACCAACCAGCACGACGGTAGCCAGCGAGAAGCGCGTATCCCACATCAGCGTGAGTGAGGCACGCGAGCGACTCGCGCCCAAGGAGACAAGTTGCTCGTGGTATTCGCGCCAGGCGTCTTCGATAACTTGCCGCGCCAGCGCTGCGACCAGCGGCGCGATCAACACCGTTTGGGCGATGACCATGGCCGTCGGCGTGAACAGCAGGCCGAGACTGCCGAAAGGGCCGGAACGCGAAAGCATGAGATAGACGAGCAGGCCGACGACCACGGCCGGCAAACCGATCAAGGCGTTTAGTGTCACGGTGGCGAGGCGGCGACCGGGAAAGTCGCCTACTGCAACCAAGGCACCGATCGGAAAACCGATGAGCGAAGCGCATATTACCGCGCCCAGGCTGACTTGCAGGCTCAGCAGAATGACGGAGAGCAGCCTGTCGTCAAAGCCGACAATCAGCGCCAGTGCAGTGGCAAAGCTCTCCGCTAAGGCGTTCAAAGACTAGTCGACGCCAACCATGACGTTGTCGGCCTTGATGACCGCATACGCCGTGGCGCCTTCCTTCAAGCCCAGCGTCGCCGCCGAGGTCTCGGTGATCTGAGCGGCGACCTGGATACCAGGGGCGATCTCGATGAGTACCTCGACATTCACACTACCGTGCGTGATTTTCTTGACGGTACCTTTGAATTGATTGCGCGCGCTGAGTTTCATGGCGGTTTCCTTTCGAGGATATCAGCCGACCGAGCGCCGACTGAGCCTGCTATTTTCCTCTATCGGCGCGTCTGGTGTCGAGCCTACTAGCTATCGGCGGCCCGAAGCCGACAGTCTGCCGAACAAAGCTAGCGTGAGCTGCTCGGACTCCCACAGCAAATCGTCGCTGGCTTCGCCGGCGTCGCATTCGCGTGCGAAAGCCTGCCGCTCAATTTCGTCGGTGGTAGGCAGCCTGACGTGACTCACCAGACGCGGCACCAGGGCTTCTTCATCATGGCCATCAAAGGTCACATCGATCGCAATATGGCCGGGCCGCATGAATTCAAGATCGCCCAGCGCCACGTAAAGCGGGCAACCGCCGACCTCACCACATTGGACATATGCTGCGCAAGCATGGAACTGGTCTGCCGGGCACCAACTCAATTCGCTATAAGCGCCTTCGTGAGCTAGATGAAAAAACACCAGGTCGCCGTGACGCTCCTTCATCCAGTGCACCAGCAGGCCGGCGCAAGGGGAAGCGATCACCTTGCGGTCGAAAAAGGGGGCGTTGGTTTTGCCAATCACGGAATCTCTCCTTACGCAGGTTTGCCTGCTAATATTGTCAAACTTTGCATATTAGGTACAGGCTATCTCAAAAGGCAAATAGAATAGCCATCAAACCTTCCTCGCTAGAATATGTCACGTAAGGCCCTATTAGACATCGACTTGAATTTCGCCTGGTCGTTCGGCAGCGGCGAAACACGGCTCGACGAGGCGCGTCTGATTGACGTGCTGCAACGTATACGTCTGTCTGGTTCTATTGCCGAGGCAGCGCGCGAAACCAAAACTTCGTATCGCAATGTCTGGGGCATACTGTCTCAATGGGAGCAGCGGTTCGGCCATCCTCTGCTGATTTCCGCGCGCGGCTTGGGCACACGGCTCACGCCCTTCGCCCAGCGGCTGATCGAAGCCGATGCGCAAGCCCGCAATGATCTGGTGCCACACCTGGAAGCGGCGGCGGAACAAATGCGCCTAGCGCTGGCCGGCGCCATCGAACCCGAGCCGGCGACCACGCGCATCCACGCCAGCCACGATCTGGCGCTGGCCAAACTGTGCGAGCTTGTTACGGCGCAAGGTGGCGCCATCGACATTCGCTATCTGGGTAGCACAGAGAGCCTGACTTCCTTTGCCGAAGGCCGCTGCGAAATCGCCGGTTTCCACTGTCCGGAAGGGCCGGTAGGGGAAACGCTGTGGCGGCAGTACCGGCCCTATCTGAAGCCGCGCCAGCATGCGCTGATTCATATGGTGCGGCGCACGCAAGGCATGATTGTGGCGGCGGGCAATCCTAAGAAATTGCGCGGCATCCGCGATATTACCAAGCGTGGCGTGCATTTTCTCAACCGCCAAAGCGGCGCCGGCACGCGCTTGTTGCTCGATTGGCTGCTGCGCGAGAACGGCATCGCAACCAAGGAGGTCGCCGGTTATGGCGAAGTGGAACTGACGCACTCGGCGGTGGCGGCCATGATCGCCAGCGGTCATGCCGACGTGGGGCTGGGCGTGGAAACCGTGGCGCGGCAATTCGGGTTGGACTTCATTCCGCTGTTGCGCGAAAACTATTTTTTGCTGACCCAACGCAGCCTGCTGCCACAGCCCGGCGTCGGCGCCGTGCTGGCTCTGGCACGCAGCGCTGAGTTTCGCCGCGCCGTCGACGCGCTGGCTGGGTATGACGCCAGTCAAAGCGGCGAGGAACTCTCCGCCACATAATCCCTCGCATTACGCGGATCGACTGGCACTGAAAGTTTTTTGACGCAGATCGACGCAGATGCACGCGAAGGAACGCGGAGACGTCAATGAGCCGGCCTAGGCAAGTATTATTCATCGCGCAATTGCCCAAGACGCGATAGGGTAAAGGCTGGCGCCGCTCCACACAAGCCATCGCCGAAGCGTCGCAAGCCCGGCGGTCTCATTACCCTGGACGATGTAACGGGTATTGAGCAGATCAGGAGAGCGGTTGTTCCAAATTGACGGGGGTAGCACGGTGACTCCGCTGCTGCCTCAGAGTAAAAAAGCAAAAGCGCCCCGCCCGCATTCAAGAAATACTGCCCCCGGCCGTTGATACTCGCAGGGCAAGTCACTAAAATCATGGGCACCGGGGAGCAACACCCGCTCTCGACGACTTTCCTTCGTTTCACCAATGCGAGCACTTGACCAGGGCATGGCCGGGCAAGGATGAGGGATGACAGTCTTTGTGGCGGCCGCAGGAGACTTACGGCTTTGAACCTCAAGAGTAAAACCGCACTGCTAGGCACAATTGGCGCGATTGCGTTGGTGGTGATCTCGTCCTGGATCATGCTGGAAATC
The DNA here is from genome assembly GCA_038322845.1 of Gammaproteobacteria bacterium. Classification (GTDB taxonomy): domain Bacteria; phylum Pseudomonadota; class Gammaproteobacteria; order Burkholderiales; family Rhodocyclaceae; genus Desulfobacillus. The sequence continues at coordinate 34,592 of JBBQGH010000014.1, forward strand.
GCCGACCGCGAATTCCGGCGCCAAATTGGCGATCAGCAAGAGGTGCTGACTCACCGCGTCAGCGCTGAAATCTCTGGCAAGCTGGCAACGCGTCAGCGCGTGCTGGTGAATGCAGCCAGCTCTTTATCCTCTGAAGCGCCGCCCTCCGCGATCATGCCCTTTCTCGACAGCGAAAGAGCGGTGCGGGCGCTGTTCTCCAATGTGGTCGTGTTCTCCGACGGCGGCGACCTGCTAGGCGTGAGTGGCAGCAGCTTAGGCGGCACGCAGGGGCCTATCGCTGCTTATGCGGGTGAGGTTGATGTCGTTGAGCGCACGCGCGACACGCTACGGCCTATGATGTCGCCGCCTTACCGCAACCGCGTGGATGGAACGCCCAGCATTATGCTCACCGCGCCCGTGACGAACGGCGCCGGCAAACTACGCTACGTCGTGGGGGGGCAAATAAATCTGCTGGAAAGTAACTTTCTGGGTGAGGTGACCAAGCTTTCGGTCGGCCGTTCCGGTTTCACCATGGTGGTCACTAACGATGGCCAGATCATCATGCACCCGGATCCGCGCCGCATCCTGACGCGACTGCCCGCCGCTACGCTCGGCCAGGCGCACGACATGGGCACGTTGTTGGGTCAACCCGCACTGATTAGCGCCACGCCCATCGCCGGCACAGACTGGACCCTGATCAGCGTGCTGCCGCTTTCGGATATCGAAGCGAAGGTGGCTACCATGCGGAACGCCATGCGACCCGCCGCGCTGCTGCTGCTTGCTGTGCCGTTGTTGGCCTGGTTGGTGGCTTGGTATTTGATGCGCCCATTGGCGAAGTTGCAATACGCCATCACCATCATGTTGGGTCGCCCAGAGGCTAGCGTGGAAGCGCCCGTGGAGACCGACGACGAATTCGGTAAACTGGCGACGAGCTTCAATCAGCTCACCAACTCGCGCCGGGAGACCGAAGCTCGATTGCGCGTTAGTGAGGGGCGCTATCGCGATCTGTTTCACAACATGACCAACGCCTTCGCGCTCCACGAATTGATTTGCGACGAACGCGGCAAGCCCCTCGACTTCCGCTTCCTGGAAGTAAACCCGGCATTCACAAGACTGACCGGGTTGTCGCCGGAAATGGTTATCGGAAAAACCGTGCGCGAACTCTCAGGCGATAGCGAAGATTACTGGATCAAAACTTTCGGCCAGGTCGGACTTAATGGCGAGCCGGTGGCCTTTGTCTACTATTGGCCCACCATCGCCAAACATCTCCATGTCTGGGCTTTCTGCCCGCAGGCTGGAGAAGTGGCCTTAGTAATGGATGATGTCACGGATCACGTGGTCGCCGAGAAAAAACTACGCTATCTGTCGCAGGCAGTGGAACAAAGTCCGGTGTCCATCGTCATTACCGATCTCGATGGCAGCATCGAATACGTTAACCCCAAGTTCACCAAGGTCACCGGCTACAGCTTCGAGGAGGTGCTCGGCAAAAATCCCAGCATTGTGAAGTCCGGCCACACCTCGCCGGAGGTATATGCGGAGTTGTGGCGAACTATTCGCACCGGCGCCATGTGGGCCGGCGAGTTTCGCAACAAGAAAAAAAACGGCACGCTGTATTGGGAGTTTGTACGTATCCTGCCCATCGTCTCGGCAGAAGGCGCGGTGACAAATTTTCTCGCCGTGAAGGAAGACGTCACTGAGCGCAAGCGCATCGAGGAAGAATTGTTTGATCTCAACCGCTCGCTCGAACAACGTGTCGCCCAGCGCACCGCCGAGTTAAAAGAGGTGAATGCCGAACTGGAATCTTTCAGCTATTCCGTGTCACATGATTTACGCGCGCCGCTGCGCGCTATCGACGGCTATTCAAAAATCATCGGCGAGCAGTGCGCGGATAAGCTTAGTCCCGATGAGTTGCGCCTGCTCGAACGCGTGCGCGTGAACACACAGCGCATGGCCCAATTGATCGACGACCTGCTCAATCTGGCGCGTGTCGCCCGCGCCGAAATTCGCCAGCAGGACGTCAATCTTTCAGACATCGCCACCGAGGTTGGGCGCACGCTGCGCGAGAGCGACCCACACCGCAAGGCTGAATTCGTCATTGCGCCCAACGTGCAATGTGAAGGCGACGCAGGCTTGCTGCGCATAGTGCTGGAGAATCTACTGGGAAATGCCTGGAAATACAGCCGCAATTGCGACTCAGCGCGCATCGAGTTTGGTAGCGTCGAACAGGATGGCCGTAAGGTCTATTTCGTTAGCGACAATGGCGTCGGTTTCGATATGAAGTACGCCAGCAATCTTTTTGGTGCTTTCCAGCGCATGCACGGGCCCAGCGAATTTGAGGGCTCGGGCATCGGCCTCGCGTCGGTGAAGCGCATCATCACCCGGCATAGTGGCCGCGTTTGGGCCGATAGCGTCGTCGATCAAGGCTCGCGTTTTTCCTTCACCGTCGGCGCGGCTTGAGCGAAGCACGGGGTTCAAGCTGGTAAAATCGATGCATGAAGGCCTATGCCTAGGACGTTGCCCCGCTATGCCTCTCAGATCAATAGTCAACGAGGCTGCGCTAGCACCATGTTTGATCCTGCTTAAGTCGCCAGTAGCCCGCTTAGCGCACAATCTCCCCGATGCTTGAAGCCAACCACCTCGAATGCCAGCGCGGCGAAAAAACCTTATTCCGCGATTTGTCCTTCCGACTTGATGAGGGCGTTTGCCTCATGGTGCAAGGTGCGAACGGTAGCGGCAAGACGAGTTTGTTGCGCATGGTGTGTGGACTTTCCATGCCGGTACAGGGTGAAATCCGCTGGAAAGGCACGCCAATAGCCGATCTCGACGAGGAGTACCGTAGCGAACTGTTGTATTGCGGTCACGCCGGTGCCGTGAAGGAAGACCTCACCGCCCTGGAAAATGCCCGCATCACCGCCGCCTTGGCGGGCCAACCGGTGCAGGAGGAAGAAGCACGTGCCGCCCTGCGCAGTCTGGGTCTGAAAGGCCGCGAAGATTTGCCGACGCGCGTGCTCTCCGCCGGCCAAAAACGCCGCGTCGCGCTGTCGCGCCTGCTGCTGGAAAAGCGCCGGCTGTGGGTGCTGGACGAGCCGCTGACGGCACTGGACAAAGCCGCCGTTATCAACCTCTGCGGTCTGATCGACGCGCATCTGGCGCAAGGCGGCATGGCGATGTTGACCAGCCATCAAGACCTGCCGCTCATGACGGGTCGTGTTGAACACTTGCGGCTCGACTGATGACCCAGCCTCACTGGTCCGCCGCTCTGCTCGGCGTCATCCGGCGCGACATTCTGCTCGCCGCGCGACGCAAGTCGGACGTGCTGACGACGCTATTTTTCTTCGTCATCGTTGTTAGCCTGTTTCCGCTGGGCATCGGCCCGGAAATGGATATGCTGCGCGAAATTGCGCCGGGTGTTTTATGGGTGGCGGCGCTGCTGGCCACCATGCTGTCGCTCAGTCGCTTGTTCGCCGCTGATTATGCCGACGGCACCTTGGAACAAATGGCGCTCTCCGCCGTGCCGCTGGGCGTGCTGGTGGTGGGCAAGGTCTTCGCGCACTGGCTGCTTTCCGGCCTGCCGCTGGTGTTGCTGGCGCCGGTACTCGGGCTGCAATTCGATCTGGCGCCGCGGGCCCTCGGCGTGTTGATGGTGGCGCTGGCGATAGGCACGCCGGTGCTGTCCCTCATAGGCGCGATCGGCGCGGCGCTGACGTTGGGCGTGCGTGGGGGTGGTGTGCTGGTTTCGTTGTTGGTGCTGCCACTGTATATTCCGGTGCTTATCTTCGGCGCCGGCGCCGTGGAGGCGGATATCACGGGCCTGGGGTCCGCCGCGCATTTGTCTTTGCTGGCGGCCTTTCTCGCCGCGACGGCCTTCTTCGGGCCCTGGGCGACAACAGTAGCTTTGAGGATCGCTTTGGAATGAGTGGAATGGAAAATCGACTGATCAACTGGTTTCACTTTTCCTCGCCGCAAACGTTTTATCCGCTGGCGGGCAAACTGCTGCCCTGGTTCGCCACATTGGCGGCTTTGCTAGGTATCGCTGGTCTGTATATCGCCTTCTTCGTCGCGCCCACCGACGCCCAGCAGGGTGAGGGTTACCGCATCATCTTCGTGCACGTGGCGGCTTCGTGGATGTCCATGTTGCTGTATGTCGTAATGGCCTTCTGGGCGGCGCTGTGTCTGGGCTTTAACGCGCGGCTCTCCGGCATGATGGCCTCCGCCATTGCGCCCACTGGCGCGCTGTTCGCGTTTTTGTCGCTGTGGACCGGCGCGCTATGGGGTAAGCCCATGTGGGGAACCTGGTGGGTGTGGGACGCGCGGCTCACGTCCGAACTGATCCTGCTTTTTCTGTACCTGGGCTACATCGCATTGCAATCGGCTATCGACGATCCGCGCCGTGCGGACAGGGCCGGCGCAGTGCTCGCCATCGTCGGTGTCATCAACGTACCGATTATTTATTTTTCGGTGCAGTGGTGGAATACCCTGCATCAGGGCGCCTCGGTGAGTATGACCCGATCACCTTCCATGGCGCACACCATACTTTGGGGCATGCTACTCATGGCCTTGTGCTTCTGGATGTACGCCATCGCCGTCGTGCTGCACCGCGTGCGGTCCATCATTCTCGAGCGTGAACGTCACACCGGTTGGGTGGTAGCCTTGAGTGAGGTGAGAGCATGAACTGGAATAGTCCCGCCGAATTTTTTGCTATGGGCGGTTACGCCCTCTACGTGTGGGGCTCGTTTTTCGCCTGCGCGCTTTTCCTGACCGTGGAACCATTGCTGCTGCAGCAACGTAGAAAGCACGCTTTGAAACAACTGAAACGCGAAATCACCGCCAGGAGTGAACATGAAACCGAGGCATAAGCGCTTCGCCATCATCGGCGGCGCGCTCCTCGCGCTGGGCATTGCCGCTGCACTGGTGTTGAACGCTTTCCAAAGCAATCTGGTGTTCTTCTTCACACCCACACAAGTGGCGGCGGGCGAAGCACCACTAGGCCGCACCTTCCGCATCGGTGGCCTGGTGCGCGTCGGCAGCCTGAAACGGCAAGCCGATGGCGTCACAGTGCAGTTCGTCGTTACCGACACCGCCAAGGACATGACAGTAGCCTATACCGGCATCCTGCCCGACCTCTTCAGCGAGGGCAAAGGCGTGGTAGCGCAGGGCAAGCTGGGCAGCGACGGGGTCTTCGTCGCCGCCGACGTGCTCGCCAAGCACGACGAGAACTACATGCCACCCGAAGCCAAGCACGCGGTCGAGGAAGCGCACAAAGCGGCAAAAACATTGAAACAATAATGATGGCGCGTATCGACCACGTATCGACCTTACTGCGTAACGACCTTACTTTCAGGTGCTGAAAAATGATTCCAGAACTCGGCCATTTCGCCTTGATACTTGCCTTGCTGGTCGCGCTGATACAAGGCGTGTTGCCGCTCATCGGCGCGGCGCGGGGTAGCCTGCCGTGGATAGCGCTGGCGAAGCCGGCAGCACGCGCGCAATTCCTGCTCATCGCCACCTCATTTGGCTGCCTGACCTACGCCTTTATCGCCAACGATTTCTCGGTGGCCTTCGTGGCCGAACATTCCAATTCGCAGTTGCCCCTGGCGTATCGCATCGGCGCTGTGTGGGGCGGTCATGAGGGTTCCTTGCTGCTGTGGATGCTGATGCTCACCGGCTGGGGCGCAGCGGTGAGTCTCTTCTCTTGCCATCTGCCTGCAACCATGACGGCGCGAGTGCTTGCAGTGCTGGGGCTGGTTTCCGTCGGCCTGCTGCTATTCATTTTGTTCACCTCCAACCCCTTCGAGCGCATTCTGCCGGGCGCCGCAGAAGGACGCGATCTCAACCCCATGCTGCAAGACCCGGGGCTGGTCGTCCATCCGCCCATGCTCTACATGGGCTATGTAGGATTCTCGGTAGCCTTCGCATTCGCCATCGCTGCGCTCATCTCGGGCCAGCTCGATGCCGCCTGGGCACGTTGGTCACGCCCATGGACGCTGGCGGCGTGGGTCTTTCTCACCTTGGGCATCGCCATGGGCAGCTATTGGGCGTACTACGTGCTCGGCTGGGGCGGCTGGTGGTTTTGGGACCCAGTGGAAAATGCGTCCTTCATGCCCTGGCTGGTCGGTACCGCGCTGTTGCACTCGCTCGCTGTCACTGAAAAACGCGGCTGCTTCAAGAACTGGACGGTATTGCTCGCCATCGCCGCCTTTTCGCTCTCCTTGCTCGGCACCTTCCTCGTGCGCTCCGGCGTGCTGACTTCCGTGCATGCCTTCGCCACCGATCCGCGACGCGGCATTTTCATACTGGTGTTACTGGCCATCGTCATCGGCGGTTCGCTCATCCTCTTCGCCTGGCGCGCGCCCAAGGTCGGCCTGGGCGGCGCCTTCGGCCTGATATCGCGCGAATCCTTGCTGTTGATGAACAACGTTTTACTGGTCGTGGCCGCGGGTAGCGTGCTGCTGGGCACGCTCTATCCGCTACTCCTAGACGCGATGGGCCTGGGCAAACTCTCCGTCGGCCCGCCGTATTTCAATACGGTCTTCGTACCCATCATGGCGCTGTTGCTGTTTCTCATGGCGCTGGGGCCTATCGCGCGCTGGAAGCATGCCAGCCTAGCGGATATGGCCAAGCGCCTGCGCGTGGTTTTCGTGGTCGCAGTCGTTGCTGCCATCGCTACGCCGTTCGCCATGGGCCCTTGGTCGCCGGGAGTAGCGCTGGGTTTGCTGATGGCATACTGGCTCATCGCCAGTATCGTCGCCAACGTGATCGACCGCAGCCGCCATACCGACGGCGGCCTGACCGGCCAACCGCGCAGCTGGTATGCCATGCATCTCGCTCATCTGGGCATCGCCATTTTTGTGATGGGCGTGACCTTGGTTAAGGGCTACGAAGTCGAAAAAGACGTGCGTATGGAGCCGGACGACACTGTCGCCGTGGGCGGCTACAGCTTCCGCTTCGTCGGCGTCTCGGAGCGCCTGGGGCCCAACTATCGCGCACAGCGCGGCGAAGTGGAATTGTCAAAAGACGGCAAAGTGTTGCGCCTGCTGCACCCCGAGAAACGCACCTTCTTCTCCTCCGCCATGCCCATGACCGAAGCTGCCATCGATACCGGCTTTCTGCGCGATGTGTATGTCTCACTGGGCGAGCCGATCGACGAACGCGCCTGGAGTGTGCGGGTGTACTACAAACCTTTTGTCGATTGGATCTGGAGCGGCTGTGTGCTGATGGCCATGGGCGGTGTCGTCGCATTGAGCGATCGACGCTATCGCCTCAAGCAAGCTGCCAAGGCGAATCTTGCCATCGAGGGTGCCCGAGCATGAATCGTTTTCTGATTCCGCTGGGTATTTTCATCCTCCTGGTGGTCTTCCTCGCCATAGGGCTCAATCGCGATCCACGCGAAGTGCCGTCACCGCTGGTCGGCAAGCCGGCGCCCATTTTTGATCTCCCACAATTACATAGTCCCAACCTCAAATTCTCGCCGGTCGAGATGCGCGGCAAAGTCTGGCTGCTTAATGTGTGGGCCTCGTGGTGCGTCTCCTGCCGGCAGGAACAGCCGCTGCTGGTCGAGCTGGCTGAAAGCAAACTGCTGCCCATTTACGGCCTCGATTACAAGGACCAGCGCGCCGACGCACTCAAATGGCTGCGCGATTTCGGCGACCCCTACACCCTGAGCATTTCGGACAGCGACGGCCGCGTCGGCATCGATTACGGCGTGTACGGCGTGCCGGAAACCTACCTCATCGACAAAGCCGGCGTGATTCGCTACAAGCAGATCGGCCCCTTCACGCGAGAAATACTCGACAGCAAGATATTGCCGATGGTGAAGGAATTGCAAAAACTTTGACGCTGCTTATTTTGAATAGGCGCGGATGAACGCGGATTAAAAATATGACAAACCCAGCAAAAAATCAAGTTCTATCGGCGTCCATCCGCGTGAATCCGCGTCTGCTTTTGTTATTTGTATTTTCTGCGTTCGTGTCCGCCGCAAGCCTCGCCAAAGAGGCCGTGCCCATGGCCGCTGATGAGCAGGTGGAGCAGCGGCTGATTTCAATTTCCGAAGAGATGCGCTGCCTGGTGTGCCAAAACGAAACCTTGGCCGGCTCGCACGCGGAGTTGGCCGAAGACTTGCGCCGGGAAATTCGCGAGCAGATCAAGCAAGGCAAAACCAACGAAGACATCATGAGCTACATGGTCAGTCGCTACGGCGATTTCATACGCTATCGGCCGCCGCTGAAGGCCACAACCTTGCTGCTGTGGTTTGGCCCGGGGCTGGCGTTGCTGCTGGGCATCGCTGTGCTGCTGGCTTATTTGCGTCGTCGCAATGCGCGGCTCTCCGACGTCGCGCTCACGCCTGAGGAGCAAAGCAAGGTCGACTTGCTCCTGCAAGCTGGCATCGGGCAAAACAAGGCACAACCTTGAAACTTTTCTTCCTGTTCGCGGGCGCATCGGTCACCGTCGTTCTGCTCTTGTTGTTGCCGGCGCTCATCAAGCGTCGCAAAGCAACTACAGCGTCGTTAGCCATTTCCGTCAACGCTGAAATTATCAAAGATCAGCTCGCGGAACTCGAGCGCGACCATGCCAACGGCACCCTGAACGCGGAAGATCTGGCGCAAGCTCAAATTGAACTGCGAAAGCGTCTGCTGGACGATAGCGCCGCAGATCACACCACGCTTCCCCGCAAATTTTTGGCGCGGCGCAGCGCCTGGGTCATAGGCATCGTGTTGCCGCTTGCTGCGCTGCTGCTTTATTTCTTCCTGGGGAATCTGCCGGCCTTGGTACCCGACACGCAGGAAACAGCCCAACCCAAGGTTTCCGCACAGCAAGTGGACGACATGGTGGCTCTGCTCGCCGCCAAGCTGGAGCGCAACCCGGACGATGCGCAAGGCTGGGTCATGCTGGCGCGCTCCTACAAAATTCTCGGCCGCTATGAAGAGGCTAATCGGGCGTATGAGCAGGCTTACCAACGTGCTGGCAGCGTGATTGAGCGCGACCCGCAACTGCTCACCGACTACGCCGAATCCCTAGCCTTTGCCACCGGGCGCTCCCTCAAGGGCAAGCCCACGCAACTCATAGAGCGCGCCTTGGCACTTGACCCCGATCACCCGCAAACCCTGGTACTCGCCGGCACGGCCGCCTTTGAGCGTGAAGACTACCTCGGTGCAGTCGCGTACTGGGAGCGCCTACAGAAACAGCTCGCGCCGGATTCCGACGACGCCAAGATGCTCGCCAACGGCATCCTGAAGGCGCGTCGCAAGATTCCAGGCGCCGGGATCAAATAGTGTGGCGGTAGTTGCGTCGCCCGCCTATTCCTGATTCCTGATTCCTGATTCCTGATTCCTGATTCCTGATTCCTGATCCCTGCCATGCTTAGCCGTCGAGACTTCCTGCGCGGCAAGTTCACGCCCAGCAAACCAAAATCCCCGCGCCCGCCGTGGGCGCTGGCGGAGCCAGCCTTTGTCGACGCCTGTACACGCTGCGGCGACTGCCAGCGCGCTTGCCCGGAACGCATTATCGTGGAAGATGGCGAGGGCCGCCCCACTGTGAACTTCTCGGTCAGCGCCTGCACGTTTTGCGGCAAATGCGTGGAGGCCTGCCAACCGCGCGCTTTGCGCCGGGAAGAAGAGTCCGCCGCACCCTGGCAAATCAAGGCGCATATTCTCGACAGTTGCCTCGCCAAACATCATGTCGTCTGCCGCAGCTGTGGCGATGCCTGCCCCGTCCAAGCCATCCGCTTTCGGCCGCAAGTGATGGACACCGCGCAGCCCCAAGTCGACCCGCAGATTTGTACCGGTTGCGGCGCCTGCGTCGCGCCCTGTCCGGTCGACGCCCTACGTATCAGCTAAGCCGCTGCGCTGAAACCATGTGTTGAGCCCATGAGCGAAAACCCTGGGCTTGCGCACCGCGACCAACTGGCATCTAATCGCCTTAGCGCATCGCAAAGTACTCCACCGCACATAGCCAGCACCCGCTTTTTGATATAAGTGTGGTCCACTTTCCGCCCCGGCTAGATGTCCAGCACGGCTACGCTAGCGGCATGTGGCAGCACCTGACATCCAAGCTACCGCAGGCGTAGGCAAATCACTTAATTGCAGGGAGATGACATGCTTCTGGATAACAGACAACCCAGGCAGGAAATTCTTGCGGGACTCCTGAGAAATCCGGCCGCCATCGCACCCAAATTTTTCTATGATGCGCTCGGCAGCCGGCTCTTCGAGGCGATCACTTGTCTGCCGGAATATTATTTAACGCGCACCGAGCAAGGCTTGATGAGTTCGCAACTGCCGGCCATCACTGAAGCCATAGGTACGGGCGCTGTATTGGTGGATCTGGGCGCGGGCAACTGCGCCAAGGCGGCTGCCTTGTTCGAGGCCTTGCAGCCTAGCCAGTATGTGGCCGTGGATATTTCGGCGGATTTCGTCACGGCAGCGCTGGAGCGTTTGCAGGCCGACTACCCGGACCTGGACATGCTGGCAGTGAGTGGCGATCTGACCGCCGGGCTCGCCTTGCCCGAGACGGTTGCCGAGGGGCGCCGGCTGTTCTTCTACCCAGGCTCTTCCATCGGCAATTTCGACCCCCCCGAAGCGCTGGCTTTACTCAAGCATTTGCGCGCGCTTTGCGACGATGGCAAGCACAGCGGCGGCTTGCTCATTGGCGTGGATCTGGTTAAAGACCCGCAGCGGATAGTAGCCGCCTACGACGACGCGCTGGGCGTCACCGCGGCGTTCAATCTGAACGTGCTCAACCATCTCAACATGCTGATCGGCAGCAATTTCAACCTTCGCGACTGGCGACACCGCGCCCGCTACGATAGTCCGCATCAACGTATAGAGATACATCTTGAAGCGGCGCGCGATGTCGAGATTCGCTGGCCGGGTGGCAGCCGTCTTTTCGCACAAGGCGAACGCATCCACACCGAAAACAGCTATAAATATACGCCAGCACAATTCGGCGAGATGCTTACCGAAGCCGGCTTTGCCTCCACACATTGCTGGAGTGATGCGCGCCAATGGTTTGGCGTTTTTTACGCGAGCCTATGATGCCTGCCCTTGCCACCACACTAGTCGACGCACCCACCCCGCTTTTGTCGGCGCTTTTGTCGGCGCTTTTGTCAGACTACGAAGGCGTGCGAGCACTCACCACTCAGCTCATCGCACCCCTTTCGGCAGAAGACTGCTGTGTGCAATCCATGCCCGACGCGAGCCCGGCCAAATGGCATCTCGCCCACACCACCTGGTTTTTTGAAACCTTTGTGCTGGTGCGATACGAAGTGGGATTCCGCGCCTACGATGCAAGTTATAAACGCCTTTTCAACTCTTACTACAATACGGTGGGCGACAAGCATCCGCGCGCCCAACGAGGCATGCTCACGCGACCCTCGCTCGCCGAAGTGATCGACTATAGAAACAACGTCGATCAACGTATGGCTCGCCTGCTGGCGCAACGAGGCGTCGACACGGCAGCACTGGCGCTCACGCGGCTCGGTATCCACCACGAGCAGCAACATCAGGAACTGTTGCTGACCGACGTTAAGCATCTGCTCTCGCTCAATCCGCAACCGGCTGCTTACCACGCGGCGGAGTCTCCCCCAGCCTCTCTAGCACCGGCCTTGCGCTGGTTTGCCTTCAAGGGCGGGGAGTGTTCGATTGGCCATGCCGGTGTAGGTTTCTCATTCGATAACGAAACGCCGCGTCACAAGATTTATCTGAATGATTATGAAGTCGCCTCGCGGCTGGTGACCAACGGTGAATATCTGCAATTCATCGAAGCGGGCGGCTACGTTGATCCCGCGCATTGGCTCGCCGAAGGCTGGGATTGGGTATGCGCAAACGCCCGCAAACATCCGCTCTACTGGCGCCACGAAAACAGCAGTTGGAGCGAATTTAGCGCCGCGGGGCTGCGTCGACTCGATCCCGGCCTCCCTCTGGTGCATGTGTCCTACTACGAAGCCGACGCCTATGCACGATGGTCTGGAGCGCGCTTGCCCACGGAAGGTGAATGGGAGCATGCCGCCACCGTGCAAGCCACCGCACAAACCACGACGAAAGCGACGACGCAAGCGGAGGCCCACGAAAACTTCCTCGACAGCGGCCGCCTGCATCCTTCTCCCGCCAGTGGCGTGGGCTTGCAGCAATTGTTCGGCGATGCGTGGGAATGGACGCAATCCAGCTACGCGCCTTATCCAGGTTTTCGCCCGGCGGCGGGTGCGGTGGGAGAGTACAACGGCAAGTTCATGGTGAATCAATACGTATTGCGCGGCGGCTCCTGCGCAACGCCCGAAAATCACCTACGCGCCAGTTACCGCAATTTCTTTCCGGCCCACACCTGCTGGCAGTTTTCCGGTGTCCGGCTTGCTCGCGACAGCGACCCACAAGCTTGATCACTCACCACGGCAAAAATACTTAATGCCGCCACGCCACCGAGAACGACATCGCACCGATCGCATAGGCTGGCTGCGCGCGGCCGTGCTGGGCGCCAATGACGGCATCGTATCCACGGCGAGCCTGGTGCTGGGCGTGGCGGCAGCCCATGCGGCGCGTGGCGATGTGCTGATCGCCGGCGTTGCTGGACTGGTCGCCGGGGCAATGTCGATGGCCGCCGGCGAATATGTCTCGGTGCAATCGCAGGCCGATTCCGAAAACGCGGCGCTGGAGCTCGAACGCCGCGAACTCGAAACAGACAGCGTCGGTGAGCACAAAGAACTCACGGCCATCTACGTCGCACGCGGCGTAACACCGGCGCTGGCAACGCAAGTCGCCAGCCAGCTCATGGCGCACGACGCGCTCGGGGCGCATGCCCGCGATGAACTCGGCATTTCCGCAACCTTCAGCGCGCGCCCGATACAGGCGGCGCTCACCTCAGCCGCCAGCTTCGCCGTGGGCGCGGCCCTGCCCCTGCTCGCCACCGCACTTGCTCCTGAAGTCATGCTTATTTCACTCGTGGCCGGAAGCTCGCTGGTGTGTCTCGCCGCACTGGGCGGTCTGGCGGCCCGCACAGGCGGCGCACCGGTGTGGGCCGGTACGCTGCGCGTGACTTTCTGGGGTGCGCTGGCGATGGGGTTAACCGCCGGCGTCGGTGCGCTGTTTGGAACAGTAGTGTAATTTCTTGGGGAGAAAAAATGAATCAACAACTCATCCTGCAGCCGGTAGTCGCTTTGATGCTATTGACTCTGGTGGTGTGGCTTTACATGTACGCCAAACGCATTCCCTACATCGTCGGCCACAAAATTCCAGGCAAGCTCATCGCCACACCGGAGCTGCTCAACGCCCGCCTGCCCCAGGAGCTGAGCTACTCATCCAACAACCTGAAAAATCTTTTCGAGCTGCCGGTGATATTTTATGTCCTGTGCGTACTGCTGATACTCACGCAAAAGGTCGACAGCGTCTTCCTCTACACCGCCTGGGTTTTTGTTGCCCTGCGCGCCCTGCACAGTCTCATCCAATGCACCCGTAACGTGGTCGAACACCGCTTCGCCGCTTATCTGCTTTCTTCGCTGATGCTCTGGTTCATGCTGCTTCGATTCGCGCTTGCCATGTTTTAGCCACGACTGGTTGTCTCAGTGGGCTCGTGTACGCATGCGCTTTGACAAAGCGCTTGGAGTTACGCCACGAAGCCATATCAGTCCCGTTAAAAACGGTCAGGTGTTGTAGTTATTGACAACACCTTAATGTGTTGTTATTGTCTCCAACATGAAAGCGGTACTGCTCGTACGAACGCGTATTGCTTACTCCGAAACCGCGTTTGCTGAATTGGTGCTTTGGCATCTACCCAAACCGCTCGTCGGTTCGACGCATCGTTTCAAGTACAGGCTGGCTTATGTCGTGGATGGGGCATGTGTGTTGCGCTACGACAATGAGACGGGCAAGGGCGATCACCGCCATATTGGCGGCCGCGAATACATTTATAAGTTCACGACGCCGGAACGTCTAATCGCCGACTTCCGGCGTGATATCGCGAGGTGGAACGATGAAAACCATAACGCTTGATGTGCGAACGCCCGATGACGCGATGACAGATTTTGTGCGCGGCTGGAAGACGGGCAAAGCGCAAAAATCGGCACGCATTAGCTTCGCCGCACCGGAACTGCTGTGGCGAGTGCTGACGGTCAAACGCTGGGAACTGCTCAAAGCTTTGTGCGGTGCCGGGCCGGTATCGATCCGCGAAGCAGCCCGACGCGTTGGCCGCGACGTGAAGGCCGTGCATGGCGACGTAACCGCACTGCTCAACGCTGGCGTATTGGATCGCGCGGAAGGTGGCATTGTGTTTCCCTATGATGCAGTCAAAGTAGAGTTTCTGCTCGAAGCCGCCTAGTTAGAAACGTACGCTGATTTCGGCGATCATACTCATGCTTGAGCTTCGCCCGAGCTGCGAACACTGCAACACACCCTTGCCGCCCAACTCACTTGAAGCACGCATCTGTAGCTATGAGTGCACCTTCTGCGCGAGCTGCGTCGAGGATATTCTGTCCAACGTCTGTCCCAACTGCGGCGGCGGCTTTGTGTCTCGGCCGATCGGGCCGGCTAAAAACTGGAAGGATGGCAACTTTCTCGGCAAGAACCCGGCGAGGACCGCAGCCATATACAGGCCGGTTGATCCGGCGGCGCATGCGCGGTTTGCAGCGACGATAAGGGCAATACCACCAGAAAATAGGTAGGCCCAGGGCAAAAGGTATCGGCCCTCGCCAAATGAGTCCGCCGCTGCCTATTCCGCTTTCCATCGTGGACCGATAGAGTTGACCTCTGCTGGCCGGGCGGTGTGGCCGGCAGATAAAACTTAGGCCCGGAGAGAAAATGAAACTGCGTTTCGCCTTGCTGTCGTTACTGCTACTGCTATGCGCCGGCTTACTCCCTGACGCGGCCAGCGCTGCGGACATTCCCAACATTGCCGCCGCATCCGATCTCAAATTTGCGCTGAGCGAGATTGCCGAGGCATACACGCAAACCAGCGGCAAGCGCGTGAATATCAGCTACGGCTCATCAGGCATCTTCCGCCGCCAGATCGCCGAAGGTGCGCCCTTCGAGCTGTATCTCTCCGCCGACGAAGCCTATGTGGACGCGCTGCGCAAGGATGGCCGCACGGAAGATGGCGGCGCGGAAGATGGCGGCGCGCTGTACGCGATAGGCCGCTTGGTGCTCTACGTGCCGCAAGGCTCGCCGGTGAAAGCCGATACGGAATTGCGCGACGTCATCGCGGCCGCCAAAGACGGCCGACTCAAACACCTCGCCATCGCCAACCCCGAGCACGCGCCCTATGGCCGAGCCGCGCGCGAAACCCTGCAGCATGTCGGCGCATGGGATCAATTGCAAAGAAAATTGGTGCTCGGCGAAAACGTCGCCCAAGCCGCACGCTTCGCCAGCAGCGGCTCGGCCGAAGCCGCCCTGCTACCCTATTCGCTGGCGATCTCGCCAGAACTATCCACGCACGGCACTTACGTCACCCTGCCCGAAAGCTCATACGCACCGCTCAAACAACGCATGGTGCTGATCAAGGGTGCGGGCGAAACGGCGCGGCAGTTCTATCGCTACCTGCAACAAAAAGAAGCGCGCACGATCTTCGCCAAGCACGGCTTTGTCGTGCCGGATCATTGATACTACTGATCTCAGTAATGAAATCGCAGTTGAGCAATCATCAGCGCATCGTTGTCGACGCGATAGACCATGCGGTGCTCATCGGTGATGCGGCGTGACCAAAATCCTGAGAGCGCATGCTTCAGCGCTTCGGGCTTGCCCACGCCGACGAAGGGTTCGCGCTGTGTCTCACGGATCAGCTTGTTGATCCGCTCGACCATGCGCTTATCTTGCTTCTGCCAATACAGGTAGTCTTCCCATGCCTCGTCGGCGAAAATCAGCTTCACTTGGTCAGCTTCCGCACCACACCGTTGCCGGCGTTCAGTTGTGCGGCAGCCTGGAGTAGGCGTTTGGCGTTGGCGGGCGTGCGCAGGAGATAGGCGGTTTCTTCCAGCGCTTTAAAGTCTTCGAGCGAGAGCATCACGACGGACTGTTCGCCGTTGCGTGTAATGATCAAGGCTTCGTGGTCGTTGCAAACTCGATCCATGGCGCTGGCAAGGTTGGCACGAACAGTGGTGTAGCTTATAGCATCCATGGCGAGCTCCGTTTATGTACGTGTTACTGTACATCACGGTGGGCATGGTGTCCAGTTTGGCCATGACACCTCGCACTCGAGCGTCCTCTCCCTGATCGATTGCGAATACGCCTTGGCCCGTGACGATGCCTGCAAGCAACGCATTTCGGGTTAAAGTTTCCCAACCCGCCACTCGAAACTAAAAAATGGACTGGCCCGCACTAAAACTTTCGCTGTTGCTGGCGCTCGCGACGACGCTGATTCTGGTGCCGTTGGCAGTGGCGCTGGCGCGCACTTTGTCATCGCGGCAATTTCGCGGTAAGAGCTTCATCGAGGCGCTGGTCTCTTTGCCGCTGGTGTTGCCGCCCACGGTGCTGGGCTTTTATCTGCTGGAGGTTTTTGGCGCTTCATCTACGCTGGGGCAGGCCTATCACGCGCTCACTGGCCGGGCGTTGGTGTTCAGCTTTGATGGCTTGCTGGTTGCCTCACTGGTCTTCAATCTGCCGTTTGCCGTGCAGCCGGTGCAGCGCGCCTTCGAGGCGATTCCGCGCGATGTGCGCGACGCCGCCTGGTGTTGCGGCCTGACGCGATGGCAGGCCTTGTGGCGCATCGAGTTGCCGCTGGCCTGGCCCGGCGTACTTGGTGCTATCGTGCTGACCTTCGCGCATACGCTGGGTGAATTCGGCGTGGTGTTGATGGTGGGCGGCAATATCGCCGGCGAGACGCGCACCGTGGCGATCGCCATTTACGACAAGGTACAAGCCTTCGACGACCACGGGGCCGCCATCATGTCGGCGGCGCTGGTGGCGTTTTCATTTGTTTCGATCAGCCTGATTCACTGGCTGGGCAAGCGCGTGCATCGCCATGAGTGACGGCCTGCGCGTGACGCTGCGGCAAAGTGCACCGATATCGCTGGATGCGGAACTGAGCTGCGCACCGGGTGAACTGCTGGCACTGGTCGGGCCATCGGGCAGCGGCAAGTCGACCATCCTGCGTTGCATCGCCGGCCTGCACACGGCGATTGAGGGTGAGGTAAGTTGCGGGCGCGACACCTGGTTCAACGGCGGCGTGAACAACAGCGGCGTAAACCTACCGCCGCAGGCACGCCGTGTCGGCCTGGTGTTCCAGAACTACGCCCTCTTTCCGCATCTCTCTGCGGTCGAAAACGTCGCCACCGCGCTAGGACATCTGCCACCCGCGCTGCGGCGCGAGCGCGCGGCCGAACTGCTGGCGCGCGTGCATCTGCAAGGACTGGAAATGCGCCGCCCCGCGACGCTCTCGGGTGGACAGCAACAGCGTGTCGCGGTGGCGCGCGCGCTGGCGCGAGTGCTCGATCACGAGTCCGCCGTGCTGCTGCTCGATGAACCTTTCTCGGCGGTTGATCAGGTGACGCGACGCAAGTTGCAAAGCGAGCTGGTGCGTTTGCGTCGCACGCTGAATATTCCGATCATTCTGGTCACGCACGATCTCGATGAAGCACGCGCGATGGCGGATCGCATCACCATCCTGCATCGCGGGGTGACGTTGCAGAACGGCGCGCCCGACGAGGTGCTGACGCGCCCGCGCGACGCCAGCGTGGCGCGTCTGGTGCAATTGACGAATGTCTTCGAAGGCACGGTCAGCGCGCCGCTCGCGCCCGGCGGCAAGCCACGACTGACTTGGCACGACTACACTTTCGACATCGAGAACGATAACGGCCATGTGCCGGGAAGCCGCGTCTGCTGGGCGATTCCGCCGCGTTACCTGCTATTGCATCAACGTCTGCGGCCCTCGCACGGCGAGCGCGAGAACGCCGTCACCGGCACGCTGATCGATTGCACGCCGCTCGGTGAAACCACCAGTCTGTCGATCGCCATCGACGAAGAACCGCAGCGTCCGCTGACCTTCAGCATTCCCACTCACGTGGCCGTGCGCAATGCGCTCAGGATCGGCGAACAGGTCGGTGTTTCGCTGCTGGCAGCCGGCATTCATTTGATGCCTTGGGAAGCGCTGGAAGAACGGCGCGGTGATTGAACAAGCTTGTCGAGCTAAATCAGCTTCGATCAATACCCGCCAGAAGAAATATATCGAGCCAGGCCCTGAGCCAGGCGCCTTAATTCATGCTGGCAGACACCAACATATAAGTACTGCATGACTTCAGTCACTTACAACTTTACCGCAATTGCTTTGTTGGTAAACACCGACAAACTGGCTTTGCTTTTGTTGAGCCTTTACGGCTAAAGATTTGTTCGACAAGGACAATTTTTCTCTGGCGCAAAACTTGCGGTGTGTCCGCACAATATATTGATAGTCGAAGGAGTTCGGTTTGAAATTTTAGGCCTGAGTGCGGACATTACGAAATCGAACTCCATTCCCCTGGGGAGGTTACACCATGAATTGCCGATACCAGCATCGCCATCTATGGACCGTACTTGCCGGATTGCTCATCGTCAGCGCAGCCGGCGCCGTGGGCGACCAGTCGTTTCTTCCCAACATGATGCGATTTCGCAATCCTACTGGGCTTTCCGCGACATTCAGCACGGCCGGCAAGGTCGATCTGCGAGGCCCGTTTTTTCAGAGCCTGGGCACCAACGGCCGCGCGTGCGTGAGCTGTCACCAGCCGAACGACGGTTGGACCGTCACGCCGGACAAGATACAGGCGCGTTTCGAAGCCACCGGGGGCACCGATCCCATCTTCAGCACCAACGACGGCTCGAATTCTCCCTATGCCGATGTGTCTACCGTCGAGTCTCGCCGCGCCGCCTACAGCATGCTGCTCACCAAGGGCTTAATCCGCGTCGGCATTGGTATCCCGGCGAACGCCGAATTCGAGCTGGTCGCGGTCGATGATCCATATGGCTACGCCAGCGCGACGGAGCTGTCCTTGTTCCGACGTCCGCTGCCGTCGACCAATCTCAAATTCTTGACTACGGTCATGTGGGACGGACGCGAAACGTTCATGGATCCGGCGTCGCTAGATTGCATTTTGAGGACGACCAATTGCTTCGCGTCGCTGCATTTCGACCTCGCCCACCAGGCAAACGCCGCAACCACCGGACACGGCCAGGGGGCACCGCTTACAACCCTAGAGCGCGAAGCAATCGTCGCCTTCGAGACCTCGCTCTTTACCGCGCAGGTCTTCGACCACGAGGCCGGCGAGTTGACGGCACGACATGCGCTGGGCGGACCGAAGACTCTGAGCCGGCAGGACTTCTACTTCGGCATCAATGACGTCGTCTCCAACGACTACCTGACCGGCGCACTCTTCAACCCAGACGTATTCAAGCTTTACGACAGGTGGGATCCAGCCGCAGACCACGAACACGGCGAGAGTGACGACCATGGCTTCAACCCGGACGTATTCAAGCTTACCAGGTGGGATCCAGCCGCACACCATGAACACGGCGAGAGTGACGAGCACGGCCGACTGACAGCGCGCGCGGCGGTGGATCGCGGGCAGGTGCTATTCAATTCGAAGTCGATCACCATAACCGACGTCAAGGGGCTCAATGACGATCTTAGCGTCCCAGTGCTTCAGGGAACCTGCACAACCTGTCACGACACGCCGGGCGCAGGGAATCACTCGATCCCGGCGCCTCTCGACATTGGCCTCACCGACCTAGCGCGCCGCACTCCCGATCTGCCGTTGTATACGCTGCGCCACAAGCACCCCCCCTACGAAATGGTCCAGACCACTGATCCGGGGCGGGCGCTGCTCACTGGTAAGTGGAAGGATATCGGGCGGTTCAAGGGGCCAATCCTCCGCGCGCTCGCGACTCGGGCACCGTATTTCCACAACGGCTCGGCAGCAGACCTGAACGCGGTTCTCGATTTCTACAACCAGCGCTTCGGCATCGGCCTTACGGAAGACGAAACACACGACCTGGTCGCGTTCCTGCGGACCCTTTGAATTTAGCGGCTCGATATCAATAGGTACCGGTACTTCATTCCGAGGTCTGGCTCGTATTCCAGTTCGGGAAACGCGGCAGAATGGCGAGTAGGATGGCGCCGACGAGCAGCAGGCCGGCGTGCACCATGAGTGGGCCGTTGTAGCTGCCGGTCTTGCTCTGGGCGATGGCGGTGCCGAGTGGACCGAAGGCGCCGCCGAGCGTGAAAGCGGCGTAGAAGAAAGCGAAGATCGCGCTGAAGTTGCGTACGCCGAAGTAGCGGCTGGCGAGATAGGTCGTCACGTCCATCTCCGCGCCTACGGCTAGGCCAGTAAGGCCGCCGGCGACGAAGGCCCACACGCCGGTGACGCCGGCGGCGAGCAGCGCGATCGCGACTATGGGGCCGACCAGAAAGCCGATCGCCACGCGCGGCGCAAAGTAGTGGTCCATCAGCCAGCCGGCGGCGAGGCGTCCTACGACCAGCGCACCGCCGACCACGGAGAGCACGGTCGCCGCTGTCTTGGCATCGATGCCGCGATCGGTAAGGATCGGGATCATGTGCGACTGCACACTGGAGACTGACGCCCCGATCATCAGGAAGGCGAACAGCATGATCCAGAACGTCGAGGTGCGCATCGCCTCGCGACGGGACATGCCGTAATTGGGCTTTTCGCTGGCGGCTTTTGTGTTGGCGGCGGGCAGGCCGTCCACGGTCAAACCCATGGACTGCGGGGATTCCCGCACGACGGCGGCGACCGTGCCGAAACCGATGACGGCGATCAGCACCCCGAGCATCAGATACGCGCCGCGCCAGCCCCAGGTGTCGATTCCCCACTGCGTCAGAACCGGCCAGACCATGTTGCCGAAACCGAGTCCGGCCAGCATGACGCCGAGCGCGAGCCCCCGTCGCTTGTCGAACCACACGGTGATGACACGCGCGAAGCCGACATGGGTGGTGCCCATAGCGAGCAGCGCTATCGCCACATAGCGGGCGTAGAGCATTGGGATCGAGGCGGTCTGGTAATAAAAGGAAGCGATCACCGCCGCTTCCAGCAACAGACCAATGAGGATCAGCTTGCGTGCCCCCACCCGGTCGACCAGCGCCCCGAAGAACGGCGCGCAGGCGGTGACCACCAGCAAGGTGATCGTCAGACCGAGAAACAGCTGCGGCCGGGTCCAACCGAACTCCAACATCAGCGGGGCAAGAAACACCTGGAAGGTCGAGGTGAGGATGCTGGCCATGCCGCAACCCATGCCGATACCGCAGCCAATG
>JBBQGH010000015.1:0-54499 GCA_038322845.1 Gammaproteobacteria bacterium
GCGCTCCTGCGCCATGGCTTCGAGCGGCTTGAGCGGCGTGACCAGCTCGGTGAGGCGCATGGAACGGCGCGGATAGGCCAGCACGTCGATGAGATCGTAATAGCGCTGCACCTGCGCGTTGGGCACGCGCCCGGCGAAGGCGATTTTGTCCTGCACACCCAGGTCAGCGGCGAGGCGGCGCAGCGCGGGTTCATGCGAGCCGCCGCCAACCAGCAACAGACGCGCATCGGGCAGACTTGGCAGGATCGCAGCCAGCGCTTCGACGAGTAGATCGAGGCCTTCGTAAGCGTAGAAGGAACCGATGAAGCCCAGCACGGTAGCGCCTTTCAGCCCGAGGCTGCGACGCAATTCTTCGTCCGGCGGACTGCCGGCCACGAAGCTAGTGACATCCACAGCGTTGGGAATCACCGTGATTTTCTCCGCGGCGATGCCACGCTGAAGGATGTCGCGCCGCAGGCCCTCACAAATCGTGGTGATCTGGTCGGCACCCCGCAGTGCACGGGTTTCCAGCCAGCGTGAGGCGCGATAACGCAGGCTGCCCTCCGTCGTAGAACCGTGGTCCACCGCCGCGTCCTCCCACGAAGCGCGCATCTCATACACCACCGGTATGCCCAAGCGACGACCGACGCGTATTGCCGGCAAGGCGTTGAGCACCGGCGAGTGGGCATGCAGGATGTCGGGCCGCACTTCACGCGCCACCTCGGCAATACGCACGGCGTTGTTGCGCATTTCCAGTAACTCTCGAAAGCCTGGCAGCGCCACCATGGGTGCAGGCGGTGTGCGATAGAAGTGCCAGCCGTCGACGTCTTCTTCCAGTGCCTCCGTAGCGCCCTGGCGCGGCGTGGTCAGGTGAAACGTGTCCCAGCCTAGCGCACGCTGCTCGCGCAGTATGGCGATGGTGCGGAAGGTGTAGCCGCTGTGCAGCGGCAGGGAGTGATCGAGGATGTGAAGAATGCGCATGCTGGGATTTTCACGTGCCGAAACTCGTCACGCTGCCTCCCTCGGCAACATTGCGCAGGAACGCGTCGAACATGAGCAGTGTCCAGATCGGTGAACTGTAATCACGCACGCCGGACTCGTGATCCTCAACGATGGTGCGCAGATAACGCGGATTGAACATGCCAGAATCTTGCAGTCGAGCGCCCAGTATGGATTCACGCACTCTGGCCTTGAGCGGACCGCGAAACCAGCGGGCCAGCGGCACCGCAAAGCCCATTTTCGGTCGATACAAAACCTCATGCGGGAGGGCGGGCTCCATGGCTTTTTTCAGCAGGTACTTGCCTTCCCCGCCGCGTATCTTGTGCGACGAAGGCAGTGTCGCCAGCCATTCCACCAGCGGATGATCCATGAGCGGCTCGCGCACTTCGAGCGAGTGCGCCATGCTGGCGCGGTCCACTTTGGTGTTGATGTCGCCGACCAGATAAGTCTTTAGGTCGAGGTACTGGACCAACGCGATAGGGTCGGTGGTTCCCGCCTGCGCGGCGTGGCGTCGGAATACTTCCAGCGCGTTGTAGCCACCTAGTTGCTTACGGAAGCTTTCGCTGAAGAGTTGCTGACGCATGGATTCGCGCAGGATGGAAACGGAATGGAAGTAGCCATTGACGGAGTCACGCGCCAAGGCCTCAAAGGTGCTCTTGGCGCGAAACATCCGCGGCGCCCAATCGGCCTTGGGATACATATGAGCCAGCGTACCGAATAGCTGCTGTCGCAGCCCGAGTGGCAATCTGGAACGCATGCGCTCTTCCATCGCATGCATGCGATAACGCCGGTAGCCGCCGAAGCTCTCGTCGCCGCCATCGCCTGACAAAGCCACGGTGACATGTTTGCGAGCGAGTTGGCAAACGCGGTAGGTGGGAATAGCGGAACTGTCGGCGTAGGGCTCGTCGTAGAGTTTGGCCAGCGTATCGATAAGTCCGAAGTCGTCGCTCTCCACCGTCTCGACATAGTGATGCGTGTGATAACGCTCAGCCACCATTTTGGCGAACTCGGATTCGTTGAACGCCGGATCGGTAAAGGCGATGGAGCAGGTATTCACCGGTTCGGACGACACGCCGGCCATCATCGCCACGACGGCGCTGGAATCGACCCCGCCGGAGAGGAATGCCCCCAGCGGCACTTCCGAAATCATACGCAGGCGCACCGACTCTTGCAGGCGGGCTCTCAGTTCCTCGGTGGCATCTTCGTGGCTGATAGGATTGTCCAGCGTAAATCGTACGTCCCAGTATTCACGCGGCTCGCCGACGGTTTGGCCACGACGCAGCAGGAGCGTGTGCCCCGGCGGCAGTTTCTTCGCTTGACGAAAGATACTGCGCGGTTCGGCGACATAACCCAAGGCGAAATATTCCTCCACCGCGCAGGGATCGATGTCGCGGCGCATTTCGCCGTGCGCCAGGAGGGCTTTTAACTCTGAGCCAAAAAGAAATTGGCCATCCGGCAGCAGCGCGTAGAACAGCGGCTTGACGCCCAAGCGGTCGCGCGCAAGAAACAAGGTCTCGCGATTGCGATCCCACAGCGCGAAAGCGAACATGCCGCGAAAACGCTGCACGCATGCCTCGCCCCATGCCTCCCAGGCGTGCACAATCACTTCGGTGTCGCTACGTGTGTGAAAGCGATGGCCGAGCGCTTCCAGTTCGGGCACCAATTCCTGGAAGTTGTAAATCTCGCCGTTGAAAACGACGACCACGCTGCCGTCCTCACTAAACAAGGGCTGCTGTCCGGTGGATAAATCGATGATGGACAGCCGTCTGTGGCCCAAGCCGACGCCCGGCTCGAAATGCGTACCGCCCTCGTCCGGGCCGCGATGAAACTGGCTTTGGTTCATGCGCTCGATGGTCGCGCGCGGAATATCCCGTCGGCCACGCGTGTCGAATACGCCGGTAATGCCGCACATGCCTAGGGTTCCTTGATCGGTTCGGGCTGGTGCGACACGCGACCGGCGACGCCTCCTAGCAGTTCATCGTACACGCCCGCATAACGCGCGACCATGGCTTCTATGCTGAAACGTCGCTCCACCGTCATACGGCCTGTAGCGCCATGCAGGCGCGCGCGCTCCGGCGCGTTAAAGTAGCCCAAGATGGCGTCAGCAAGCGCTTCCGCATCGTCGACTGCCACCAATTGACCGGTGCGCCCGGCCTCCACCAGATCGCCGTTGCCACCTACTGCGGTGGCCACTACCGGTAAGCCGCATGCCATGGCTTCGAGGATGGTGTTCGATATGCCTTCCGCCAGAGACGGCAAGACGAAGCAATCCAGGCCGCGCAGGATGGTATCAATATCGGCACGTTCTCCGGGCAACCAGGCTGCATGCGCAAGCCTAGCTTGAGCCAGCAGCGTCGTCGCCTCGGCGCGCAGCGGGCCGTCGCCCACCATCACGAGCCGCAAACGACGCGCCGCCTCCGGCGATTTTCGGTGCGCAATAATCAAGGCTCGCGCCAGCACGGTCTGATGCTTGACGGACTGCATGCGCCCTACCGTGCCGACCAGCCAATAGCTTGCATCGGCATAAGGACAGGCGGGAATGGGCGCACGGCCGTCTACGGCCGGATGAAAGCGCGCCGTGTCCACCCCGTTGTAAATCTGCTCGATGCGAGACGACGCTACCCCAACCCCCTCGCGTAGATAGCTTTCGAGATCGCGAGACAACGCGATATAGCGACTCACGAAAGGGCTGTAGAGCCGGCGCAGCAACCGATATTTTTTGCTGGAGCCATGCAGATCGCTCATGTCGCGACCATGCTCACCATGCACTCGCGCCGGCACTCCGGCCAGCCAAGCGGGTATCACCGCCTCTAGCGCGGCCAAGTTGCGCGTATGCACGATGGCGGGTCGCAGGCGTGCGAACAGCCGCCATAGTCGGGGATAGAGCGCCAGCGCGTGGCCCACCGGCTTGTTCAAAACGTGTATGTCGACATCGTCGCGCTCGATGCGTGCGACGAATTGGGGCGATGCGTCGGTGAGGGAAATAACGACGTGACGGTAGGCGTCGCGCGGGAGCCGATTGATGAGATTGATGACGCCGTTCTCAAGTCCGCCCACCGCAAAGCGATAGACGACGTGCGCGATCAGTGGACGACCGTTGTCTGCGCGAGTCTCTCGCTGACTTGATCTCATTGCGCGTCCGCCGCAACCAGCGCGCGCTGGATCGAGGCACCCATGTCCGCAGCGAAACCGCTGAGCACCTCGGTGCCAGGCTCACCTGCTATGGTCTTGGGGGTGAAGATGGTGATCAGGGCCGAATCATCGCCGTGACCAGAAAGCTTCGCCAGCGCCAGATATACTTTCGCCATATAGTCGCTGGCTGTGATATGCCCATCCACCCAGTACCACTTGAACACCACAATCTGGTCACGCGCCGAACGCAGCTCAGTCACCGGTACCGTGATGGCTTGCGCGCCGACGGTGGTCTCGACATGGGTTGAGGCGGTGATGGTCCACGCCTTGTTGGTGGTACGCACGAGTTGATTGTGCGAATTGACCAGCTCCGTGTCCTGCTTCTGGTCGCGATAATAGGCGATGTACACACTGACCTGATGACCGTCCTTGGCGAAGCTTTGTTCAAGTTCCGCACGGGGATCGGAGAAGTCCGGCTTCCAAGCCAGCGGTGCAGCACTGGCTACCCAACCATGCACGGGTGCCAGGCTAGGCACCATTACCGCAGTCACGGAGTTTTTTGCTTCGATGGTCGCCCATATGGGGCGCCAAATGGCGCTGGCGGCAACCACCAGCACCAAGGCCACGACAAAACGCCCAGTAGAGGCTGACGTGGTTTCTATGCCTACTTCCGGCTCAGCCAAGAGGGACTTCGTCTCGCGCGCCGGATCATCCTCGCGCCAAAAAGAGCCGACCCAAAACAGCAGCACCATCACGACGCCGAAAAAAATCCAGCCATAGACGATGTGATCGACACCCGTGGCAAGACGGTTGTTACTCCAATGTCCGATCATGACAATCATGTAGGCGCGCAAGCCATTGGCGATCAGGGGCACAACCAATGCGGCGGCGATAAACCAAAGGCGGCGACTGAGTCTGCGGTAATTGAGGCTAGCGTAGAGCATGCCTACGAAGCCCGAAGCGATGAGATAGCGCAGCCCACTACACGCCTCCTCGACCGACCAGGTGCCGGTGGGAATAACGAAGTTGAGATTTTCTCGATATACGGGAATGCCGCTCACCTTGAGCGCCGCTACGGTGAAATCGGCCGTCCATTCCATCAAGGTCGGCAACAAAAATTCGCCTAGTGGTACGGCGAAAAAAAGAAAGGCCAGCGGAAAGGCCAGCGCACGGAGCATACGGGTGCCGAGTAGAGTCCACACCGCGAGTGGAATCATAGCGACCATCATGAACTGTACGCCGCCCAGCACGCTGGCGAGTTGCGCTACCAGCCAGCCGAAACCGGCCAAGGCGAGGAACAAAGAGGCGGGCAGGAACGGTCGTAAAGGAATCTGGGCAAGTTCGCCGCGTCGATACCATATGAGATAAAAAATCGTTGGTAATACGAGAAAGCCGTGCGCGAAAGTTTCCGAGCGATACCAGATCGCCACTATAGAGACACTGGTTTCCCAGTACCAAAGCAGGATCCCGCAACTGGCGAGAAGTGCCAACGCCAGCGCGATCACTCGGACATCGGACCAGGAGCGACGAGCTACCAGCGCCGTGTCACGTTCTCCTGTCTGCCCGGGCTGCACGATGTGCACGGAATTGGTCTTCATAGGCTTAGCC
This sequence comes from Gammaproteobacteria bacterium, assembly GCA_038322845.1. GTDB lineage: Bacteria > Pseudomonadota > Gammaproteobacteria > Burkholderiales > Rhodocyclaceae > Desulfobacillus. Next base: position 5,719 of record JBBQGH010000015.1, read on the forward strand.
CAGATTGCGTACGATGAGTGGGCCTAGCCGATTGACCAGTGCGCGGGGCATGCGCTGCCAAAGCGCGATGAAGAGCTTGTACTTGGGATTTGAGGGGTTGTTCTGTGGAATGTCGCTACGTCGATAAAGTCGGTATTCGTAATGCAGCGGTTGGGGTTCGAAACCCCAGTTCTTCTTGAAGTCGAAGGAACCGGTACCGCGTTTGCTGCGACCGTAATCGAAGTAACGCACGCCGCGTTCGCAGCCCCGGCGCATCAGTTCCCAGTATTTGAAATCGTTCGCCGCGGTATCACGCGCCGAGGCGAAATCCCCCGCGTAATAAGGCAGCACCTCGTCACGGAAATAAAAACTCACCACGCCACTCATGGGCTTACCCTGGGTATCGACGACCACCATGGTTTCACAATCATCGCCGAACGTCTTCTTGAGCCCTTCGAAATAGCGCTTGGGGAAAGCGGGTGTACCGTGGCGATGAACATTGTCGGCATAGAGGTCAAAAAAACGATCCATGTCGTCGTCGATCACGCTCCCCAGGCCGGCCTTAATGCCTTTGCGCACCATGGCCCGCTGCTTGCGCGGGATGGCTAGCATGTTGTCCTCGAGCTGCGGCAACAGTTCCTTGCGGAATCTGACGTAAAGCGCCTGCCGCGGCCAATCTGGATGCCACGACGCACAGTTGCGGTATTCGAGAAAATCCACACCCAGCCGGCGCGCCTCTGTTTCCGCAGCAGCCTCAAGCAGCACGCGTGCCTCGTCTTCGTCGGCTGCAACCCCGCCATAAACACAGAACGGCAGTGACACCAGGGAATGGCCGAACAAATGACTTTTGACTTGCGCCAATGGCAACACGCCGTGGATTTCGCCATCGCGCTCGGCATAAAGAAAGCGGCAACGGTGGCGAAAAACATCCTCAATAACTTTTTTCCAGCCCGCGCGATGGAAAAATGTCGCCTCCGCACAGCCGTGCACGAAAGCGTCCCATCGCTGGCTGTCGCCTTGCTGTAATTCTTTGACGGCGTAATCGGCTCGCGCGAGCGACCCCAACTCGCCAGCGCCGTGCTTCAAGATATTCGCCCGAGAAAAATGTCGTCCACGCGGCCCCAGCGGAAGTCCTTCAGCAATTGCGTCAAACGGGCTTCGGTACGATTGAGATTCAGGTAATGACGAAACCGCGTCTTGGCGCTAACGCCGGGCACACGCGGTTGATTCACGTCTATCTCCCAGGGGTGTAAATAGAACATCGCAGCCTGGCCATCGACCTCGTTCACCCGGCGCAGAAACCAGCGCGAAACCCCATAGGGCAGCAGACGAAAATAGCCGCCACCGCCGGCCGGCCAGTTGCGATTGAATAAGCGCACCGTGCTTACCGGCACCTCAAGCAGACCACCCACACTCGCGTAGGCGAAGCGCGGCGCATCGGGCACGCCATAGTGATCGTGGCGTATGGGATAGATGCTGGAACTGTAGCGATAGCCCGCCTCGCCTATGCATTGGATAGCCCATAGATTACCCGGCCCGATGGAAAAACTGGGCGCGCGGTAGCCGCAAACCTCGGTACCGGCGATATCTTCCAGCACGACTTTAGCCAGCGTGATATCGGCGTTGAAGGCTTGAGGCGACTGCTCCGTCGCCCGCTCATGCCCATAACCGTGGCTGGCCAGCTCATGCCCCTCCTCGACAATACGCCTGACCATGTTCGGAAAGCGCTCGGCGATCCAGCCCAGCGTAAAGAACGTACCTTTGGCACGGTGCTGACTCATCAGATCGAGAATACGATCGATGTTGCGCTCGACGCGGCAGGGAATATTCTCCCAATCGCTACGCGGAATATGCGGCGCCATGGCCGAGACCTGGAAATAGTCTTCGACGTCGATAGTCAGGGCATTGATAATGCTGCCCCCGGTAGGCCGCTCAACCATGCGCCTCCTCCACCACCTTGGCATGACGGCGAAGCAGCCAGCCGTGAAGATGGGCGGCGATGCGCTCGGCGGCATGCCCGTCCCAATATTCAGGGCGTCGCCCGTGTTTACCGCCGCCGGACAATATTGCATTCACCGTCGCGAGAATCAGCTCAGGATCTCGGCCTACCAGCGTATTGGTGCCTTCAACAACGGTGATAGGACGCTCGGTATTCTCACGCAACGTGACGCAGGGGATCGCCAAGGCCGTCGTTTCTTCCTGCATGCCGCCGGAATCGGTGAGGACCATTTTCGCAGCACGCATTAATCCGAGCATTTCCAGATAGCCTTGCGGGGGCAGCAGGACGATGTTGCCCCCGGCGACCAGGTCGGCCAGACCAAAGCGGTCGATATTGCCGCGCGTGCGCGGATGCAGGGCGAATATCAGCGGCAAGCGCACGCTGACCTCACGCAGCGTGCACAGCAGCGGGCCAAGACACTCCGCATCATCAACATTGGAGGGGCGATGCAGGGTCACCACGCCGAAGCCCGCGGGATGTCGCAGGACTTCCGTATCGACGCCTGCCTGCGCCAGCGTTGTAGCCGGTTCGACCGCCTGCTGCGTGCTCGCCAGCAACGAATCAATCATGACATTGCCGACAAAATTTATACGACTCGCGTCGATGCCTTCGCGCAGGAGATTGTCCCTCGCTGAACGTTCCGTCGTGTAAAGAATATCGGTGATCTGATCGGTAAGTATGCGGTTTATTTCCTCCGGCATTCCACGATCATTGCTGCGCAGACCGGCCTCCACATGCGCCACCGGTAAACCCTTTTTCACAGCGACCAGCGCACACGCCAGGGTGGAATTAACATCCCCGACGACGAGTACACAAGAGGGCTGATGTTGGTCCATCACGGGCTCAAAGCGGCGCATGACCTCCGCCGTCTGCACAGCATGCGTGCCCGAACCCACTTCCAGATTGATATCAGGTGGCGGCAGCCGCAGATCGGCGAACAGCCGGTCATTCATGTTGGCATCGTAATGCTGGCCGGTGTGCACCAGGAGGAAGGGCAGCGCGGGCTCGTGAGCGGCAAAGGCGCGCACGATGGGCGCCATCTTCATGTAGTTCGGCCGCGCGCCGACGACACAAATAATGGGGCCAAATCCGGCGGGGCTATGCGCGGCATTCATGTCTTTCTGGCTTTCTCGATCTTGTCGGCCTTCGCACCGGGCAGACTCTCGGCCGGCTGCCGATCACTGCCCCCGCCGAGTAGGCGTTGCGCATCGGCCATTTGCAACTCGAGTTTGTGCACTCGGGTCTCGAAACGTGAAACGTCGATCTTGAGATCGAACTTAACAGAATGCGTGGTTACACCGCCCTTGCCAGACAAATCGATCTCGATTACGGGCGCCGGAGGAACAGCCCGTGGCGCCGGTGGCAGGCCATTTCGGCCACTACCGCCTTCTTCGCGAATTTCGCGGGTAACCTCCTCGACTTCGCTACCGGTGAAGCTGGTTTTGCCGCCCAGAAAACCTCCCAGCATCAGCCGGTCGCATAGCGTGTTAATGCGTCGCGGCACGCCGCCGGTAAAATCAAAAATAGCGTCGAAAGCATCTACTTCGAAACGGGGGTTACCTTTCCAACCGACGTGAGTAAGGCGGTGCTCGATATAAGCGCGCGTCTCATCGCGATCCATGGGGCCAAGATGGTAAGTAGCGATCACGCGTTGGCGCAGTTGCCGCATGTGGTCACTCTGCATGGTGTCCTTGAACTCGGGTTGCCCGACAAGGAAACTCTGCAACAAGGCGTGGTCTTCGAGCTGAAAGTTAGACAACATGCGCAGCTCTTCAACCGCGCGAGGGGTGAGATTCTGTGCCTCATCCACAATCAGCAGCGCTCGCTTGCCCTTGGCCGTGATGGAAACGAGGAACAACTCCAACGCCTGTAACAGTTCTGCTTTTTGGAAGCTTTTATTGGGAAGCCCGAACGCACCCGCAACCATACGCAGCGTGTCCTCGGCATCGAGCTGCGTACTGACTAGCTGCACGGCGACCACTTTCTGCGGATCAAGCTTCTGCAACAAGCTACGCACCAGCGTGGTCTTACCGGCACCGACCTCGCCGGTGATGACGATGAATCCTTCGCTCTGGTGCAAGCCATATTCCAGATAGGCCATGGCCCGCTTGTGGCCGCGGCTACCGTAATAAAACGAGGGGTCGGGATTAAGTTGAAAGGGCTTGCCGGTCAGGCCGTAAAAAGAGGCGTACATGACCGCTGCCTCAGAACGAGACGCTCAGCGTTCCAGTAACGGCATTCTCGCTGTAACTACTGCTAGCGCCTTGAGCGTCGAAATTAACATGTCTTAGCCCTAAGGAACCGTTCGTCTTGGGACCGAACTGATGTAGCAGACTAAGTACCACCGAACGCTGAGTGCTGTCTTGAGCGACGGGCGCGGTGCCTTCGCTATTGAGGTATAACAAGTTCAAATTGACTGAGGAGACAGCCGACAACTTGCTGTTCCAGCTCAGGCTCAGGGTGCGCTGCGTGATATCTGATGACTGGTTGAAGATATCCACCCCGCCCCCCGTAAGCCCAGATATGGCGACGAGTTGAGAACGCGAAGCAGCCAGCGTGACGGAGTTATTGACACCAATCAGCGCCCCCGAAGCATCGAGTCGCCGTTGGAGAAAGACTCGATTTGCCAGTAGGGTTGCGGTGCCAAGGCTAGCCGGAATTCCGACAAGACTGAGTAACTCTTTAGTCTTGATATCCCGCACTGCGGGGTCTGGATAGCTGGCAATGCCGCGCGGGCTATTGAACAACAGCAAGTAGGCGTCACTGGGGATGTTCACCTGCAGCTGATCCGCGGTTGTGGTGATATCCCGTACATAGCCCAAGCTCCACGCGGTTAGCGCGGTGCGATGGGTAAAGTTGTAGTGGTATCCGCTACCGAAAAAGCGTTGTTCGCGTTGCGCCGAAACTTTGGTACGTGGCGTTGGCTGCCAGTCGAAACCTATACCATGGTTCGAATACGACTGCGTGGCCAGACCATAGTTGTTCTTTTCTCTGCCCACGTCGGCCGTAACGCGAAACTGGGGGTCAACTTGATAAGTTAGTGAAGCGCGTGCCGACTCCAGGTCACTATCACGGGAACCCGTGAAACCTACCGTTCGGCGACTATAGTCGAGTGCCCAGCCAAAGTTCGCGAGTGTAGCTAGGTTGTTGGCGTGGGCTGTCCATTGGTCCGAACTGCTGTTTGAGATGGCATCCGACTTACTGGCTGTTCTTATCGCGTTGTAACGTACTTCGTAGGCCACCCAATCTTTTAAGTTGCTGCGTATATACGGGCTGATGGAAAACAACCTGGTTTCGGTGCGATTGCCGGTATCGTTAGCGTTCGAAGTAACCTGGGGACCAAATGCCGAAACACTTTGCTGGGATATGCGAGCGCTGGCATCGACAAAAAAGAAGTGCTCCACCGCCTCGAGGGAACCGGTAGCACCTAGCGCGTTTTGCGTACGGTTGCGCCCACCGTCCTTCGCGTAAATAATTTCTTGCAATGCGTAATCTGCATCTAACTTGAGGCGCGTGCTGGTGCCGTGCACCACGATCCTGGGACTGATTTCCGTGACGAAATCGGATTGCTGTCCGCTTGAGGACAAGGCCACATTGTCGGTATACGTTTCGGTTCCGGAAATTTGAGGTGTGAATGTCCAGTTCGCCGCCTCAACGGAGCTTATCGCCAGCGCCGCCAGCAGCGCCACAGCCCAACGTCTGCTCACGCTCAAAAAAGAGCTAGGCGCCATAACCGTAACCGCCATAGCCGTAGTAGCCATAGGCCCCCTTGCCGCTACTCCGCCTAGCCTTATTAAGCACCATCAGCTTGACCGATCCATCGGCGAGTGTGGCCAGCGCGTCCTTGATGGTCGCGTGCGTGGTACGGTCACATTCCGCGACGATAACGATCTGCCCCATGTGAGTTGCCAATACAGGGGATTCGGTGGCAAGTAGCAAGGGGGGTGAATCAAATATGATGATGCGATCTGAATAACGGGTAGCCATTTCTTCGAGCAGGCGGATCATCGCATCGCTGGCGATCAGTTCCGTGGCGCGAGGATGCGGCGTACCACTGGGCAACAGGGTCAGTTTTTCTACATTGGTCTTGAGTAACACGCTACTCAGATCGATGGCGTCATCAAGTAGAACGTCCAAGAGGCCTTTGGCTGCCTTTACGCCCAGCGTATTAAGTACCGCGGGGCGCGCCACATCGGCATCGACCAGCAGCACCGTGCTGTCCAACTCCATGGCGATGCTCATGGCCAAGTTAATCGAAGTGAAAGTCTTGCCTTCACCCGGCAAGGCGCTAGTTACCATAATCAGATTGGAGTTCGGGATAGGCACAGGCCCTTTGCCCTTCGCATTAGCGATGAGCGGCCTTTTGATGACGCGGAATTCGTCGGCCACCAGCGAACGCGGATCGGAGGGCGTGACAATACCGCGCGCCTTGATACTCGCCATATTGAGTTCGACGCGTCGAGTAGGCTCTGCCGCAACCTGTATAGTCTGCGGCATGGGGGTCGCCGCGGTACTTTGCGCGGGGATTGCCGTCGGGCTCGCCGCCTGGATGGAGCCGGCAGCGGGTTCTTCAGTCATCTCCGCACCGCTAGCCCGCTTAAGCTCCTCGAGACGTCTGGCGGCCTCTTCTATGATGCTCATCCGCTACTCCTCACACACTGCGCGCAGTTAGGAAGAGCAACAGTAGCGCGGCGCCAAAGGACCCCAGCAGGCCAATCAACCCTCCCGCAAACCGTACTGTGTCTCGCCTGTCCCGGCGCTTGATTTCGTCATTAACCACCAATGACACAGTGCCCAGTATTGGAAGCCCAGTTAGCTCTCGTAAAGAACGGGCATCGGCCACCACCGGGCGAATTTGGCTATAAACGAAACTCGCCGCAACACCAGCAAGCAAGGACCCTAGCAACACCATCGGAAGTAACAAATAACGATTGGGAGCGACAGGCTTGGGCGACACGCGCGGCGGATCAATCAGCCGAAAATCCGCCACGCCAGAGGCGGCTTCCATTTCTCCAGACATAGTTGCCGACTCGCGGCGAGAGACCAAACCTTCATAGTTCTTTTTGTTGATCTCGTAATCCCGATTGAGCTGGGCATACTCCGCATCCATCTGCGGCAGCCGTTTCGCCGCTTCGGAGAGTACGCGCTGGCGTGTCTCATACTCCGCCACACGAGCACGCAAGGAAGCGATGTTGGCTTCAGCCTCGCCCAACGACACTCTCATCTGTTGGTAGACCGGATTGGAACTCGCCGAGATCGCTTGTGGCCCCGCTTTCTTGCGCGCGGCAATTTCTTTGCGCTTCTGCTGCTCCAATTCCTCGATAACCCGCTTGGTACCAGTTACATCCGGATGCTGCTCCGTATAGCGTTGTAGCAAATTGTCCAGATTTCGTTTCATGGCATCAATGCGGCCATCTATCTCTGGCACGGAAATGGTGGAGGCCGACTCTGGTGAATCCGGCAGCAGCACTGGATCTTCGCCAGCTAATTGTCGCTTGAACGCATCGCGGGAATTTTCAGCCTCACGCAAATCGAGGCGCGCTTGATTCAATTGAACGTTGACTTCACCCATCCTGGCGAAGTAATCCTTACCTTCACCCGTCAGCGCCATGTTTTTCAACTTGAATTCCTTGACGCGGTTTTCGGCTTCGAGCAACTTCGTTTCGTAAATCTTGATCTGGTCCTCGATAAATCGGCGCGCGGAGTTACTGTCGTTGCGTTTATCGCCCATACTGGATTCGACGAAGATCGACGTGAGGGACTGGACGACGCGCATGGCCTTTTCCGGTTCGGGATCGCGGAAGGCCAGCGTGTAGAGGTTATCGCGGCCGGTGCTCTGAATCTCCAAGGTCCGGACCAATTCGTCGATAAGCGCGTCTTTGTCCTCTTTCGATTTCAGCTTGAGATCGAGGTCGGCCATACGAATCAGCTTCTCAACATTAGGCCGGCTAATCAGGGTGCGGCTGAGGATCGCGATCTGCTGATCGACGTTCGGTTGCACGGCGAGCCCTGACATGAGCGGCTTCAGCACGGACTGAGTATCGACGTAAATGCGTGCTTTTGCCTCGAATTTATCGGGCATACGCAGCACCCAGACCACGCCCACTACACCGACCATCCAAGCTGCCAGAAGCCCTATCCAGCGGCGCTGCCATGCGCCACGTAGCTGGGACATCAATTGCCGAACAATTTCATCCATAGAGAATCAGAACCAGCTCTGCGGGATCACCAGCACGTCGCCCGGCTTCATCTGGACATTCGCTGAGACATCGCCCCGCTTAAGCAGATCCTTTAAGCGCACCGTGTATTGCTTTCCTTCGCTACTGCGCAGGATAGACGCACTGTTGCCATCCGCGAAATCAGTGATTCCGCCCACAGCGATCATGACATCAAGCAGGGTCATCTGTTGTTTATACGGCAGAACCTGTGGTTTGGCGGCTTCACCGATGACCCGAATCTGCTCGCTATAAGGGCCGACAAAGTTAGTCACGATAACCGTGACAACAGGGTCGCGAATGAATTTGCCCAAGGCTTTCTCAATGTCCCGCGCCAAGGTGGTCGCATCGCGACCCATGGCAGGCAGGTCCTCAACCAGCGGCGTGGTGATCTTGCCATCTGGACGCACCGGCACTGACATCGACAACTCGGGGTTGCGCCACACCACGATATTGACAGTGTCGCCTGGCCCAATGACATAGTTGTAATCCGGCGATGCGGCGCTAGATGGCGCCGGCGGATAAGTTGATGCGCAACCGAAAAGAAATGCTGCAACGCAAATGGCGCCCAATAATTGCAGAAGCCGCCCTGAAGAATTCTCTGATCTCGATGCTTTCGACATGCTTTCCTCCCAAACACAAAGTATGCCAGCTTATTGTTTCGTCCAGCAACGCCGGACGCCAAGATACCAGAAAATCGGCTTTCGGATAGCGAATTTAGTCACAATTTCTCTTAAATCCAACAACCTCTCGTGATTATTGAATGCACATTCCGCACCAGCATTCACCGGCAGCTCCCTGCCCGTCGGGGTCGGCGCTTGTCGACTATTGAGTGGCTGTCGGATTTCTTTCCACTGCAACCGTGATCGATTTCACGAAAAGTTGAGCACACGGCGCGCAGCAAACAATACTTCGTCATGATTTCGTTAGTAGCGCTTTGTTTCATAGCGGCAAATGGCAACCACAACTGGCTGCACCAGGCATTCTGTCGATTCTGACAAATAAGCCGTGCTACTTTTCTCGTGACCTACCCAAAACATGCCCCATCACCGCTAATACGCTAGTCGCCCCGCGCACAAATCAACAGTTGGCGAGAATCTTGCTATTCCCTCCGTGTGCGGCTCAATCCAACTACTTGCTAATGGTAAAACTCAAAATGAAAACAATACGGCTACTAATGATTGGTCTCACCCTTAGCGCCTCACTTAATGCGTGGGGCTATATGATTGACGACGCGAGGAACGGCGCCAATACCTATTGGGGCTCTAACGCGCACGGCTATGGCGATGTGATCGCCGGCGCGGGTGACCTGACGTTTGATGTTAATGGCGCCAGTATTTCACGCACCGCCGGTTGGCTCAACGTAGACATCTACACGAACTTTGCGGGTCACGCTGGCGTGGACAGCTGGGCGGGGCCGCATGGCATCGGCTACGGAGATTTGTTCCTTGCGTCCGCTTGGCATCCCTATGGCACGGACGCGCACCACACCTCCGACAACGCGTCGAATGGCACGCTTTGGTCCTACGCATTAAGTCTAGACAACCGCTGGAATAATAATGGCGGCGTATTCAACCTATATAGGTTGAGCGGGCCCAGCAACTTGAACAACGTGCTGCTGCCCAATAGCTTTCTTACCTGCGGCGCCGGTTGCGTCTATCGAGACGGACAAGCCGTAGCCGTAAATACCGCAAGTGCAACCGTAAACCTGGTTGGTAGCGGCATATGGACCGTCAAGCCGGGCGAACTCTCCTTCCTGCTGGACGTCAGTGGTCTCGAGATTGGCGGATGGAACGATATTGCAATCCATTGGGGACCGACCTGCCAGAACGACGTGATCGAGGGCGGTGGGCACATACCGGAGCCGTCCACCTGGATGCTGCTGAGCTTTGGGCTAATCGGCCTCGGTTTCAGCCGTGCGCGTGCACACTAACACCCAACTATCGCAAGACCGCCTAGCTAGAACGAAATTGTCTAGAAGTCGGCAGGGGGCCGAAATTTGCTCGTATGCTCCAAGCCGTTCATCACCGACGTGGATGCGAAGTATCTCCTGGCCCGGACGGGCTGTTCCCACCCCGCTACACTTTCGCCACCCAAGAGGGTACGGTTTCACAGATGGGCTCCTGCAAAACAACTTTCTAAGCTGCCCGACATAGCCAGAGGAGCTTTCATGTTGGGGTAGGCGTCAACGCAAACGGGAGAAAAGTAGCCTACACTGCTGGCAATCCAGCCGATGGAGGTATGAAATGGTATTCAATCGATTGGCAGCTACCGTTTTCTTGGCAATGGCTGCGTCAGTGGCCAACGCCGATGGGCCTCACGCATATCGCGATATCAAAGATGCATTGAAGGCAGGTCAATATCTCGATGTTGAACTGGACGGAAGTATCGTAGCCGTTCTTGGGCAAGGTCGCTTCCTCCTTGACATCATGTCAAGCGATATCAAGCGAAGCGGAATGCCGGTGGATCAAGCCGTTTCGATCCGCGTGGGTCAACATAAACTCAGCGCACGGATTATTTCTCGCGTGCAGGCCCAGATTCGGAAAACGTATTTCGCTAATCAAGACGAAACCATCCCCGCGGATAACGAGATCAATCTTCTTACTGAAGACGGGACTCCCGTGGAGCTCAATACGTGGGCCGGGCGTGCAGTCCTCCCATTGGATGTCCGGGTGGGTGATCGCGTAAACGTGCACGGCCGCAAATTACAGGTCGAAAGGAAGTGACATGACTAGCACTTCTCCCTTGTTTGCTCTTATACGCCGATGCGTTCCGTACCTGCTGATTGCCATTTTCGCAACGATCGGCATCAATTCCGCGCACGCCCAATGGTCGGGGACATGGACGTGGCGTCCAGTAGCGAAGACCCCCGCCGATTCACCTGGCGCGCGTGGGTGGGTGGATCTGATATTCGACCCGGTTGCCGGACGACCTGTTCTCTTCGGGGGAAGTGGCGGCACCTATCGTAACGACATCGTTCAGATGGATCTGGCAAGTCTGCGGTGGATAGGGGTCGAGCCCCAAGTCGACGATGTCCAGTCTCCGTACGGGCCTCCCTGTCCCCGGGACGAGCATGCAGTTGAATATGATGCATTCAATGCGGTTTATTGGATATTTGGCGGGAGCGGCTACCACTGTGGAAGCCGCTATAGTGTTGCTGCTACGGGGACGACAACTAGCCAAATTGTCGATCCCGGTTTGCCGTCCTCCACGGTGGACTATTACAAAGACTGGTACGTGACAGTACAGGACGTCATCATCTACAAATCGTATATCACCGCCTACAACCCGACGACCAAGACATTGTCCCTTGATCCTCCCATCCCTGCCCTGTTGGCTGGGCGCAATTATCACTTAGGGTCGCAATACGCAGGCGGAGGAACGTGGCGTTATACCCCTGCAACGCGACAATGGTATGGGTTCGACACACCTGGATCCGGATACACAGGGCCTAAACCCATATCACGATTCAGTCCGGCCTTCGCCTACTCTGGAACCGACCGCGCCACCGTGATGTTCGGGGGGGACATATACAACGATACGTGGGCACTCGACGCGGACACACAGTCATGGATCCAACTTATACCGGATGGCACTGCTACCTCGCCACCCCGTCGTAGGCAGGTAACAAATTCCATGGCTTATGACCCGGTCAACGATGTATTCGTACTATTCGGCGGGAAATGTGTCGATGCAGCTGGCTGTGCCGGCGTACCATATCTGAAGGAATTGAACGATACTTGGCTATATCGGTTGAGCACCAACACTTGGACTCGCATGAGCCCGTCGGCAAGCCCCCCCGCAAGATTGCAACACACGCTTACTTACGATCCAGTGAACCGGGTAATGGTCCTTTTTGGAGGGCGCGGCGCACTCCACTACGACGATGTCTGGGTATACGACGTTCCAGGAAATACATGGACCCAGGTAGCCATGACCAATTCACCGGGGCCACGATATTTGCATGCAGCAATTTATGAGCCCATCTCCGGAGAAACGGTTATCTATGGGGGGGATACCGCCACCGACGCCACGGTTTTTTATGTCTATTCTCTGAAACTTTCCACGACAGGAACTCCCGCTAACGTGCCGCCGATTGCCAACATCGCTATGACGCAAACTGGCCTGAGCACTTTTAACCTTATCGGAACCGCGAGCCACGATCCCGACGGAACTATTACTAACTATCAGTGGGACTTTGGCGATGGCACCTCAGCCCTTGGCGGAACGACGTCACACACCTACTCAGCGCCCGGTACTTATACGGTTAAACTGACTGTCACGGATAACCTGGGAGCAACCGGTTCGGCGACATTGAGCGTCAGCGTTGCTGCACCAATTGACATTCTCTTTACGCGCAAATTCACCGGACTTGTCTCGAACGGCGGGAGCGTCGTCAGTGTGACGGCAAGCGGAACAACAGTACCTGTGTTGAATGGCACGGGAGGGACGTTTGAGTTCACACTCACTGCCACGACGCAAACGACGTTCACCGTGGTAATCACGGCGAGTGGCCCAAGCGGTACCACATCGGAAACCATCAACTTGGCGGTTCCATAACAGTTGTTTCGCTAGCGATGTCAGCAGCGAATGCAGGCTGTTGTTTGCCGGACGGCGCAACAGAAAACCGCGAGATCAGCGGCGGGAGATACGTTGCGGTGACTATTGAGCGCGATCTGCGCTCTCGCGCAGCAACGAATCCAAGAGCTACTACATGAACCGCGTCGCCTCCCCGAGGTCACCGTAGGTTGATGCCTTGCTCAAGGCGTTGACGAACTTACGCCAGACAAAGTCGGGTTCGTCAACGTTGAACACAAAAATATTTTCCTCGTTCGGCGCTCGGCGCAACACATAGGCGCGCATCTCGCAGTGGTCGGCTTGGCCGAGATCGATGGAAACCTGGCCAAAAGAGTCCAAAGGTATTGGCTTCTCTGACCGTGCCCTAAATCCCGACATGGAGCACTCGATCACTTTGATCGCAAAGCGGCGCCCTCGCTCGTTTATATCCAACAACAGTGACCCTGGGCACATGACCGAAAAACGCTGATGGCGGCGCCTGCCTAACTCGAATTGCTCAGAACCGGGAGGAACGGGCGGCAAGCAGGATTTATAGGCTGGCAAGTCATAAATTGAATGCAGTAATAACTTCTCCCGGTCGCTTAGGTTTGCGAAAAGCTGAGTGCGCTGGTTGAAAAAGTAGTCCATGAGGTCGGGCGTCATCACTGGGTCGTTGGTGGTGTAGAAGCGCTTGTCCGGAAAAACAATGTTGGGCATGCGCAACTCGGTGAAGTAGCGATAGAGGTTTTTGCTGGGCTCTCTATCGTCATAATAAATACGATAGGTTTCTGTCGCCTGCTTCAGATCAAGATGGGCGCCCACCGCGGGAGCACCGTTAACGAAATCGTAGTGCTCGACCGTATTCTGCTTTAGCCGACGGAAAAACAAAATTGATTCGTAAAACGGGATATGGCGCGGATTGACAGCTATGACGAGATGGCGCGTATCAAAGAGCTTGGTCGAATACTCGTACATAAACTTCATGAGCGGAAACAGCACAAAGCCACCGGTCGCTTGGAAGCGCTTGTCAATCGCCAGCGCTGAGACTTCCGCGATGTTGCCGCCCGAACGCCGAATCGCCTCGATATGAAAGATCTTCTGCATGGGAAAGCCCATGTCGCTTTCCCTAATCAGGGAAAGCGTGCCCACCACCTTATCGTTGTATTTGGCTAGAAGTGTCGTTGTTGTGGGGAGGGCGTGATAGATGGTGACGCGCATCCCGGAGGAATCGGGTTTCATGAAGCCAACATCGACGTAGGCGTCGTGCAACAACTTGAAGCAGGCCTCCAGCTCTTCCTTGGTTTCAGCGAGTTTCAGCACTAACTTGTCGGTGGGCGCCGCGTCACACTTGACCAAATTGCGGTAAACCGCAAAACGGAGACGACGAGGCAACCAGGTGGTCGCCTTGCGGGCAATAAACCGCAGCAGCCGTTGAAAATTGATCACAATGATCTCAATTCCAGGGAAGACCCACAGCCAAAGAGCCTTAACGTTGCGGGGGATGCGATCATGGCGGTCTCCAAGTATTTCCCGTCCCGTATTGTGCGCCCTACTATCTGACCTCTTGGAGACTATCGTCCGGGCCTAAAAATAGCATTTGCAATGAATATAGATGTTTTCGCGCACGCACACAGCAACATCGCTATTCCAGTTTTTTTAGATAATCCTTGGTGAATACCTTGTCAGGAAGATCGCGCAACTTCATGGACGAGTACTCGAGCATCGATTCCTCGCCTTTTCGCAACGCATCTTCCATTATTAGCCGCGTCGGCCGCATCGCGCCGAGCAAGGTCTGATAGCCTTCATACCTGCAAGTTTTTAAGAGACGGTCAGATAAGGAATAGAACTCGGCGCGGATGGGCCAGAAATTGGACTGTTTTACCCAAAACAGCACCTTGCTATAGGTCACAGTTCGATCCGCCGCGATCAATTCCAACACGTAGTACTTTTCGCCATCGATGGTGTCGGTGCGTAGAATTTTGGGGGTGTAATCTCCCGAGAAATTCGAGCGGGCCAAGTCGCCATTCGCTACTTGTCCGGTGAGACGCTGCGCCAGAGAAAGGCGGACCGGCTGCGAAACATTTGGCATGAAAATCCAGAGGTCCCGGCCCTTCATGAGCATGATCTGCCCGCGCTCGGCAGCCGGCTCTGTAATCATGACTACGGTATTGTCATTGCCTTTGGTGAGCACACGATATTTGCGCACCTCTCCCTTCTGGCCAAGTACGGAGGTGGAGATGCTCACATCGACCTGGAACCCTTCATGAGGAAAGCGGATGTGATCCGCCTTTTCCAGTATACTTCTGGCCAAATCATCGTCTTCTTGCGCAGTAGCAGTGGCAGATTGCGCCAGCAAGCCGCTAGCCGTAAGAGAGATAACCAGCAGTCGCTTGAGATATTTGCTGGGCATCGCAGTTCCTATGATTGAATGCCGCTTGCCACCCGGCGTGGCCTTGGAGGAAGCAAGCATCAATGAGCGTCGTTCGACTCGAGAATGTCTCTAAAGACTACGCCTTGGGCGAGCAGCAAGTCCAGGCACTCAGGGACATCACACTCAGCTTTGATGACGGCGTCTTCCTCGCGATCGCCGGCCCGTCCGGTAGCGGAAAGTCTACACTACTTAACTTGATCGGTTGTATCGATACGCCGTCCAGCGGCAAAGTATTTATCAACGGTCAGGATGTCAGCGGAAAAAGCGCCGATCAGTTGGCCGATTTGCGCGCACGCACCATCGGTTTTATTTTTCAGACTTTCAATCTGTTGCCAGTTCTATCGGCGGCGGAGAATGTCGAGTACCCCCTGCTTCAACACCAGGAACTCACTGCGGCTGAACGTCGAAGCCGGGTTTCCCAATATCTGGAAATCGTCGGTTTGTCGAAATTCGCCGCTCACCGACCCAATCAGCTAAGTGGCGGTCAGCGGCAAAGAGTCGCTGTCGCACGGGCGCTGGCGACCCACCCAAAAATCGTACTGGCGGACGAGCCGACAGCCAACCTTGATTACAAGACGGGTGAAGGCATATTGCAATTGATGAAAGACATCAACCGCCACTATAAAACCACGTTCATCTTCTCCACCCATGACAGGCGTGTTATGGCTATGGCAGATCGTCTCGTGCGGATGGAGGACGGACAAATCACCATGCTGGGCGTCAGGGCAGCCAACAAATGGTCGACTGTGGATGAACGACGCGCAAGTGATCGTCGAAAAACGGACGCGGAGGGAATACCTACTGTGCAAAATCAGGGAGAACAAAATGGACATTAGTATGAAAGCTGCTAGGGTGCTTTTGTGTTGCGCTCTAGCCTCACAAGTATGCTCAGCCGTCGCCGGTGAAGAAGGCCCAAAGAAGGCGCAACCACTGGCGAAGGCCGATGCCTTATCTGCCGATTTGCCTGACGCTACGGCTTCAAAAAGCGCCCTCTTTGACGATGACGAGCCCGCCAGCGCGAACAAGCCTCCACCGACAGTCGGCTGGAAAGGTTTTGCACAGGGCGAGTTCGCGCGCGCCTATCGCGACCCTGAGCATTGGACCAAAGAGCGGCTGCTGGTTGACCTGAGTCGGCAAGGACGATTCAGCGATCAGGTTAAATGGAAGATCGGCGGGCGATTTGTTTACGATGCGGCCTATGATCGTTCCACTTACTATCCCTCTCCAGTACGTGACGACCAGCGTTCCTACTTCGAATTGCGCGAAAACTATCTTGATGTCGGCGCAGGAGATTGGGAATTCCGTCTCGGCCGTCAACATGTGGTTTGGGGCGAGATGGTAGGCCTATTTTTTGCTGACGTAGTCTCGGCCAAAGATATGCGTGAATTCATACTGCCCGAATTCGAAGTGCTGCGTATTCCCCAGTGGGCTGCTCGAGCCGAGTACTTCAAGAACGATTGGCACGCCGAACTGTTATGGATTCCGCTCCCCAGCTTCGACAGGATAGGCAAGCCAGGGGCAGAGTTTTATCCGTATCCGCTGCCTGTGGCAGCTAGCTATCTCAACGAAGATCGACCGGTTCACAAACTCGGCAACACCAACTTCGGATTTCGGTTATCGCAACTAAAAGACGGCTGGGATATTTCCGGCTTCTACTATCACAGTGTCGATGCCGCACCAAGTTTTTACCGTGTCAGCACGCCGACCATGCCGTTGGTTTTTCAGCCACGGCACGACCAGATCGACCAATTGGGTGGAACCCTTGCCAAAGACTTGGGGACTATGGTGCTGAAGGGTGAGGTGGTTTATACGGATGGCCGCAAGTTCAATGTCACGCGTCTAAGCCAGGAAAATGGGCTAGTGCGGCAAAACACGCTGGACTATGCGCTCGGACTTGACGTTCCGCTGCCCTCTGAAGCACGTCTCAACCTACAGTTCTACCAGCGCGTCTTTTTCGCCCACGACGCTGACATTATTCCAAACAGGTACGAAAGCGGTGCCAGTATTCTGCTGAACGGCAAACTGGCATCCAGTCTTGAAGCACAGGCGCTGTTCATACACAGCCTGAATCGCAGCGATTGGCTTTTCCGGCCTCGTCTAGCCTGGGATTTTCAAAGTAATTGGCGCTTCATGCTAGGCGCCGATATTTTTGGGGGCCCCCCGACGGGACTGTTTGGGCGTTACGACAACAATGACCGTGTCTATACGGAAATGCGCTATTCGTTCTGACTGGCTACGCATCGACGCAGGACACTCACGACATAATCGCCCAGCAATAAGTCAGAAGTTTTGCCGCAGCGCGTCAGCGACAGGCATGCGAGAGACACGTCTGGCCGGTAAAATCGCCGCCATGACGGTGGCCCCCAAGCCCACAGCAAAGGCCATCGCCAGCATCGAGGGGATAATTTGGATATGGGCCGTATAGGGCAAACTGGCATTAGGCGGCGGGGGCATCGGAATCCCGACGGCTGAGATGGCTAGCGCCAAAATCACGCCTAAGAGCAAACCCAAACAGCTTCCCATGAGCCCCAGCAGCGTACTTTCAAACATGATCAAGGAAAATACGCGGCTACTTCGATTACCCAAAGACCTCATCGTGCCGAATTCCCCAGCCCGCTCAAAGACACTCATGTTCACGCTATTCGCGACACTGAGCAGAACCATCACAAGGATAATCAGTTGTAAGACCCCGAATTGCCTTTTATAGAGTTCTACTGTTTTCTCGTAAAAGTCATTTAATTCGACCCAGGTTTTGACCTCCAGATCACTGGCGCCGAACTGCCCGCCTAGCCAAGCGTCGACAAGCTCAGTATCCGAGGTCCTGTCGAGAGAAACTACAATAGTGTTAATCCGGTCGGTCACCAGCAGCTCTTTGGCTGCGCTCAATGGAATCCTGATCGCCCGTGCGTCGTAGTCATTCGAATAACTCTGAAAGACACCGACTACTTCAAGATCCAGGCTATTCAGAGCGCCTCCTAGCGAGTTCGCGAGCAGCGTCACTCTATCTCCCGGCTTCAGTTTCAAGGCCTGCGCAACACCATAACCCAACATGATTCCAAACTTGTCTTTGTCCGCCAGTTGGCGCCCGGACGTAATCTGCACGAAACTCCCGAGCTCGGCTTCCTTGTTGGGTTCCACGCCCTCACCGAATATGGGTAAGTCAGTGCGACCGTTGTTGAGTAAGCCGGAAAAATTGAGCCGCGCCATCACGTCCTTGACGCCTTTATGGTCGGCTATCTCCTGCTTAATGGCATCGGGATTTTTAATCAGGTATTTCTCCGGGGTGCGCGAACCAAACGCATAAAAACCGGCCCTATGAACCTGAATATGGCCAGATTGAGAATGAATCATTGCCTCGGCCAACTGAACGAAAATGTCGTTGACCCAACCACCTGCAAGTATCATCCCCGTGACTCCACTGACAATGGCCGCCAAGGTCATCGCCGTGTGGATCTTTTGCCGAATAATGTTACGAAATGCCAAGGCGAACATGGGCCAATCAACCTAGCTAGCGATTGCGACGCAAAGCATCCACGATGACCATGCGTGAAGCATGCCACGCAGGCAAGATACTGGCGATCAAGGTGGTTCCCACAGCCAACGCAAATGACTCCAGCGCGATGTTCCAGGTAACCAGAATCTGCCCGGTGTATCCGCGTGCCATGCCTGGTGGTGGGGGCATCGGTATGCCGATGCGCGACAGGACGTCGGCTAACAGTAAGCCGACAAGCAGGCCCAAGATAGCGCCAAAGCAGCCCAACAAAGCGCCTTCACTCATGAACAGGCGCAAGATGTGGCGGCGCTTCACCCCCAGCGCCATGGAAGTACCAATTTCGCCCACCCTCTCCATAACGTTCATCGTCATGGTATTTGAAATACTGAGCAAAATAATAAACGCAATAATTATACGAATACCTTGAATCTGCTTGGTAAAAAGCGCCGTCGTTTTATTGTAGAAATCCGCCAATCTATACCACGGCACAACCTCAAATTTTTCCGATCCAAGCTTGCTGCGTAAGCGGCCGAGCATGGCATCGGTGTCGGACGTTTCATTCAGCAATACAACCCAAACATGGGAACCTTTGGTCCGAAGTAGTTCTTGCGCCGTATTGAGGGGAATACGGATAGCGGAATCGTCATAGGCTTTTGTAACAGTCGAGAATAAGCCACGAATCGTAACTTCCACCGCATTGGTGCTCCCCGAAGCGGTAGTCGCCAGTAGCACTACGCTGTCGCCGACCCCAACGCCCAAATTTCGCGCGAGTCCCTCACCGACGATAATGGCATTCTTGTCGTGGGCCGCAAGATTTTGACCGGCTGATATGATTAGCGAGTTGCCGAAAGCCTCTTCCATTTTGGGATTAACGCCGTCGCCAACAAAAGAAAGTGTCGACTCGCCATGGCTAATAAGTCCACTGAAGGATATGCGTGGCGCGATTGCCTTAATTCGCGGCGTTTCGTTCGGCCCTTCCAACTCTGGGACAACGTCTGGAAGCAGAAACGCATACGGATCCGCTTTGCCGCCATCGTGAAAGCCCGGTCTGACTATTTGCAGATGGCCTAACTGTGATTTGATGGTGGATTCGCGGAAGTCCTGGAAAATCCACTCAATGAAACCGCTCGCCAGTATCAGCGCCGTAATTCCGAAAGCAATCGCTCCAACGGCAATAGCGCTACGGCGCCTTTGACGTACGACGTTACGAAACGCCAGAAGAAGATCGAACCAGAACGCTCTCAACATGACAGCCCTTTAGCGAGTTGCCAGTATCGCGCGCCTGCTAGCTGACTGCAAGAAAAAGGGCCCGCAATTGCGGGCCCTTTAGTAAAACAGAATCTTGGTGCTTTTAAGACTGGGTCTTGCGGCGACCAAAGAAACTCATACCTGCGACAGCGAGACCCAGAAGGGCGAGGCTACCCGGCTCCGGTACGGCCAAGCGGAATTGGCCGTTGTTGGAGATAGCAAAGTCACCAGTTCCGGTGCAGCCACCAGTCAATTGACCTGGCAAGCAACCGGTGATCGTGCCGCCACCCAATTCGCTGACCACCAGCGCCGTGGGATTCTTCACAAACGACGCATTGGTTGTGGCGAAACCAAAAACAACACCGCCAGGCACCAAGGTCGAGAGATCAGTTATACCGTCAGGCGCAAAGAAGTAACCTGCTAGCAAGAAGGTCGCTTTCGCAGAAATCGTTTGCAGACCGTTGGGGATACCGGTCGGATCAATCAAGCCACCGCCCAGAACTGGCGAAAAGGTTGCTATCTTGATCGAGCCAGCAGGGTTAACACCGTAAGTACCGGCACTGGTAGCGAACGTTGCAGTCGGGTTGGCCCAGACATCAATGGAACCGCCCGTGTAAACGATCGAACCACCAAGCGCGGCCACGCCGGTCGTGCTAAGGATCGCCGAGATTTGGGCCGTGGATGAACCGCCAAACGTGGCGCCACCATCGTGACCCGCTACCTTAATGGCACCAAATTCGCTGAACGAAAAATTGCCAGCGACGGGCGCCGTGGTGGTTACAACGCTGGGGCCGACTACATCCAGGTATTCGCTGATCTGAGTCTTCGTGACACCGTCGTAGGCGAGATACCAGTTTTCTAAAAACGCATGCGCTGGTGCCGAGGCAAACGCCCCAGCAACGGCGACTACCGAGACCAATGCTTTAAATTTGTTACGCATGATTCTTCCTTTCTCACTTAATGACCGATTTTCACGGAAACTTACCACAGGCCTTCTTAAGCAATGCTTATGCCATCCGTAAAAATCTATGTAACGTATTGTTTTTTTGGATTATAAAATTTCTACTCGCTGTGACTTCTTCACGCGTGTAAAAATATTCGACAGATCACCCGGCTGCTACCGGGGAATTTATTGATGCCGCCTTAGGCTCGTTGCAGATGCCGTACTTGCCAGGTGCTAGAATTCCGGCTGGATCGATGCCCGCTTTGATTTGGCCCAGGAATTGGGTCAAATCAGGTGCACTGTCCCGCATTCTCAACATGCCACTCACTCCGATACGGTATTGCTGAAATCCTGCCTTGGCCGTGGCTTCATTGAGCGCCAGGTACAGCCGCTTGGCCCGCGCCACCTGATCATCATCTTCTTTGCGGAAGAAAATCGACATTAATACAATCATGGAGCGCGCGTTCTGAACCAGCAGGGCAACATAGAAATCGAAGTCATATTCCTCAAACAAGGGCCTGCAAATCCCCATGACTTCTTGGACCCGCTCGCCGGTCATCGGGACTACCGGGGCAAACCAGGTCAATCCGCAGTTGTCCCTATCGGGGTCGGAAAACTCCGGCTTGGGTAATGGAGATTTGAAATAGGCATGTCGAACAAAATAATCGCTGGGCGTACCCTTCAGTACGGTATGTATATGTGGCGTTACCGCCAGCATCGCGATGGATTTGCCGCTCACCATTTTTACGGCGGCAGCCACCGCTTTCCCCGCCACGGGCCATTTAGCTGCTTGAGCCAAACTCGTTGCAAGCGTGGCAAGCCTGTCGTCAACGAAAATAATCTTTCCCAGCCCGGCGAGTCTTTTCCGCAATTCCCGCTTGACTACCCGCACTTGCGCCGAGGTGCCTTGGATACCTCCTCCAAAGGTCCACTTATGAATTCCGTAACGCCTGCACAGGTCGGCCAGAACATCGGGGGTCAATCTGGAATGGCTGTGAACCAGATGCATGGGATATTGAGCTAAGACGGACAGCGCCACGACTTCATTGGCGATGTGGCTAGCGCTCTGCAAGATATTGCGTAAGGCCAAATCCCTTACCGCATCAATCAACTTGGGCAGATCACGCTCGTCCCTAAGGTCAAAGGTGAAAGACGCAAACCCTTCGGGCTTGGGCATGAGCCAAACGCCTGCCTTCGTGACTATGCCCAGGTTGGACTGGCTAAACAAACCCTCAACATAAGGCCCAACGCCCCATTTGTGGGTATTCCACGTCGGGCAGTTGTTGGGTCCACCACCAGTGCGTATCAAATCCCCGTTTGGCAGGACGACTTCTAGCCCACATAGCGTGCCGAAGTGGTCCGAATAATGGGTGACGCCCAAGCCTCTGTCCAAGGCGTTTCCAATCACGCTCCCATCCGGTGGTCCGTCAGTAGTATCACTTAGCAATCCGGGGTGATGTTCGCGAAGAAACTGGTGAAGCTGGCGATAGGTTACGCCGGGTTCGATGACCGCATACGCCAGTTCATCATTGACCTCAAGTATTCGGTTTAAGCGATCAAGCTTCACAACAACGGTATGCTCTAGCACCGGGGTGGCGGATCCGTAACCCCAATTTTTCCCGCTAGAGACAGGCCAGATCGGGATGCCACATCGTTGCGATATCTTGACAATATCAGCGACTTCCTGTGCATTACCCGGCCTCACAAGCGCACTCGGCCGCTTCGGCTCCGGGATCGTCGCGCGCGAGACTTGTTCTAACTCGTCACCCTCAATAACAACATAGTCTTCCCCGACAATGCGGCGCATTTCCTTGATGCCCTGCTCAAACACTTGCTGGCTCAACAGGACACGATGATTTCCAAAATCAAGAATGGGTGCGCCCGATTGCAAGTGCCCTTGATCATCCATTTTTGTGTTCCATTGTGAGGTGGGATGGCCTATATTGCATAGTTAATAAACTCATTCTGACTATCCATGCGTCGCTGCAAACTCTGCCTCCTGCCCGGTAACGCACCCGGTGCCGAAATTGACTCGGAGGGGGTCTGCGCTTTTTGCAGACGCTACGTTCCTGCCGATGAAAATAAGGTCTCCTTGCTTCGTCAAGCTCGTCAGGCCGACCTGAATGAAGCATTGAAAGCGTGTCGGGGGAAGGGGCCCTATGATGCGCTGGTTTGCTTGAGCGGTGGAAAAGATAGCTTGTATCTCCTTTATCGTCTCAAAGTTGAGCATGGCTTAAATGTCCTCGCCTTCACCACCGATGTCAATATTCCAGACGTCGCATGGTCCAACATTCGCAGAACACTTGCAAAACTCCAAATCGATCATCTGGTTTATCGGCCCTCAGACGCGTTCTATCGCAAGCTTTTTCGCCACCTGTTGATGAATCAGGAAGAGCGAGGTGCCGTCTATACGGTTTCATATGTGTACGCGCCGCTCTTTGAAGGTGACGCATTGGCAGTCGCCACGGAAAGAGGTATTCCGCTAGTGCTGGCGGGATATTCCCCAGGGCAACCCGAGCCCGAGCGCATGGAGTACGAATTCTCCCGCAAGCTGATCTGTGAAACCGATTGGACACCGCCCGAACTCCGCGAGTCTGGCCAGTTCGCAGCCGAAGAGCTGGCCCGTTTTTGGAACCCCCGCCGCTATCCTCCCCACACGCAGTTCCCACGTTACCTCGCGCCGCTGCATGCATGGGACTATGATCAGGAAGAAATGATCCGCAAGGTATATGACCTCGGCCTGGTAAAACAGAAAGGTCATGCGAGTCCCGTGCGTAGCAACTACCCCATCAATTGGCTGCTCATGTACTCGGATATTAAGCATTTCGGGTACAACACTTACGCACCAGAATTTTCCACCCTCATTCGTAGCGGAAAAGCGAATCAACTGTACTGGAGCGCAATGGCGCCAACGGTCGATTTCATCGTACGGCATCGATTGTTTCTCGGCCGCAATACTACGCAGCAGATGCAATGGCTCGGGTTAAAGGATGCCGATCTGCGGATTACGCGCCCGCGCGGAGCATACGATCCCAAGTTTGACTAGCACTAGAGGGCGCCTTAGCGATGGTAAGCAACCCAGACGCCACCCTGAAGGCGAGCACGATACCGGGATTACTGGCGGCACGGTGCTTGGCCTCGCCTGAGGCCGCCGCATTTTTTTCGCTGAGCCCAGATCAGCGCTGGCAGCCGGTAAGCTGGTCGCAGTTTGCGCAGAAGTCGCGTTTGCTGGCCGTCGCCCTGATTGCAGCCGGTATAGGCAAGGCTAATCGTGTGGGCATACTCGCGCCGACGTCGCTCAACTGGGAATACGCACAAATGGGCGCGCTGATGTCGGGCGCGATGGTCGCAGGTATCGACCCAAACTATCCCCCAGATCAACTTGAGCAGGTACTCCGACTTCTGGACCCCGCCGTGCTGTTTGTCGATGACCACGCGGTTTTAGCAAAGATTCCTCAGGATATTCGTGACCGCATCAAGCTGACCATGATTTTTGAAGGGCGGCCGCAAAAAGCAGATGAGCAAAGTGTGGCCGAGGTACTTAGCGCTGGCGAAGCAGCCGCTAGCAATTTGGCACAACGTCTCCCCGAACCGCAGGATGCTGCGATCATGGTTTTTTCTTCCGGTACCACCGGCTCTCCCAAAGCCATCGTCTTCTCTCACGAACAAGTACTGAGCGCGGTCCAGGCGATCCTCGGCGCGTTTGACGACATCGAAGTTGGAACGGTGCTCATCTGTTGGCTGCCCTTGGCCAATCTCTTCCAGCGCGTGATCAACTTTTGCGCCATTGGTCGAGGCGCTTCGAGCTACGTGCTCAGCGATCCGCGAGATTTAATGAAGCATATCGGCAGCGTACAGCCACACCTACTCATCGGTGTCCCTCGTGTGTTCGAACGCATGCAGGCGGGTATCACCGAACGCATAGCGCACCTTGCGTGGCCTATGCGGTACATGGTTCAGTGGTCTCTGCGCCATAGTCGAAAATGTGCGCTGATGAAACTGTCGGGCCAGAAACCAGGCATTGCGGCCGCGATTTTCTGGCGCTTGGCGGACAAACTCTTACTTCAGCGCTTGCGTGCGGCCTTTGGAACCAGGCTACGATATTTCGTTAGCGGCTCGGCTGCCATGCCGCTGTGGCTGCTGGAATGGTTCGAAGGAATTGGACTGCCCGTGCTGGAGGCCTATGGCGTCAGTGAAAACATCGTGCCCATTGCCATCAGTCGGTTAGCAGCTAGGAAACTCGGGGCCGCCGGCAAGCCGCTCGCCCCCAACCAAGTCAGTCTTGCTCCAGATGGCGAGATTCGGGTGAGCGGTCCTGGCTTGTTCACTGGCTATTGGAAGGCCACGCCCCAAACCACTGAAAGAGTCATAGAAAATGGTTCCTGGTCTACCGGTGACTTTGGCCAGCTCGATGACCAAGGATTTCTTTCTCTGCTCGGGCGCAAGTCCGAGTGCTTCAAAACGTCGGGAGGAAAGTGGATATCCCCCACGCGTATAGAGGAACAACTCCGGCGTGTCGCCTACATCGAACAGGCGGTTGTTCTCCGACTGAACTCTGGCGCGGTCGCCGCGATATTAAGCATCGCGAAAGAAAGTTTTGAGCAAAGAACGGGTGAGCAGGATGAGGCGGGGAAATTTCCTAGGCCTGCGGTTCTCTCGCCCCTCGGCAGTGAAGCCATCCGTACCGACATCGGAACTGTGATGGAGGAGCTACCGCCGTATCAGTTTCCTGTCGGCATCATGGTAACGTTCGAACAATTCTCAATTGCCACAGGGGAATTAACGACAAATCTCAAACTGCGCCGCAGCATCGTCGCGGAGCGTTTTGCGCCGCAACTTCAGCGTCTGGAAGATGCCCTCACCGCCGCCTCGAATGGCGTTCAAGTAAAAGGTAGTGCGCCCGGCCATAAACCCATCATGATCCTGGCATGAATACCTATTTCATTACTGGCGCGACCGGCGTCGTAGGCAGCGCGGTCGTTCGAGAGCTGCTGGCTCGTTCCTCCTGCCGGCTCATCCTCCTGATTCGCGCCCAGAACAATGCTGACCTGCAGAAACGTGTCCACTCGTTACTCAATTTTCTCAATATCGATGCAACGACGGCCAACGCCAGAATAGAGCCTCTCATTGGCGACACCGAGGTCGAAGGATTCGGACTCAATTCGCAGGACTATCAGAGGCTGGCCGGCTCCGTGACCCATATCATTCACAGCGCGGCCAGCGTACGTATGAATCTGCCACTTGAGTTGGCGCGACGTACCGCGGTCGCCGCAACTGAAAACATCATGCAACTGGCTCTCCTATGCCAAGCGCAAGGAACTCTTCAGAAAGTGGAGATGATCAGTACCGTCGGGGTGGGCGGACGGTGGCCCGGACCACTGCCCGAAGCATGGATTAATGAACCTCGGAACTTTCACAACACCTATGAGCAGGCCAAGGCTGAGGCGGAAACGATTATAGAAAGGTATTTAAAAGCCGGCCTACCCGTGACAGTGCATCGCCCCAGCATGGTTGTGGGTGACAGTCATACCGGGCGTATTCCGCACTTTCAAATTTTTTATCACCTGGCTGAGTTTATTAGTGGCCGGCGTACCTTCGGATTGCTACCAGATCTCGCCAATTACCACGTGGATATCGTTCCTTCCGATTACGTGGCGCAGGCTATTGTTTGGTCGAGTTCAACCCAAGTTACCCGCGGAAAAATCCTGCATCTTTGCGGCGGCGCGGAGCAAGCCGTGTCACTCAAATCTTTGAAAAGAAAAGTTTCCGCGAAGTTCACCCAAAGCGGCATTGCAGTACCGACTACACGCACCCTGCCCATTGCTTGGTTCAGTCGGCTGGTCCGGCTGATAACCCCATTCACACCCAAGCGCATAAAGCGCGCACTCGCGACCTTACCTATCTTTTTGGATTATCTCGCCGAAGAGCAGGTGTTTGGCAGAATTGCTACTCGCCCGCTACTTGAATCCGCGGGCATTATCCTGCCCGACGCGGAGGTTTTTCTGGATACGGTGTTGGACTACTACATTTCCAAAACGTATTAGGTCTGTTCGGCGCAAGGCATTCCCGATTGGGGCTACGCTTAACCCTGACTAATATCGCTCGCCTGTTGATTTGTCTTGAGTATTCTGAGGGTCAGTCCTTCTTCTTCCACCTTGGAGAAGAAGTAGGGGTAAAGCGAGCGAGTAGCGCTTCCGCCGCTTTTTCCTCCCCCGTGTTCAGCGATCTGACGATCGATATATTCCACTTCTACGTGCAGTAGCACCGCCGGTGCGTTGACCCTTGCGCAGATACAAGTCTCACCTATCTGCCGAAACCCGAGCATACGTTTGTAATAGCCAGCATGCCGTGGATTGACCTCGATGAAAACGTCGGTCACACGATGAACAATGCGACCATAAATGTAGGCAAGGTGAAAGAGCGAGGCGAGAATTTCCTTGGAACTGTATTGCGGGTCAATCGCAAGTTGAGAAAGCTCGCAGACTTTTGCGCCCGCATCGCGAAACAAGTCAATCTCCTGCCCGTAAAGCACGTCGGAGAGCAAGCCCTCTTGCGAATCCAAGCCCAGCGTCAAGGTCCCCGCAAGGTGGGGGCCACTAGACGCCTCTAGCGTGATCCGATTGGGATCGTGCGGCAGGGTCTCGGCGACGTCGGTGTGATACCCGCGCCAGGAATATCTACGCTGGATCAGCATGCTAGCGTTACTGCGCTGGCCCGCAGTATTGGCCAAGCGAACGCTGTAGTGACCACGCTCGATCTGGCTTTCGTGCCCGGCATCCGACTCGGACTCGGGGACCAAAAGTCCGCGCAGCGCGTCGTTATGCTGCGTATGACCGCTTAACAAGGAATCTGTACGACGTTTTGTATTTGAATTCACAGGCTCGGCTCGTTGCATGCGTCCCCCGGCAGGGCAGAAGGACAGCAAGGTTAGACAATGTTCGCGAAACGCTCAACGGCGTTTTCAACATTCTTCAAAGAGCCACATTCGACAACTCAACCACATGCTTCACTGAAAAGAGGCCTGATAGAAAGTGTAAATTTGAACCCGTGTTTTGAGTGGTGCATACAGCATGAAACCAGCTTCGCCAAACACTGGAATCGAGCCAGTGAGCGGCGCCCCTAGAGGTGTCGCCACCATATCAGCAAAAAGACGGTAGCGCCAGCCGAGTTGCGCGCCGTGTTACGCGCCGGGTCACGCGTGTAGTGCGAGCTTTATTTTGCCGTCTCCGGGCGGCAGCTAGAACCGTGGCGCCGGATGAATATTCCACTCAATTTGGCCCTCTATCCACCTGACCAGATCAATACCCTTGTGGGTTCATGCTCTGCCAGCGCCAACTGTCCGCGCACATCCGTGCCAGCCCGAATTCAGCACGCCAGCCAAGTTTATTCGCTGCCTGCGTCACATCGGCGTAGCAACTTGCAATATCGCCTGGGCGACGCGGTGCGATGCGATAAGGAATCGGACGACCACTGCACATTTCAAAAGCGTGAACCATCTCTAACACGCTGTAGCCTTGCCCTGTTCCCAAGTTGACTATCGTTACCCCGGTAGCCATCTTTTCCAGCGCAGCAAGATGCCCACCCGCCAGATCGACAACGTGGATGTAGTCACGCACGCCAGTGCCATCCGCCGTCGGATAGTCGTTGCCAAAAACAGCAAGTTCCTGCAACGTCCCCACCGCCACCTGGCTGATGTAGGGAATCAGATTGTTAGGAATGCCGTTGGGATACTCGCCGATCAAACCGCTTTCGTGTGCGCCGGCGGGATTGAAGTACCGCAATAGCGTCACGCGCCAGGCCGGATCGGAGTGAGCGATGTCGGCAAGCATCCCCTCGACCATGAGTTTGCTGCGCCCATAGGGGTTGGTGGGAGCGAGAGGGAAATCTTCGCGAATGGGCACGCTGGCGGGATCGCCATAAACTGTGGCCGAAGAGCTGAACACCACCGACTTCACGTCATGCGCAGCCATGACATCGAACAAAACCAATGAGCCGGTCACGTTGTTGTCGTAATAGCGCGACGGCATGGCCACCGATTCGCCCACGGCTTTGAGGCCGGCAAAGTGGATCACCGCATCAAACCGATTGGCCACGAAGATACGCTCCAGTGCCGCCTTGTCGCGAATGTCCGCGGCGGCAAAGTCGAATTCCTTGCCGGTGATTGTCTTGATGCGTTCCAGCACCACGGGCGAACTATTGCTGAAGTTGTCGACCATGAACACGGAGTGGCCGCTCTCCAGCAATTGCACGCAAGTATGCGAACCGATGTAACCCGCCCCCCCGGTGACAAGTATTCTCACGGCGCGCTACCCTCGCCCGTAGGCGTCGTCAAAACGCACAATGTCGTCCTCGCCCAGGTAGGTGCCTGACTGGACCTCGATAATCTCCAGCGGGACCATGCCGGGGTTTTCCAGCCGGTGTCTGACTCCTAGCGGAATATAGGTCGATTCATTTTCGGAAACGAGGAAGGTGTCTTCGCCCCGCGTGACCTTCGCCGTGCCGCGTACCACCACCCAGTGCTCGGCGCGGTGATGGTGCATCTGCAGCGACAAAGTGGCGCCGGGCTTGACGACTATGCGTTTCACCTGAAAACGATCCCCACCATCGACAGAGTCGTACCACCCCCAAGGCCGGCACACCTTGCGGTGCGCGCGGGCTTCGGAGCGCTTTGCGGCCTTCAAGCGCGCCACAATCCCTTTCACCTCTTGCGTTTTATCCCTGTGTGCCACCATCACCGCATCGGCGGTTTCCACAATGACGAGGTCATCCACGCCCAAGCATGCGACAAGGCGCCCGTCAGCAACGACCATAGAGTTGCGCGTATCGTGAAGCATGACGTCACCGCGCACCGCATTGCCATCGGCATCCTTGTCCACCACCTGCCACAGCGCGTCCCAGGCACCGACATCGGACCAGCCCGCCGACATGGGCACCACCACTGCCGCGATGCCGGACTCTCCACTCGCAATCTTTTCCATCACCGCATAGTCGATGGAGTCCGATGGGCAGGCCGTGAACGCCGCTTTGTCGACACGAAAAAAATCTTGATCGGGCTTGCCGCGCGTGTGAGCTAGCTCGCACGCTGCGAGTATGTCTGGCCGGTAGCGGCCGATGGCGGTTAGCCAGACCGAGGCGCGCATCATAAAGAGGCCGCTATTCCACCAATACTCGCCACTGGCCAGATAACGCTCGGCAGTCGCTACATCCGGCTTTTCCGCAAAGGCCTCGATGCGCCGAGCCGGGTTGCCTTTATCCCCCATCGTGGCCACGGCACGGATATAGCCGAAGCCTGTCTCCGGCCTGTCCGGAACGATCCCGAAAGTCACCACTGCGCCGGCCGTCGCATACGGAACTCCAAAGGCCATTGCCGCCTGAAATGCGGCTACATCCTTCACAACATGATCGGCGGGCATGACCAGGAGCACCGGATCGCCGTCAACCGCCAGCGCAGCCAAGGTCAGTGCCGGCGCTGTATTGCGTCCCACCGGTTCTAGGATGAGCAGGGATGTTCCCCGCCCGATTTGACGCAACTGTTCGGCCGTGAGAAAGCGGTACTCTTCGTTGCACACGACGATAGAGCGAGCCGTGAGTGATGCCGCTACGAATCCGTCGAGACGCTGCGCGGTGGCCTGTAGCAGCGACAAGTCTCCGGTGAGGGCCAGGAGTTGCTTGGGATATTGCTCACGCGACAACGGCCACAGACGCGTTCCGGAGCCACCGGAAAGAATTACGGTTTGAATTTCATTCATTGGTTCATTGGTGGGAAATTACGAAAAGCGTTGAGACCTGCGATGTGCCTGTCTGTACAGTATCTGCTCGCTTCAGTGCGCAGTGCGCAGCATCTGCTGGAGATAATTGGTGGGGACAGCAAAGCTGATACCGCTGGGTTGACTCAGGGCCGCCTCCTTGCTGCCCTTGACGAAGACCATGTTCAGAATGCCGACCACCTCGCCATTCTCGGGGTCGTAGAGCGGACTCCCGCTGTTACCTGGGTAGGCCGTGGCATCAAGCTGGAAGATTGGAAACGCCCCGCTTCTAAGCCGTGCAACACTCGGCTCATTGAGTAAATTGGCGCTGCCTGTCGGCAGGGCGATGGGGGTCACAGATGAAATCATGGCTCTATGGGTGACATGAGACAAGCCCAGCACGCTGCCTATGGGAAATCCGGTGAAAGCATAGTTTTGACCTTCACGCACGTTGCCAGAGTCGCGCAGCACCAGCGCCGGCAGCGCCGGCCCGGTGATGCGCAGCAAGGCCATATCGTGAACTTTATCAACGGAGACCAGCTTGGCTTCGCGCATCTGCGATGAGCGGCCGGAAAGGTCAGGCACCTGGATCACCACGCCCTCGCGTTGTTCTCCGTCCAGCAGCACCGGCACGACATGGGCGTTGGTAGCGACCAGCGTACCATCGCCCACCGCAAACCCGGTACCCAAAAACTGGAAGGCAGGACTTCGGGTCTTTTGAAAGGTACCGATCGCCACGACGGCGGGTTTCACCCGTTCTATGGTTTCTGTTACCCCAGCTAAGGCCGAAGTGGAAGCAACGACGGTGGAGAACGCAAAACACGCCCCCGCTAGAAACTTTCCCATACCGCAATGCAGGCAGACCATAAAATCCTCCTAGCGAACAAGGGACGGATGAAGAACCGGCGACGCCTCTGCGATGCTCGCATCGTAGGGGTGTTGGTCGTCGCGGTACATGCCGAGAACACGCTTCACATAGTTGCGCGTTTCTTCGTAGGGCGGCACGCCGCGATATCGATCGACCGCCTTCTCGCCGGCATTGTAGCCGGCGGCAACCAGGGCGACATTGCCCCGAAAATAAGCGAGCAGCCAGCGCAGGTAAGACAATCCGCCGCGCAGATTCTGCACCGGATCGTAGGCGTTGCGAACATTGAAGCGGGCCGAGGTTCCCGGAATTAACTGCATCAAACCTTGGGCATCTTTGGGTGAACGTGCTTTGGTGTTGAAATTGGATTCCACGCTAATCACCGCCAGGGCCAAACGCGGACTGACCTTATATTCCGGGGCTAAATCACGTACCCAGTCGAATACCCGCTTGCGTTCGGGCGATGCCGAAAATGCGGCTTCCTCCTCCGGGCTCAGTATGAACGCCGCATCCACGCGCATACATTCTGGTAATCGGTCGGTCGGCTCACCGACGAATCGCAACATCTTGCGGGCCGGCTCGTAGCCTTGCTCTGCGGCCATTTTGAACAGTGCCGCCGCTAACGCATCATCGTGCGGTACGCCGCGACCATTGGCATACATCCAGCCCAGGCTGTATTGCGCCTCCGTGTCGCCCTGTTTGGCCGCCTTGCAGTACAACTCTGCGGCCCGGGGCTGGTCCTTGGGCACACCTTCGCCATGTTCATAGGCGGCCGCTTCGAGGACCAGTGCATGCGCGTCAAGCTCAGCCGCCTGGACTAGCGTCGTGCCCCCTGCCGCAAGTATCAACAGAGTGGCCACAACAACTGCCTGGCGACATTGCCGCCGAGTCGTGGAGCGCGCGATGCTCCGGTTGTCGTTTACAAGCGCCATACTTTCACACCCTTGGCGGTAAACGCAGCGGCATCATGACGGCTCTTGACGTCAATGAAAACCCCGTTGGGTTGCAGTTTCCCCAGATAATCTTCCAGCGTCCGGTCCTTGTATTCTTTATGTGCCACGGCGGCGACTATGGCCACACCGCGCGGTAGCTCTTCCCAGCGCTTGAGCGTCACTCCGTACTCATGCATAGCCTCAGAGGCGTCAGCCACCGGGTCATGCACGTGCACTGCTATGCCATACGCTTGCAGCTCACGAATGACGTCAATCACACGGGAATTACGCAGGTCGGGACAATCTTCTTTGAATGTCAAACCCAGCAGCACCACCGGCGCACCACTTACCGGCGATCCGCTCAGGGCTATGTGCTTCACGGTCTGCTCAGCGATGTACTTCCCCATCCCATCGTTGATACGCCGGCCGGCAAGTATCACCTGTGGGTGATAACCCAGCATGTCGGCTTTGTGCGTCAAGTAGTACGGGTCCACACCGATACAATGCCCGCCGACTAGACCCGGCCGAAACGGTAGAAAATTCCACTTCGTGCCCGCCGCTTCGAGCACCTCCAAAGTGTCGATACCAATGCGGTCGAAAATGATCGCCAGTTCGTTCATCAGTGCAATATTGAGATCGCGCTGCGTATTCTCAATAACCTTTGCGGCCTCTGCCACTTTGATCGAACTGGCACGACAAACGCCTGCCGTGATAACGCTGGCGTAAGTCTCAGCCACCAGCTCCAGCGTCTCAGGACTGTCTCCCGACACTAGCTTGACGATTTTGGTCAAGGTGCGCTCTTTGTCGCCAGGGTTGATACGCTCCGGCGAATAGCCCACATGAAAATCGGTCTTCCATTTCATGCCGGAAGCTTTTTCGATGACGGGCACGCACACTTCTTCCGTGGCGCCTGGGTAGACAGTCGACTCAAACACCACGGTCGCGCCGCGTTTCAAGTTCTGCCCCACTGACAAGCTGGCGCCCACCAGTGGGCGAAAATCCGGTTGATGAGCCTCATCCACAGGCGTCGGAACCGCCACGACGATGAAATCCGCCACCTTCAATGCCGCCGCGTCGGTCGTCACAGTGAGCTGCGTGGCCGCCTTGAAGTCGGCTGTATTGACCTCGCCGGTCGGATCGACGTGGCGACGAGAATGCTCGATCTTCTCCTCCGAAAGATCAAAGCCGATAGTAGGATATTTCTTGCCGAATTCGACCGCAAGCGGTAAGCCCACGTAACCGAGTCCGACAACAGCGATGGTCGTCATACAAAATCCTTCCTTATGCAATAAATCTGTTTCGTCCTACGTCAGCGCTAAAACCCGCACGTCTAACGGCGGTCACCGGTGCCGTTGTAAGGGTCAAAGGGTCTTCATCAGCGCGGCAACTTCTTCCTGCCTGGAAAATTTGTCGCCCATCTTTGACAGAGTCTCTAGTTCCATTCTCGCCTGATCCTTCTTGCCGGCGGCAATCAAGGCTTTGGCCAAATTGAGTCGTATGAGTTGGACTTCCGGCGCAGCGGCCAGGGCCTTCTGCAGCAACTCAACGGCGCGAGGCGCATTGCCCCGTTCCATCAGTAAGGTTCCCAGCGTATCCAGAACCGCGACGCTGTTCGGTTGCAAGGCATAGGCCTTTTCTGCATATTCGATCGCCTTGGGATCCTTGAGTTGGCTGGCAGCCCAAGCCAAGTTATTAAGAATGGAAACATTGTCTGGCTGAATCTGGAGGATCAGCTTGTATTGCTGTACCGCTACGTCATATTGCTTATTGCGAATCGCCCGTTCAGCCAGCAGGGCACGAACGGCCACATCTTTCGGCTTCTCTTTGAACCAATCCGCGGCCACCTTCTCGGCTTCGGCGGTCTTCCCGCTTTGGCTCAAGACCTCGTTCAACCGAACGACAAAATCGGCAAGGTGAAATCGCTTAAGTCCTTCGCGATATGCGTTGGCGGCCTCATCCCACTTCTTTTGGCTCGCCAGAAAATCGCCTTCCACGAGCCAACCGGTTGGGGATTTGGGCACTTGCTTTTGCGCCTGCCGCAAAGCCTCAAGCGCTTCACTGCCCTGTCCCGAAGCTTGCAGCAATCCGACCAGCCCGCGCAGCGCATCCGGATTCGCAGGTTCTAACACCAGGGCCTTTTGCCATGCTTGAATTGCATCGCTATTCTTCTTGGACGCCATCGCGGCCTCCGCAACGCGCAATAGCGGAAGCACCGATTGTGGCCGCATAGTCACAAGCTTGTTGAACGAGGCCGAGGCTTGATTAACTTCGCCGGCAGCAAGCTGTGCTTGTCCGAGTGCATCCAAAATTAGGGGTTCATCAGGCAAAGCCGCGTAGGCATCCTGTGCTACGGCCAAGGCCTTCTTGGTGTCGCGTAAGCGCCCATAGGCCTGGATCAAAGCTAACCGAGGTGAGACTGCTTGGGGGTTGCCGGCAACCGCACGTTCCATGGGTTCCAGTGTCTCCTTTGGAGACGCGCCGGTGGCGGCACGAAGCTGGGATAACGCGATTAGCGCGTCTGGATTCTTAGGGTCCTTCTCCAACAGATCGGTAAACCGCTTCTTTGCCGCATCAAACTTTTGTTCCTGAAAATCCAGTTTGGCCAGCGCCATTGCGGCAGAGAAATAGTTGGGTTGAAGCTCCAATGCACGTTCCAGACTTTTACGCGCGCCAGCCACGTCGTTTTTCTGCAAGAGCACGGCCGCACGCAGGTTGTAAGTTAACGGGTTATTTGGCTGTTTCTTCTCCAGGGCAGACACAGCGGCCTGGGCCTTATCCAGTTCGTTGCGACGCAAATGAGCTGCGATAAGAATCACTTCCGCCTGGAACTGATTCGGATCAAGCGTGATGGCCGATTCCAACCCGCGAAAACCGGCGTCTGAGTCGCCCTGCGCCAACTGAGTTATAGCGAGTTTGGTCCGGACGTCGGCGTTCTTACCGTCCACAGCAGCGGCCCTTTCATATAGTTTGGCGGCACCCTCGAGATCACCGTTGTTGAGATAGGATTCTCCGCCTGCCAGCAACACGTCGAGGTTTTTTGGTGCTTGTTCCAACGCTGGCTTGATGGTTTCCACCGCACGACTAGCCTGACCAGTGCGTAGATAAGTGAGCGCCAACAGGCGACGGGCAACTAAATGCTGGGGTGAGCGTTCAAGCACTTTCTCTAGATAAATTTGGGCCTGCGTATAATTTTCACCGTTGAAGTCAATCACGCCCGCCATTAGCAGACTAGGCAAGTGATCGGGCGCCAACTTCAGCACTTCCTGAATTGATGCACGCGCGGTCTTCAGATCTTTTTTCTGCTGAGCGAGAAATGCTTGCAAATATTGGGTTTGGACATCTCTAGGCGCGATCTTCTTCATCGCTTCAAGTTCCGTAGCCGCTTGGTCCTGCTTCTGGTCGTGAACCAGCAGCGTGACCAGATTAAAGCGCGCGCGAATGTTGTTTGGTTTCAGTTGAATGATTTTTTCATAAACCTTGATTGCCTCCGCGTTCTTTTCCTGAAAGACGAGCAGTCCCGCTTTGAAAGCGAGAGCTTCTAACATGGTCGGGTTCTTCACCAATATCTCATCAACTAAAGCGCTACCGCCTGCCACGTCATTCTCGGCCGCCTTAATCTTGGCCAAGCCCAATCTTGCCTGCGCACCTTCAGGCGCCAATTGCAACGATGAGTTTAAGGAGGCTTTTGCTGCATCCAGTTGCCCCTCCGAGGCCTGCGCTTGACCGAGAGTCGCGAGTAGCTCGGCGCGGGCACCGACGGCAGTCAGTTGCGTTAGACCGAATTCTTTCAGCACCTTCTTTGATTCCCCTTGCTGTTGCAATGATTGCGCCAGCAACGGGATGGCCTCGTCGGCGGGGTAGCCAAGTTCTACAGCGCGGCGCAACTCCTTCTCGGCGCCAAGAAAATCACCTGCTTCAAATTCCGTTTTGCCCAGAAGAAATCTCGCCTCTGCGAAGTTGGGGTTCTTCTGCAAGGCGTTCTTCAATTGAATAGTCGCAGCCTTGGTGTCCTGCTTCGCCAGATAATCCTTTGCCGACGTTACTAAGGCTTCTGGCTTGTCGCTACAGGCCACGAGAAAGATGCCCAGCAAGCTGGCGATGACCGATCGATTTCCAAACGCTCGAAGTTTGCGAAAATTCATACTGCCTCCATTAATTTTAGTATTGGCTGTCTACTTTAAGCCGAAGCGATGCATTAGATCGTAGAGGGTTGGACGGCTGATTCCAAGTAAGTCCGACGCCTTGGCGACGTTACCGTTGACACGGGAAAGCACCCGCACTACTGCCCGGCGCTCCGCTTCGTCACGAACTTGACGTAGGTTCAATAATTCGAGATCCGCATCGCTAGCTTGCAGGCCCAGGTCGCCGGCTGTGATATGCGAGGCGTCGGCCATGATCACGGCGCGCTTAATGCAGTTCTCAAGTTCACGCACGTTGCCCGGCCATGTGTAGGAATCGATGGCACTGACGGCATCCTCGCCGAGAATCATGCCACCGCGCTTATGTACCGTCGCGAAACGTTTGACAAAAGCGTTCGCCAGTAGCACGGCGTCGCCTTTACGATCTCGTAACGGCGGAATTTCCACCACGATTTCCGCCAGTCGATAGTAAAGATCTTCGCGAAACCGGCCTTCCTGGATCAGCGTTTTGAGATCCTGGTGAGTGGCGCAAACGATGCGCACATCAACCGGTATCTCCGCGCGCCCACCGACGCGCTCGATGACACGCTCCTGCAAGAAACGCAACAACTTGGCCTGTAGCGGAGATGGCAAATCCCCAATTTCATCCAGAAACAAGGTGCCCCGGTTGGCCATCTCGATCTTGCCGAGTGTCTGCTTGGCAGCGCCGGTAAACGCGCCTTTTTCATAGCCGAACAGCTCACTTTCGAGCAGGTTCTCGGGGATTGCCGCACAGTTGATCGCGACGAAACGCTCGTCCTTGCGCGGCGAAAGGTCATGCAGGCCGTGGGCCAGCACTTCCTTGCCCGTGCCACTATCACCCAGCAGCAACGCTGTCGCGTTTGTCACCGCAATTTTTTCCACGGTGCGTAGAACGCGTAGCGTGTCTGGATCGCGGCTGAGAAATCCTGACAGCGCGTCGTGCTGTTGCGCGGCCTCGAGGCGCCGCTTTTCCTGCTGCAAATCGAAAAGGCGGAAGGCCCGCTCGATAGTCATGGCAAGCAATTCCGGCTCAAAGGGCTTGGCGAAAAAATCGTAGGCGCCCAAGCCCACGGCCCTGACGGCGTTCTGTCTGTCATTCTGTCCGGTGAGGACGATGACTTTGGTGTCTGGCGCCAGACTAAGAATCTGCTGGAGCAAAGCGAATCCCTCCGTCGTGTCGTCGGGATCCGGGGGTAGCCCGAGATCCATCGTCACCACGGCAGGCTCGAAACGCCGCAACTGAACGATGGCACTTTCCCGATCGCCCGCCAATACCGCGTCGTATTGATCGAAGGCCCAGCGCATCTGCTTTTGCAGTGCTGGGTCGTCCTCGACGATGAGTAGTGGGCGACGTTTCTCGTTCATGCCAGTTCTCTGTCTACGTTGCTGGGCTTGACCACGCCGTCATGTAGCGCCAGCACCAGCCGAATGCGCGTTCCCACATCGGGTTGACTGTCAACCAAAACCCGACCCCCCAACTCAGTGATGTATTGATGACTTTCGTAGACGCCGATACCCATACCGTTCGACTTGGTCGTCTGGAATGGCTTAAAAAAACGTTCCCGCACGAATTCCGGGCTCATGCCATGGCCATTGTCGCCCACCTCGAGGCTGGCGTGGCCATTGTCGCGTTTCAGGCGTATCCACACCTTGCCTTCCTCCGCCGTCGCTTCCAAGGCATTCTGCACAAGATGTCCCAGCACGCGCTCGATGCGATCCGCATGGCATAGTGTGACAACCGCAGGCTCCACATCGATCTCAAGCTTCGGTCGCCGGCCCTTCATGGCGTGCTCCACGCGGCGCACCACCACCGCAAGATCAACCGCCGCCGGTTTGTCTATGGGCTCGGTCCCAGCGCGCAACTGCATGAGCAACCGCTTCATGCGTTCGACGGCGTGATCGATGGTGGCAAACATATCGCTTTGGAATTCCGGGTTGTCACGATGTCGTTCCGCATTGCTTAGGAGCAGGGAAAGCTGCGCCACAAGATTCTTGATGTCATGTACGACAAACGCCGACATGCGATTGAAGGCGTCAAACTTCTTCGATTCGAGCAGCGCTTCCGCAGCGCGCATCTGACCGAGGAAGCTGGCGGCTTGTCGGCCGGCCGTTTTGAGCAAATCGCGAACTTCCCAATTCACATCTAGGCGCGTGCGCGGCAGCGCAAGCACCACGAAGCCCAGCAGCTCGTCCAGAGTGACCAAGGGAATAACCAGCCAGGCGTTCGGCGCTTGCGCCAGCCACAATGGTAGCTCTAGCCCTTTGTAACGCTCAGGGGTGGCCTTGTACTCGCTGATATTCACTACCCAGCCGGAGCGGCCAAGAAAATCAGCGAACGATCCGTTTTCCTGCTCGCAATCGCTAATGGCATGCATGTTCCAGCGTGCACTGGGGATTAGGCTGCTCTTGCCGTCGCTCATCCACAAGGCGCCACCTGGGCTCTCTACAAGATCCGCCAGAGCCTTGATGG
The DNA here is from genome assembly GCA_038322845.1 of Gammaproteobacteria bacterium. Lineage (GTDB taxonomy): Bacteria > Pseudomonadota > Gammaproteobacteria > Burkholderiales > Rhodocyclaceae > Desulfobacillus. Next base: position 44,757 of record JBBQGH010000015.1, read on the forward strand.
ACAATTGTCTTATGTCTAACTGGGCGTCCTGTGCGGACAAGGCCATGGTGAATTTAAGCCATTCCTCACGATAGTCGAAGCGATAGCTAAAGAAATGCTTGTTGAGCAAGACGCGCAACTTGGAGCGCACACTGCCCGAAAACATAACCGTCCCCAACGCGAGCATAGCGGCGAAGAGAAACATTGTTTCTAGGGCGCGGCCCCAACTCCCACCTACGTATCGAACGTAGTAGCCGGCGCCCGCAATGCCAAGCAGGTAAAGTCCCGTCGCTAATAGTGTGGTCGAATGGAAGACCACCTGACGCGAGACGGCGATGTTTAAGGTCCACTCACGATTGCGCGCCGCCGAGACGGCGATCAGCGGGATGACGAACGCATTGCCTATGCCGCGCACGCTCCAGATATCCAGGTCTAGCCGGCGGAACAGGAAGGCGTCCGCGTAGAGATAGATGTCGTAAGCGAATATTCCGCCCAGCCCGAGACAAAGCGGCTTGACGCCCCATCGTGCATGGGAAGGCACGTTGCGAAATATCTGCTCGACCAGTACCAGACCAACGATGGCCAAGCTTAGCGACGCGCCAAACGACAGATGGAGCAGGCTGTTCGCATTTTCACTGACCGTCAGCAAACTCTGCCCATGCATTAATTTCACGATCAGGCAAAAGGCGAAAATCACACCAACCACGCGAGCCGGACGGTTACGCCGCAACGCGCCTAGTTGCCCGGCCCAGGTATCGTCGTGTTGCTGTGGAGCGCATAGCAGAGACAATAAAAGGGCACTCCACGCACCATAGCGCAAGGTGTCCGCAACGTCTGCTGCAATTCGATAGGGGGCGGAGCCTGACAACGCAAAGACAAAATCGCTACCGGTCCACAACGCCGTCATGATGATAGCCAGCAGCACGAGGGAGCCGCGCAGACCACCGCGCCAACCCACCATGAGCTGAAAGGCGAAGGCGAGAAAAGCCAATGTCGCCGCCCCGTAGCTCCAGACCGCCAGATTTTCGCTGAGATCACCCATTTTTAGCGCTTTTGTAGGGAGTGATTACTGAATGCGAGCGCCTTGGCCAAGGCGAATGCAACCCGCGAGACGACGCACTTTACCCGAGTTATTCCTTGAATGCCGCATCTTAGGTGAGACGGCCCGGACGGCAAGCGGCGGCCGCCTACCGGGTCTCGACTGCTAGCGCGAACCGTGGCCGGTCAACACTACGCGTATTGTTCTTAGAAGAATGACGAAGTCGAGAAACAAGGTGTGGTGTTTGACGTAATAAAGATCGTAGCGAAGCTTGTTTCCCGCATCGCTGACCGAAGCGCCATACTCGTAGCGCACTTGCGCCCAACCCGTTATTCCGGGCTTCACACTGTGCCGAACCGAATAAAACGGAAGCTGTTGCTCGAGCTGGCGCACAAAGAATGGCCGCTCAGGTCGGGGGCCTACTAAACTCATATCGCCCCTCAAGACATTAAACAACTGCGGCAGCTCGTCAATCCGGGTCATGCGAATGAAGCGGCCAATTGAAGTCACTCTCGTATCGTTAGTTTGAGCCCAGCGTGGCCGTCCGTCGGCCTCGGCGTCGAGGAACATGCTGCGGAATTTAAGTACGTCGAAAGCCCTGCCGCCCTGCCCGACGCGCTCCTGCCGATAGATTATCGGACCACCACTTTCAAGCAGTATGGCGATCGCAGTGAGTATCATGGCCGGCAGTGCCAACAGCAACAACGTCGCGCTCACAGCGATATCGAACGTGCGCTTCACGAATGTTCGCAATACCCCTTGGCGAAATCCATCGCCGTAGATGAACCAACTGGCCCTTAGCGACTCGATACGCACCTGCCCCCAGCAGCGTTCGAAGAATGCGGCCAGATCCATGACTTTGATACCCGCAAGCTTGCAATGCAGTAGGTGGCTCCAAGGCACAACACCGCCGCGGCGCTCCACAACCGCGACAATGATCTCGTGTATGTCATGACGACGGGCTATCTCGGTAATCGATAAGGCGGAAGACAGGATACGGTGCGCCGGCACGGTGCGTTCTTCCGATTCAATCGGATAAAAACCAACAATATGCAGACCGGGCACGCCGGTCTTGCGCAGGGCTTCCTCTACGCTTGCCGCCTCCTCGCCTGTCCCGAGTATCAGCACACGTCGAGCAAAAATTGGGGATGCGGTCTCTGCACGACGGAATGCGGCACGAACGGAGAGCGTTCCCGCCAAACCGAATACAGTGGTTGCATCAAGTGCGTCGCGGCACAAACCGCCGTCCGGCAGCGTATAAAATATCCAATGAATCAGCGGCAACCCAAACAGGAACGCAACCAATATGCGCGCAACGATGGCCGGAAGCGCACGCGGTTGATCCATACGGTAAAGGCCCAGCAGGCCAATCAACGCAATCATTGCTACCGCCGTGGCAAGCGCACCGACCATCATGGTCGCAAAAGCGCCGCGTCCGCCGGGGTAATAAAGCATGGCGCCATACATCGCTGCGATAAAGAGCAGCGAACCTTCAACGCTGATCTGTAGCAGCGTTCTAAACGGAAAATAGTGACTGAATAGTCGTACCACGGCTGACCTCCACATTTCTTATCGTTCGCGATCGGCGTCTTGTCATGCTCCACCACTCGTCGCGATAACTCTTTTAGCAACCACAGACAATAACTACCTTGCCGCCCGACCGGCATCCACGTCTGTGCCCCGCCGCACATACCCAATCTGTTGTTCAGCTGGAGCCCGTATATTTAACGCCTCAAGCAATTTACTGGCCGTGCATTAATTCACATTCGAGCCAATAAATACTGTAACCAATTTGTTCTACGGCCTGCCTGGCATTCCTGTCGCCAAGTTCGCAATGAGTGTGGCAAATTCGTGTGACCACGTTATGTCGCATCGAACCCGGCCCGGCTTAACCGCTACGGCGACGCCTTTACAGATTTGCCAGTTGCGTTCGATCAATGACTATTATCCAAAGTTCCTTAGGGACTTTTTAGTATTCTCTCGACTGTGCAAATCCCATGCCATGTATATTTACTATTTATAAACAATAATTTGCCAGTAATGAATCCGATAATTTATCAAGGCTATGTTGGCGAATACCAACAGAACGAGCGAAACGGCCTGATAAATAGTTGATAGAGGGGCAATTAGTACTGTCTGCAATCACCAACGTCCACGCACGCGGTCGGGCGTCACGCGCTTCGGATATGAGTGGGAATTCAGCAAATGACGGCAAATGCGCCGTAACTAGTCCCGTGAGCTTCGGCCTCTAACGGCGCCGCTGGGGCGGCCCACGACGCCAGTACAGAATAGTGAGCCCAGCCCCAAGCATTCCGCCTAGATGAGCAAAATGCGCCACGCCGGCTTGGGTACCCGTGACGCCTAGGAAGAGTTCCAGCGCGCCATACAGCGTGACAAACAGCCAGGCCGGCATAGGGATGGGTGGAATCAGCAGCACAATCATCCGACGTGGAAAAAATAGCCCAAAGGCCAACAGCAGGCCAAACACCCCGCCCGAGGCACCCATAGTTGGGTGAGGCAGAGATGCGCCGACGCCCGCGAACACCAACTGCGCTAGTGCTGCGCTGATCACGGCGGCGAAATACAACTGCATGTAACGTCGGGGGCCGAACACGCGTTCCACTTCGCTACCAAACATGTACAGGCCGAACATATTGAAGAATAAATGGGTCAAGCTGCCGTGCAAAAATGCGTAGCTCACGAGCTGCCAAAGCTCGAACCCCGGAAGCCCGCCCAGAACCGCGCCACTACCCAATGGCCAGAGCGCGAAATACGCGACCAGCACTCCCCAAAACGGCTGCTGCGCGATGAAAACCACCACGTTGACGATGATCAGCGTGCGTGTCAGAGGGGGCAAATGATTAAACATGGCTATCTCGTTTCGCCGGCACAACGTGAATTCATCCAACAAGCTCACTCGGCGCAAATATAAAGACTCATTTCCAAAGCGGCGGTAAGGTAACACGAAAGTTCAAGTCACAGCCCCTACGGTCACATGCCGGTCATCGTCTCCCGGTAGCCTTTCCGCACATGCATCAAGTGCGAGCGATTTTTCTATCGGACATCCACCTTGGCACCCGCGCCTGCCAGGCCGAGAGCCTCAACGATTTCCTCCGCAGCTATACCAGCGAATATTTGTTTCTTGTCGGCGACATCATCGATTTCTGGGCGATGAGTCGCGGTGTGCATTGGACGACGGCGCAAAACACCTTCGTTCAAAAAGTACTGCGTCGAGCTCGGCATGGGGAAAAGGTGTTTTTCATTCCCGGCAATCACGACGAAGCGCTGCGCGAACACATCGATATTTCGTTCGGCGAAATCCGCATCGTGCCTGAATGGCTGCATATCACCGCGGATGGCAAGCGCTATCTGGTACTGCATGGCGACGAGTTCGATCAGGTGACGCGCCACCACCGCTGGGTCGCCGTGTTAGGCGATGTCTCCTACAACCTACTGGTACGCGTTAACGCATGGCTCTCCTGGCTGCGGCGCAATCTGCGCATTTCCGGCTACTGGTCGCTCGCCGGTTATGCCAAGCGCAAGGTGAAGCGCGCCATCAGTTTCATATTCGATTTCGAGGATTCCGTCGCGCACGCGGCGCATGAGCGCGGTGTCGATGGCGTGATCTGCGGCCACATCCATAGTGCCGTGATCAAAGAAATCAACGGCATCACCTATGTGAATTGCGGCGACTGGGTGGATAGCTGTACCGCCATCGTCGAACATCTTGACGGTCGCATGGAATTGATCGAACACCGCCTGGCGGCTATCGCGGCGCCTAACGCTGCGCTGCAAGTGGCGGACGGGTCGCTCTAGCCAAACGACTCGTCAGACCACCCTCTGCACGCCCCCGCGCCACCTCGCGGTACAACAGCGCCAGACGCTCAGCCATAGCGACATCCGACCACTGCTTGGCGTAATCACGTGCTTCGGCCGCAAGTCGTGCATGGCGCGCGGGATCACAAAGCAACGCCACGAGATCCTCCGCAAATCGCTCGGGATAAGGCTCGGGCACCACCGCGCCCAGACGCGGCGCCAGGATGTCCGCTGTGCCCATAGCGGACAAAGCCACCGCCGGCACACCCAGCGCCATCGCCTCCAAAAGTACCAGCCCCTGTGTTTCAGTGAGCGAAGAAAACGCGAAGACGTCAGCGGCCGCATAGCAGTCGATTAAGGCGCGACTGCGGTCCAGATAGCCGAGAAAGCGCACCTGCTCATTCAAACCCAGTTGCTCGACGCGGCGCTTCAATCGTGGCTGCGCCGGCCCTTCACCCGTGATGAGCCACACCAGCTGCGGTAACTTCATCTTCGCGTGCGCCGCTGCTTCCAGTAGAAATTCGATGTTCTTCTCGTGCGCCAGGCGGCCAACAAAGAGTGCCACCTTAGCATTGGGCGCGATGCCATAGGCCGCGCGAAAGCCCGCCCTATCGCCACTGCTGAAATTGCCAAGCGGAATGCCCGTCGGCAACACATGCATGGGCGCCGTCACGCCATACGCGGCTAGGCGATCTCGCATCGCTGACGACGGCACCACAACCGCATCCAGCGCATTGCACTGCCCGCACGAAATGCGACGCGCCAAGCCGCGCATCCAGTTCTTCTGCAGCGCCGGCACGTAGTGATGCAAATATTCCTCAAAGAAAGTGTGGTAGGTCGCCAACGCGGGCACGCCGAGTCTTCGCGCCAGCCGCACGCCCGCATAGTGAGCAAGAAAGGGCGTTTGGATATGCACGACATCCACCTCGCCCGGCTGCAAGCTGTCGACATGGGCGACCAGCCTCGCATAATTCATCAAGCGATCTTCTGGATCGAGCGGCACACGCCGGGCCGGTATGCGCACAATATGCGCTGCCGGCACCTGCCCCTCATAGCTAGGCGCAATCAGCCTAACCTCGACACCCAACTCCGCGAGACAAGCCGTGAATGTCTGTATCGAGGTGGAAACGCCATTGATGCGCGGAAAATAAACATCCGACACCATCAGCACTTTCATCGTGCGCGCGCGCTCAAAGAGGGTGTCTCGGCCGCAATGCCCATCAGAAATCCCGCGTTATTCCAAGCGTGTCACTTTATGCGGCCTAGATCACCGTTTTGTGACAGCCCGAGCGGAACTCGCGCGCAGCCACACCGCGATCCAAATGCAAAAGGAGGCCAAAAAAAACCGGCCAGCGGCCGGTTTTTCTGATGAGATATGGCGGAGAGGGTGGGATTCGAACCCACGGTAGACTTGCGCCTACGCCTGATTTCGAGTCAGGTACATTCGACCACTCTGCCACCTCTCCGGAGGCGCGCATTTTACATTAAAGGTTGGCCGATTGCGATGCGATGCCGCGTGGCACAATGGCCGTCCGTTCGGGGGCTGCGCATGCGCTTAGCGCTCTTTGGAATCTTGTTGTCCTTGCTCGCTGCCTGCGGGCCGAAACCGCTCCCCGCTCCCACCGAACAGAGCGTTCTCGTCGTAGTAACACGGGACGGCCCGACCACCCAACAGCTTGATGCCAGCGGCAAGGTCATCGGTTTTGAACACGATCTCATTACGCTTTTTGCTGAGGAAATCGGCACGCCGGTGCAGTTTCTCTCGGCCGCCGATCCCAACGACATCGCAACCGCGTTGAAGCAAGGACGCGCCCATTTCGGCGCTGGTGGGTTGGCTCCTCTGCCCGACGATGCGCTGCGCTACACGCGGCCATTTCGCGAACTGAACCAGGTTCTCGTCCAGCATGAAGATACCGCGCCGGTGGACGAAGTGGCCGATCTCGCCGGCAAAACGGTGGAGGCGCTGGCGGGCTCGGCGGAGCTAGCAGCGCTCTATGCGCTTACTCCCAAGCCCGAAGGCCTGCGCATCGTGGCGGTGGAAGGTATGAACGAAATTCAATTGCTGGAACGTGTGGCGAAGCGACAAACGGATCTCGCCGCGACAGACTCGGCGCATTTCGATATCGGCACGAATTTCTTCCCGGCCTTGCAGGAAGCCTTCACGCTACCCGGTAAGCGTCCCATCGTCTGGGCTTTTCCGAAAGATGGCGATCCGGCGCTGTTGCAGCGCGCCGATGCCTTCCTGCAGCGTGTACGTAGCGACGGCACCATGGCGCGTCTGATCGATCGTTACTTCGGCCATGTGCGCCGCCTCAATCGAACTGATGTCGCGCACTTTCTGGAAAGCACGCACGCCGTGCTGCCCCGCTATCGGCGCGACTTCATTGATGGCCAGGAAGAACTGGATATCGACTGGCGTCTCCTGGCGGCGCTGGCATACCAGGAATCGCACTGGGACCCGCTCGCCACCTCGCCCACCAATGTGCGCGGCATGATGATGCTCACCGCAGACACGGCGGATCGTCTGCATGTACCGGATAGGCTGGATGCGCGCCAGAGCATACTCGCGGGTTCGCGCTATCTGGTGGAATTACGCGAACAACTGCCGGCGGAAGTGAAGGAGCCGGATCGAACCTGGCTCGCACTAGCGGCATACAACCTCGGCATGGGCCATATGAATGGCGCACGCGCCATTGCGCAAATGGTAAAGCGCGATCCGAACTCATGGTATGAGATGAAGCAGGTATTGCCGCTGCTCGCGCAGCCGCAATACGCATCGCATTTGAAAAGCGGCGCTGCGCGCGGTGGGGAGGCAGTGATCATGGTGGAAAACATCCGCACCTATTACGACATCTTGGTGCGCTATGAGAAAGCGTTGGTCGCGTCCCCCGTCGTGCCTTCCTTGGGCGATTCCGCGCCCTTATCCTCGCCTCAGGCTTTGCCGATCAACTCTATGCCGCCCATGTAGGGCAGCAACACGCTGGGCACCTCTATGCTGCCGTCAGCACGCTGATAATTTTCCAATACCGCCACCAGCGCGCGGCCGACGGCGAGGCCGGAGCCATTCAGCGTATGCAGCAGTTCCGGTTTGTTCTTGTCGTTGCGATAGCGCGCCTGCATGCGCCGCGCTTGAAAGGCTTCGAAGTGGCTGCAAGAAGAAATTTCGCGGTAGGTATTTTGCGCCGGCAGCCAGACTTCGAGGTCATAGGTCTTAGCAGCCGAAAAGCCCATGTCGCCAGTACACAGCGCAACGCGACGGTAAGGTAGTTCGAGTTTTTCCAGAATGATTTCGGCGTGCCGCGTCAGTTCTTCCAACGCCGCCCAGGAGTTGTCCGGATGCTCGATGCGCACCAATTCAACCTTATCGAACTGGTGTTGGCGAATCATGCCGCGCGTGTCCTTGCCGTAAGTGCCTGCCTCGCGACGAAAGCAAGGCGTATGGCAGACGAACTTCAGCGGCAACTGATTCAGCGGCACGATTTCATCACGCACTATGTTGGTCACCGGCACTTCGGCGGTCGGAATCAGAAAATAGCCGTCTGCCGAAATGTGAAACAGGTCTTCGTGAAATTTCGGCAACTGGCCGGTACCGAATAAGCTGTTGCCATTCACCAGGTAAGGCGCATAGACCTCGGTGTAGCTATGTTCTTCCGTGTGCGTGTCGAGCATGAACTGGGCGAGCGCGCGATGCAGGCGGGCAATCGCGCCCTTCATCAGTGTGAAGCGCGCGCCGCTGATCTTGGTGGCGGTTTCAAAATCCAGCCCGCCCAGCGCTTCGCCCAGATCGACGTGATCTTTCACCACGAACGAATAGGCCCGCGGCGTGCCCCAGCGATGCACTTCAACGTTGTCCTGTTCGGATTTACCCACCGGCACACTCTCGTGCGGTAGGTTGGGAATCACCGACACAAAAGCGTTGAGACGGTTGAGAATGTCGGCGAGGTTTTCTTCGTTCTGTTTCAGTTCGTCGCCCAAGCCAGCAACTTCGGCCATCACGGCATCGCTGCTCTCACCCTTGGCCTTCAAGTGACCAATCTGCTTGGACAGCGCATTGCGCTTGGCTTGCAAGTCTTGCGTGTGCCCTTGCAGGCCCTTGCGCTCGTCTTCCAGCGCCTGAAAAGCCGCTACGTCCAGCGTCATCCCGCGCAGGGCAAGTCGGTCGGCGATGCCAGCGGCATCGCTGCGCAATAGTTGTATGTCCAGCATGATGCTTCCTGTTCTGGGGGCCTGGGACCGCCTTGGTTTTTATCTACGGTTTAGCCTTGCGATCGAGCTCGCGCAAGTGCGCGAGCTTCTCCGCGATTTTCGCTTCCAGGCCGCGCGCCGTGGGCTTGTACCACTTCACTTTCGGCATGCCGTCCGGCAGATAAGTCTCGCCGGCGGCGTAGGCCTCAGGCTCGTCGTGGGCGTAGCGATATTCGTGCCCGTAGCCCAGCTCTTTCATGAGCTTGGTCGGTGCGTTGCGCAGATGCACCGGTACTTCGCGTGATTGATCGCCAGAGACGAATTTGCGCGCGGAATTATACGCGACGTAGACAGCGTTCGACTTGGCGGCGCAGGCCATGAAAATGACGGCTTCGGCGAGGGCCAGTTCGCCTTCGGGCGACCCAAGGCGCTCGTAAATCGCCACCGCGTTGAGCGCGATATCCATGGCGCGCGGGTCGGCCAAGCCGATATCTTCCACCGCCATGCGCACGATGCGTCGGCCCAGATAGAGCGGGTCAGCGCCGCCATCGAGCATGCGCAACATCCAGTAAAGCGAGGCATCCGGGTCCGAGCCGCGCACGGATTTATGCAGCGCCGAAATTTGATCGTAGAAAGCGTCGCCGCCCTTGTCGAAGCGACGCAGATTTTTCGCCAGGGCGTCCTGCACGAAGTCCGCCGTCACGACGGTGAGGCCGCTGCTGGT
>JBBQGH010000016.1:0-54137 GCA_038322845.1 Gammaproteobacteria bacterium
CTAGAACTTATTTATCTAGTATGAGCATTCAATTTTTACTCGCGAATGCTTCAAAGCAACAGCCTAAACCATTACCCCAAAATACCCGCCACCGTAATCACCAAATACCCACACCTATCGGCTGTTTGGTTGTTAAAGAACATTGTTGCTAAGCAACGAGAGCCGCGCATTATACAGACGGAAGAATGGTGGTCAACACTTTCGAAAAAGAAATTTCATTGCGAGTTGGAAATGGCCGCTCGTACTGCGCTTAGACAAGCGTCACGCGAGCGAATTTACGCTTGCCCACTTGCAGCACGATAGTGCCGCCGGCATGAAGCACAAGCATGCGATCACTGATTTTTTCGCCATCAATGCGCACGCCGCCTTGCTCAATCATGCGTAATGCTTCTGACGTACTTGCGGAGAGGCAAGCCTGCTTCATCACTTGCGCAATAGGCATGCCTTGCGCATCGCAAGCGATCTCAAACTCATCCATCTCATCCGGAATAGCCCCTTGCCGAAAACGCGCTTCAAAATCTGCCAACGCATCTTCTGCCGCCTTGCGTGTATGAAAACGCTCGACGATTTCTTGCGCAAGCATCACTTTCACGTCACGCGGATTTCGACCAGCGGCGACTTCGTTTTTCAGTCCGGCAATTTCCTCACCGGCCCTGAACGACAGTAGTTCGTAATAGCTCCACATCAACTCGTCCGACACGGACATGAGCTTGCCGAAAATTTCCTTGGGCGCTTCGTTGATGCCAACAAAGTTGCCATACGACTTGGACATTTTCTGCACGCCATCCAAACCGATAAGCAAAGGCATGGTGAGTATGCATTGTGGCACTTGGCCATAATGCTTCTGGAGTTCGCGTCCCACCAGCAGATTGAACTTTTGATCCGTGCCGCCCAATTCCAGATCGGCGAGCATGGCAACCGAATCGTAGCCCTGGCACAAGGGATAGAGAAACTCGTGGATCGCTATCGGCTGACCGCTTGTATATCGCTTAGCGAAATCATCGCGCTCCAGCATGCGCGCAACGGTATGTAACGCGGCGAGCTTGATCATGCCGGCGGCGCCGATAGGCTCGAACCATGTGGAGTTGAAACATATCTCGGTTTTCGCCGGATCGAGAATTTTGAATACTTGTTCTCTATAGGTCTGCGCATTCGCAAGGATTTGTTCGCGCGAGAGCGGCGGGCGGGTGGCGTTGCGGCCAGTCGGGTCACCTATCATGCCAGTGAAGTCGCCGATGAGAAACATCACATGGTGCCCAAGCTCCTGAAAATGCCGGAGTTTGTTGATAAGAACGGTGTGACCCAAATGCAAATCCGGCGCCGTGGGATCGAAACCAGCTTTAACGCGCAAGGGCCGGTCGGTCTTGAGCTTATCGAGTAATTCGGCCTCGATAAGCAATTCGCTGCTGCCACGCTTGATAAGGGCAAGGGCTGCCTGAATGTCAGTCATAATCTTTTTATTCCGGCTGCCGTTATAGCTTTAGTCTGATTTTTGTTAAACTCGCCCGAGCTTTTTTGCCCGTGCGCCACATGAAACTTGAAAAGATGAGAATTTTAGCGCATCTCCCTAGCCTAAGCGACGCCAGGCCTAAGCACCTGTGGGCCGGTGTGGCAGTCATGAGCGTACTGACATTCAGCATGGTTGCTGCTTTTGGCACCGCACCCACCAGTGCCGAGATTCAGGCCTTCCAGGAAACAGTGGTCGAGCCATTGTCGATGCCGCCAGCCGAAAACCGCGATCTCAGCGACAGCGGCGGCGCCACCTATGTACGCGAAGAGCGCATACAGCGCGGCGACAGTGCCGCCGCCTTGCTGGCGCGCCTGGGCGTGCAAGACGAACAAGCCTTCGTTTTCCTTAAGCAACAACCTCAGACGCAATCAATATTCCGTCAGCTTAGACCCGGCAAAGTGGTCACTGCGAAGACGAATAGGTCTGGTGAACTGCAATCCCTGGTGTTTCCGCTAAACGGCAACACAGACAGCGCCTTAGTCGTCGATCGACGTGACGGTCACTTGTGGGCGGGCGAACAAGTCTTGTCGCTAACGTCACAGATTACGATGAAGTCAGGCGAAATTCGCAACTCGCTGTTCGGCGCGACCGATGCGATCGACCTACCAGACAGCATCGCGCTGCAGTTGGCGGAGATCTTCGGGAGCGACATCGATTTCCATCGTGACCTGCGCCGGGGCGACCGTTTCAGTGTCGTCTATGAAATGCTCTATAACCAAGGCCAGGCAGTTCGTGCCGGCCGCATCCTGGCGGCCGAGTTCGTAAACCAGGACAAGGCCTATAGAGCGGTTTGGTTCGAAAGCCAGAACGGACAGGGTTATTACACACCTGACGGTAAAAGCCTACGCAAGGCTTTTCTGCGTTCGCCTTTGGAGTTCTCGCGTGTCAGCTCCGGCTTCACTCTGGCGCGCTTCCATCCGATCCTGAAAACATGGCGGGCGCATAAGGGCGTCGATTACGCCGCACCTATTGGGACCCGTGTCAAAGCTACCGGCGATGGGGTCGTCGAGACTATCGGCAAGCAGGGTGGGTATGGCAATCTGGTGATCCTGCGTCACCAGGGAAAGTTCAGTACCGCTTATGGTCATTTGAGCGGCTTCGCCTCGGGCCTGCGCAAGGGCGCTCGCGTATCTCAAGGCGATGTGATCGGCTATGTCGGCCAGACGGGCTGGGCAACAGGGCCACATTTGCACTACGAATTCCGGGTCAGTGACGTGCAGCAAAATCCTCTGGCCGTCAATCTTCCCGGCGCGCCACCCCTCCCCCCTCAGCAAATGGCGCAATTCAAACAACACGCCGATCCCTTATCGGCGCGCCTGGATCAGGTCCGTGGCATAAATCTGGCGTTGCTTGACTGATGTTCGAACAGCTTCACAACGTTTACTCAGCGTAAACGGCTATGGGGAGCCGAAGCTCCCCATAGTGTGGCTGTCTTGGATTGTTCTCAGACGGAGAACGACGAACCGCACCCGCAGGTCGACGACGCGCCTGGATTTTTGATCACGAATTGAGCGCCTTCCAGGCCTTCCGAAAAATCGATCTCGGCGCCAACCAGATACTGATAGCTCATCGGATCAATGAGCAGCGTCACACCATTCTTGTGCATAGCGGTATCGTCTTCATTTTGCACTTCGTCAAACGTGAAGCCGTACTGGAAGCCGGAGCAACCGCCGCCAGTGACGAACACTCGCAGTTTAAGATCGGTATTGCCTTCTTCCTCGATGAGTTCACGCACTTTGTTAGCGGCGCTGTCGGTGAAGAGCAACGGCGCGGGCAGATCAGTTACAGCGTTCATTTGTAGCTCCTGAGCAAATTGCGACTATGTGAATATAAGACCGAATAAACGCTGGGTCAATTGCTAGACGCTAGCTTCAATTCGATGGCTGTCTTGCCGCCCACGCCTTGATGCACCAAGCGGCCTTGTACGATGGCGCCCAAGTGCATCTCCAGCGTGTTGTACTGTACGTCGCCTGTGACCTTCGCGCGAGGCTGAAGTTCAAGGAACTCGCTCGAATGTACCGGCCCAATGATGGTGCCGTTGATGACGAGGTGAGAGACATGAATTTCGCCTTCGATGCGAGCATGCTCGCTCACCATCAAGGTTCCGCCTTCTTCGCCGGTGGCCCTAACGTTTCCCTTTACCTCCCCATCAACGCGTAAGCCACCGGCAAAAGTCACGTCGCCTTCAATCTTGGTCCCGGCACCGATCAAGCTGTCAATGCGACTTTGCGGCTTGCTGGCTCTCTTTTTCAGGAACATGGTGGCCTTTCTCAAAGAGTGACGGACTGAGTGGCGCGCATAACGCCATCCTGCATCAAACGGACTTCCACGCTGGCGATGCGCGCTCCGGGGAGAAGATTGAACGTGCCATCTACGCGCTGAAAATGCTTGAAACTAAGGTTGTAGCGCTGCCGGTTCGGATCGTTACCGGCAGGGAGAATTATCATAGCACTTTTGCCATCCTGCTGCACCGAGACTAGCAGCTGGATGTTACCTTTGAATTCACGCTCCTTTTTCCCGCCTTGAGCCGCGGCCAACACGCGATAGCGGTATTGCCCCGGCACTGAGTCCGGCTCCACGCGCAAGCGGTTTAGCGAAAAGCCGGCTTCTTTACCGTCCGCGACCGCCAGATTCTCGAAGAACGCCATGTCTTCCTTAAGCCGCGCGTTCTCTTCCTCTAATGTCTTCACCTGACGGGCGAGCTGTTGCTGAGCGGTGCGTTCGATTTGTAGGGTGCTCTCACCCGCGTTCACAAAAGCACGCAACTGAGCAGACTCCTTCTCCAGTTCATCCACTCGATCCCGCAGTGCGGTCAGTTCTTGTTGAGACTCCTGGCTATCGAAGCCCGCAAAACGGCGGCCGGTGTCATATATCCAGCCCGCCGAAGCAAGCGATAAGGAAAGGACGGCGATAGCAACAAGCGCTCGCAAATGCCAAGGAATATGGGTACGCACCGCCACTCGCGGCGCGGAGATACCGAAACGGCTGCGCCAGCGACGCAGCCTTACGGCAAAACGGGAATCTGCGTAAGGCCGGCGCACTCGTCGAGTCCGAACATAATATTCATATTCTGTATGGCCTGCCCCGCCGCCCCTTTGACCAAATTGTCGATCACCGACAGCACCACTACTGTGGCGCCGCCTTGCGGGCGATGCCAGGCGATGCGGCAAAGATTGGACGCGCGCACTGAGCGCGTCTCAGGATGGCTGCCAAATTTCATAACATCTACGTACGGCTCGTCGCGATAGCGTTCTTCGTAGAGCGGCTGCAAATCGGCCTCTTTGGTGAGGCGCGCATAAAGCGTAGCATGGATACCGCGTATCATCGGCGTGAGGTGGGGCACAAATGTCAGCCCCACTTTCTGTTTGGCGGCCAAGGCTAGTCCTTGGCTGATTTCAGGCAAATGCCGATGCCCGGACACGCCGTAGGCCTTGAAATTATCAGCTGCCTCAGAGAACAATGTAGGCACTTCCGCCTTGCGACCAGCGCCCGACACTCCGGACTTGGCATCTGCAATCAAGTGATCCAAGTCGACCAAGCCGGCCTCTACCAGCGGGAGGAACCCCAATTGCACTGCCGTCGGATAGCAACCCGGATTGGCCACCAGGCGGGCGCTTTTGATCTTGTCTCGATTTACCTCGGGCAGGCCATAAACTGCCTCGTCAATCAGGTCGGCTGAGGCGTGCTTCATGCCGTACCACTTTTCCCACTCTGCGACATCTTTAATCCGGAAATCGGCGGCAAGATCGACCACCCGCACGCCGGCACTTAGCAGCGACCTTGCTTCACTCATCGCAACACCATTCGGGGTGGCGAAGAAGACGATATCGCAGCGATCCAGTGTTGCCGCCTTGGGCGCGACGAAGCTGAGCGCAACGCGGCCGCGCAGGCTAGGGAACATATCGGCGACGGGCGTGCCAGCGTCACCCCGCGAGGTAATTGCAATCAATTCCACCTGCGGATGCTGGGCCAGCAGGCGCAGCAACTCGACGCCCGTATACCCTGTACCTCCCACGATGCCAACTTTGATCATCGCTTCCTCACTGCAAATGAAAACTATAGTAATTCACGCCCATCGGAGCATGCAACCCACGCGCCAAAAACAAAAGCCGCCAGAGGGCGGCTTTTGGGAACGCAACAGGCGAGGCTAACGTTTGGAGAACTGCTTGCGACGACGCGCCTTGTGGAAGCCAACCTTCTTCCGCTCAACTTCGCGCGCGTCGCGCGTCACAAAGCCGGCATGGGAGAGAACGGGCTTCAAGGTCGCATCGTATTCGATCAATGCGCGCGTAATGCCATGACGCACAGCGCCGGCCTGCCCGGACTCACCACCGCCGGCGACGTTCACCATAATATCGAAAGTGGCGGCGTGCTCCGTCAGCTCTAGGGGCTGACGTACTACCATACGCCCCGTTTCACGGGAAAAAAACTCATCCACAGGCTTGTCGTTGACAACGAATTTTCCGCTACCTGCCCTGAGGAAGACCCGGGCGACGGCGGTCTTGCGGCGACCCGTGCCATAGTAATAGTTAGCAGCCATGATTCTTTATATCTCCAGCGACTTCGGTTGTTGCGCGACATGCGGATGCGTCGCACCAGCGTATACCTTGAGCTTCTTGATCATTGCATAGCCCAGCGGTCCTTTGGGCAGCATGCCCTTCACAGCCTTTTCCAACACTCGTGTCGGAGCGCGCTGCTGGAGCTTGGCAAAAGTGTCTTTATAAATGCCGCCCGGGTAGCCGCTGTGGCGGTAATACACCTTCTTTTCTTCCTTGCCGCCCGTGACGCGAAGTTTTTCCGCGTTAACCACAACAATGAAGTCGCCCGTGTCGACGTGCGGCGTGAAAATTGGCTTATGTTTGCCGCGCAAGCGGCGAGCAATCTCGGTGGCCAGCCGGCCCAGCACTTTATCGGTTGCGTCTACGACGAACCAATCGTGCTGCACTTCATGCGGCTTGGCGGAAAAGGTTTTCATGAGGGTAGCCCCTGAATCAGCGTAAAGCGGAAAGCCGCGCATTGTAGGGTAGTTCGTACAAGGCTGTCAAACACCTAGACGATCAGTCTAAGGAGCGAATTTGTCTCCAGCAATCCACCAAAAAAAACGCGACTCGGTGAGGAGTCGCGTTAAATCCACACCAAAGGAGGAGGGTGGAGGAGACAAACATTTGCTAAAAATTCACAGCAGATGCTTGAAGTATGTGGGAGCCGTTTGTGCATTGCAAGATAATTTTGTGCGGTGCGACATTGCTTTTTGTAATAGCAATCTATTCAACTGATTAGCAAGTTAATTGATAGATTCTAGTAAACATGTTTCGTCGGGGTTTCCAACGTACTATTGCCCGAAATCGCGCGCGACGTAGGCGCTAGTAGCCTGCGTCGCCCAGCGCTTTTCCGTTAACATGCCGTCCTTAAACAACCTTATGAGCGCCTTATGGAATGCACAGTCAAGTGGATGGGTGAAGACGGTATGGCTTTTGCGGCAGAAACCGGCAGTGGTCACCTCGTGACCATGGACGGAGCACCCGAAGGAGGGGGCCACAATCGGGCGCCCCGCCCGATGGAGTTAATGCTAGTGAGTGCGGGCGGCTGCACTGCCTATGATGTAGTGCTGATTCTTAAGCGTGGGCGTCAAGCGGTCACGGGCTGCGAAGTCTCCTTGAAAGCAGAGCGTGCAGAGACAGATCCTAAGGTATTTACCCGTATCCATTTTCATTTTCGCGTGAAGGGCAAAGACCTCAAAACCGAGGCGGTCGAAAGGGCGATTCAGCTTTCAGCTGAAAAGTATTGCTCCGCCTCGATTATGCTGGGCAAAACTGCAACTATCACCCACGACTGGGAGATACTCGAGCGCTAAAACTGAAGCGCTAGATCCAGTACGCCACGCGGGTCATTGTGCCCGACGCCAGTTTCATAAAAAGCTTGGCGGGGATGGGTAAATCATGCGCTCCGAGTCGCTCGGCGGTGCGAGCGTGTTCGATTTCGTCCGTTTTCATCTGCTCAACTATCGCCCAAGATCTGCGATCCGCTTCGGGCAAACGGCGCAAATGCCCATCTAAATGCGCCTCGACCTGTCGCTCTGTTTCCGCGAGAAAGCCGAGGTTCCAGCCATCGCCCAGTTTGCCTACGAGTATGCCGATAGCCAACGAACCGCCATACCAAAGCGGATTCAGCCAGCTGGTCCGCCCACCGAGTTCCTTGATGCGTCCTTCCGTCCAAGCCAAATGTTCGGTCTCTTCGTCAGCCGCGGTTTGGAGTGCCTGACGAATCGTAACGTCGGCCGAGGTCAGCGCCTGACCTTGATAAAGCGCTTGAGCGCAAATCTCGCCGCAGTGATTGACACGCATTAGCCCAATGGCCAATCGCTTTTGGTCATCCAACAAACTGGCTTCAGCTAATGTTGCACCGGGCACCGGCCGAACGCTGCGCGCCGGCACAAAAACGGCGCGCAGCGCCTTGTCGAATTCCCTAATCAAACTATCCATCATGGTCCGGCCACCTAGGTTCATACAGGTTCTTGCGAGAAGTATAATTCCTTGCTGACCGGCATCGCGCTCGGTCTTACTCTGGAGATCGCTTCGTGAAAAAATTTGCTGCTAGCTTCTTGTTCGCTTTCTGCACCACAGCCGCCTTTGCGGGCGCCAATATGCAGCCTGGCCTTTGGGAGATCACCACTAAGGTGGAAATGGCTGGAATGCCAGGAAACTTGCCGCCGACCACCATACGCCACTGCGTCAAAGCTGCGGATATCGAAACGGGTCGTCACGCTATCCCGCAAAACATCGACAAAAAATGTGAAATGCAGGACTTCAAAGTCCAGGGCAATACCTCAAGCTGGAGCATGGTCTGCAAGGGTGAAAACGCGATGAGTGGCAGCGGCACGATCAGCTACAGCGGCAACAGCTATAGCGGGAATAGCAAAATGACCATGACGCATGGTGGTCACACCATGAACATGTCCCAGACCTACAGCGGCAAGCGTCTCGGCGACTGCCCATAACCGTCGGAACGCTATTTGACGCTCGGGTGGCCACCCCGCTTGAGCGCATCCAGACCTTCTTCGGCGCTCAGTATGGGACGCCCGTTAGGGCAAAAATATTCTTTGAAGAGCGCGGCCTGATACCCGTTCGGGTTGGCGGGCGGTATCGTCGTCCACGCTTTTGTTCGAGCTTGGCTCCAGGTCTTATCGTTGCGGCCAAGCGCATAAATACGTCGCTCGTAGGTATCACAATGTAGCCCTTCGAAGCTCACATTGGTGACGCCGCCAGGCGTTTTGATGGCGACCACATAGCGGACTACACTGTCGGTGCCGACACTGAGGGACTTGGCGTCTATTAAAAATTTATTGGACGTCGCCGCGCTGACATAAAATTCGACGAGGTTTTCCGAACGCGGATATTCGGGCGGTGCCGTCTCCAGCTCTTGCCAAGGTGTCAACGACTCCTCGTCGATATTAACGCCAGACTTCTTGTCGTCGAATTGGGCGTAAGCGGCGCCGCCGAGGGCCACGGCCAACAACACTCCATAGCCG
The DNA here is from genome assembly GCA_038322845.1 of Gammaproteobacteria bacterium. GTDB lineage: Bacteria > Pseudomonadota > Gammaproteobacteria > Burkholderiales > Rhodocyclaceae > Desulfobacillus. The sequence goes on from JBBQGH010000016.1 coordinate 9,039, forward strand.
GGCAGGAAGCGAATCCACATGTTTTTGGCGCAGTAGGATCAGGAGTCAGAGTCAGCAACACAGCCTCTTAAGACTAGCGTGCTTTCCCACTTGGGTTGACGATCGGCCGCGCGATGGAAGGCGAAGCGTGCAAGCTCCGTTAAAGCCAATTGATAGACGCCGCGCTTGAAGTCGATCACGGCATCCAGCGGTACCCAGTACTCGCTCCAGCGCCAGGCATCAAATTCCGGGTGGTCGCTGGCACGCAGGCAAACGTCGCAATCTCGACCGGTCAGTCGGAGCAAAAACCAGATCTGCTTCTGTCCGCGATAGGTGCTGCGCCATTCGCGCCGTATCCAGTGCTTTGGCACTTCATAACGCAACCAGTCGCGGGTACGCCCTAGTATGCTGACATGTTCCTGCCGCAAGCCGACTTCTTCGTGGAGCTCGCGGAACATCGCCTGTTCCGGCGTTTCGCCGTGTTTAATCCCGCCTTGCGGGAACTGCCAGGAATGCTCCTTTATACGCTTGCCCCAAAAGACCTCGTTCTTGCCATTGACCAGGATAATGCCGACGTTTGGGCGATAGCCTTCACGGTCGAGCATAGCTGCTACCTCAAAATTCGCACTGCATTCATTCTTCCACAATTCACCAATGATGGAAAGCGCAGGGCGGAAGAATCGGCCGCTGCGGTAGAATTTCGACTTTTCCGGCACTGAATAGACCATGCGCGCCTCAAAATTTTTCATCGCCACGCTAAAAGAAGCCCCCTCGGATGCCGAGATCACCAGCCATAAATTAATGCTGCGCGCCGGCCTGATCAAACGGCTGGCTGGTGGTATCTATACCTGGATGCCGCTGGGGCTGCGCGTTTTGCGCAAAGTCGAAAACATCGTACGTGAGGAAATGGATCGCGCCGGTGCGATCGAGCTGCAAATGCCCGCGGTGCAGCCTGCCGAGCTGTGGCAGGAATCGGGCCGTTGGGACCAGTACGGTCCAGAACTATTGCGTTTCAAGGACCGTCATCAGCGCAATTTCGTGTTCGGCCCCACCCATGAGGAAGTCATCACGGACGTGGCGCGACGAGAGGTGAAGAGTTATCGTCAGTTGCCTCTGCACTTCTATCAAATCCAGACCAAATTCCGCGACGAAATCCGCCCCCGCTTCGGCGTCATGCGCGGCCGCGAATTTCTCATGAAGGACGGTTACTCTTTCCACGCGAGCTACGAGGACTTACAGCGCGAATACCGCAACATGTACGACACCTACTCGCGCATCTTCACGCGCCTTGGGCTGAAGTTCCGTGCGGTCGCGGCGGATACTGGCTCCATCGGCGGCACGGGTTCGCACGAATTTCATGTGCTGGCCGACTCGGGCGAAGACGCCATCGCCTACTGTCCGGATTCGGACTATGCCGCCAACATCGAGCTGGCGGAAGCCGTCGCGCCGACAGCGCCCAGAGGCAACGCTAACGAACCAATGAAAGCTGTAGCTACGCCGGGGAAAACACGCTGCGAAGATGTCGCGGATTGCCTGAACGTGCCGCTGAGTAAAATGGTGAAAGCCATCGCCGTCATGCATAACGACGTCTTTTGTTTATTGTTACTGCGAGGCGATCACACGCTGAACGAAATCAAGGCAGGGAAAATTCCCCTGCTCAGCCCCTTTCGCTTCGCCACGGAAGAAGAAATTCTAGGCAATCTCGGCTGCCGCGCCGGCTATATCGGCCCGGTGGGGATACGCAAGGATATTGTGGTCGTCGCCGATCGCACTGTCGCGGCAATGAGTGACTTCGTTTGCGGCGCCAACGAAGCGGGTTATCATCTGACGGGCGTCAACTGGGTGCGTGATCTGCCGGAGCCCGCGCTGGTGGCCGATATACGCAACGTGACCGAAGGCGATCGCAGCCCCGACGGTAAAGGCAGCTTGTCGATTTGCCGGGGCATAGAAGTCGGGCACATCTTCCAATTGCGGACCAAATACGCGGAAGCTATGAAGGCGACTTTCCTCGATGAATCGGGGCAGCCTCGTGTGATGGAAATGGGCTGCTATGGTATCGGCGTGTCGCGGATCGTCGGCGCCGCCATCGAGCAGAACTTCGATGAGCGAGGTATTCGCTTCCCACGCCCTATGGCGCCGTTTGCCGTCGCCCTCGCGCCCGTGGCTTACGGTAAGAGCGAAGCGGTGCGTGTAGCCGCCGAAGGGCTCTATACGGAGCTGAAGGCTGCGGCTATCGACGTGTTACTGGATGACCGCGACGAGAGGCCAGGAGTGATGTTCGCCGACCTGGAACTGATCGGCATCCCACATCGGATCACCATTGGTGAGCGCGGCTTAAAGGAAGCTATGGTCGAATATCAGGCGCGTACGGATAGCGCGCCTACCAAGGTGCCGCTAACCGATATCGTGGCATTTATGCATGCGAGGTTATGCGACTAGCAGGCATCGTAGGCTTGACCGCCGGTCTCTTGGCGGGCGCTGCCGCTCAAGCCGGCACGCAGAAATACGAGCCGCTCGCCAACAGCGTCCAAGCCGCACTGCATGCCGCCGTAAGCGATCGCGCCGCGCCGGAACCCAATTGGCGCAGCATGGAAGAGCGCATCGACTGGGTGACACAAATGTCCGAGCGGCTCGCTAAACGCATCCCCAATCCCAAGGAGCGCATTGATCTTCTCAAGACGGTGAAGTACGAAGCGGAGCGCGCGGGCCTGGACCCGCAATTGGTGCTGGGCTTAATTCAGGTGGAAAGCGGCTTCAAAAAATACGCCGTGTCGCAAGCCGGCGCGCGTGGCTTAATGCAAGTCATGCCCTTCTGGATGAAGCTGATCGGCAACAGCCAGGACAATCTTTTCCACCTGCGTACCAACCTGCGTTATGGCTGTACCATCCTGCGCCACTACCTGGATATTGAGAAAGGTGACTACTTCCGCGCGCTGGGACGCTACAACGGTAGCCTCGGACAAGCCGAATATCCGAATATAGTCCGTGCTGCCTGGGAAAAGCAGTGGCGCTACAACCCTAATCTGTTGCAGCGCTAATATCGATCACGATGAAGGCTAACGCATCCCCGGCAGCATGCCTTTCATGCCCCGCATGAGCTTCTGCATGCCGCCTTTTGAGAATTGTTTCATCATCTTTTGAGTCTGCTCGAACTGCGTGAGTAGCCGATTCACTTCCTGCACCTGGACCCCCGCGCCAGTCGCGATTCGGCGCTTTCTAGAGGCCTTGATAAGTTCGGGTTTGCTGCGCTCCAGTGGCGTCATGGAATTGATGATGCCTTCAAGTCGGCCCACCGACTTGTCTTCCACTTGCCCCTGCGCTTGCTGCGCAGCCTGAGCGAACTGTGCCGGTAGTTTGTCTATCAAGCTTGAAAGTCCGCCCATCTTGCGCATCTGGGCGACCTGCTCCTTGAAATCATTGAGATCGAAGCCCTTGCCCGATTTTATTTTCTGCGCGAATTCCCGGGCCTTATCCTGATCGACGCCGCGCTGCGCGTCTTCAATCAGCCCGAGTACATCGCCCATGCCGAGGATGCGCGAAGCCATACGCTCGGGATGGAACTCCTCGATCCCCCCCAGTTTCTCGCCCACGCCGGCATACTTGAGCGGCTTGCCGGTTACATGGCGCACCGAGAGGGCTGCGCCGCCGCGCGCATCACCATCCAGTTTGGTCAGCACCACACCAGTCAGCGGCAAAGCCTCATTGAAGGCTCGCGCAGTGTTTACGGCGTCCTGGCCTAGCATAGCGTCCACCACGAATAGCGTTTCGGCCGGCTCGAGCAAAGCGTGGAGTTCCGCCACTTCGCGCATCATGGCTTCGTCTATGGCGAGGCGGCCGGCGGTATCGACAAACAGAACGTCGTGGTAATGCTTGCGCGCGTAGTCCAACGCAGCCAACGCAATGTCCGCGGGTTTCTCGCCGGCGTGAGAGGGGAAGAAATCGATACCCGCCTGCTCGGCGACCAGGCGCAATTGCTCTATAGCCGCCGGGCGATACACGTCGCAGCTCGCCACTAGCACTTTTTTCTTCTGCCGCTCCTTGAGGAGCTTGCCGAGCTTACCGGTGGTGGTGGTTTTGCCGGCGCCTTGCAGGCCGGCCATTAAAATCACCACAGGCGCTTGCGCGGCAAGATTGAGCCCCGTGTGCGCCCCGCCCATGAGCTCGGTGAGTTCGCGATGCACTATACCCACCAACGCCTGTCCCGGCGTCAGGCTGCCTATGACATCTTGTCCTAACGCTTTTTGCTTGATCCGCGCGACGAGTTCTTTCACCACCGGTAGCGCAACATCGGCTTCGAGCAAAGCCATGCGCACCTCCCGCATGGCATCGGCGATGTTGTCTTCGGTGAGGCGCGCGTGACCGCGGAGCGTCTTGACGACGCGAGATAGTCGCTGTGTGAGATTGTCTAGCATGCGGTTCCGATTCGTGGGGGAAGGTTGTACACTCGCGAGATGGCAGAAATTTTACCGCATCTGTTGCCCGCCCTACTGTACGCTTTTCTCGGCTTTCACTTTTGGCGCACACGTTGGTCGCAGAACGCTAGTAGCGTGCCGCGCAGCATGCTGCCCTGGGAGCGCATTTCGCTGCTGGCAGCGTTGTTGTTGCATGGATACGCCTTGTATGGTGATCTTTTCGGTGGCGGCGTCATGCGCTTCGGTTTCGCCGGCGCGCTGTCGTTGATGTTGTGGCTGGCGGTTTTGATTTACTGGGTGGAAAGTTTTCACGCGCGCATGGAGGGGCTCCAGCCCCTGGTGTTGCCACTCGCTGCGGTGTGTGCGCTATTGCCGGTCGGTTTCCCGGATCAGCACTTGCTCGCCAATGTCGCCTCGCCGCTGTTTCGCCTACATTTGCTCGTGGCCATGGTGGCTTACAGCCTGTTCACGCTGGCGGCACTCCACGCGATCATCATGGCAGTGGTGGAGCGTCGATTGCATCGGGGACAGCTGACGAAAGTCTTGGCCAGCCTTCCGCCTTTGCTGACCATGGAAGCGCTGCTATTCCGGCTGATTGGCATCGCTTTCATCTTACTGACACTGACGTTGGCGTCGGGAATTGCCTTCTCAGAGACATTGTTCGGCAAGGCGCTGCGGTTCGATCACAAGACTGTATTTTCGATTATTTCCTGGATAATTTTCGCTATCCTGCTCGTCGGCCGATTTGCGTGGGGCTGGCGCGGACGCAAGGCTTTGCGGTGGACGCTGGCAGGATTCGCCGCGCTACTGCTGGCCTACGTCGGCAGCCGGTTTGTGCTGGAAGTCATCCTCCACCGGCCTAGTTGACAGCCTCAGACTCGGTCGCGATACTGGGTTGTCTGCCTCCCGCTAGTCCTGACGCTTGATCCACATCCCTCTATCAGCGCAATTTGCCGCGCTGGTTGTACTTCTTGTCCTTTCTGGTTTTTTCGCCATGGCGGAAACCGCCATGATGGCAGCCAACCGCTACCGGCTGAAAACCCTCGCGGCCGGTGGTGATCGCGGCGCCAAGAACGCAATTGAGCTGCTCGGCAAGACCGACAAACTGCTGGGCATTATCCTGCTGTTCAACACGCTGACGAATGCCGCAACTGCGACTTTGGGCGGCTTTATGGCGGGTGAACTGTTCGGCGAAGAGAAGTGGGTATTGGGCGTCGCCACCTTGGTAATGGCGTTCTTGATTCTGGTCTTCGCTGAGATCACGCCCAAGGTGATCGGCGCGTCTTATGCCGACCGATTGGCCCCACCGTCGAGTTTTGTTTTGGTGGTGCTGTTGCGGGTGTTCAGTTCAGTAATATGGTTCGTTAATCTCTTCGTCAAAGCGATGCTGGGCACGCTGCGCTTGAAGACGCAGGCAGACCCGGAGACTCAACGCCTGTCGCCAGAGGAGCTGCGAACCTTGGTGCTAGAGGCAGGGCACTTCATTCCGCGCCAACACCAATCTATCCTGTTGAATCTTTTTGACTTGGAAAGCATCACGGTCGAAGACATCATGGTCCCGCGCAGCAGCATCGAGGCCGTGGATCTTGATGCGTCCATCGTTGAAATCCGAGCACAACTTGCAACTAGCTACCATACACGTCTTCCGGTTTACGCCAGCGACCTCAGCACGGTCGTCGGCATATTGCATCTGCGTCGCCTGCTGGCAACGCTGTTCGCCGAGCAGTTAGATAAGGCCGGCCTGCGCGAGCAACTGGTAACGCCCTACTACATTCCTGCGGCTACACCGGTCTACACCCAGCTGCAATTCTTTCAGGAGAACCGCGAACGCATCGGGCTGGTGGTGGACGAATACGGTGAAATTCAGGGATTGGTCACACTGGAAGACATTATTGAAGAGTTGATCGGCAAATTCACAACGTCCATACCAGGAGGCGACGACAAACTCGCCTGGAACGAGGAAGGGAATGCCTTGGTCGATGGCAGCCGCAGCCTACGAGAGCTAAATCGCTCGCTGGGCTTGAGCCTGCCTCTGGAGGGGCCGAAGACCTTGAACGGCTTGATTCTCGACCACTTTCGCGACATTCCGGAAGCGGGCGTATGGTTGAGGATAGCCGCCGTACCCATGGAAATCGTGCAAACCCAGGACCGAATGGTGAAGACGGCGCGCTTGTTTCGCCCTATGCCGTAATGGCGGATGTGGGTTTTCATAGGGATCAGTTCAACAACCCTCGCCAAGCAACTGAAAGTCTTTACAAATCTTGGGCTGAAGGGCATCATCGAAACGATCCCGTCCGCAGAAAGCAGACTTAACCCGAGTCTATGGCAGCCTCCCTGCAAACCACACTTAGCGGCTTGGCACGCGCGCTGGTCCAACAAGGCCGTCTCAAAGAGGTCGAGGCGGAGAATTTTGCCGCGCTGGGGGTCTCTTCCGGCACGGGCTTTGTCAATCAAGTCATCGCTACGGGACGGATAAGCGCGCACGACATCGCCGTCTTCGCCTCTGAAACCTTTGGCTATCCGCTACTCGATCTGAACGCCTACGACGAGTCGCTATTCGTCAATGGTGCCATCGACCGTAAGCTGATGCACGCTCACCAGGTCGTGGCGTTAGCCAAGCGCGGCAATCGCCTGGCCGTAGCTTTATCCGACCCCACCAACTTGCGGGCGCTGGACGAAATCCGTTTTCAGACCGGCCTCGCGGTTGATCCTGTCGTTGTTGATTCGAGCAGACTCGGCCCCATCGTCACCAAGCTTGCGGAAACCACCGAAACCAAACTAAATGAATTGGCCGGGGACGATCTCGATCTCGAGTTAGCCGACGGAGGAGAAGAAGAAACGGCTAGCGCCGCGGGCGCGACGGAAGTCGATGATGCGCCGGTAGTGCGCTTCCTCCAGAAAATTCTGCTGGACGGAATCAATGAGGGGGCCTCGGACATCCATTTTGAACCCTATGAGAAGTACTACCGCATCCGCTTCCGTACCGACGGTATTTTGCGCGAGGTCGCGCAGCCGCCGCTGGCAATCAAGGAGAAGTTGGCGTCCCGCATCAAGGTCATTTCGCGACTGGACATTTCCGAAAAGCGTGTGCCGCAAGACGGTCGCATGAAGCTGGTGCTATCCAAAAGCCGCGCCATCGATTTTCGCGTTAGCACCTTGCCGACTTTGCACGGCGAAAAGATCGTCATGCGTATCCTTGACCCGTCCAGCGCAATGATGGGGATTGATGCATTGGGCTATGAGCCCGAACAACGCGAAGCAATGATGCACGCCGTCCAGCGACCTTACGGCATGATCTTGGTCACCGGCCCTACGGGGAGTGGTAAAACCGTTTCGCTCTACACCTGTCTCAACCTGCTCAACAAGCCTGGCATTAATATTTCGACGGCCGAAGATCCCGCGGAAATCAACATGCCCGGCGTCAATCAAGTCAACGTGAATGATAAGGCGGGGCTCAATTTCGCTGTGGCCTTAAAGGCCTTTCTGCGGCAAGACCCGGACATCATCATGGTAGGGGAAATCCGCGACCTCGAAACAGCCGAGATATCTATCAAGGCAGCGCAGACAGGTCACTTGGTGCTTTCCACTCTGCATACTAACGACGCTCCAACCACCTTGGAGCGTATGAAAAATATGGGCGTACAGCCCTTTAACATCGCCTCTAGCGTCATCCTCATCACGGCACAACGTCTGGCGCGACGGCTTTGTTCGTGCAAAAAACCCGTCGCCGTTCCGATGGAAGCGTTGATCCAAGCCGGCTATCAGGAGCATGAGCTGGACGGCAGCTGGCAACTCTACGGTCCGACCGGCTGCGAGAAGTGCAAGGGCAGTGGCTATAAAGGGCGAGTCGGCATTTATCAAGTCATGCCGGTTTCGGACGAAATTCAGCGCATCATTATGACCAACGGCAATTCCATAGACATCGCCGAGCAAGCCCAGCGCGAAGGGATCAAAGACCTGCGTCAGGCGGGACTGCTCAAAGCCAAGCAAGGCATGACGTCGCTGGAAGAGATACTGGCGACGACGAACGACTAGGAGGAAACATGGCCACCGCAGCGAAAGCGATCAAGAAAGCCAGCAGCATTAAGGAATCTACCTTTAGTTGGGAAGGCAAGGACAAGAGCGGGAAACTCTTGCGCGGCGACATGCGTGCCGGCGGCGAAGCCGTGGTGCAGGCGTCGCTGAGGCGCCAAGGCATATTGGTGACCAAAGTTAAGAAGCAGGCGTTCAAGAGAGGTGGCAAGGTTACTGAAAAAGATATCACCTTGTTTACGCGCCAACTCGCCACCATGATGAAAGCCGGCGTTCCCCTTTTGCAAGCGTTCGACATCGTCGGCAAAGGCGCCAGTAACCAGGCCGTTTCCAAGCTGCTTATGGACGTCAAAGCGGACGTCGAAACGGGCTCTTCCTTGGCCCAAGCTTTCCGCAAACGCCCGCTCCACTTTGATGCCTTATTCTGCAACCTGGTGGGCGCCGGCGAAGCCGCCGGTATCCTGGATGCCTTGCTTGATCGCTTGGCAACTTACAAAGAAAAGATTTTAGCGATTAAAAGCAAGATTAAATCTGCGCTGTTCTACCCCATTTCAATTATCGTTGTGGCCGTTGTCATTACGGCCGTCATCATGATTTTTGTCATCCCGGCGTTTAAGCAGGTTTTCACAAGTTTTGGCGCAGACCTGCCCGCACCGACCCTGATAGTCATGGGGATTTCCGATTTCGTCGTAGCTTACTGGTACATCGTTTTCGGCGGATTAGGGGGAGCGCTGTATGGTTTCTTTTATATGTGGAAACGCTCGGAAAAAGTGCAGATTGCTATGGACAGGCTACTTCTCCGTCTTCCCATATTGGGCGAGATTATTCGGAAAGCAACCATTGCTCGGTGGACTCGCACGTTGGCCACGATGTTTGCCGCCGGGGTCCCACTGGTGGAGGCATTAGATTCCGTTGGGGGGGCTTCGGGTAATCACATTTACAAAACGGCGACTAAACAAATTCAGTCTGAAGTAAGCACCGGCACCGCACTAACTGTCGCTATGCAGAATTCTGCGGTGTTCCCTAGCATGGTCACGCAGATGGTCTCAATTGGTGAGGAGTCGGGGCAACTGGACGCGATGTTGAGTAAAGTGGCCGATTTCTATGAGGCGGAGGTAGACGACGCGGTCGAAGCTATGTCGAGCCTAATGGAGCCAGTCATCATGGTGGTGCTGGGTACATTGATCGGCGGCATGGTGATAGCGATGTATCTACCAATTTTCAAGCTTGGCCAAGTAGTTTGAGGCGACATACCGAAGATTGCCCGCCGGGATACCGGAGACTACGCGAATGGATACAGTGAGCTTCGCGCTGTATGCCGCTGTCCTTGGGCTCCTCGTCGGCAGTTTCCTCAACGTGGTCATTCACCGCTTGCCGAAGATGATGGAGCGCGATTGGGCAGCGCAATGTGCCGACTTGCGGGGTGAAGCCGTGGCCGTGGCCACACCCTTCAATTTGGTGGTGCCCCGATCGCGCTGTCCACATTGCTCGCATGCCATAGGCGCGATTGAAAACATTCCGCTACTGAGCTATCTCGCCTTGGGCGGGCGTTGTCGGGCTTGCAAGGCCCGAATCAGCCCGCGTTACCCACTGGTCGAAGCGTTGTCGGGCCTGCTTTCTGGCTATGCCGCTTGGCACTTTGGACCAGGCTGGGTGGCGGCCGGGGCGATCATTTTCGTCTGGTGCATGATCGCCCTGACCTTTATCGATTTCGATACCCAGCTTTTGCCGGATAGCATCACCCTGCCGCTATTGTGGGGCGGGCTGTTGCTGAATACGGCTGGGGTTTATACCGATTTGTCCAGCGCCGTAATCGGTGCAGCGGCCGGTTACCTGGCGCTCTGGGCGGTGTATTGGGCCTTTAAGCTCGTCACCGGCAAGGAAGGCATGGGCTATGGCGACTTCAAGCTCCTCGCGGGCATAGGCGCCTGGGTAGGCTGGAAGATGCTACCTCTGACGATACTTGCCTCGTCGCTGGTCGGCGCGGTGGTCGGCATTGCCCTCATCGTATTTGCCCGTCACGGACGCAACATCCCAATTCCCTTCGGGCCTTACCTGGCCGGCGCCGGTGTTATCGCACTTTTCTGGGGCCCGTCCCTGACCCAGCAATATCTCGGCCTCTTCTAAGCGCTCGTCCGCCGCTTGAAAATCGGCGCCGCCACCGTCATATGGATTCAAGGGCTAGATCCGCTTAACAAACATCGGAGAAGCGCTGTTTGAGTGAGGCGTTACGCTATAATTTCATGTTTTCTGGAGCTTGCTATGCCGATTTACGAATATCGCTGCAACCTCTGCGGGTTTCAGAAAGAATTCCTGCAGAAAATCTCAGATGCGCCGCTCACATCGTGTCCGGAATGCGGCAAAGAGACCTTCGACAAAATGCTCACCGCCGCCGGCTTTCATCTCAAGGGCAGTGGCTGGTACGCGACCGATTTCAAAGGCGGGGGGAGCAAGCCCGCGGCATCCGTTGAAGCCAAACCCGAAGCCGAGAAGCCGGCGTCCGCCGGTGATATCAGCACCACCACCCCAGTCAGCAACGAATGAAAAAATACTTCATTACCGGATTATTGATTTGGGTGCCCTTAGCCATTACGGTCTGGGTGCTGGCTCTCATTGTCCGGACGATGGATCAATCCTTGCTCCTGCTGCCGCCTTCCTTGCGCCCGGAGAACCTGCTTGGCGTATATGTGCCTGGGATAGGTGTAATTCTGACCTTAGTGGTGGTCTTGCTGACTGGCCTGATAACGGCAAATATGCTGGGCCAGCGCTTAGTGCGCTTCTGGGAAGCCGCGCTATCGCGCATCCCGGTGGTAAAGTCGGTTTATTACAGTGTCAAGCAGGTTTCGGACACGCTCTTCTCGAGTAGTGGCGAAGCATTTCGTAAGGCCTTGCTGATTCAATATCCGCGTCACGGCAGTTGGACAATTGCCTTTCTGACGGGGCAACCGGGCGGCGATGTGGCGAACCATCTGCGCGGCGAGTATGTCAGCGTGTACGTGCCGACGACCCCGAATCCGACCTCCGGCTTTTTTCTGATGCTGCCCCGCGCCGACGTGATCGAGCTGGATATGAGCGTGGACGAAGCCTTGAAGTACATCATCTCCATGGGCGTGGTCGCACCGCCGCTGCGTCGTCTTGCAGAGCGCACCGAAAATCAATAATTCAGGTCTAGTAACCAGGCCGCTAAGCGGCCGCTCCAAATCGGAACTTCAAATGAGAACTCACTACTGTGGCGACGTTAACGCCGCCCAGCTTAACCAAACAGTCATACTCTGCGGCTGGGCTCAGCGCCGGCGCGATCATGGCGGTGTCATTTTTATCGACTTGCGCGACCGTGAAGGACTGATCCAGGTGGTCTGCGATCCGGACCGTCAGGATACCTTCGCCACCGCCGAGCGTATCCGCAACGAGTTTGTCTTGAAGATCACCGGCTTGGTTCGAGCGCGCCCGGAAGGCACGATTAACCCCAATCTTGGCAGTGGCGAAATCGAAGTGCTGGCCCAAGAGATCGAAATACTCAACCCGTCGATTACCCCGCCCTTTCAGCTCGACGACGACAACCTCTCGGAAAACGTGCGCTTGACGCATCGTGTAATCGATTTGCGCCGGCCGCAGATGCAGAAAAACATGATGCTGCGCTACAAAGTGGCCATGGCCTTCCGTCGCTTTCTCGATACGCAAGGCTTCATCGACATCGAAACCCCGATGCTGACTAAATCCACGCCAGAAGGCGCACGCGACTATCTGGTGCCATCGCGCGTGCATCCGGGACAATTTTTTGCCCTGCCCCAATCACCGCAGCTTTTTAAACAGCTTCTCATGGTGGCCGGCTTCGACCGTTATTACCAGATCACCAAGTGTTTCCGCGACGAAGACCTGCGCGCCGACCGTCAACCGGAATTCACACAGGTCGATATTGAGACGTCCTTCCTCGATGAGCAGGAAATCATGGCCATTATGGAAGCCATGATCCGCACGGTTTTCAAGGAATCAATGAACGTCGATTTACCCGATCCTTTCCCACGCATTACACACGCCGAAGCGATGGCCGCTTTTGGCTCGGACAAGCCGGATCTGCGCGTGCTGCTGCAATTCACAGAACTCACCGATCTCATGAAGACGGTGGACTTCAAGGTTTTCCGCGCAGCGGCCGATCTCGCCGATGGTCGCGTCGCCGCCTTGCGCATACCCGGCGGCGGCAGCTTCACGCGCAAGGAAATCGACGACTACACGGCCTTCGTCGGCATCTACGGCGCCAAAGGGCTGGCCTACATCAAGGTCAATGAAAAATCCAAGGGCGTCGAAGGTTTGCAATCGCCTATTCTCAAGTTTCTCTCCGCTGAGGTTGTCGCCGCGGTACTGGCGCGCACGGCCGCCGAAGATGGCGATTTGATCTTCTTTGGTGCCGACCGCGCCAAAGTCGTGAACGACGCCCTGGGCGCCTTGCGCGTCAAGATTGGCCACGAAAAAGGCCACATGCAGGCCGGCTGGCGCCCTGTGTGGGTAGTTGATTTTCCGATGTTCGAATACGACGACGAGGCCAAACGCTGGGTTGCCCTGCACCACCCGTTCACTTCGCCCAAGGATGGCGACGACGCGTATATCGACAGCGATCCCGGAAAATGCGTGGCCAAGGCCTACGACCTCGCACTTAATGGCTGGGAAATTGGCGGCGGCTCGGTACGTATCCACCGCGAGGAAGTGCAATCCAAAGTTTTCCGCGCCTTAGCCATAGGCGCAGAAGAAGCACAACAGAAATTCGGTTTTTTGCTCGACGCATTGCGCTATGGTGCCCCGCCTCATGGTGGTCTGGCCTTCGGCCTCGATCGCATCGTCACCCTGATGACAGGCGCCGAATCGATACGTGACGTCATCGCCTTTCCCAAGACACAACGCGCGCAATGTCTGCTCACCGATGCGCCTGGCCCGGTAGATGAAAAACAATTGCGCGAATTGCATATCCGGCTACGCCAACCCGAAGCCAGCAAACCCATAGCGTAAGCGCCGTCTGCCTCCTGGGTCCACGCAGCCGACGCGGGTCCGCTTCCAGCCAGATAATGACAAACACGTACAAGCAGCCGATCTCGGTGCTGGTGCTCATTCACACGCTGGATCTGAAAATTTTGCTGCTGGAGCGCGCCGCGCATCCAGGCTTTTGGCAGTCCGTTACGGGCAGCTGCGAAGATAGCGAAGCGCTGCCTGTCACAGCCCTGCGCGAAGTGCGCGAGGAAACCGGTCTAGACGCACCGGTGAGAGCCCTGACCGACTGGCGCCTCATCAACCGCTTTGAAATATTTCCGCAATGGCGTCACCGCTACGCGCCAACCGTCAGCCAAAATGTCGAACACGTGTTCAGCCTATTGCTGCCGGACGTCGCAGCTATTTCCATCGCACCGGACGAACATAGTCGCTACGTCTGGTTGCCGTGGCGCCTAGCGGCCAAACAAGTATTTTCGTGGAGTAACCGCGACGCCATCCTCATGTTGCCGGGGATACTTGGCGCAACAACCGATTAAGGCAGTCCGGACAGTAGCAACCCTTGCCGGCTTCCGGCGGGCTCTTTAGGGCCGGCAGCGTTTCACACCAGCATTGCGGCAAGCCGGCCTCTGCACCACACGTAAATTCCCTCTCGCACCCAGGGCAATAATTTCGGTTGTATTGGTTTGGCATGTTCGCATTATAGGCCGCCGGCTCGTTCGAGCACTGACCGGGAAAAAGCGTAAGTAAGGCTACGTTCACCCGCGGTGGAAGGCTGCAAGAGGCTTCGGCTTTTTATTTATGGTCTTGACGGATAGAATTCGGGCTTCACTTGGTTCCGAGGTTCCATGAGCGACATTCATTCCCCCGCCGTCAAGGCCGGCATTCTAGCCGAGGCGCTGCCCTACATCCGTCGTTTCCACGGCAAGACTATCGTGGTGAAGTATGGTGGCAACGCCATGACCGACGAGAACTTGAAGCAATGCTTCGCCCGAGACGTCGTGCAACTCAAGCTGGTCGGCATGAACCCCGTGGTGGTGCATGGCGGCGGCCCACAAATTGACGATATGTTGAAGCGCATCGGCAAGCAGGGGCAATTCGTTCAAGGCATGCGGGTCACCGATCGCGAAACCATGGAAATCGTTGAGATGGTGCTCGGCGGCCAAGTGAACAAGGAAATCGTCAATCTCATCGGCCAGAACGGCGGCAAGGCCGTGGGCTTGACGGGCAAAGACGGCAGCTTTATTCGCGCCAAGAAGCTCATGGTGCCGAGCGCGGGCAAGCCCGAAGACTTGCTCGACATTGGCCTGGTGGGCGAAATCACCGCCATTGATCCCAGCCTGATTGCGTTTCTCGATACGGGGGACTTCATCCCTGTCATCGCGCCCATCGGTGTGGGCAGCGAAGGGGAATCCTACAACATCAACGCTGATGCCGTGGCGGGCAAGCTGGCAGAAATTCTCAAAGCCGAAAAACTGGTGCTGCTCACCAATACTCCAGGCGTGCTGGATAAGAACGGCAAGCTGCTAACCGGCCTGACGCCTCGCCAGATCGACGATCTCGTGGCCGACGGCACGCTGTCCGGCGGTATGCTGCCCAAGATCGCCTCGGCCCTGGATGCCGCACGGAACGGGGTGAAAGGTGTGCATATTATCGATGGTCGGGTTGAGCACGCCTTGTTACTGGAGATCCTTACGGATCACGGCGTGGGCACGATGATTAAATCCAAGTAACACAAAACGGCGACGACTCACGCCGTTTCATTAAAAGAAGAGGCACGCATGGCAGCCAAACCGGGCGAACGCAAGCTACAAATCCTGCAAACCATCGCGGAGATGCTGCAAGACCCGAAAGGGGAGAAGATCACCACTGCGCTATTGGCGAAGAGGCTTGACGTCTCCGAAGCGGCACTTTATCGCCACTTCGCCAGCAAGGCGCAGATGTATGAAGGGCTGATCGAATTCATCGAAACCAGCCTGTTTTCCGTCATTAACAAAATCAGCGGCGAAGAACAATCCGGCGTCAAACAACTCGAACTGATGATGTCACTTTTGCTCGGCTTCGCACAGCGCAATCGCGGGCTGACGCGGGTCTTGATCGGCGACGCGCTGGTGCACGAACACGAACGCTTGCAGGCCTATATCAATTTGATGTTGGAGCGCATCGAAGCCGTCTTCAAGCAAAGCCTACGCATCGCCGCCACCAATAATCAACTGGTCCAAGGCGAAGACATCAGTGCGGCCGCCAATCTTTGTCTATGCTACGTCATCGGCCGCTGGCAGCAATTTGTCAAAAGCGGCTTCACGCGTGAGCCGCTGGCACAGTGGCCGCAGCAGTGGCCGATGTTGCTGGCCGGCTGTCTGTCGGAACCGGCCTGATCGCTGCTACTTCTTTTCTGCCAGCCAGCGCGCCACATCGAGCGCGAAGTAGGTGAAAATGGCGTCGGCCCCGGCACGCTTCATCGCCAGCAGACTTTCCAGCACGCAAGCCTTTTCATCGAGCCAGCCGTTGGCACCAGCGGCTTTCAGCATGGCGTATTCGCCGCTCACCTGATAGACGCAAGTTGGCACTTTGAATTCGTCCTTCACGCGCCGGACGATATCCAGGCAAGGTAGGCCCGGCTTCACCATCACCATGTCTGCGCCCTCGGCGATGTCCAACCCCACTTCCCGCAGGGCTTCGTCGCTGTTGGCAACGTCCATTTGATAGGTGTGTTTATTACCTTTGCCGAGATTGCCTGCGGAGCCCACCGCGTCGCGGAAGGGGCCATAAAAATTCGACGCATATTTTGCCGAATAGGCGAGGATGCGTGTGTGGATGTGATTTTCGGCATCCAGCGCCGCGCGGATGCGGCCAACGCGGCCATCCATCATGTCCGAAGGCGCCACCATATCCACACCGGCGGCCGCATGCGTCAGCGCCTGCTTGATCAGGACCGCCAAGGTTTCGTCATTGAGCACGTAGCCAAACGCATCTATCAATCCATCCTGACCATGGCTGGTGTACGGGTCGAGCGCGATGTCGGTAATGATGCCGAGCTCTGGAAACTCGCCCTTTAGCGCGCGCACCACGCGCGGCACTAGACCATCTGGGTTGTAGGCCTCTTCGGCTTTTTCCGTTTTCAGTTTTTGCTCGATGACGGGAAACAAGGCCAGCGCCGGCACGCCTAACTCCACCGCTGTGCGCGCTACCGCACACAGGTGATCGAACGAGTGCCGGAATACCCCCGGCATAGTAGCGATAGGCTCGGAAATACGGCTGCCTTCCAGCACAAAGACGGGATAAATCAAATCGTCGGTAGACAAGCGATGTTCGCGCGCCAGACGTCGCGAGAAATCGTCGCGACGCATACGACGCATCCGCGTGGCCGGAAAAGCACCCAATAGGCTCATGGTTTCTTAAAAAAAGAAAATTGAAAATCTTTGGAACTTCTTGCAGCCATTTTCGCTCATATGCCGTAGATGGTGTTGAGCCGTCTCCCGCTTCACCTCCCTGAGCGGGTGCCTTAATCTACTTAAGGCAGTTTGCGCCCCCGGTTTTTCTCCCCTTTTAGCCGGGGGCTTTTCTTTTTTTCCGGCGACTTTTCCGGCAACTTGGTCGTGATGGGTTTTTCATAGCCCAACCAACCACCTATCGTCTGTTCTGCTTCTTCGATACCGGATTTTTTCAAGCTCGAAAACAGTTGTACGCTGAGATGCTCGCCCCAGGCTGTGAGCCCTTGACGGGTCAGCTCTAGCGCTTGTGTGGCCTCGCTGCGATTTAACTTATCGGCCTTAGTAAGCAAAACATGTATGGGCTTGCCACTAGGCGCAAACCAATCGAGCATTTGCTTATCCAGTGCCGTTAGTGGCCGGCGCGCATCCATGATAATGACCAGACCAAACACGCTGGTGCGCAGCGTGAGATACGTTTCCAGCATGGCCTGCCATTCGCGCCTGATGGGCTCGGGCACGTCGGCATAACCATAGCCAGGCAGATCGACGAGATAGGCATCGCTCGCCAATCGAAAGAAGTTGATGAGCTGAGTGCGGCCCGGAGTCTTACTGACGAAAGCCAGTCGCGTGTGACCGACCAGTGTATTGATGGCGCTGGACTTGCCGGCATTGGAGCGCCCGGCAAAGGCGATCTCCGCCCCCATGGGCGGCGGCAAGTCGGAAAGGCGTGCGCCAGAGACATGAAAAACCGCGTTGGCGAACAGGGACATAGGGAGGGCGATCACGGCGCGCGCGGCCGTGTTTGGCGTTGCTGAGGTAAGTTGGTTTAGAATAACAGTTTTTTGCTAGCCGAGCTTCCGAGGAGTGGTCTAAATGCTTAAACGCGTTGTAGTTTTATCGCTGGCCCTGATTTTTAATATGGCGGTCCTAGCTTCTGAAAATCCCGCCGAGCCGACGGCTGAAAAGATCGCGTCCCAGGAGGCTGCCGCCCAGCCAGCGGCACAGAAAGCTGACCCCACGAAGGCAGACCCCGCGAAAGGCCAGCAAATAGCCGCGCAAGTGTGCGCCGCATGCCATACACCGGATGGCAACAGCGTCATCCCGACCAATCCCAAACTGGCGGGCCAGGGCGCTGACTACCTTTACAAGCAGCTCACCAATTTCAAATCCGTCGCTGGCAAGCCCGCCGAACGGATTAATGCCATCATGAACGCTATGGTGGGCACCCTCTCAGATGCGGACATGAAAAATGTCGCCGCCTACTTTGCCAGCCAGCAGCAAAAGGGCGAGGCAGCGAAGAACCCGCAAAGCATAGAACTCGGCAAAAAACTCTATCGCGCCGGCAATGCCGCCAAAGGTCTGGCCGCTTGCGCGGGCTGCCACGGCCCAGCCGGCGCCGGCATGCCGGCTCAATATCCACGCATCGGCGGCCAATTCGCTGACTACACCGAAGCCCAGCTGAAAGCCTTCCGCGCCGGCGAACGAGCCAATGATGCCAACGGCTCCATGCGTACCATGGCTCTGAAAATGACTGACGGCGAAATCAAGGCGGTAGCCGACTACATCGCCGGCCTACGCTAGCCGTGGTCGGTAAATTGACTTAAAAAAAAGGCGGCGCAAGTCGCCTTTTTATTTCTCCGCTGGCGTTAAATGGGCGGCTGGCGGTGGCAGGTTTCTCCATGCTCCTAACACCGCCATCAGCATCTTTCATCAGGCGTACGTAAGCTTTGGTGGGTTGGTCCGGTCCAATCAATACACTCCGTGGAGAAATCATCATGCTGATTAAACGCCCTGCCGACATCACTCCTACTGAAATCACGTCACCGGAACTCTTTCATCGCCGCCGCGAGTTCATCAAGCTGGCGGGAGCCGGTTCCATCGCCGGTGCGGCCGGCGTGCTGGGCTTAGCGAACACCGCCAGCGCCGCGCCCCACTTTGCCGATCTACGCAAAAGCCCCTATAACACTGACGAGAAACCAACCTCGCTTAAAGACATCAGCACTTATAACAATTACTACGAATTCGGCACCGATAAGTCTTCTCCGGCGCAAACGGCCCAAAGTTTAAAGACGCGACCGTGGACGGTGAGTATCGAAGGCCTGGTCAAAACACCTCGCCAACTCGCCATCGATGACATCCTCAAACTCGCTCCTCTGGAAGAGCGCATCTACCGCATGCGCTGCGTAGAAGGCTGGTCCATGGTGATTCCCTGGGTGGGCTTTCCGCTGGCGACACTGCTAAAGCAAGTCGAGCCCTTAGGCAGCGCCAAGTATGTGGAATTCACCACCCTGAACGATGCCCGCATGATGCCCGGTGTCAGATCCTCCGTGCTCAATTGGCCTTATCGCGAAGGCTTGCGTCTGGATGAGGCTATGCACCCGCTTACTATCATGGCGGTCGGACTCTACGGCGAAGAGTTACCGAATCAAAACGGTGCCCCGCTACGACTGGTGGTGCCCTGGAAATATGGCTTCAAAGGCATCAAATCCATCGTCAAAATCCGCTTTGTCGCTTACGAACCGGAAACCGCCTGGATGCGCGCCGCGCCTAGCGAATACGGTTTCTATTCGAACGTGAATCCGCAAGTTGATCACCCGCGCTGGAGCCAGGCTAGCGAACGTCGCATTGGCGATTTCTTTAAGCGCAAGACGCTCATGTTCAATGGCTACACCGATCAAGTCGGTCAACTCTATAGCGGCATGGATATGAAGAAATATTTCTGATGAATATCCAGCAACCAAGCGCGCGCCAGATCGCCGGGGTTAAGATCGCCCTGTTTTTACTCTGCTTGATACCGCTGGCGCGTCTGCTGCTCAACGCCTGGCAGGAAGAGTTGGGGGCCAATCCGATCGAGTTCATCACACGGGCGCTCGGCACCTGGACTTTGCGTTTCTTGCTGATCACCTTGCTGGTCACCCCGCTGCGCCATATCACGGGTCTGCATTGGTTGTTGCGTCTGCGTCGCATGCTGGGGCTCTACGCGTTTTTTTACGGCTTCCTGCACTTGCTCACCTATCTGTGGCTGGATCAGTTTTTTGACTGGGCGGCCATTGCCAAAGATATCGTCAAGCGCCCTTTCATCACCGTCGGGTTCGCCGCCATCGTCTTGATGACCCCGCTGGCTCTCACCTCCACTAAGGCCATGATGAAGCGCCTGGGTGGTCGGCGCTGGACGCGGCTGCATCGTAGCATTTACGCCATTGCCATACTTGGCGTCATACATTACTGGTGGCTGGTGAAAAAAGACATTACACAACCGCTGCTGTATGCCGTGCTATTGGGCATCTTGCTCGGCTATCGCGCCCTGCGTCTGGCGCGGGAAAAGCAGCGCCAGTTGGCTACCGCACCACCTGTTGCTCGCTCCTAGCGCGGCATCAAGGCTTGCCTGGCGTTTCGAAGCGGATGATTTGACGACCGTCTGCAGCCAGGCGAGGCTGCGGCTTCCAGGCATGGCCGTAGATAATCTCAAAACTGATAGCGAGCCGGCCGTCGCGCATTTTCGCGGCGAGCGCTTCCCGCATACGCTGCCATGCCCCCCGACCCATGAGACCGACTTTGCGCCCCGCCAGGGCATTGATGGAGCCGCTCGCCCGCAAGTCCCGCAAAAACTCTTCCGGGCCCGCATAGGTCAGCGTTAGATACTCCATATCCATCACCGGGTCTGTATAGCCACTCGCCACCAGCATGTCGCCGAGGTCGTGCATGTCAATGAAACGCTGCACATGCGGCTTGTCGTCCGCTGTCGCAAAGGCGGCGCGCAACTCCTTCAGCGTATCCGGTCCCAGGCTAGCGAACATCAACAGGCCATCCACTTGCAGCACACGGTGTATTTCCTGCAAGACGGGGAGCGGATCATCTAACCAGTGCAGCATGAAGTTGGACCAAATGAGGCCCATACGATCGGTGGCCAGGGGCAGATGTCGCGCATCGGCGCATACGGTAGTTGCCTTGCGCACAGAAAGAGGCGGCAATAGGCGTGCAAGCCAGGAGGCCCTGTCTCGCGCGCCGTGCAACATCGCCTGAGAAAAATCCAGACCAACACGCTCAGCCGTGGGGTAACGCCGCGCCAGCAGGCGCAGATCAGCCCCCGTGCCACAACCTACATCGAGGATGCGCGTCGGGGCGAGTTTGACCAAGTCGAGACGCTCCGCCATACGCCGCGCCACTTCGCGCTGAAGAACGGCTGCCGTATCGTAGCCCCGCGCCGCCTTCTCGAAGCTGCGCCGCACCCGCGCAGGCTCGATTCGGTACTCAGCGGCCAACGCCATCAAATCAAAAATTGGTGAGGCCAAGCCGCTCGAAGAGCTGCGCATCGCGCTGGGCGTCGGGGTTGCCCGTGGTGAGCAACTTGTCGCCGTAGAAAACCGAATTCGCACCGGCGAGAAAGCACAAGGCTTGCAGTTCGTCCGACATGGCCTGTCTGCCCGCCGACAAACGCACCATGCTGGTCGGCATGGTGATGCGTGCGCAAGCGATGGTGCGCACGAATTCCAGAGGATCAATGGGCGGCGCATCGGCCAGGGGGGTGCCAGGCACTCGCACCAGATTGTTGATCGGCACCGACTCCGGTGGCGGCGTCATGTTGGCCAACTCAGCGATCAGCGCGGCGCGACTACCGCGCGCTTCGCCCATGCCGACGATGCCCCCGCAGCACACATGGATGCCGGCCTCGCGCACCTTGTGTAACGTATCGAAGCGATCATCCTGGCTGCGCGTTGTAATGATGTCACCGTAGAACTCCGGTGCGGTGTCGATGTTGTGGTTGTAGTAATCGAGCCCCGCTTCCTTGAGTTGCTCAGCCTGACCGTCATCCAGCATGCCTAGCGTTACGCAGGTTTCCAGTCCCAGCGCTTTCACTTCGCGCACCATTTCCGTTACGCGTTCGAGATCGCGCTGTTTGGGGCTGCGCCAGGCGGCGCCCATGCAAAAGCGCGTGGCGCCCTGCGCCTTCGCCACCTTAGCTGCGGTCACGACGGCATCGACATCCATCAACTTCTCAGCTTCGACGCCGGTGTCATAGCGCGCCGCCTGCGGACAGTAGCCACAATCCTCCGCGCAACCGCCAGTCTTGATAGAAAGCAGGGTTGAGCGCTGCACCGCATTGGCATCAAAATTTTCACGGTGCGTTCGTTGCGCGCGATAAATCAGATCGTTAAAGGGCAACGCGAACAATGCCTGGATTTCGGCGACTGCCCACTTCTTCTGTGCCGGTTTGTCGGTTTGCCGACGCTCGGTGGTTTCGGAAATCATGAGGCGAATGGATCAGTTAGAATCGAGCGCGCATCATCGGGGAAGGAGTCAGCCTTGTCAATTTCCGCCGCCTTGCTTACACCTGTCACACGAACTCTAGCGGCCTTGCTGGCGCAGGACTGCTATGTCTGCGGCGATCACGGTGGCAAAGGCGGTAAGGAGCCGCTGTGCGCCGCCTGTATTGCCGACTTGCCGCGCCTGACCGCCCTCTGCTGCCCGGAGTGCGCCCTGCCGACCGTAGATGGCACCACCTGCGGCCTCTGCCTTAAAGACGCGCCGCATTACGACGCTACGGTGGCGCCATTCGCCTATGCATTCCCCGTTGAGCACTTGGTACAGGCTTTGAAATACCAAAGCCGCTTGCCGCTCGCCGTTTGGTTAGGCCGAGCGCTGATGGAACGCCTGCTGGAATTCGGGCCAGCGCGCATCGATTGCATTATGCCCTTGCCACTGCATCCGCTACGCTTGAAAGAGCGCGGCTACAACCAGGCATTAGAGATCGCGCGCCCGCTGGCGCGCATGTTGGCCGTGCCACTGCTGGCGGAGGCCTGCCTGCGCGAGCGCCACACAGCGCCGCAGACCAGTCTGCCTTGGAAGGCGCGCGGTAAGAACGTGCACGGCGCATTTCATTGCCAGATTGATCTCACCGGCAAAACCGTTGCGGTTGTGGATGACGTCATGACTACGGGTACGACCTTGAACGAATTCGCCCGCGCGTTGAAGAAGCACGGCGCAGAACGCGTCGTCAATTGTGTCGTGGCGCGTACGCTGAAGCAATAGCAGCGAGACTGCAAAAAGAGAGCTAGGAGAGCTTTTTATTCGGCCGCTTTGAGTTTTTGCTCAACGAAGCGGTCGAGTTCTGCGGAGAGCGAATTCGTTGCACGCGCCTTCTGAAAGGCTGTGCGCGCATCCGCGGCGCGGCCATCCGTCTCCAGCGAAATCCCCATGCCCATCCACCACACGCCAGACTGCGGCATCAAGCGCAGGGCAGTTTTATATTCCTCGACAGCGTCCTTGTGACGACTGAGGCGCTGTAGCACGGCCGCATAGTAACCGTGAAATTCGGCATTGCCACTCGCCGCCCCGGCTTTTTGCAGCGTGTCTGCGGCCGCACGCGCGTCGCCGCGCTCAACTTGAATACGTGCAACCCGCAACGCCAGCTGTGGTTGCGCCGGATTCGTGTTCAAAGGTTCTTGCAGCAAGGCTTGCGCCTCATCCGGTTTTTTTTGTTCGACCAGCACGCCGGCCAGCGTAAGACGCGCGTTGGGATGGTTGGTGTCTTCCTGTAAGGCGGCACGCAAACCGGCCATCGCGTCGCTGATGCGCCCCTGATTCAACAAGGTCACGGCTTTGCGGTATTCGTTCTCAGCCCGGTCGCTCCCTGTCGGCAAACGCAGCTGTTTTTCGATAGTGGGGGGAGATTCGACTGTTCGCGGCGACGGTACAGCGGCTACGGTTGGCGATGCCGCAACGCTCGGCCCGGCCTTGGGGGTGACAGGCGCGACCGTATCGTTGGGCAACGACAGCGATGTCGCCACTTTGAGCCGCACGTCCCCGGATTCAAATTGTGACGCACGTAGCTTGCCTTGCGCAGGTGCAGCCATGGTTGATGCGTCCGCTCTGGCTTGAGGAAGCGCCAACGGCTTGGCAGCGGGCTCTGTGCCTACCGCCTTCAAAGCTGCACCCGATTTATCGGGCATCGGTCGAATTGGCGCCACGGCAGACGAAGGCGCAATAGCGGCGGGCGTCGGCACAGCCACCGCCACCAACTGCGCATGCTCGTCATTACGGAGCCACAAGATGATGCCCGCCACCAAAAGCCCCGCGACAATAATGCCAGTGGCGATGCGAGACCAGGGGGTGTGCCGTTCCGTCGGCAACGGACGGACGAAATTTGATGGCCGCGCATTGTCCGCACGGCGTTCATCGAGATCCTGCAACATCTGGTTAATCAAGCTCATTCAAAATCCCTACGAAATCCTTACCAAAGGCGCCACAGCGGCAGGCGCACACCTTCGGTATCTTTAATCGCTGAACGGACGTGGCGTGGCAATACGTTCAGCGCACCTTCGCCAAAGACCGACATCATAGCCTTGTGCGCCAGGATATTCACCAGCCGAGGCGTGCCGACACTGGCGCGATGCATGACACGTATGGCGGCCGATGAAAACATCGGGTTGCCGCGATGCCCCGCCACACGCAGCCGGTGCGCGAGATAATGCTCCAATTCGTGGCGCTTCAAGCCGCGCAGGCGGTAGTGAAAGGTGATGCGCTGGCGCAGTTGCCGTATAGCCGGGTTGGCGAGTTGGTCATCCAATTCAGGCTGGCCGAATAGAACCAGTTGCAATAACTTGCGCTTTTCGGTTTCGAGGTTGGAGAGTAAACGCAGCGTCTCCAGGGTCTCTAAGGGCATGGCTTGTGCCTCGTCGAGGCACAGCAGGACGGACTTTTTCTGCCGCGCAAAATTCAGCAACGCCAGATTGAGGGCCTTCAAGAGATGATATTGGTCAGCGTCTTTATCTAGCCCGACACCGAGTTCCTCGGCCAACGCGAGCAATAGGGTGCGTGGCTCCAGATAGGGGTTAGGCAAGTAGGCGGTGACAAAGTCCTCACCCAAGGTAGCAAGGAAACGGCGGCAGAGCAGCGTCTTGCCGGTACCCACCTCGCCAGTAATTTTCATGAAGCCTTCGCCGCCACGTGCTGCGACGAGCAAGGTGTTGAGAGCCTCCTGGTGCGCTGCTGCGGAAAAAACGAAGCTGGTATCGGGCGTGATACCGAAGGGCGCTTCGTTCAAACCGAAATGCGAGAGGTACAAAGTCTGCGACACGGCTGCCGGCGTCTGGCGCGCCTCACTGAGTCGGCGTCAAACGCGGATCGTATTGCGGAAAGCGCCCTTGTACCTCCGCCAAATCCTGCTGCCAATTTTTGTCGCCCTGAATAATGGTCGGCTTGAGCAGTATCACCAGCTCGCGTTTGAGATAACTCTTAGTGCGCTGACCGAAGAGCGTGTCCAGCACCGGAACGCCACCTGAGCCGGGCAAGCCAGAATGGTCGTCCGACTGCGCCTGCTTCATGAGGCCGCCGATGGCCACAATGTTGCCATCCTGCACACGTACGATGCTGTCACTCTCATTCACGTTGCTTGAAGCCAGCGGAAGCGAGTAAATACCCAGCGTGCCGAGATTCAGTGTCTTGGTTTTTTCGGTGACAACGCTGACGGAAGGATGTACTTGCAGAATGATATTGTTGTCATCGTCAATCTGTGGCGTGACATCCAACGCTATCCCTGAGAAAAACGGCTGCACGGTAATGGTGGGCGAATTCGTAGTGCCAGTCGAACTGGTGGTGGAATTGGTTGTTATGCTGGTGACAAAAAAGTCATCGGTACCCACCTTAAGTACGGCTTTCTGATTATTGATGGAGGCGATACGCGGACTTGAAAGTACTTGCACATTGCCTTGGGTTTCCAGAAAGGAAAGCAGCGCCGCGAAGTTGCTGGTCTGGAAAGCCAAGCCAAATATTCCACCCGTCGCTGCCGCCGTTCCACGAATCAGATTCATACCCGGGTCACTGGATAGCGCCGGATTTGTTAACGTTGTGCCGGAGCTATCAGTGGCACCCGTATCCGTGTCCAGGATACCAGTGGGGGACAACCTGCTGCCGCCATTGATCATGCCTCCGCTGGCGCGACTGTTATTGCCACGATGGAATGCGCTCCAGTTCACGCCACTTTGGTAGCCATCCTTCAATTCCACTTCGATGATTTTTGCTTCTATCATCACTTGGCGCTCAACCACCAGTTGCGTCGCCCGCAGAAAATTTTCAATGGCACGCAGCTCAGAAGGGAAAGCGCGCACTACGATCACGCCGGACATAGGGTTGAGAATGACCTGCCGCCCGCCTTCGGTGGGCACAATGGCGTGTAAAGAGGTACCCAGGTCGGTCCAGAAATCAGTATCCGATGTGGTGATGATGCGGCTGCTGTCGTTGGCGTATTGAGTGCTCCCCGTGCCGCCTTGCGTAGGCGTTGTCGTGGTGCTGTTACCGGTAGCGCCGGCATTGTTGTTCTGTGAAGTGGAAATCGAGCCAGAGGTCACGCGAGTGTCCGTCTTGCCCTGACGTTTACCTGCCAGATAATTGATCTGGAAGATACGCGATTGCAGCACCAACGGCTGGATGACGATACGCGTGCCCGTGACTTTGTATTCGTAACCATAGAGCTCGCGGATGGTGTCTAGCGCCTCACGCACCGTCACATCTTTTAGACTGACCGTAATGCTGCCGGCCACGTCCGGATGCACCAACATGCTGTAGCGCGTGCCCGAAACCAGCGCCATGAACACCTGATTGGCCGGCGCGTTGTTGACTACCAAATCGAAACGCGGCTCGGCAGCCGCCGCCTTGGGCAAATCCACTTGCAAGGGCTGCAATAACGCACGGTCAACAGCGTCGGGCCTTGCGGCCGAGTTGCGCGGTGCCGTATTCGCCTGGTTGAGTTCGCCCGTGATGCTATCGAACACGGTGCCAGATTTGGTTTGCGAAGTCGTACAGGCGGCCAGCAAAAGTGCTGCGACCATGCACAGTGAAAAATTGAGTTTAGGCATTTTTGGGGGCATCCTCGTAAAGCCAGTCATGGCTACTCCTCTCGCGCTGACTTGCGCTTCTTGATTTTCCCGGCGGCGGGTTTCTTTTCCGCGCTGGGGGTCATTTTAAGCGTCTGCAGCCCGTCGGCGCCTTTCAGCACCACTTCCGTTTCTGTGATCTTTACCAATCGTGCCTCGCCAACTTTTCCGCCGAGCACTACGCGCTCGCCGTTTATAAGTGCCCAAGGCTTGCCGTGTTTGGGCAGCACAACAGTTTGCAGCCCGCTGCTATTGGCCTGCTCACTGCTCGCCGCCCCGGACTGGCCGGCAGCCCAGCCCGGCGGAGGGCGCGTGGGGTCCGGCAACGGCTCCGCGCTCAGTACGTTGCCCGCCGCCACAACAAGTGTGAGGGCGAGGCCCAGCGAAGAAGCGCGTACCCGCGATGTCATACCACCAGCCATGTCTTGTCCAAACTCAGGGTATATACCGTCAGTGTCAGCGTAGCGCGCGGGTACTCATCTACCTTCAGGCGAACGTTGCTCCAGAACATGCGCTGCGGCAACTTTTCTACTTGTGCCAGATAGCTCAATAATTCTCCATAGCTACCTTGTACAGAAATCTCTACGCCATGCTTGAATATGCCGGTTTCCGCTACCAAATTAGTTGCCAGCTGCGCGGTCACCTGCATCCCGGCCGGTGCAGCGGCCGTCATCCCTGGCTCTTTCGTCGCGCCGGCCTTATCCACATTGTCAAGCTTGGCATCCCTAGGTTCGATAAGCGGCCCTACCGGCAAGGTGCGCAACGAAACCAGGCGCAAGCCCTGATTGTGCTTGAGCATGTCTTCCAGCAAAGCAGCCATTTGACGGGGCGCCACCAGCGTCTGTTCCAAGCCTCGGAGTTGAGTGTCGATCACGGACCTTTCGCCACGGGCGCGATCTAAAGCCGCATGATTCGCCGCATCCGGATTTTTCAGACGGGGCTCTAGCACGGCGATTTGCTGCTGGGCACTAGTCAATTCGACGGTTTGCTGCTCAATCTGACGCTCGGCGCTTTTTTGCTTCACCAGTTGCGGCTCGATGAAGGCCGTTTCACCGGCGAGGGCTAGCACCGCCAAAATGGCAACCGCGATGAATAGGCGCTCACGCGGGCTAATGGCATCGAACTTGGTGGCGTATTTTTTCCAGAACTGTTTCATGGCTTACGCTCCGCCGGTTCGGCGCTGGTCAAGCTAAATTCAATATAAGGTGGCGGCGCGGCGGGTAAGACGGCGTTGGGTGTGGCTTCGCTGGCTAGCTTGGCGGGCGCCTCCTCAACCACACGTTTCATGTCGAGAGCGGCAAAGCCACGCCCGTTGAAAACCTTCTCAGCATTGAGACGCCGAATATAGGCCGGCACTAGATCTGCGCTGAGCGTACGGCCATGAATTTCCGTCTCGTTACCCCCGCCAGAAATCGCGAAGCCGGTCAGCCATAAGCCGGTGACCGATTGCCGGGCAAGGGCGCGCATATTCTCCGAGTAGCCTTCGGTCTTGCCGATGACGCCATTTTGCAATACGGCGATGACCTCCTTGCGGGCGGCGAGCAGGCTTTCTGCCTTAGCCAGCTCAGCGGCGATTCTCGCGTCGGGTTTCAACTCCGCTACCTGTTGAGCCAATGCCGCCAACCGCGCTTGCTCGGTTTTCAATTGTTTGTCCAGCGCCTGCGCTTCAGCATGGCGTTGGTCGGCTCGCCAGCCGGAAAACACCGTCAAGGCAACGAGTAGCGCCAACACTCCGGCGACCGCCAGCCCCAGATTGTGGGCACTGATGTGGTCGCGCTGCTTGCGCAACGCGGGGTTGAACAAGTTGATCTGTTGGCTCATGCCGCCACCTCATCGCGCAAGGCCGCGCCGATGACGTGCAAACATTGGGCCTGGCGAGCGGAATTCTTCAGCTCTGGGATGGATGGAAAGTCCATCACCTGAGCGAGATCCAGCGGTTCGATAGGTACGAAAAGATTCAGGCGCAGGTAATCGAAAATCTCCGGCACCCCCGCGATGGGGACTATCAACAATTGTGCCAATGGGATAAAGCTGAATTGGCGATCAAAATGGTCCAGCGAGCGCTGAAGTTCTAAGCCGATGCGCTCCAAAAGTTGTTGCCGGCGCAAGGCCTCTTGCTGCATCAGTTGCGACAAGGAAATTTCAATGCGGCGTGACAGATACAGCTCACCCTTGTAAGTGAAAGTCAGCAAGCCGCCCGACTCATCGAACGCCAACATCGCGAGCCCGCGATTCGGCGCTTCAAATAGCGCTGCGATATTGCGCTGGGCAGTTTCTTGGATATCGATAACTTCGAGAGGAATTTTGGCCTCGTCGAATAAGGCCATGCGTTCACCGATGAGGCCATTGTTGGCCGCTACAACGAAGAGTTGGCGCGCCTTACCGGCACCGTCAGTGGGAATGTTCAGCACATCTAGCGTGGCCACGTCCGGTGGAAAATCGAGCATATCCTTGATACGCCAGCGCACGGCCTCTTTCACTTCTGCCACCGCCACCGCGGGCGCTTCTGTCTGCAGAATTTGATATTCACCGGCACCCAGCAGCGTGGCACAGCGATAGTTGGCAAGACGCAAAGCCTTGCGCAGCCGCCCCAGTGCTTCCTTTTCGCCATTTTCCTTGCGATAGGAATCTAACAGCGCAACTTCCGGACGGCTACCTGGTTTGCGTTTCACGCAAGCCAGGTCGACGCGATCCGCATGCAGCGAGATCGCCACCCAGTCTTTGCTGCTTAACGCACCGCTCAAAAAAGCCATAATTTCTTGGTAAGTCGACAATAGTCCACTCGAATAATCGAAGATAATACATTAATTCCTCAAGGGAAATCGTGAAGTAGTGCCCTTTTACCCCGCTAATTCAATAGTTCTCCCGCAGATAGATAATCTGATTCGGGCTCTTATAAACGCCAAAGGCAACATGGGCGGTCGGATCTCGGTTGTAAGTCGCGCCGCAACTTCCCCAAGCACCACGCAGGTAGCTGAGATTCTTTCCGGCAGGCGTAGGTGCGGGCGTGAGCGTGCCGCAAGGCTGGGGTGTCGTGGTGGCACCCAGATTCACCACCAGATCGAGCGAACCAAAATACTTGCCGTCCCCTCCCGCTGGCTTGGCGAACAGAATGGTGCCGGTGCCAGGATTGTTAACCGTATCGAACGTCACCGCACTGACCGAGGTCTCGGTCGACTGCAAATCCTTGGCGAAATTCGCCAGTCCGACGTTGGCGGGGCCGAAGCTGGTACAAATGTCTTGGCCGTTGGTGACGAAGCCGCCACTAGTCGGATTCCAGTACTGGAATGCAAAGCTCACGGGTAACGGGAGTTGCTCCGAGCCCAACGCGTTATTAAGTTTAAGGCGGCCGAAGCGCATCGCGGAGATACCCACGGAAACGTGGTCGTTGCCCACCGGCAAGACAATATCCATGTCATAGGTGGAAAGCTTGACGCCATCCGTATCTACGGGGGCGAGGCCCAATTCGGCGATGTAAGGCCCATCCGGCGCAGCCAAGCGCGTAAAGCTGTAGTTGAGCGAGATGTTGCTGGCAACGCCGTTATTAATACCGTCGCTGGGCCAGGTACCGCTGCTGCTCAGTAGCGAGATGCGCCCGCTCAGATCCGTGCCAGTACTCGCTTTCTTCAGCGCGGTGCCCCCGGAAACATAAATCGTATAGCCGCCGGTATTGATGATGGAGAAATGCGTCGCATCGACCACGGTGATGGTGTAGGCCTGATTATTGACCTCCACCATGCCCTGCACACTGTTGATATAGACCTTGTCGCCTGTGATATAGCCGTGCGCCACCGAAGTCGTGACTACCCCCGGGTTTGCCTTGGTGATCAGCGTAATGTTGAAGGCGGTGGACGCGGAATAGCTGTCTTGCGCGCCGAGACCGTAACTGCTCAAAGTAGCGGCTGGCGTAGGCAAGGGCAGTTTGGCCAGCGTGCCAGTGTAGTTTTTTGTGATGGCGTTAGTGGCGTTCAGCGCAGTGAGCGTGAATTGCAAACTCATCGGTTCATCCATATACGTAAAGGATGAGGCCGGCGCGCAGCTAAGGTCGCTGCGGTTGTTGAAGGTAACGGCGCTCATGGCGAAATGATCCGGCACAAAGCGCCCTATGTTGGCCGTATTGGCAATCAGGCCGAAGTTGCAACCGTATTTGCCGCTAGCATTTTTGACGTTGGCATAACTATCCAGCGCGCAATCGCCTTTGGTACTGATACTATCTATGCCGGTCCAGGTAGCGACACGCAGCGCATCGCATTGCGCCGGGGTTAGCGCGGCACATTCGGTAGTCGTAGCAACCCCATCAAACACACCACGTACCGAGGTCGTGTCCGTCACAGGGTTGTAACCTGGCAAGAGAAAGTCACCCACCTCGCTGTAGGTAAAATTGCCGCTGGTAGCCGTTGATGAAGGCGTTGCGGATGTGGCGGCAGGGAAGCTACCTGTTACGGTGCCGCTGAAAGTCGCTGGGCTCACTGCCTGAATCGCCGCGCTGTTGATTTTTAACAGACCCGTATAACCGCTGGGACTGCCTGCGATGCCTGTTGTCGTCGCGGTGAGCGCGAAGGTATCGCTGCCGGCCTTGAAAATAGGCGTGCCCGATGTGCCACCGTTGGTCGCGTTCGATGAAGTCACCGATGCCACGCCGGTGGGCCGCACCGAGAACGAATCCGCCGAGCAGGCTGGCGCGGTGGCCGTGAAGCTGGCACAGGTCGCGTCGGTACATTCCTTCATGATGGCAATGAGATTCTTCCACGCAGTATTGAGCGTGAAGGAAGGTGACAGCTTGGCGCCCTTATCGCTCGACACATAGCTCACTGTCTGCGTGGCGCCGCCCTCCACCCCCACCTTGCCCGTACAGCCGGCATTGCAGGTCCGCGCCGTATCCAGCCCGCAGACGTTGTCGCTATTGTCGACCAACTTCACTTGTACGTATTTATTGGTCGCCGAATAGCCGGTGGAAATACCGGTGCCGGTGAGCGCTGCTACCCACAGCTTGAACGGCACACCGGTGAGCTTCATGTAAATGTCGCCGGTCTGGAAGTTCGGGTAAGCCGGAATGGCCGTTGGGGGGGCTATGGGGTAGGCCTCGTCAATGGCGGAAAATCCGCTGGCGGTGCCACCCGAGGGCGGATAAACGGTTTGTGCGCAGATGCGTAGATTGCCGATTTCGTGGATGTCAGTCGAGCCGCCGGTGGAGCCGGTGAAAGAAATTTTCCAGTAGTCCGGCACCAACTTGGCTATCCACCCTGCACCGAGCGCGTTGTTGGCTTCGGTATATGCATTGAACGGCCCGAACAGCGAACTGTAAGTGCTGCCATCCTTGGTGGTTGCGTCGCGATTCACACTAACGTTTATGAGGTTGCTAGCGTAACTACGGGCATCGACGATGACCTGGAACATATATCCAGGCGCAGGCGTCGTGGCCGCAAAGTTGTCGATACTCAGGCCGCCGGGATTACTGCCCGTGCCACCCATATAGCGGTAGCCATTGGCGCCGCTGCCGGGGCCACGTACACCCACCGACTGCGCGACGGCTCCAGGGCCGTTGATGCGGCCCTCGGTGGGATTCTGGTAGTTCCCATATTCGTCCAATGCCACGCCTACCCAACCGCCGGCGAAGCCTGGGGGCGCGCCGGAATCGCTGCGTTGCGCATAGCCCAGCGAACCACCGTAGCCCCCGGGAACAGCCGGTACCGAAGAATCGGAGAGTGTTACAGCGATACCATCAGCGCCCGGATTGCTGCCCTTGTAGGCGTAATGATTGAACTCCACCGATATGTAATTGCCGGCCGCCGGAAAGATGCTCGGCACTGTCGCCGCCTTGGCGTTGGAACCCGTGTTTTCAGTGAGCCGTAAGAGTCCGGTCGTACCGTTGATAGCTGGCAAAATCCCCGTAGTATCGCTACTGGAAACCGCCCATGCGCCGCCAAATATCGTGGAGGGATTCAACGCGACGCGACCAAAGGTATCGCAGACGCAAGTGAGGGTGACACCTACCGGGGTATTGGACGGTGGCGTACAGGAAAAAATAGTATAAACCTGGCCGGTGAAATTACCGTTGCCCGCGCCGGCGCCGCCGAGCGCCGTACCGCCGGTATCGATAATTGTGTCGTCGTCGACCACATTGAGCCCCAGCGTTCCCCCTCCGGTGCCGGTATTCGCAGTAACGGTCCAAGTCGTACCTGCACCCGTCACGGAAGTAATGCTTGCGCCCGCAGCGCCTCCAGCCATCACCAGCGCGAAATCCGCCGCATCCACGCCGCTCACCGCCGTACTGAATGTCACGCTCCATGACACTGTCGTTGCCGGTAAAGTCGGGTTCGTGCTAGCGAGAGCTATGGAGGAAACGACCGGCGGTTGCGGCTGCAGCGCTATCGTTATGAAAGCGTTGCTAGAGCTGAAAACGGTCGCGGTGGTGTTCCCTGTCGCCCCGGCGGTCGGCTTGACGCCATCCCACACCGCGAACCCGCCTCCGTTACCTGAGGTAGTGCCTGCGTCGGATCGCTCGGTGATACCGGTCAAAGCAGCGTTGGTCTCGCCGCTGAATTCTGCGCCGTTAGCATCATCGTCTCGCGCGACGGCCTGGACGATCAGCGTATCCGGTACCGTCGTCGTTACTCCCGTCACTGTGACGGCAGTGCTGGCCGCCGCCTTGACCCCGCCGCCCGTCACATCCCAGGGATTGCCGGAATTTATAACGCCTCGGTAGGTGATGATTTGCGCATAAACGTGATTGCCGGGGTCGGCAACCTTAGGGGTTGCCATGGCAGTCGACGTGGCGCGCGCCCAGAACACCGTGATCCGTGCCCCGGCGGTGCCCGCGCCAGTGCTTTGCGGACTGTTAGCCACGGCCACAAATCCCGCCGGGGTGGACAAGGTGGCCGGCTCCCCACCGGCGCTATCGACAAACAATAACGCAATATCGTCCACCGCATGGGTCGGCCATGTCGGATTCACAGAACCTGTAGCGCCTACCGCTGTGCCCGCCGCCTGAAAAGCGGGCGCCGCCATAGCGGTATTGCACATGCCGCCTGCCAGAACCAAGGCCAGTAGCAGGCGGGGCGCGCAAACACGTAGCGCGAGGCGCAAGGCCGCGCAAAGCGAGGCGCCCGTAAAGAGCGGCTGCATTCCAGCAAAGCCATGAGGACGAGGGATCGGTGTCATGCGTGGCCAAGCATTCAGTAGTTTTCTCTCATGTATATGTAGGAGTCCGCACCTTTATATACGCCAAAACTAAGCCGCGACGAAGGATCTTTAACATACCCGGAGCCAGACAACCAGGCGCCTTGCAAATACATCATGTTCGCCGGCGTAGTCGCCTGGCAGGCCACGTCACCCCCGGCGCCGGAATCGAGATCGACGCAGAGTTGCAGCGAACCTTTTGCCGCGGGACTCGGTTTAAGCAACTTCAAATTTCCGCGCCCCGCCACGAGCGCGCCGCTGATGCTGACGTTGGCCTGCGGCTCATTGGCGCTGAAACCGGCTGGATTGTAGGTGCCAAGCTTGATGTTCGCCGCTGCGACCGTTGTGCAACTGTCGTTGCTATTCGTGACAAAGCCAGCACTGCTCCAGTATTGCGCCTCAAGTTGCACCGGCAAGTCCAGCAGCTCCGAACCCACGGCGTTACTCAACTTGAGCCGGCCATAACGCATTGCCTTTCCACCACTGTAGGCAATGCCATTGCCTGCCGTCACCGCGCCGAATTGCGCCGGGTTACTGCCATACGCGACCGCGTCGGCATCGATGACGTTAATCGCCAACGCAATATCGGCGGCAAATGGCGCACTGGGCGTCGTGGTGCTACGAGTAAATATCAATCCGCCGCCCGATCCAAAGGTGAGCGTACCTACGCCCGCGGTAAATGCCGCTATCGCCGGATCGCTCGCGACACCCGGCGCACCTGGTAGCAGACTGGTGTCCAGCGCTGGTGTGGTGCCACCACCCAAGGCATCGAAGCGAGAGTAGCGCGCCGCCTGGGTGTTCGGCGTCAGGCTGGCGTTGGTCATTTTCATGTACGCACCGGCATAGTTGCTGGTGGTCGCGTTGGTCAGGCCATTCGTTGTGCCATTCCTTGCGGTGACGGTCATCACCGGTGCAGTGGCATAGTTGAACGACTGCCCGACATAGCTGAACGCGCCGGCCACGCACACCGTACCGAACACTGGGGCATTGACGCTCACGTTGAAGTTATCGGGAATAAAGCGTCCGAAGCCGCTAGCACCGGTAGTCTGAGCAATGGCGGTACTGCCCAAGGAACAACCGTATTTGCCACCCATCAGAGCATTGGAAAAATCTGCGGTGCAATCGCCGGGCTGATCGACGCTGGTGAAGCTGGTGTCGAAGACTGCGTTGAGATTGAGACCAACGTTTCCCACCTCGCTATAGAAAAAGCTGGCGCCAGTCGCGATGCCCGTCGCTATGGGCGCGGCGCTGAAGTTGCCGCCTATCGTGCCCGCCGTGGGCGTGCCCACCACCTTCGTGTTGTCGATGTTCGGGGTCCCGTTATAACCCGCGACCGAAGTCGCAGTGAGATTGAAATTCGCACCTGTTTTGATGGCGGGAATTCCCGTCGTGTTGTTGTTGGTCGCACTCGTCGACGTCACGGCGAATGATTGCGGACGAATTGCAAAACGGTCGGTCGAGCAGCCGACCAGGGGGCCCACCGAGGATATTTGCAAGCGTGCATCCGCATAGGCTTTCGGCACCGCAATGTTATTCAGCGTCAAGCGCCCGCCTGCGGGAATGTTGATGGCTGCCTGTGCGCATCCCACCGCAGCGCCGGCCAGGCATTGGGTAACCACCCACGTCGGACGGCAACCGTTGATGTCTAGCACCCCGGTGTTGTTGCTGCTATCCAGCAACTGCACCGTCACTGTGGCAACCGCGCCGCCATAAGCAGTCTTGGCGGCGTTAATGGAGACGATATCGAGCCCGAATAGCACACTCGCGAGCTTCGTGTAGATCCTACCTAGCAGCGCATTCGCCGGCGTGCTCGTCTCGAAAGCATTGAATCGGCCGGGCACTCCAGCAACACCAGGCAGCGGCTCGCCTATGGCGAAATCATTGTTGCCCGCCACGAGCGGGGTGATGTTCGATGCCTGCGTGTTGAGCGGGTTGGCCGCTACCAGCGAAGTGGGGTTCCAATTGACGCCATCGTAGCGCTGCACGATAAAGTTCGCGGTCGTCGCGCCGCCATCTACGTCTCCCGCAACAAAGGTGAATGTCGACGTTAAGGCTGTGCCTACCGTGACTCCGGAATTATTGAATCGCCAATAGCGGTTGACGCTTTTGGTAGCGTCGATGGCAGTCGACGCAATCGGCGTAGTCACTTGCGGGTGATCTGGCGTGAGCGTCGATACCGTCAAGCTGCCCGCGGTGGTAGTCGTGCCGGCGCTAACATTCGCGGGCGTGAAGTTGGCGGCATCGCCAACAGGAAAATCGTTCCCAGCAGAATAGCTGAGGGCCGCGCCGGCCGCATAGTTTTTCTGAAGAGAACCCACCACATAACTGCTCGCACTGGGCGTTGCGATGGTGGCCGCTGTGCCGAGTATGACCCGGTTAGCGCCGGTCACGATATCTCCATTGGTGAAGGTCAGCGTGCTATTCACCGTCGGCGTGGTATTGATGGTCAGATTGTTCGACGCCTTGTTGATGGTGAGGTTGTTGAACGTAGTCGCCGTCGTGCCACCGATTGTCGGCGTAGTGCTGGTGCCAGTAAACGTGACGGTAGTAGTGCTTTGGTTGAAGGTGCCGTTGTTGGTCCAGTCACCACTCGTGTTACCCCCGCCTACGTTGATGGCAAGGCCGGCGTTGGGGTTCAAGTTATTGGCTGTTTGAATCGTCAAATCGTTGAGGATATTGGTCGAAGATCGCATCAGGTGATTTCTCGCCGGACCCG
This sequence comes from Gammaproteobacteria bacterium, assembly GCA_038322845.1. GTDB lineage: Bacteria > Pseudomonadota > Gammaproteobacteria > Burkholderiales > Rhodocyclaceae > Desulfobacillus. The sequence goes on from JBBQGH010000016.1 coordinate 45,640, forward strand.
AGGCGAGCACCAGATCCCATACGTTCAACACGCCACCAGCGCCATTGATATACGAGATGTCGTTGACGGCGGTCGTGGCGGCGCTGCCCATCTGTAGCGTTCCGCCCGTAATGTTTTGCGTCGCGGAGCGAATATCGACGTCGTCCGTTGTGTTGTCGCCGTTAACCGCAATAATTGTCCCGCCTGACCAGTTGAAGGTGGTGGCGCTGCCCAGCAGGAAGGAATAGACCGCCCCCGTGCTAAGCGTCATGAGATTGATGGTTCCACCATTCAATGTGATCGTGCCGGCGGCGGTATTAGTAGCGCTGTTGATACCACCTGTCACGGTAAGCGTGCCGCCGTCCATTTGGAACAAAGTCGTGGCAGCGTTGGCCAGCGTCAATAGTGTCGTATTTGCATTGCCGATCGTCATCGTGCCCGCACTGATTCTGAACTGCCCGCCGTTCACCGTGACGTTGAAGCCGGTGGTGGTCACTGTTGCAGCGGCCGCATTCAGCCAAAAGCCCCCGCTAGCTGGAATGTTGGGGTCCGCTGTCCAGGGCGTAATGTTGCTGGTGTTGGAATGCTTGTAGGTGCCATTAGTGATGGTGAGAAATGGACTGGGTACCGTCATGGCCGATTGCATGTCCAGAACATTCGCGTTCGATGCGCCCATGTTCAGCGTGATGCGGTTGAATGTATAGGCGCCTGCCCCGCTCACGGTCTGGTTGCCGTTGCGATTGAAGGTGACATTGCACACGCGGGTGGCGGTGGGTTGAAGATTGATCGTACCGCTGTTGATGACGTTGCCACCCGCCAGCAAGGTGTGGGTGGCAGCAGTTGCGCCGATTGACATCGTTCCGCTGACCGTAATGTCGCCTGCCACGGTGATTGTCCTGGCCGTGCCGTTGTTGCCGAGGGTAAGGGTGCCGGCAACAGTCAGGCTCGCCAGGTTGTTGGTGTTGGTGTCGACGGTGACGGTATGGCCTAGAAGAATTGTGACAACATCGCCCGCAGCGGGGACAACTCCGCAACTCCAGGTCGCAATGTTGTTCCAAGTGTTCGTGCCCGTGGAGTTGCAGATTGCCGCGAATGCGGCGGGTGCATGGCCGAGCCCGGCAATGCCCGCCAGCGAAAAAAACAGTCTGGCGTGCCATGTTTTGCTCATGTCTTATCGACTTAAAGTCGCTTGCAATTGCCGCTCGACGTAACTCGTTCCCGGCGCATTATTCGGGCAGGCGCCCGCGACCGGCTGATTGCAAGCTGTGGCGATGATTTGGTAGCTCGTCACCGGAACGCCAGCTTCCGTAAAAGGAAATGCGGCGCAGGTCACGGTGGTGGTGAAATCGGATAGCGTGGTACTTGCGAAGGTGATGTTCGTGGCGCCAAAACAGGCCGGCGCCAAGGCGGGTGCGGGCGGAGTCATCGTACTAAATGCTCCCCACTCGATGCCGGCGCGCGCGGCTTGGTAGGCACGGGCACCTTGCAGATCGGCTGTAGCACTAAAATGGAACAAACCCGAAACGCTGACCAAAAATGCGCCCAGCGCTGCAAGGATCACCAGTAGAAAAATGCCGGTAACCAGAGAAAAACCACGCTGACGGCGCAGTGGGCTGTGGCGAGCAGGGCTGTGGGGTTCAGGGCACATTGCTGACATGCACGGTGTGATAAAGCGTGACCGACTCATTGGCGCCCGCCGCGTTCTTACGCGTGATGGTGAGTACGAGTGTCACCAGACCAGCGCGCTGCGCCAGTACGTTGGGATCATAAGTGAAAGCGCAGGCGGTCACGTTTTCTGCCAGCAATGTCGCAGCACCAGCCGGGGGCACTGCTTGCACCGCAGTGATGGCATAGCCGGCATACCGAGTAAGCTGGCCTGTGCCTAGCGGCAGCGGATCGCAAACATAGGACACCGTGCCCGCCAGCACTTGAAAGCGGTTGCTGGGCGAAGGAAAAGGAAACTGTGCGCCCGTATACGTGACCACGCTAACCGCCCCGCCGGCGCCGGAATAGATTCGGCGGGTGTCTCCTGCGTAGGCATCCGCGCCAGGTATACCCAGGTTAAAAATGGCGATGGAATCATTGACCTTCACATTCACCGTTGGGCCTAGCACGTTAAAGCGGCTGTTGTCGGCCGCTTCACAGGGGTAGTCGGTGATAGCGCCAAATATCAGCGGATCATTCAACACGCCAGGCACGTTGCTGGAGCATTGGGCACGATAACGTCCGCCGTCGCGGGTTAAAAGCAATTCCATACTTTGCAGATTGGCAACCGACTTGACGCGCACGCTATTGGGCAGCGCCAGCCGGAGGTCGCGCGCGATACGCCGCAAAGCGTTATCGACGGTGTCGGTCATTTCTGAGCGGCGCACGGTGTCAAGATAGCCCTGGATGGGCGAGCGTATGAATACGGCCACCACAGCCGCGATGATGCCGGTGATGACGATGACGACGATCATCTCCATTAGCGTGAAGCCGAGCATCGTGCGAACGGGGCGGGCTCTCATAAGCTCAGGGCGTCGCATTCGGTGCATAGCGGGTTCGGTAGCCTTGCAGCGTCAGCGTCGGCCCACTGGGCGGCGTGACTGTGACGCTGATGCGCAGGGCATCGCCGCTTCCTGCGGTAATGCTGCCCAGCGCGGCGGGCACGACGCTAATCGCCGCGGAATAACCCGCCAGTAGGGGTATGGGCGTACCGGTAATATCGGGAATGGGCGGGCCAACCACGATGCCGTTGTACTCGATGACGTTATCGTAGGGGCGGACTTCGCCACCTTGGATAGCCGGCAGTATCGTACAGCCCGCTGCGTTGATAGCGGTGCGCGCGTTGGGGTCAGTCGGATCGCACCAGGTAAAGGGGGCAAGTTCGACTTCTTCCAGCAAGGATTCGGCAATGGCTTGCGCCTGTTTGCGGATCATCGGGTCGGCGCTGTTGCGGGTCGAGATATTGATCGCCCCCAAAATACCGGCGATACCGACGCTGACGATGACCATGAACATGATCAGCTCGATCAGCGACATGCCGTCTGCTCGCCTCAGGGATCGCTCACTGCACATAGCCGGTGCCAGCGAAGACGTTAATGGTGCGCGTCCCTACCGTAAGGGTAGCGTTGACCGGCGTACTGCCTTGCGCGTCGAAGGTGATGGGGCTCAGGGTCGAGGACAGTGCCACGCCGCCCGTAGGCGTAATGGAAAAAGGCGTGCCTTTGGTAGGATCGGTGAGCGCTGCGGTGCACGCCGCGCCGAATGAGACGCCTTGAGTGATAGTCAAGGTACCTGCACCGACCGCCACGCAAACATTGCGGCGCTGGGCGATGGCGGCCTTGCGGGCAAACTCCACCGCCGCTTTGATGCGGTCATGGAAGCCCAGTTCGTCAAAGGTTTGCCGGTTAGTGAAGCGAGGCAGAATGGCCACCGCCATGATGCCTAATATAATCATGGTCGTCACTAACTCGACCAGAGTGAAGCCAGCCAGCTTGCGTACGCCTGGCAGAATTGAGCGACCCGCCGTACCAGATTTCACGAGATCCGCGGGCAAGCACATTTCGTCGCTGCCCGCGACCCGGTAAGGTTTAGCTCTTGCAGATAACGACGGCGTCCTGCTGCGCTGAACCACTACCGCTGGCCAGTACATTGCAATGCGCGGCGGTGCCATCAGTCTGTCCCACGCAGGTCGTCGGCACACCAAACGTGCCCGTCGAAATCTGAAAGTCGGTGTTACTCGCCGGCGCGACCGTTACTAGGGTCACACCGCTTACGAGAAGACTTAGAGCGGGCTGCATAAGAACGCAGGTGTTGAGCAAGGCCTGCCCAGAGGCGGCGTTGACCGTACGCGCCGCATAGTTGGTAGAGCTGGCTGAGGCTATCGCACCCGCAACACCCTGCGCAGCAGCGTTATGCGCGTCCGGCGCCAGGTTCACAAACTTAGGCAGCGCTACGGCAGACATAATGCCGAGGATTACGATCACGACCACCAACTCAACTAGCGTAAAACCTTTTTGCTTATTCATATCCGTCTCCAAGAGAATAGACTACCGGTTAATTGTATCAAGCATCGAAGCTATTTTGAGTGGAAAAAGTCACATCAAACAGGGGAATACAGCAACATTCATGAGTTAATTCTTAGGTTCAACACGGACTGTCCGGTTCGCGCCGGCCTTAGGTGCAATTCGCCCTGCCCACGACCCCGACGATATTGCTGATGTCGTAGGTTGGTTGCGCACCAGCCGCCGCCTCGGTGTAGATGACCACGCAATTGCTAGGAGCGGTGTTATGGCTGGCGTCCGCCGCGATGGTGATGGTGCCGGTGCCAGTACAAGTGCCCGCCGCAGCGCCTAGGCTGTAGTCCGAAAACGTATTTTGCACCCCGGCCGCAACGGCGATGTTGCCCGAACAGGGGTAGCCGTTCACCATATTGATGGTCTGTCCTTCCATGTCGACGGCCGTGCTAGGACTGAAGTTGCGCGTCAATTGCGTCGCGTGAGCCAAGGCGGCGGCGGCTTTCAAAGAACCTACCGCGCCACTCATTTTTGCCATACGGGCATCCGCCTGCAATGAGGCGTAGCGCGGCAAGGCAATGGCCGCCAATATGCCCAGAATGGTGATGACCACCACCAATTCGATCAGGGTAAAGCCTTTCTGACTTGTAGCCATGCTAACCTCCTCGCGCGTCGTTACGTCATATCGTTAAATCGTTAAATCGACCGTGGCTGCCACATTCGCCAACCTAGCCACCAAATTACAGCAACTCCACTCCCCCGCAACGCCCGAAACTAGAACCAGCGATAGGGGTGCGAAAGCTGCAGTCGCGCTCCTTGTGCTAATACGGCATCTTGTTGCAGAACTTTAACAGGGTACATCAGCACCACGCGGTAGCGGACCTGTTTTGTGGCGTCCGGCCCCTCGGCGAAAAAGTGACGCCCCGCCTTTAATTGATAGACTATTTCCTTCGTTTGGCCATCATAAAACCAGAATCCGCCGCGCTTCGCGTTCGGGTCATGGGGCGGATCGGCGACATAATTTTGAGGAAACTCCTCCAGCAGCAGCATCGGATTGACGCCAGCCAGGGTGCTGACTTCCCGCATGTGCCCGTTTACCATCAACTCGGCGACCTGCATGCGCACCGCACTTTTCAGCGCGCTCGCCTGAAATTCCATGGCGGCCTTTTCGGCTAACTCTTGATACACCAGGAGACGGTCCAGCGCCACCGCCGCCAGCGTACTCACCACCACGATGACTATCACCAATTCGATCAGCGTGAACCCGGCGACCCTGCTGCGCCCGGCTCTAATGGCCCTATCGGAACCGGCGAGCATTTGCGTGGCCGCCACTATTTGATTGCTGCCTTGCCCAGGTCCCAGATCGGCAGGAACACGCCCAGCGCCAGGATAAGCACCAGGATGCCGAGGAAGACAATCAGGAAAGGCTCAATTTGCGAGGACAAGGTCTTAAGCTCGTATTCCACCTCGCGCTGATACATCTCGGCGATTTCGCCCAGCAAATCGTCGAGCGCACCAGACTCTTCACCGACAGCGACCATTTGCAAAACCACGGGCGTAAACACGCCGGCGGTGACGGCGGTACGCAACACACTTTCGCCACGCTCTACGCCTTCGCGCATTTTTTCAACACGGTGAGCGATGAAGGCGTTATCCACGGTTTGCGATGTCACGGTCAGCGCCTGCACCACCGGCACGCCGCTCTTCAAGGCCATTGCGAGACTGCGTGAAAACCGCGCCAACGTCGCTTTAAGAATGATTTTGCCCGCAACGGGAACGCGCAGTTTGAAGCGGTCCCAATTGAAGCGGCCGTCCTCGGTTTTGATGTACTGGCGGAATGCGTAGAAGCTGACTATTACCAGCGCGATAAGCACTGGCCACCAGGCCACCATGAAGTCCGAAAAAGCGATCAGCCATTGTGTGGGCAGGGGCAGCGCCGTATTGAAACCCTTGTACACGTTCGCAAAGGCGGGAATGACGAAGATGTTAATGATGAAAATGGCGATCGCCATCGCGACGATTACAAAGGTCGGATAGCGCACCGCCGCCTTCACCTGGTCGCGCATGAACTTCTCGAAATCCAGGTGGTAAAAAAGGCGCAGGAACACTTCGTCGAGCAGGCCAGTCATTTCGCCTACACGCACCATAGACAGGTAAAACGACGAGAACACGCGGGGATGGCGCGACAGGGCGCTGGAGAGTTCGCGGCCCGAGTCGAGGCCTTCACGCACGTCGCGCAGCACGAGCACCATGCTCTTGTTCTGGCTCGATTCCTGGATGCCGGCCAGCGCACGCATGATAGGCACGCCAGCCTTCAGCAGCGCGTGAAGTTGGCGGCTGAACAACATGACATCGATCGTTTGTATTTTGTCTTTCGTCAGGCGAGCAAACAAGCCCTCGCCGGGCGACTCGCTACTGCTCTCGCCCGGGCTAATTTGCAGCGGCGTGATGCCGCGACCCAGCAGAACATCGGCCACTCCGCCCGGTGTGGTGCCCTCGAGCACGCCGCTCACCAAATCGCCGGCGGAGCTACGTCCCGTGTAAGCCCAGCTCTGCATGGCGTGGGTTAGTCCTCGTCCGTCTGGCTGGTGACACGCATGGCTTCTGCGGCCGTGGTTTTACCCTGCGTGGCGAGGCGTACCGCATCGCGACGCAGGGTTTCACCGGCCATCTGCTGACGCGCGGCTTGCATGAAAACACCGGGGTCGTCGTGGCCGGCGGCAGCGACGACATCGGCGGTCATTTCCAGCATTTCATAGATGCCGGTGCGACCCATGTAGCCGGTGCCATTGCAGTGCGAACAGCCGGCACCTTCTACGAACTTATGTTTATCCACTTCGTCGCCCAATTCGTAGCGCAGCCACTCATGCTCCGACGGTAGCAGCGTATGTTCGCGCGTGCAGGATTCGCAAACTACGCGCACCAGACGCTGGGCCACCACCAAGTGCAGCGAGAGCGCCACCATGTAGCGTGGCACGCCCATGTCGAGCAGGCGCAATGGCGTGCCAGCGGCGTCGTTGGTGTGCAGCGTAGAGAGCACCATATGGCCGGTTATGGAAGCGCGCAAGCCGATCTCGGCCGTGAGCTGGTCGCGCATTTCACCGACCAGCACGATGTCGGGGTCCTGACGCAGGGCGGCGCGCAGCACGCGATCAAAGCTGAGGTTGATCTTGTCGTGCACCTGCACCTGGTTGATGCCAGGCAAACGATATTCCACCGGGTCTTCCACCGTGATGATCTTCTTCTCGGTGGTGTTGATTTCCTTCAAGGCTGCGTAGAGCGTGGTGGTTTTGCCGCTGCCCGTCGGGCCGGTCACCAGCACCATGCCGCTGGGGCGACGGATGGCGGCACGCAGGCGCTCCAGCAAGCGTGGCGGCATGCCCAGCGCTTCGAGGCCAATCAGGCCCGTGGCCTGGTTAAGCAAGCGCATCACGACTGATTCGCCGTACTGGGTTGGCATGCTCGAAATACGAATGTCTACCGGATTATTGCGCACCTTGACGTTGAAACGACCGTCTTGCGGCAGCCGTTTCTCGGTAATATCCAGCCCCGCCATGAGCTTCAAGCGCAACACCAGCGCTGTAGCGATTTTGCTGTCCGCTTCCGTCTGCACATGCAGCATGCCGTCGATGCGGAAGCGGATGCGCAGGTTGTGCTCTTGCGGCTCGATATGGATATCTGAAGCGCGCACCTGGATCGCGTCCTCGAACATGGTTTGCAGGAGTTTGACGACAGGCGCTTCTTCGAGGCCCGGCGTGAGGCCGAGCAGCTCGCCGAATTCGACGGGCCCCTCACCCATCTCAACAGTGAGTACCTGCGCCAGCCCGGAAATCTCTTCGGTACGGCGATAGAGCCGATCTATCGTCGTTAGCAATTGAGATTCAGTCACCACGGCCAGCTCGATGCCGCGCTTCAAGATGCGCGAAATCTCGTCATAGGCGAAAAGATCGGTGGGATCGACCAGCCCAACACGCAAGGCACCGCCACGTTCTTCCAGCACCAGCGCGCGGAAGCGCCGTGCCTGGGCCTCGGGCAAGAGTTGGATCAGCTCTGGGCGGACATTGAAGTACTTGAGATCGATATAAAGTATCTGCAGTTGCTTGGCGAGCGCCTGCGAGATGCCCTCTTCGGTGACGAAGTCGTTTTCGACGAGCACGCGGCCGAGCTTGCGCCCACTGCGCTTCTGTTCGTCGAGCGCCAACTTGAGCTGGTCCTCTGTAATGAGGCCTTGCTGTACGAGCAACTCGCCAAGCCTGACCTTCTCTGGCCTCGCCATGTGTTCTCCGAAAAGTTAAACCACTTTATGCAAAATAGCACGTAACATTCCACTTATACAGCGACTTAATACCGTTTTTCCCCCGCTTATCTCCGCTTATCCATGGGCGGTTTCAATGACCAAGTGCAAAAAGTGACGCGTGATGATGTTTGAAATCAAAAGCGTCTGGAGTAAACAATTCTGCTGGACATTTAAAGCCGAGGGATTTTCGCGGGCGAGTGTTCAACTGCCAAGCAACTGCATCC
>JBBQGH010000017.1:0-53834 GCA_038322845.1 Gammaproteobacteria bacterium
AGGGAACGCCATGACATTGAACTCGCTTACCGATGCGGCGCCAACAGCTATATCCGCAAGCAAGTGGATTTCGAACGACAGATGGATGCGATAGCCCAGCTCGCTTTGTATTGGCTTACCTTGAACGAGCCGCCGGGAACATCGCTGATATAGAGAGCCTCTGAATAAGAGGACTCTCGTGGCCGCGCGGGCCTTGCCGGGCGGCCTGTGCGGCGCGCGGTGCAGCGAAAGGCCCCCCCTTTGCAAACCACGCAACAAGCAGGCTGCCCGGCAAGGCCCGTTTTGACGAATCCCGCTTCGTGGAAAGGTCGCGGCGGGATGCACGTCGTCAGCGGTTGCCCAGGCCTAGCCGCTCCCAAATTGTTGACGTCAGTCCCGCCTGATTCAGCGTGTAGAAATGCAGGCCCGGCGCGCCTCGGGAGATTAGCGCGTCGCATAGCGCCGTGACCACATCGAGGCCGAAGGAACGCACTGAGGCAGCATCGTCACCGTAGCTTTCGAACTTCCTGCGCATCCAGCGGGGAATCTCGGCACCGCAGGCGTCAGAAAAACGCGCCAACTTGGCAAAGCTTGCGAAGGGCATGATGCCGGGCACGATGGGTATCGTTATGCCCAGCGCGCGGCAATCGTCGACGAAGTGCGTGTAAGCATCGAGGTTGAAGAAATATTGCGTGATTGCCGAATTGGCACCTGCCTCTACCTTGCGCTTGAAGTTGAGGAGATCCTCACGCGGATTTTTGGCTTGAGGGTGATACTCGGGATAAGCCGCAACTTCAATGTGAAACCAGTCGCCAGTTTCGATGCGGATAAATTCCACCAGCTCATTGGCATAGCGAAATTCGCCCGGGTCGGCCATACCCGAGGGCAAATCGCCGCGCAGCGCGACGATGCGGCGTATACCGGCCTCACGATAAAGTGCCAGCACGGCGCGGATGTTTTCGCGCGTCGAACCCACGCAGGACAGATGCGGTGCCGCCGGATGGCCTTCGCTCTGAATTTCCAACACCGTCTCCAAGGTGCGGTCGCGCGTCGAGCCGCCTGCGCCGAAGGTGCAGGAGAAGAACGCCGGGTTCAACTGTGCCAACTGCCGCCGTGTGACGCGCAACTTCTCCACGCCTTCAGGGGTTTGGGGAGGGAAGAATTCGAAGGAGATTTCAGGTTTCATGGAATCGGGTCGGTGCGTCAGATGAGGCTATCCACCACCAGCGGCGGCCGCACGCGATAGGGCGCTGGCGGTTCCGCCACGAAGATTTGCGTAGTCATCGGCTGTCCCTGTCGGCTCGAATGATGTTCACGCCACGCGGACCGCTCTCGAAGGCTTGCGGCCAGCGAGCCCGATGCTCGACGGCAATCTGCTCGATGGATTTTTGAGGTACTTGCGGTGAACTGGCGGCCGACTGGGTCGGTGCGCTTTGTTCGGATTGTTGGAATGGCGGCTCTTGGGCCACTGCCTTGGCGATGATTGCCATCAACTCTCCCTGCAAGGAGCGCTGATTGCGCGCGGCCCGCCGCCGGATCGCCTCTAACAGCGCTTGGGGGACATTCTTGATCGAAAGACTGGGCATGAAATCCACCTCCACGATGGAACCAAATTGGCTCCATCGTGGCTTCACGTTGAACTCACGTCAATACCGATAGCGATCCGGCTTGTACGGGCCTTCTTTAGACATACTGAGGTAGGCCGCCTGTTCGTCGGAAAGCACGGTCAGGTGGGCGTCAATTTTTTGCAAGTGCAGGCGCGCCACCTTCTCGTCGAGATGCTTGGGCAGTACGAAAACCTGCTTCTCGTAGTGATTGGCGCGCGTGAAAAGCTCGATTTGCGCCAGTACCTGGTTGGTGAATGAATTACTCATCACAAAGCTCGGGTGGCCGGTGCCGCAACCGAGGTTCACCAAACGACCTTCGGCTAGCAAGATGATGCGCTTGCCGTCCGGGAAAATGATGTGGTCTACCTGTGGTTTGATGTTGTCCCACTTGTAGACTTTGACACTGGCGACATCAATCTCCGAATCGAAGTGGCCGATGTTGCAGACGATGGAATTGTTTTTCATCGCCTTCATGTGGTCATGGCCGATCACATGAAGGTTGCCGGTGGCGGTGACGAAGATGTCGGCCTTGTCGCAAGCGTCTTCCATCGTCACCACGCGATAGCCTTCCATGGCCGCTTGCAGCGCGCAAATCGGGTCGATTTCCGTCACCCACACCGTGGCGCCCAAGCCGCGCAGCGACTGCGCGCAGCCCTTGCCTACATCGCCATAACCGGCGACGACGGCGATCTTACCGGCGATCATCACATCGGTGGCGCGCTTGATGCCGTCCACCAAGGACTCGCGGCAACCGTAGAGATTGTCGAATTTGCTCTTGGTGACGGAGTCGTTGACGTTGATAGCGGGGAAGGGCAAGCGACCTTCCGCCGCCATTTGATAAAGCCGCTTCACGCCGGTGGTGGTTTCTTCCGTCACGCCGCGAATGTTGGCGAGCGTCTTCTTGTACCAACCCGGCTTGCTCGCCAGGCGCTTCTTTATCGAGGCGTAGAGCGCGACTTCTTCCTCGTTGTTGGGCTTGGAGATTACCGAGGCGTCTTCTTCCGCCTGGCTGCCGAGAATCAACAACAACGTGGCGTCGCCGCCGTCGTCGAGAATCATGTTGGCGCCGTCACCTTGCCACTCGAAAATCTGGTGGGTGTATTCCCAGTATTCCTCCAGGCTCTCGCCCTTGTAGGCGAAGACCGGAATATTGTCGGCGGCAATAGCCGCAGCAGCATGGTCCTGCGTCGAGAAAATATTGCACGACGCCCAGCGTACTTCGGCGCCCAGTGCGACGAGCGAATCGATCAAGACGGCCGTCTGGATAGTCATGTGCAGACTGCCGGCGATGCGCGCGCCCTTGAGCGGTTTACTCGCGGCGAATTCCTCGCGCACGGCCATCAAGCCGGGCATCTCGGTCTCGGCGATGATGATTTCTTTGCGGCCCCAGGCGGCGAGGCCGATGTCGGCGACTTTGTAATCGGTAAAGCTGTTGCGATCAGCCACAGTGTTCATGGAATGCTCCTTGACAATGTGACGGGGGGATAGGGCGGGGGTGGAACTCACTCACCAGCCATCCCGTGCCCGGCACGGTTTGTAGGTGAGCGCAGTTGAAACAACTTCGCCGCAATCGGGTGCTGGTTGATTGGGTCGAAGGCTCCGAGCCTGGGGGCCGTGTAGGGTGAAACAACGGCGCCTCGCAGCGCTCCTCGGAATGAGGCGATTATACGCTGCTTGAATTGGGCGGGCGAGTGGAAAAAGCGGCGGAAACTCGCCGCTTTCCGGCTAACTCGTAGGATGGGTGGAGCCTCATTGACGTTAATGTAACCCATCGTCGGACGCCAAAAATACGATGGGTTGCGGCAACGGCGCCTTCACCCATCCTACGCACCCATCGTACGGGCCTGGATCGGCTACACTCCCAGCCCACATGCCGAACGAATGATTCGCCGTTGATGACCGCTGTCTTGCCGCCACCCGAACCCGCCGCCATAGAGAGATTCATCGCCCGCTGGCAAGATGCCTCCGGTTCCGAGCGCGCCAATTACCAGCTCTTCATCGGCGAGCTTACCGAACTGCTCAGCTTGCCCCGGCCCGATCCGGCGCGCGAAGATACGCGCGACAACGCTTATGTTTTCGAGCGCCGCGTCACTTTCCGTCATGGCGACGGCGCGGAATCCGGCGGCTTTATCGATTGCTACCGGCGCGGCGCTTTCGTGCTCGAAGCCAAGAAGGTGCGCGCCAATGGGGGCAAGGGTTTTGACGATGCCCTGCAACGCGCACGCGGCCAGGCGGAGGCCTATGCTCGCGCGCTGCCGGCGCAGGAAGGGCGGCCGCCGTTTCTGGTTGTGATCGATGTCGGCAATGTCATCGAGCTGTATGCCGAATTCACGCGCTCCGGCGCGACCTACACGCCGTTCCCCGATCCGCGTTCGCATCGCATCCGCTTGGCTGATCTGCGCGACGAGACGCTGCGCAACCGCCTCGCCCGCGTCTGGCTCGACCCGCTCGCGCTCGACCCCAGCCGCGCCACTGCGAAGGTCACGCGCGAGGTCGCCGGCAAGCTGGCCGAGGCCGCCAAGGCGCTGGAAAAAGCCGGCCACGCGGCAGAAGACGTCGCCGGCTTTCTCACCCGCTGCCTCTTCTCCATGTTCGCCGAAGACGTGGGGCTGCTGCCACCACGTGCGTTCTCCGTCTTGCTGGAAAGTCTGGTAGAAACGCCCGCCCAGTTTGTGCCACTCATAGGCGAGCTATGGCGCGCCATGGACAAGGGCGAATTCTCCGCCGCTATACGCAGCGCGCTGCCGCGCTTCAACGGCAAGCTCTTCAAAGAGCCGACAGTGCTGCCGCTCACGCGCGAGCAGATCGAGCTGCTCATTGCGGCCGCAAATGCCGATTGGACGCAAGTCGAGCCGGCCATCTTCGGCACGCTGCTCGAACGCGCGCTCAACCCCAGCGAGCGCCATGCCCTCGGCGCCCACTACACGCCGCGTGCCTATGTCGAGCGGCTGGTGCTGCCCACCGTCGTAGAGCCGCTGCGGCAAGACTGGGCCAACGTCCAGGCCGCCGCCCTGCTGCTCGCCGGCGAAGGCAAGCCCAAGGATGCTGTCAGCCTCATCCGCACTTTTCATCATCGCCTGTGCGAAATCCGCGTGTTGGACCCAGCCTGCGGCAGCGGTAATTTTCTCTACGTCACGCTAGAGCACATGAAGCGGCTCGAAGGTGAAGTGCTCAACCAGTTGCACGCGCTCGGCGAGAGCCAAACGCTGCTCGAAGCCGAAGGCCTCACCGTCGATCCGCATCAGTTCCTCGGCCTCGAACTCAATCCGCGTGCCGCCGCGATCGCCGAGCTGGTGTTGTGGATAGGTATTTGCAATGGCACTTTCGCACCAAGGGCGCCGGCCTGCCGCCGCAGCCCGTGTTGAAAGATTTCCGCAATATCGAATGCCGCGACGCCGTGCTCGCCTATGACCGTATTGAATACGTCATGAACGAGGCGGGGCTGCCCGTCTCGCGCTGGGACGGCAAGACCACCAAGTCGCACGCCGTGACCGGCAAAGACGTGCCGGACGAGCGCGCCCAGGTGCCGCTAGAACGCTATGTGAATCCGCGTCAGGCCGAGTGGCCTCAGGCGGATTATGTCGTTGGCAATCCGCCCTTCATCGGCAACAAGCGCATGCGCGATGCGCTGGGCGACGGCTATGTCGACGCCTTGCGCCGTGTCTGGCGCGACATGCCCGAGTCGGCGGATTTCGTCATGTATTGGTGGCATCACGCCGGCAATCTGGCGCGGCGCGGCGACATCCAGCGCTTCGGCTTCATCACTACCAATAGCCTCACGCAAACATTCAATCGTCGCGTGGTCGAAGCGCAACTGGCCGCAGAGCCGTCCCTATCCTTGGTCTACGCCATACCGGATCATCCGTGGGTGGATAGTGCGGACGGGGCGGCGGTGCGCATTGCGATGACGGTCGGTGCGCCCGGCAGCAACAGCGGGCGTTTGCTCAATGTCGTCGACGAGCGGCAAGGCAACGGCGAAGGTTTGGACGTGACATTGGCAGAGCGCGATGGCCGAGTGAATGCTGATCTCACCATCGGTGCGGATGTTTCTGGTGCGCAGCCACTTGTCGCCAATGGTGGAATCAGCTCGCCGGGCTTCAAACTTCACGGTGCCGGCTTCATCGTTTCGCGCGACAAAGCCGCAGCGCTGGGCCTCGGTCGCGTGGCGAGCTTGGAGCGCCACATCCGCGAATACCGCAACGGAAAGGACTTGGCCCAAACTCCGCGTGACGTTCTGGTGATTGATCTTTTCGGATTGACCTCTAGCGAAGTTCGCTCGCACTACCCCGACGTATACCAGTGGGTTGTGGAAAACGTGAAATCGGAACGTGACCATAACAATCGAAAATCTCGCCGGGACAACTGGTGGACTTTTGGAGAGCCAAATCCGAAGCTGCGTTCGCAACTTGCTGGGATGTCGCGCTACATCGCCACCGTTGAAACATCCAAGCACCGCACCTTCCAGTTTCTCGATGCCAGCATTGCGCCCGACAACATGCTGGTTGTCATCGCTATTAACGATGCCTATTCGTTGGGCGTGCTGTCCAGTCAAGTCCACGTCTGTTGGTCGCTCGCGGCGGGTGGAACACTCGAAGATCGTCCGCGCTACAACAAGTCGCGCTGCTTCGAACCTTTCCCTTTTCCCATCGCCACCCCCGAACAACAAGCCCACATCCGCGCCCTCGCCGAAGAACTCGACGCGCATCGCAAGCGTCAGCAGGCGGCGCATCCTGAGCTCACGCTCACGGGCATGTACAACGTGCTGGAAAAATTGAAATCCGGCGCGGCGCTGACGGCGAAAGAAAAAACGCTCCACGAACTAGGCCTCGTCTCGGTGTTGAAAAGCCTGCACGACGAACTCGACGGCGCCGTGCTGGCGGCCTACGGCTGGAGCGATCTCGCGCCCTTGCTGCCCGAAGCGGCGGCCTTCGCCGACGCGGTGCTGGCACGCCTCGTCGCGCTCAACGCCGAGCGCGTTGCGGAAGAAGCGCGCGGCCAGATCCACTGGTTGCGGCCGGCATTTCAAGCACCCGCGCCGACACCGCAGCAGACCTCGTTCGCAGACGATGCCGGCCTGGAAGCCAGCACCGGCGCGGCCTTCCGAGGTGCATCCGCCACCAGCGCCATTCCGCGCGCGCCCTGGCCGGCCACGCTGCCCGAGCAAGTCGCCGCCGTCGCGCGCGTTCTGGCCGAGACCCGCGCGCCGCTCGCCGAGGCCGACCTCGCCGCCCGCTTCACCGGCAAAGGCCCCTGGAAAAAACGCCTGCCGCAACTCCTCGACACCCTCGTCGCCCTAGGCCGCGCCCGCGCGCTGGAAGACGGTCGCTGGATGGGGTAAGTATTTGTAGGATGGGTGGAGGCGCTCTTTGCCGTAACCCATCGAATTTTTGGCGTCCGACGATGGGTTATGGCGCGAGCGCCTCCACCCATCCTACGCGGGGATGCTCAGATGGGGTAAGTTACGCCCGGAGGGATTGGATATGAAGACCAGCGAATTGATTGACGAGGCGGTGTCTTTGCCGCTCGAAGAGCGGGCGAAAGTCGTGGATAGCTTGCTGCTAAGCATGAACGCGCCAGACCAGGAGGCGACATCGGCTTGGCTTGCTCACGCGCGTCGCCGCTTGGCCGAACTGCGCGACGGTAGCGTGGCGCCAATGCCCGGCGAGCAGCTCTTCGAGCGGATACGTAAGCGCTACGGCGCGTGAGCTATTTAGGAGACGACTAATGTCGCAAACAACGTTGGAATTGGCTTCCTTGGCGGCAAAGCTGCCGCCACGAGAGCGCTTGATGCTGGTCGAGACCATACTCGCGACCCTCGACAAACCAGATTCTGAAATCACCGCCGCTTGGGCCAGCGAGGCGCAAGCTCGCTTGGCCGCCTACTATCGCGGCGAAATCGCAGCGGTAAACGAAGATGAGGTGTTCAGGAATCTCGACGGGAAATGAAGATTCGTTACCTGTCGATTGCTCAGACTGAGATTCAGGAGGCTGCCGATTATTATGCGACCATCTCGCCGGAACTCGGCGTCGCGTTCGAAAGAGAACTGCGACAATTATTGCGGCTGGTGACGACCATGCCGACCGCTTGGCCGCCCAGTGGCGAGGGGACTCGCAAATGCTTGATGTCGCGCTTTCCATACTTGGTGATTTATGCGCCGCTTCCCGACCAGATATTGGTTTTGACGGTGGGACATCAGCATCGTAAGCCAGCGTATTGGCACGATCGTTTGCCGCCGGCAAGCTAAGAGCCAGTTCTTTGGCGAAAACAAAAAGCCGCCTCACGGCGGCTTTTTGTTGCGACCTAATCCTGTGCTAATTACAACCCCGCATCCGCCTTCAACGCAGCGACTTTATCTAGCGCCTCCCACGTAAACTCCGGCTCATCACGCCCGAAGTGACCATAAGCCGCCGTCTTGCGGTAGATGGGGCGCAGCAGATCGAGCGCTTGGATGATGCCCTTGGGGCGCAGGTCGAAATGTTTGCCGATCAACTCGACAATGCGCTCGTCACTGATCTTGCCGGTGCCGAAGGTTTGGACCATCAGGGAGACGGGCTTTGCGACGCCGATGGCGTAGGCGACTTGCACTTCGCAGCGCTCGGCCAACCCGGCGGCAACGATGTTCTTCGCCACATGCCGGCAGGCGTAGGCGGCGGAACGGTCGACTTTCGACGGGTCTTTGCCGGAGAACGCGCCGCCGCCGTGATGGGCCGCACCGCCGTAGGTGTCGACAATGATTTTGCGGCCGGTGAGGCCGCAGTCGCCGTGCGGGCCGCCGACGACGAAGCGCCCAGTCGGGTTAACCAGATAGCGCACGTCCCCCAGCAGCATGTCTTTGGGAAGCACCGGCTTGATGATTTCCTCGATCACCGCTTCGGTAAGTTGGGCGTGCGAGACATCGGGATCGTGCTGGGTGGACACCACCACGGTGTCGATGCCGATGGGCTTGCCGTCTTTGTAGCGCACGGTGAGCTGGCTCTTCGCGTCGGGGCGCAGCCAGGGCAGGCGGCCGTCGCGCCGGACTTCGGCCTGGCGCTGCATGATGCGATGCGCGTAGTAAATAGGGAAGGGCATGAGTTGGGGCGTGTCGATACAGGCGTAACCGAACATCAGGCCTTGGTCACCGGCGCCTTGTTCGAGATCGAGGCCTTCGCCTTCATTGACGCCTTGCGCGATATCCGGCGACTGAGTGTTGATGGCGGCGAGAACGGCGCAGGACTTGTAATCGAAGCCGATCTCGGAGGTGTCGTAGCCGATGCGCTTGACCGTCTCCTGCGCGATCTCGCGGTAGTTGATGTGCGCCTTGGTAGTGATCTCGCCGGAAATGACCACGAGACCTGTGCTGACCAGTGTTTCGCAGGCGACGCGGCCATGCTTGTCTTCGGTCAGAATGGCGTCGAGAACGGCATCCGAAATCTGGTCGGCCACCTTGTCGGGATGGCCTTCAGAAACGGATTCGGATGAAAAAAGATATTCGTTAGACATGCGCTGCTCCTAGATGATTTCCCGGTGATCCGGCGTTACCGGCTCTGGGAAGGAAGCAGGTGACGCTTTAGCAGTATTTGGATTAACCGCCCTGCAAGTTGTCTTGATTAACTCGGCGGAACGGCAATTATAATTTTTGATCGGTAAAGGGTCAAACCCACAATCAGTCGGGTTATTCTGCGCCCCATGTCGCGTTTGCTTCTTTTTGTCTTTTGGCTGCTGGGCCGTCTGCCTTTGCGGGCCTTGCACGCATTGGGCGCAGCGGCGGGATGGATGACCTTTTGGGCGTCGCCGACCTATCGCCGCCATCTCCGCGAAAACCTGGCGCAGGCGTATCCCGCCGATGTTGCGCGGAGGCTCTTGCCGCAAGCGGTGGCTCACGCCGGGCGCGGTCTGCTGGAATTGCCACGGGTGTGGATGCGGCCGATAGAAGCGGTCGCCCCTTTGGTGACGCGGGTGAGCGGCTGGCAGCACGTAGAAGCTGCGTGGCAACGTGGCAAAGGCATCCTGTTCCTCACGCCTCACCTGGGCTGCTTCGACATCACCTCGCAATATTATTCGAGCCACGCGCCCATCACCGTGCTTTATCGGACACCGCGCAAAGCGTGGCTCAACGAGGTGATCGTGCGCGGCCGCACGCGCGAGCGGCAGCGTCTTGCCGCGGCCGATCTCTCAGGTGTGCGCACGCTACTCAAGGCGCTCAAGCGCGGCGAAGCCGTGGGTATGTTGCCGGATCAGGCGCCACGGGTCGGAGAAGGGCGCTGGCTGGACTTCTTCGGCCGGCCCGCCTATACCATGACGCTGGCGGCGCGACTGGCGGAGAGCGGCGCCAGCGTACTTTTTCTCTATGCCGAGCGGCTTCCCCGCGGCGCGGGCTATCATCTCCGCGTGCGTCCGCCGCTCAGCGATTTGGCTGGCGCCAAGGAAGACATCGCGCTTGCCATCAATCGCGAAATCGAAGCGCTCATCCGCGAATGCCCGCAGCAATATTTGTGGGGCTATAACCGCTATAAACGCCCGGCTGGCGCCGAGCTGCCGCCAACTTCCAACGCAACACCGCCGAATTGATGAAACATCTGCCCTCGTATTTTCTGCTGGCCGTGCTCTGGCTGCTGCACTGGTTGCCCTTGCCGCTGCTGCGCGGCTTGGGCTGGCTGCTGGGCCAACTGCTTTATGTGATCGGGCGCCGCCGCCGCCCTATCGTGCTGACCAATCTGCGCCTGTGCTTTCCTGAGCTTAATGAAGACGAGCGCAAGCAGTTGGCGCGCCGGCATTTCGTTGCCTTTGCGCGCGCGTTTCTCGACCGCACGCTGATTTGGTGGGCGCCTGAAGCGCGGCTGCGGCGGGTGATACGCCTGCATGGCGCTGAACATCTGCACGATGCCGATGGACGCCCCATCATTTTGCTGGCGCCACACTTCGTCGGGCTCGATGCCGGTGGCATCATGATGGGCATGAGCATGAAAGTGGTCAGCGTTTATTCGCAGCAAAAAAATCCGGTGATCGACGCGGTGCTCTACGCTGGACGCAAACGCTTCAACGACCCACTCCTGCTGTCGCGCCAGGATGGCATGCGCAAGGCGCTCAAAGCGCTCAAGGACGGCTTGCCGTTCTTCTATCTGCCCGACATGGATTTCGGCCCCAAGGACGCCGTGTTCGCGCCGTTTTTTGGCGTGCCGACTGCCACCGTCACCGGCGTGTCGCGGCTGGCGCGGCTCACCAATGCGCGCGTCGTCGTGTGCATTGCCCGCATGGTGAGCGATGGCTACGAAGTCACGCTGATGCCACCCTGGGAAAATTTCCCCGGCGAGAGCGTGGAAGCCGACACCGTGCGCATGAACGCCTGCATCGAGGAGCAGGTGCGCAGCATGCCCGAGCAATATTACTGGGTGCATCGGCGCTTCAAGACGCGACCGCCCGGCGAGGCCAGCGTCTATGCTTAGGTGTGCGCTTGCGGCGACAGACCTGCGGTAAGATGGCCACATGTTTCAGAACCCCGCTACCGACGAAATCTGCACGCTGTTAGGCGAGGTAAAAACCATCGCCGTGGTCGGGCTCTCTGATAATCCGGCGCGGCCTTCGTGGCGTGTTGCCAGCGGCATGCAGGGCTTCGGATATCGCATCGTTCCCGTGCGCCCTGGCTGCACAGAAATCCTCGGCGAAAAATCTTATGCCACGCTGGCTGACGTGCCGGAGCAGATCGACATCGTCGACGTTTTCCGCGCGCCGCAGCACGTCGATGCCATTGTCGACGAGTGTTTGCGCCTAGGCCTCAAGCGCTTGTGGCTGCAAGAGGGTGTGGTGAATGAGGGGGCGGCGCAGCGCGCGCGGGCCGGCGGCATGATGGTCGTCATGGATCGCTGCCTATGGCGTGATCGCTCGACCTTGTGCGAGCAATCATGAAAATCCGCTTCACCAAAATGCACGGCCTCGGCAACGACTTCATCGTGCTCGATGCTATCAATCAGGCCATCGCGTTGACGCCGGCGCAGGCGCGTTTGCTCGCCGACCGCCATTTCGGCATCGGTTGCGATCAAATTCTCGTCATCGAAAAAGCCTCGCGGCCCGATGTGGATTTTCACTATCGTATCTATAACGCCGACGGTGGCGAGGTCGAGCAGTGCGGCAACGGCGCGCGCTGCTTTGTGCGTTTCGTGCATGAGAAGGGGCTGACTGACAAACGCGAGATTCGCGTCGAGACCCAATGCGGCGTCATCGTGCCGCGTATGGAGCCCAATGGCGAGGTGACGGTGGATATGGGCGTGCCGAACTTCGTGCCGGCGGGTGTGCCCTTCGTCAGCGATAGCGATGCGCTGGCGCAGCCGCTCGATGTGAGTGGCCGCAGCGTTGAGATCACCGCCGTCTCCATGGGCAATCCGCACGCCGTGCAGGTGGTGGACAACGTGGATACCGCGCCGGTGGCGCCCTCCGGTCCGCTCATCGAAAATCACTCGCGCTTTCCCAGCCGTGTCAATGCCGGCTTCATGCAGGTGGTGGATCGACATCACATCCGCCTGCGCGTCTATGAGCGCGGCGCGGGTGAGACGCTCTCCTGTGGCACGGGTGCGTGTGCGGCTGTCGCAGCGGGTATCGCACGTGGCCTGCTCGATACGCCGGTGCGCGTAGACACGCGCGGTGGCGAACTTAATATCGCCTGGAAAGGCCCCGGCCAGCCGGTGCATATGACCGGCCCGGCCGTGACGGTGTTTGAGGGAGAAATAGAACTATGAACCAACAAGGGAACACCCATGAATGCTGACGATATCGCGCGCTACCTCAAAGACCACCCGAAGTTTTTTGAGGACTACAGCGATCTGCTGGAGCAGCTATACATTCCGCATCCGCATGGTGATCGCGCCATTTCCATTACCGAGCGGCAAATGATCACGCTGCGCGAAAAGGCCAGACAGCTGGAAACCAAGCTGGCCGAATTGATCCGCTTCGGTGAGGAGAACGACGCCATCAGCGAAAAGGTGCATCGCCTGGCGGTAGCACTGACTGGCGCTGCGGATACTGTCGCGGTACTCGCCGTGCTGTATACGCATCTGGGCGAAGATCTGGCTGTGCCGCATGTCGCGCTGCGCTTGTGGGGTGTCACGCCAACGCATCATACCGAGTGCGCGGAAGTCAGTGAGCAGACGCGCATTTTTTCAGCGGGCCTGGCGCTACCGTACTGTGGCGCCAACGCCGGTTTTGAGGCGGCCACCTGGTTCGGCGAAGGGAGTGAACAGGTGCGCTCCGTAGCGCTTATTGCGCTGCGTCGCGAGGCCGAAACCGTAGGTCTGCTCGCCTTCGGGTCGGAAGACGTGCAACGTTTCTACGCCGAAATGGGCACGCTCTACCTTGAGCGCATAGGCGATTTGGCGAGTGCCGCTTTATTGCGCAGCTTGGAGTGAATCTTAAGAGACTTTTCTGCCAGAGATGAACGCAAATGAACACAGATAAACACGGATGTTGCTTTGTCGCTGGGGGTTTCAGCCGCAGCCGCAGCCGAAGAACAAGATTGCGTTCATCCGTGTTCATCCGTGGCAAAACGTTTTTCCAAAAATGGTCGTGAGCGAACTCTCCGGCGAGCGCGCCCAGGCGGCCGTCGCCGGCTACCTCGATGAGTTGGCACACCAGCGTCGCGTTAGTCCGCGTACGCTTGAGAGCTACGGCCATGATCTGCGCGTATTACTGCAACTGGCCGGCGTTGCCGCGCTAGACGCACTAAGCCCTCACGACATCCGTCGTTACAGCGCCCAACTGCATGGTCGAGGCCTTACGGGCCGGTCCATTGCGCATGCGCTATCGGCTTGGCGCGGCTTCTACAAGTGGCTGGCACGCCACCACGGTGTGGCGCAAAACCCTTGCCAGGCGGTACGTGCACCGAAGTCAAAAAAGGCGCTCCCCACCGTGCTTTCTCCGGATGAGGCCAACGGCCTGCTTGCCGCCGAACCCGACGACGTTCTCGAACTGCGCGATAAAGCCATTTTCGAACTGTGCTATTCCTCCGGCCTGCGCCTGGCGGAAGTTGCCGGCTTGGATTGCCATGCGGCGCAAGATTTCGTAAAAGGTGAAGTCACCGTAACGGGCAAACGCGCCAAGACACGCACCGTGCCGGTGGGCAGTGCGGCGCGCGCGGCGTTGGCGGCATGGTTGGTGCGACGTGACGATATCGCTAAGGCCGATTGCCCGGCGTTGTTTGTTAGCCAGCGCGGCACCCGGCTTTCCATGCGCATGATTCAGTTGCGCCTGGCGCGCTGGGCCAACAAGCGGGGTTTGGGTCGGCATGTGCATCCGCATATGCTGCGCCACTCGTTCGCCTCGCACGTGCTGCAATCGTCCGGTGATCTGCGCGCGGTGCAAGAAATGCTCGGCCATTCCAGTATCGGCACAACGCAGATTTATACGCATCTGGATTTCCAGCATCTCGCCAAGGTCTATGATGCTGCGCATCCGAGGGCGAAGAAAAAATAACCGCGGAGTTTGCGGATGAGCGCGGATTGGTTTCCAAGCTGTCGTTTTTAATCCGCGTTTATTCGCGCTCATCCGCAAACTCCGTGTCAAAGACTCATGCCAAAACTCACACTGAAGCCCGGTAAAGAAGCCTCGGTCATGCACCGGCATCCGTGGATCTATGCGGGGGCAATTGCACGGCTCGACGGCCGGGCGCGAGCGGGCGACACGGTAGATGTTGAAGCCGCCGATGGGCGTCCGCTGGGGCGCGCCGCCTATAGCCCGCATTCGCAGATTCGCGCCCGCATGTGGTCTGTCGATGCGGACGAGACCATCGATCACGCTTTCTTTAAGCGACGCGTGGCGGCGGCCGTTGCTGCCCGTGAGGCATTGCCCGAATTGCGAGATCAACAAGGCTTGCGCTTGATCCAGGGTGAATCCGACGGGCTGCCGGGCTTGATCGCCGATCGCTATGGCGATACCGTGGTAATCCAGCTCAGCAGCGTGGGTGCCGACAAGTGGCGAGAGGCGATTACCGCAGCCCTGGTGCAGGCGACCCGCTGCGCGCGCGTGTATGAGCGCTCCGATCTCGATGTGCGCAAACTCGAAGGGCTGGAAGGCCGCGTGGGTTGGCTTTATGGCGCGCCGCAGGCTGTAGATGCCATAGAGCCGAACGTACCGCCGTTGGTGATCGCAGAGCATGGCCTGCGCCTGGAAGTCGATATCGAAGGCGGACACAAGACCGGCTTTTATCTCGATCAGCGCGACAATCGCCTGCTCGCGCGCACTCTCGCTTCTGGGCGCCGCGTGCTCAATTGCTTTTGTTACACCGGTGGTTTTAGCCTGCAAGCGCTGGCGGGCGGGGCGACGCAGGTAATCTCCATCGACAGCTCCAAACCGGCGCTAGAAGCGGCGGCGCGCAATCTGGCGCTGAATCCCGATCTGTCGGCTGCGCTCGCCGAGTGGCGTTGCGCCGATGTCTTCGAGGAGTTGCGCTTGCTCAAAAAAGGCGGCGAGCGTTTTGATTTCATCGTGCTCGATCCGCCCAAGTTTGCGCCTTCGGCTGCTCACGCCGAGCGCGCGGCGCGCGCCTACAAGGACATCAACCTCCTAGGCTTGCGCTTGCTGAATCCCGGTGGCCTGCTCATGACGTATTCCTGCTCGGGCGGTATTAGCGCGGAGGCTTTCCAGCAGATTGTTGCGGGGGCAGCCAGCGACGCGAAAGTCGACGTTCGCATTTTGCGCAGACTTACCGCCGCAGCCGATCACGCGGTCTCGCTGGCTTTTCCCGAGGGCGATTATCTTAAGGGCTTGCTTTGCCAGGTTGCCAGCTGAAGCTGCCGATTGTCGTCGGTAGGGATACGGGGGAAACGCTGCTGGCTTAATGCAACTAGATTGCATTAACTCCTCGCATGTGTTTCAATTTCGATATGAGCCCTGAATCAAACTCATCCATCTCCGCCGCTGAGGCCGCTATTCGTGCCACCGGATCGCGAGTGACAGTGGCACGTGTGCGTGTCCTGAACGCGTTGAGATCGGCACCAAAGCCGCTTTGCCACCGCGATCTCGAAACGCTGTTGAGCAACCGGCGACGCAGCGGTATAGACCGGGTGACGCTTTATCGCGTCCTCGATTGGTTGGTCGAAAACGGGCTCTCTCACAGGGCGGCCGATGCGCGTGGCGTTTCTCGCTTTACGGCGGCCCAGCCCCATATCGAACATTCGCGGCACATGCATTTCCGTTGTACCGGCTGCGGTAACGTTATCTGTTTGGACGCCCCGCCACCCGCGCCGCCAAAGTTGCCTAAAGGCTTTCACCTTTCCGGCATGGAACTGGATGTCCGCGGTGAGTGTCAGAGCTGTCACTATCATTCTCGGGCGGCGATTTCTTCCGCTGGTCTAAACGCATGAATGTGAAGTCGCTGTGCGCCGCGCGTCGCTGGATTCTGGGATGGGCAATTATTGCCCTGCTCGGTCTTCAGATTATCGAGTCGTCGCACCATCACACTTCTGCGGCGCTCGACGAAGCGTGCAGCCTGTGCCAAGTCGCAGCTCACCAACTGCTGGACTTGGCCCCCCCGGCAATCTCGTCGTTGCTGGCAGTTCTGATTCTGCTGTTTATCCGTCCCCGCTGGCGACTCACTTTACGGGTCGCCAGCACACGCCGCACTTCCTACCATTCACGCGCTCCTCCGTACCGCGCTGCTTAAACGACTCGTCGTCATCCCTTAAGCAGTTTGCTTTGCCTTGCAGTAGCGGGACAAAGCGGTTCATACACGGAGTAGAAAATGTCATCATTCAAGATTGTGAAGGGCGGCGCTTGGGCGCCAGCCTTCTTCTTAGGCTGCGCGGCGATGCTACAAGCGGCACCGATAGCCGCGCAGGAAGCCAACGAGATGGTCGTGGTCGCCGATCACTTAAATCGCGCTAGAAATGGCTTGTCACCGGACACCGGCGGCAGCGTCTATCGTTTCAACCCCGACGATGTGGCTATATTGCCCGAGGGCAACAACACCCCCGTCAACCAGGTGTTACTGCAGGCGCCCGGCGTCGCCAACGACTCCTATGGCCAACTGCACGTGCGAGGCGACCACGGCAATCTGCAGTACCGTATTAACGGCGTCATCCTGCCGGAAGGCATTTCTGGTTTCGGTCAGGCTCTGGATACGCGGTTCGTCAAGCGGCTCGATCTGCTCACGGGGGCGCTACCGGCCCAATATGGTTACCGCACTGCGGGCGTCATCGAAATTGAGACCAAGAGCCAGTTCGACGCCGGCGGTACCTTAAACCTCTATGGAGGAAGTCATCAAACGATTAATCCTAGCGTCGAATATAGCAATACGAATGGCAAACTGAGTTACTACCTTACTGGCTCTTACCTCGCCAACAGCCTGGGAATCGAGAACCCCACTGCCGACACTCAGGCTATCCACGGCCGCACCAACCAGGCCAAGGGTTTCGCCTATTTGTCCTATCTGGTCGACCACACTACTCGCGTGAGCGCCATGGTCGGCAGCTACAACGGTCGTTTTCAGATTCCTAACAATCCCGGTCAAACGCCCGACCCTGACGGACTAGGATTTTTGGCAGGTGCCGGCGTCGCGGATTTCGATTCGGCTGCGCTGAATGAGCGTCAACGCGAGTCCAACCGCTACGGCATCCTCGCGCTGGAAAGTTCCATCGGTTCAAATTTCGATTATCAAGTGGCCTTTTTCACCCGTTACACCAGCGTTCATTTTCTGCCCGACGCGATCGGCGACTTGGTCTTTAGCGGCGTGGCCTCAGATGTGTTTCGCAGTAGTTTCAGCAATGGTCTGCAAGGCGATGGCAGCTATCGGCTGAATGACACCCACACCTTGCGCGTGGGGGTGATGGCGAGCACCGAAAATATACGCAGCGACAATTCCTCTACGGTCTTTCCCGTCGATGCAGCCGGCATGGTCAGCGGCAGCCCTTACACCCTCGTCGATAACCACACCAAGAACGGCAATCGCCTGCTGGGGCTGTATCTTCAGGACGAATGGAAAGTGAATGACCAGCTCACCGTCAATTACGGGGCGCGGTTTGACCAGGTGAACGCCTTTGTCAGCGAACGTCAATTGAGTCCGCGCTTGGGCCTCGTTTTTAAAGTGACGCCACAAACGACGGTGCATGCTGGCTATGCACGTTACTTCACGCCCCCGCCCACCGAATTGGTGTCGCCGGCGACCGTGGCCTTGTATACCAACACTTCAAACGCGCCCGAAGTGGATTTGAACTCACCAGTTCAGTCGGAACGCTCACATTATTTTGACGTGGGCGTCACCCATCAACTCAGTGCTGCCGTGAGCTTGGGTGTCGACGGGTTTTATAAGCGCGTCACCAATCTGCTGGATGAGGGCCAGTTCGGGCAAGCGCTGATCTTTTCGCCCTTCAACTATGCCCAGGGGAAGATCTACGGCGTCGAGCTCACGGCGAGCTATCGTTCGGACAAATGGGGCATTTACGCCAACGCGGCTAGAACCGTGAACCTGGCTAAGGACATCACCACCGCTCAGTTTAATTTCTCCCAGGATGAACTTGACTACGTTGCTCAGAATTGGGTGCATACCGACCATGATCAGACTTATACCGCGTCCGCCGGCGTTTCATATAACTGGTCGGGTGCGCGATTAAGCGCCGATGCTATTTACGGCAGTGGTCTGCGACGCGGCTTTGCTAACTCCGAACATCTACCCGCTTATGTACAGGTCAACTTTGGCGCATCGCGCAAGTTCGAAGCGATGGATTTCGGTTCTGTTGAGGTTCGCCTTGCGGTTATTAATGCCTTCGACAAAGTCTACGAAATCCGCGATGGCAGCGGCATAGGGGTGGGTGCGCCACAGTTCGGCCCGCGACGGCGTGTATTCATGGGTCTTACCAAGGCTTTCTAAATTCGGCGACATGCATCGCGACAGGGCGGCCTTGTTGGGGGTAGTGGCTGGCTGTTGCGCTGCCCTGACGCCGCACGCAACTGTCGGAAAATTTTCTGCCACAGTGTGCCAAGTTGCGTTGCACCACTGCCTTTGATGTGTTAAAAACTCATACACAAAATCGGTGTAATTCCTCGCCGATTGTTACCCTTATGGCTCACAACGACATCCATCGTGGTCTTTTCACTTTTCGGAAAAAAACCTCCGCCCACTCCGGTCAAGCCCGTGGTGAAGAAACCGGTTGTGCCCACCAAGCCGGTAGCGCAGGCCGTGAAGCCCACTGCCGCGCCCACTCCTGCGCCGCCCGAACCGAAGAGGGTGCTGGAGTCGCTGGACTTCACCCCCAGTGGCTCCTACACGGCGCACGAGACCTCGGCGGAGCCTAAGTCCCAGAAAGCTACATCCCAGGTTGCACCTACGCCCGCATTTAAACCGGTGCTGCAGCCTGTATCGAAGCCGCTATCTAACGCGGCATCGCAGCCCGCCCCTAAGCCAACATCTAAGCCGGCTTCGCCCGCGATCTCCACTGCGCCGCCCCTCGATGGCTTGACCGACGGTTTGCTCGAAGCCAGCATGGAGCTGACAGAAACTGGCGGCGGGACTCATCAAGCTATTGAAGAAACGGCCATACTCTACGCCAACGAACAGGACGACGCGGCGCTTGCCACCCTGGAAGCGGCGGTGGCTGGCAATCTCGGCGCCGCCACCGATCAAGCCTGGGCCATGCTCTTCGATCTTTATCAACTCATGGGAAAGCGCGAGCCGTTCGAGCAGCGCGCCTTCGAATACTCGGTGAAGTTCGAGAAATCACCCCCGACTTGGGTGGCAGCCAACAAGCAGCCAATCGCCGCCGCCTTGAGCGCAGGCGGCCAGGCTTATGTAGCCTTTTCGGTCGCCATCAACGAAACCAGCGATAAGCAGATGGCCCAGCTCGAGAAGCTAGTCGCCAAAGGCCCCGTGGCGCGCGTCGAATTTACCAAGGTGAAAGATATCGACGTGCCGGGCGCCGTTATGCTGCTCAAGGCGCTGAAGCTGGCACGCAAATCTAAGTGTGAACTGGTCATGGTGGGCGCGCCCCAGTTCATCGAACTGCTCAAGACGAAAATCGAAGTCGGTCGGCGCGATGGAGAAGAACTTTGGTTGCTATTGATTGAGCTCTATCAGCACACCGGTGAACATGATCCCTTTGAAGAGTGGGCGCTTAATTACGCCATCACCTTCGAGCTATCGCCGCCATCGTGGGAAACCCCGCCCCCAAAGAAAGGCGGCAAGCCCGCGGCACTCGCAGTGGCTACCGAAGAAATTGCCGAGTCCGAAATGTTCACGTTCGTCGGCCAGATATCCAGCGCAGGCCCCGACACCTTGCAGGGTTTGCGGGACTACGCCAATGATCACGACATCGTGGTCATAGACTGCACCGACTTGAAGCGCATGGACTTCGTTAGCGCCGGCATGTTCCTCAACGCGCTGACAAATTTGCAGGTGGCCGGCAAGAGCGTGACGATCAGACAACCCAATCACCTGGTCTGGGGCTTATTCGTTGTGCTGGGTATCCACCAAGTAGTGCACGTCGAGCGGCGCAGGTTCTAAAAAAGTTAGGGGTTGGGGGTTGCGGGTTTCGAGTTGACCCTCACATAGCACCGGAACCCACCTCAGCCTACACACCCTGCGGAAGCTTCCATGGATCAATATCACGGCACCACCATACTCTCGGTTCGGCGCGGCGACAAAGTCGCACTGGGCGGCGACGGCCAGGTGACACTGGGCAATATCGTCATCAAGTCCACCGCGCGCAAAGTGCGGCGCCTTTATCAGGAAAAAATCTTGGCGGGTTTCGCCGGCGGCACCGCCGATGCTTTCACGCTCTTCGAACGCTTCGAAGCCAAGCTCGACAAACACCAGGGCAATTTACTGCGCAGCGCCGTCGAACTGGCCAAGGATTGGCGCACCGATCGCATGCTACGTCGCCTGGAAGCCATGCTGGCGGTAGCCGATCGTCAAACCTCGTTGGTCATCACCGGCATGGGCGATGTGCTGGAGCCCGAGCTGGGCATCGTCGCCATCGGCAGTGGCGGCCCCTATGCCCAAGCGGCGGCACGCGCCCTGCTGGAGAACAGCGATCTCACGCCGGCGGAGATCGTCAAAAAATCACTCTCCATCGCCGGCGACCTGTGCATCTATACCAACCAAAGCCACATCATCGAAACACTGGATTAAGCAGCTGCGGATTGATGGGATGAACGCGGATTGATGCCTTCTGTTTTATCCGCGCCTATCCGTACAACCCGCGGCAAAAGGATTTTCGCAATGTCCACTATGACTCCCCAGGAAATCGTCCACGAGCTGGACAAACACATCGTCGGGCAGACGCGTGCCAAGCGCGCGGTGGCCATTGCGCTGCGTAATCGTTGGCGGCGTGCGCAAGTCGCCGAACCCTTGCGCACCGAGATCACGCCCAAGAATATTCTCATGATCGGGCCGACCGGCGTTGGCAAAACGGAGATCGCACGCCGATTGGCGCGACTCGCCAGCGCACCCTTTATCAAGATCGAGGCCACCAAGTTCACCGAGGTCGGTTATGTCGGGCGTGACGTCGATACCATCGTGCGCGATCTCGTCGAAATCGCCATCAAGGACGCGCGCGAATCCGCCATGCGCGGGGTGCGTGACCGCGCCCTCGACGCGGCGGAAGATCGTGTGCTTGACGTGTTGCTTCCGCCGGCGCGCAGCGTCGGTTTTCACGGCGACGCCGAGAGCACCGAAGAGTCCGTCGCCCGACAAAAATTTCGCAAGAAGCTGCGCGAAGGCGAGCTTGACGACAAGGAAATCGAAATTGAAGTCGCCATGCAACAAGCCCAGATGGAAATATTCGCGCCGCCTGGCATGGAAGATCTGACTTCGCAGATACAAGGCATGTTCCAGAATCTGGGTAGCAGCAAGCGCAAGACGCGCCGCCTGCCGGTGAAGGAAGCCCTCAAGGCCCTCACGGACGAGGAAGCTGCTCGGCTGATCAACGACGAAGAGATCAAGCTGGGCGCATTGCAAGCCGTTGAACAGAACGGCATCGTCTTCCTCGACGAAATAGATAAAATCGCGTCAAGATCGGAAATGCACGGCGCGGACGTGTCGCGCCAGGGCGTGCAACGCGATCTGCTGCCATTGGTGGAGGGCACGACCATCACCACCAAGTACGGCATGGTGAAGACCGACCACATCTTATTTATCGGCAGCGGCGCATTCCACCTCTCCAAGCCCTCGGATCTGATCCCCGAGTTGCAGGGCCGCTTTCCGATTCGCGTGGAACTAGATTCGCTGTCCGTGGACGACTTTGAGCAAATCCTCACCGGTACTGACGCCTGCCTCACGCGCCAATACGAAGCGCTGCTCGCCACCGAAGAGGTCACGCTAAAATTCACAGAGGACGGCATACGCCGTATGGCGGAAATCGCCTATTCGGTGAACGAGCGCACCGAAAATATCGGCGCGCGTCGGCTCTACACCGTCATGGAAAAATTGCTCGACGAAGTTTCTTATGATGCGGGTAGCCGCAGTGGCTCCGAGCTGGTTATCGATGCCGCTTACGTCGATGCCAAGCTGAAAGACCTTTCTCAAAACGAAGATCTCGCGCGCTACGTGCTGTAGATTTCCAGGTTTGGCAGGCTGCTCCGGCACGTTCATCGTCACCGCAAAACTGGCCGCAGCAGTGCGATGATGAGCCGAGTTGGCATGTGACTTATCTTGATAGGGTTTTGCACTAAGCCAGTATGAGTGATAAATACCAGATGATTTTGCGCAGTGTGTTCTGTTTACTTATCGCAGCGCTGATGAGCGGGGTGCCCGCCTATGCTCATCACGACGCCCACACGGGGCATGAGGCTATGCCTGAAAAGGGCCGCCCCTTGGGCGTCTCCGTGGCATTTGATGCGCGCGGTCGGCTGTGGCTGGCACGCGTGGTGGGGCAACATCTGTTCGTCAGCGTCTCCGACGATCTCGGCAAACATTTTAGCGAGCCGGTGCGTGTGAATGCCGCACCAGTAACCATTCCCGCCGAGCGCGAGAACCGTCCGAAGATCGCCATCGGTGCCGACGGTAGTGTGCATGTTTCCTATACGCAGAGTCTGCCGGGACAGCACTTGGGCTACATACGCTATAGCCATTCCACAGACGGCGGCAACACGTTCTCTGCGCCGGTGACGGTGAATCGCGACACCGAGATCATCGGGCATCAATTCGATACCTTGCTGCTCGACGGTGAAGACCGCCCGGTGCTGGCATGGATAGACCAACGCGAGCGCACAGTGGCCGCGCAGCGTGGTGAAAAATACGTCGGCACCGCGATCTACTATGCCGTTGCCAGCGGGAATGGCGTCGGGTTTACGAGCGACCGCAAACTCGCTGATCATTCCTGTGAATGCTGCCGCATCGCGTTGGCGCGTGACAACGACGGTGTGCCGGTAGCTTTCTGGAGACATGTCTTCGACGGCAATGTGCGAGATTTCGCGCTGGCACGGCTCGATGGCAAGAACATTCTGCGGCGCGCCAGTGACGATGGCTGGGTCATCGAGGCTTGCCCGCATCACGGCGGCGCATTTGCAATCGACACTCAGGGTCGCTATCACCTAGCGTGGTTCAGCAACGCGCCCGACGCGCAGGGCTTGTTCTATCGGTTCAGTGCCGATCGCGGCGCGAGTTTTTCTCCGCCCCGCGCCTTCGGCGACAACGAGGCGCAGGCCGGGCATCCGGTTGTGCTAGCGGTAGGCGGCGCGGTGTATCTCGCCTGGCGCGAGTTTGATGGCAAGCGCACGAACGTGATGGCGATGCGCTCGGCTGATGGCGGCACAAGCTGGTCGGCGTCACACCGGGTAGCTGACACGGCGGATGCGGCGGACTACCCCTTGCTCGTCGCGCGCGGTGAGCAGCCTTTTCTCGTCTGGAATACGGCAAGTTCAGGGCTGCGGCTGGTTGATCTTTCTACCGAGCTTGCGCCTTGATGACGCGCATATTTTTGCTGTTGGCCGCGCTTCTACTCGCGCCGTGCGCGCAGGCCAAGGAGCCCGTGCTGCGCCATTTCGTCAGCGGCAGCATGCAGCAAATCGATGAGGCGTATCGCGGCAAGCCCTATGTCCTGCTGCTGTGGTCGCTCGACTGCGTGCATTGCGGCGAAGAGCTGATTGTTTTCGGCAAGCTCGCGCGCGAGACGCCACGCTTGCCGGTCGTTATCGTTGCTACCGACAGCCCGCAGGAAAAGACGGCCCTCATTGCACGGCTGAAAAAGTACGGTATTGCGCAGCAACAAAACTGGGTCTTCGCCGATAAGGTGCCAGAGCGCCTGCGCTACGAGATCGACCGCAAGTGGCGCGGTGAAGTGCCGCGCAGCTACTTCTTCGACCGGGAACATCATGCGCAGGCCATCACCGGCCCGCCGTCACCGGAGTTCGTCGCGCAGTGGCTGAAAACCAACCTACCGTGAGGCCAATGCGACCAGTTAGAATGCCTACTTTTAGAGGAGACAAAATGAAAAATGCAATCGCAACAACTGTAGCTGTTTCGTTGTTGGCGCTAGGCGGCGCGGCGCATGCGGAGGTGACGGTGAAAGATGCCTGGGTACGCGGCACCACGCCGGCACAACGCGCCACCGGCGCCTTCATGGAAATCGTCAGCAGTGAAGATGCGGTAGTGCTCTCGGCCAGCAGCCCGGCAGCCGGCGCGACCGAATTGCACACCATGAAACTCGAAGACGGCATCATGAAAATGCGCGCTATGTCGCGCCTGGAACTCCCGGCCGGCAAACCCGTATTCCTCGCCCCCCGCAGCAACCACCTCATGCTGCTCGATTTGAAAAAGCAGGCCAAGGTAGGCGACGTCTTGCCCATCATTCTCAAGGTCGAAGGCAAGGACAAGAAGGTTCAAAGCGTGGAAGTCAAAGCCCAGGTGCGCGACCTTACCGCGACGGCCGCGCCAGCGGAGCACGATCATCAGCATTGAGTGCGCCAACGCCCTGCTCGCGATAGCTGCTTTCTTCCGGGTTAATATGCAGCACCGATTGACGCAATAAAGCGCCCATCGCGAATATTGGACATACCGATGCGCACCGTAGGCCATCGCAAAGGACGCCCGATCACCTTTTCCGCCTCGGCGGCTCTGCTGGAGGAAGGCGCTCGCTTCAACGATGAAATTCATCGCATGCCGACAGGCAACTTGACGTTTATCCGCAAGGGTGTGTTTCGCTTCAAAACCCACGAAGAAGCCAACCGCCAGCAACTGGATAACCTGGTTGAGGGCATGGCACAAACCGCTCTCAAACGCGCCTGATGCAGGAATACAGTCGGCCCGCGACCCTGGATGACCTCAAGACCTTGATCCGGTCATTGAACGAGCAAGGCGCCGATTATCTTTTGATCGGTGGCTACGCGCTGTTTGCGCATGGCTACCACAGGGCCACGACGGATATCGATGTGCTGGTGCCAGCCACGCGTCGGGCCGGAGAGCAGATCAAGAAAGCCCTGATGGTGTTGCCAGATCAGGCCGCGAAAGATATTGATCCAGCCTGGTTTGACGAAGGTGAAAACATCCGTGTGGCCGATGCCTTCGTGGTGGACGTCATGCTGAATGCCTGCGGCGAAACTTACGACACATTAAAGTGCTACGCCGAGACGGTCGATCTGGATGGCATCCCCATCCGTACCGTCAATCTGGAGGGGCTGCTGCGCACCAAGCAAACGACGCGCGACAAGGATATTGCCGACCGCATCGTGCTGGAGCGCGCGCTGAAAAGTTTTCGGGAGGGGCGCTAGCGCCCCATATGTTTGCACCTGACCTGGCGCGGACGGCGGCCGTTTGATTGGGCACGAAATTCTGCGCCCAGCGCGAGTTTTCGTGTATTGCCTAGAGCTTGCCCTATGCCGCCAGAGCAATACATTCGTCGAGAATTTTTCGATTTGTTGGTTCTCGGAGAGCGCCAGCGTTTTCCTCCAACAGGCGGCATTCGCTCATCTCGATGCCGGCGGCAGCGGTCATGACTTGATGGGCGTATTCAATACGACCGAAGCCGATGCCCCAAGCGGCGTGGCTTCGATCGGCCCCTTACCCGACCAACGATCCAGATAAAGATAGATCGTCGGCGTGATATACAGCGTCAAAAATTGCGAGAGCAGTAGACCGCCGACCACCGCGAGCCCCAGCGGGCGGCGCACTTCGGCGCCGGCGCCGAAGCCCACGGCGATAGGCAGGGTTCCGACCAGGGCTGCCATAGTCGTCATCATAATGGGGCGGAAACGAATTAGGCAGGCGTCAAAGATGGCATCGCGGGCCGTAGCGCCGTGACTGCGCTGACGTTCCAGTGCGAAATCGATCATCATGATGGCGTTTTTCTTGACGATGCCGATGAGCATGATGACGCCGACGAAGGCGTAAAGGTTAAGGTCGATACCGAAAAGAAGCAGTGTGAGCAGTGCACCCATGCCGGCCGAGGGCAGGCCGGAGAGGATGGTGAGCGGATGCACGAAGCTCTCATAGAGTATGCCTAGCACGATATACACCACTAACACAGCAATGAGCAGTAGTACGCCCAGTCCTTGCAGCGACGACTGGAAGGCTTGAGCCGTGCCTTGCAGACTGGTGGTGAGCGAGACCGGCAGGCGTATGTCGCGCTCCACGGTCTTGATGCGGTCCACCGCTTCGCCCAGGGACACGCCGGGGAGCAGGTTGAAAGAGAGCGTCACCGAAGGTAGCTGGCCCTGGTGATTCACTGTCAGGGCTTGCGTCTTGCGACTGACGCTCGCGACCGTGTCTAACGTTACCAACTTGCCACTGGTGGCGCGGACATAAAGACGCGACAGCGTTGCCGGGTCGGCTTTGAAGTCGGGGGCGAGTTCGAGTATCACCTGGTATTGGTTGGTAGCCCCGTAGATGGTGGAGATTTGCCGCGAGCTGAAGGCGCTTTGCAGCGCATCTTCGACTTGCGCAAAACTTAAACCCAAGCTGGCAAGTTTGTCGCGGTCGATGTCCAG
Organism: Gammaproteobacteria bacterium; assembly: GCA_038322845.1. Taxonomy (GTDB): domain Bacteria; phylum Pseudomonadota; class Gammaproteobacteria; order Burkholderiales; family Rhodocyclaceae; genus Desulfobacillus. The sequence continues at coordinate 26,467 of JBBQGH010000017.1, forward strand.
CGCCATGACCGGGCTTTGGTTGTTGAGGTTGCTTGATACGTCGATAAAGCCGGGCAACTGGCGGATGCGCGCGAGCAGGATGCCGGTCCATTCGTAAAGTTCGTCGAGATCCGTGTCCTGCAACGTGTATTGATACTGCGCCGAGGTGATCTGGCCACCGATGCGTATGGGCGGCGGGTTTTGCAGATAGACCTTGATGCCCGGCACAACTTGGAGTTTAGGCCGCAATTCCTGGATAACTTGCTCGGCACTCAGGCGTTCGCCGCGGGGCTTGAGGCGAATGAACATGGTGCCCGTGTTGGCGGTTGGGCGCGGGCCGCCGGCACCCACCGATGACATGAAAGCTTCGACATTCTTATCGGCCGCGAGGATGGTTGCCACGGCGCGCTGGCGTTGCACCATGGCCTCGAATGAGGCGTCCTGCGCGCCTTCGGTGTAGGCGATGATCTGGCCCGTGTCGCCGCTGGGCAGGAAGTCTTTGTGTATGGTGATGAACAACAAGCTGCTCAAGGCCAATGTTGCTATGAAGACCATTAACACCAGGCGCGGCCGCGACATAGTCCACGCTAGCGAACTACGATAACGGGATAGCAGGGCGTCGAAGAATTTCTCCAGTGCGATGTAGACACGGCCATGACGTTCTGTTCCCGCCGCCTTGATGTAGCGACTGCAGAGCATGGGCGTTAGCGTGAGCGAGACCAGGCCCGAGACAAGAATTGCTGCGCAGATAGTCACCGCGAATTCATGTAGTAGCCGACCCACGATGCCGCTCATGAACATCACCGGGATGAACACGGCGGTGAGTGACAGCGTCATGGAAATAATGGTGAAGCCGATTTCGCGCGCGCCCTTGATCGCCGCCTCGAAGGGCGGCTCACCGGCCTCGACATGGCGCATGATATTTTCCAGCATGACAATGGCGTCATCGACGACAAAGCCCACCGAGAGGGTCAGCGCCAGCAGCGAGAGGTTGTCCAGACTGTAGCCAAACACTTGCATCAAGGCGAAAGTGCCGATAACCGAAATGGGCAGCGCCAGCGCGGGGATCAACGTGGCGGAGAGGTTGCGCAGGAACAGCAGAATGACCAGGATCACCAGGAAGCCAGCCAGCACTAACGTGAATTGCACGTCGTTGATGGAGTCACGGATAGACACGCTGCGGTCGAAGAGGACGTGCATCTCGATGGAAGCAGGCAGCTTGGCCTGGAAGGCCGGCAATACCTGCTTGATGGCGTTCACGGTCTCGATGGTGTTCGTGCCCGGCTGGCGCTGTATCGCCAACACGATGGCGCGCTTGTCGACGTACCAACTGGCGATCTTGTTATTCTCCACGCTGTCGAGGGGCGCGGCGACTTCCTCCAGGCGCACCGGCGCGCCGTTCTTCCAGGCGACGATGAGGGGGCGGTAAGCCTCGGCGTTGACGAGCTGACCGTTGTCCTTGATGGCAAAGCTGAGTCGGCTGCCTTCTATGCTGCCCACCGGCTGGTTGACGTTGGCTTGCTTGATGGCCTGCTGCAATTCGTCTATGCCAATGCCGCGCGAGGCGAGCTGGTTGGGATCGGTCTGCACGCGCACTGCAAACTTCGTTGCGCCAAACACCTGCACCTGAGCCACACCGGAAATTGTCGACAGTCGCTGCGCGAGCTGGGTCTCGGCGTATTCATCCACCACTGGCATCGGCAGCGTAGCGGACAGCATGGCGATATAAAAAATTGCCGAGTCGGCCGGATTTATCTTGCGGAACGAAGGTGGCGTGGGCATGTCCGGCGGCAACTTGCGCTGCGCTGCGGCGATGGCGGACTGCACGTCCTGCGCGGCGGCGTCGATATTTCTGTCTAGCGAAAATTGCAGCGTGATGGATGTCGTACCCTGCGCGCTGGTGGACGTCATCGAATCCAGACCGGCAATGGTTGAGAACTGACCCTCAAGTGGCGTGGCGACGGCTGCCGCCATGGTCTCCGGAGAGGCGCCAGGCAATGCCGCAGTCACTGAGATCGTAGGGAAATCCACACTGGGCAATTCGCTCACCGGCAGCGCGCGATAGGCGATGATGCCGAACAGCACGAAGGCTGCCATCAGCAAGGTGGTCATCACCGGCCGACGAATGCAAAGCTCGGGCAACTGCATGATTAGCGCCCGCTGGGGGCTGCAGTAGCGGGGGAAGCGGTCACCGCGCCAGCGGGAGAGGAAGTCGGCCCGGTCGGGGTGGTGGGGGTGACCTTGGCCTGCACCTTGGCGCCCGGGGTCAAACGCAACTGGCCGTCGGTGACAACCGTTTCACCTAGGCGCAGATTTTTGCCTATGGCGCTCCAGCCGTCGCGGGTGGCCAGCACGTCTATGGGACGGACTTCCACCGTACTATCGCCTTTCACCACATACAGGAAACTGCCGGTGGGCCCTTGTAGCACGGCTTCGACAGGCACGACAACTGCGTCGCGTAACACGTCGAGAACCACTTGCACATTCAGAAACTGTCCGGGCGTGAGCTTCTCCTCGGGATTGGCGAGCGTTGCTTTCATCTGGATGGTGCCGGTAGTGGTATCCACTGCGTTATCGAGAAAGCGCGCTTCACCTTCAAATTGTTGGCTACTGTCGCCAGGCACGGCCACCGTCACTTTGAGCGCGCCATTCTTGATGGCAGCACGCAGCTTCGGTAAATGTTTTTCCGGTGCGGCGAAGCTCACATACAGTGGACGCACCTGATTCACTACGGCTAGCGCGGTGTCGTTAGTCTTCACACCGCTGCCGGGAAATACCAACCGGGCGCCGACTACGCCGTCGAAGGGAGCGCGCAGCGTGGCGTAACTCAGTTGCAGTTTCGCCGCATCGGCAGCCGCCTTATCGGCTCGCACAGTAGCGGCGAGCGCTGCCTCGTTGCTGCGTATTTCGCCGACTTTTTCTGCCGAGACGAAACCGCGCTCTTGCAACGCCGTGTAGCGCAAGACGTCGGAATGGGCCTTGGTCAGCTGTGCCTGGTCACGTGCCGTGTTGGCTTCGGCTTGCTGCAGGCGCGCTTCAAAATCGGCGGGATCCAGGCGCACCAGCATGTCCCCCCTGCGTACGTGCTGGCCTTCGGTGTAGGGCACGGCCGCCACCTGGCCATCCACCCGAGACTTCATCGTTACGCTGGCATAGGCCTCGGCACGTCCTACGACATCCAGCACGAGTGGCAGATCGCGCCTGCTGGCTTGCACCAGGGTGACGGGCAGTGGGGGAGGTGCTGGTTTTTTTGCAGCACCTTGGTGCGTATAGAACCACGCACCAAGGCTTGCGACTGCTGCTAGGAGGAGCGCCCAGCGCAGAGTGGTTCTCTTATTCATAGTGGGACCGATTAAGGGAGTGGATGCTCCAGCGAATAGAGTTGTTCTACCACCTCGCGTTCCCGGACCAGGTAAACTTTATCTCCGTCAACCATGACTTCGGCGGCGCGTGGTCGCGTGTTGTAGTTGGAACTCATCGTCATGCCGTAGGCGCCAGCCGACATAATGGCAAGCAGGTCGCCGGCTTCAACACCTAAGCGGCGGCCGTGGCCGAGAAAGTCGCCCGATTCGCAGACCGGGCCCACCACTTCGTATAGCGGTGCATCGATCGTGCGTTCCTCAACGGCTAAGATGTCATGCCAGGCGTCGTAAAGTGCTGGGCGCATCAAGTCGTTCATGGCGGCGTCGACGATAGCGAAGTTTTTTTCCGCGCCGTGTTTGAGGTATTCAATGCGCGTGAGTAGCAGCCCCGCGTTGCCGACGAGGGCGCGGCCTGGTTCAATTAGCAGTTGCTCTTTACGTCCTGCCAGACGCGTTAGCAGCGGCGCTAGGTAGGCTGCCACGCTGGGGGGTGTTTCGTCGCGGTAGCGGATTCCCAGGCCACCGCCTAAATCCAGATGAGTGAGGGGGATGCCATTCGCGGCGAGTTGATCGGCAAGACCGATGATTTTGTCAGCAGCTTCGGCGATGGGGGCCGGGTCCAGCAATTGCGAGCCGATGTGGCAGGCGATGCCAAGTACGACGATGTGAGGCAGGTTGCGCGCATGGAGATAGAGAGGCAGCGCGTCTTCAAACGCGACGCCAAATTTGTTGCCGCGCAGACCGGTAGAAATATAGGGGTGCGTTTTCGGGTCTACATTGGGATTAACGCGTATTGCGATCGGCGCAGCTTTACCCAGCTCGCCGGCAATACTATTCAAGCGATCCAGCTCGGCGGCGGATTCGACATTGAAGCAGAAGATGCCCGCTTGTAGCGCCTGACGCATTTCATCGGCGGTCTTGCCCACGCCCGAAAATACGATTTTCGCGGGATCACCGCCGGCAGCCATGACACGCGCTAATTCGCCGCCTGAAACAATGTCGAAACCCGCGCCGGCGCGGGCGAAGAGACCGAGTATGGCGAGGTTGGAGTTGGCCTTGACGGCGTAGCAAACTAGGGCATCGCGCCCGTCGAGTGCGTTGCGAAACTCAAGATAGCGTTCGCTCAGGGCCGCACGCGAATAGACATAGCAAGGCGTCCCGTAATGCTCGGCGATGCGCGATAACGGCACGTCTTCGGCGTAAAGCACGCCGCCGCGTCGATCAATGCCGCTCATTGCATCGGCCCAGACGGGGCTTTGCTATCATCAGAGGTAGATGCCGGCTTTGCGCTGTCGACGGTGGCAGGTGTAATGGTCGTGGGGGTGGGAGCGCTCGCTCGCTGCGGCGGCGGGGTGAGCGGGCCTTTGGTGCCGCAGGCGGAAAGACCGAACGTCAAACTCAGGCAGACAAAAAGTGTGCAGAAAAAATCTCGATAGTGGCGCATGATTCTTGCCAAAAGTGAAAAAGGAATGTTAGCAGAATGGCTACCCTGAACGAAACGGAGTTCAACGATTTGGCCGATGCCATGCTGGCGCGCATAGACGCAGCGCTAGATGCGGCGACGGTGGATATTGATTATGAAGTCATGTCTGGCGGGGTGCTGACCTTGGAATTCGAGGGCGGTAGCAAGATCATCATCAACCGTCATACGGCAGCGCGCGAAATATGGGTCGCGGCCAAGTCCGGCGGTTTCCACTTTCGCTATGACAGCGATGATGGCGGTCGCTGGCTAGGCACGCGCGACGGCTTGGAGTTAATGGAGGCGCTGAGTCGAGCGATCAGCCAGCAGTCGGGTGAGCAGGTTGCGCTAGCCTGAGTTCATCATGTTCGGTATTGACGGCGCGCTCGGCGTTGCCGGTGCAGAAGGCCCTGGCATGAGGTCAATTGGCACCGGTTTAACGCTGTTCTCGGGCGGCGGTGGTGGCAGGCTCTCTTTGTAGATTAATTCGGTAGCACTGCCGTTTGGGTTTTTGCTCGAGGGGTCCGCCGGCACGCTGACGCTGATCAGCCCTTCGGGCGGCGCCATGTAGGATTCAGGCACGCCTTTTAATACTTTCTCCATATAACCTATCCACATCGGCAAGGCCGCAGAGCCACCCGTTTCGCCATTACCCAGCTTTTTGGGGTGGTCGAAACCGATCCAGGCGATGCCGACCACTGTTGCCTGATAGCCGCAAAACCAGGCGTCCACATAATCGTTGGTGGTGCCGGTTTTTCCCGCCAGATCGCCGCGCTTCAACTGCATGGCGCGCGTGGCCGTCCCGCGGCGAACGACGTCGTGCATCATGCTGTCCATCAGATAAGCATTGCGCGGATCAATCACGCGCAGGCTATCGTCGCCGGCCAAGGAGGGCTCGGCTTGTGCGAGTACGTTGTTCTTGTCGTCGAGTATCTGCTTTACCACATAGGGTTGTATGCGGTAGCCACCGTTGGCGAAGACCGAATAGGCCATGACCTGTTGCCAGGGTGTAACCGAGCCGGCGCCCAGCGCCAGGGTGAGATAGGGCGGATGCTTGTTGGCGTCGAAGCCGAAGCGCGTCACGTAATCCTGCGCATAGAGAGTGCCGATGGCTCTGAGTATGCGCACCGAGACGAGATTTTTGGACTTCGCCAGCGCGGTGCGCATGGACATGGGGCCTTCGTATTTGCCGTCGTAGTTTTTTGGCTCCCAGGCTTGGCTGCCGGTTTCACCCGCTGAAATGGTGAGCGGTTCATCAAGGATCACCGACGCCGGCGTAAAGCCCTTTTCCAGCGCGGCTGAATAAATGAAGGGCTTGAAGCTGGAACCCGGCTGGCGCCAGGCTTGTGTAACGTGATTGAATTTGTTGCGGTTGAAGTCGAAGCCACCTACCAGCGCGCGCACCGCGCCATCCTGCGGATTGGCGGCGACGAGTGCGGCTTCCACCTCGGGAAGTTGGGTAAGTTGCCAATGACCTTTATCGTCTTTTTGCACATGGACTAAAGCGCCCCGCCGCACACGCTTGTTGGCCGGGGCTTTTTCGTCGAGCATTTTCTGAGCGAACTTGAGCCCGTCGCCCGTTATCTGCACGATTTCACCGCCGCGCACGTAGGCTCGTACTAGTTGGGTGTTGGCTTCGAGCACGACGGCGGCGATGAGGTCGTCGGAGTCCACTTCGTCTTGCAGGATTTCCTCCAGCGCTTCGTCCTGATCGGAGACGATGTCGCGCATATTGCCGTAGCCCTCGGCGCCGCGATAGCCGTGCCGGTGGTCATAATCCAGCACACCGCGGCGCACGCTCGCGTAGGCCGCTTCCTGATCTGCTTTCAGGATGGTGGTGATGACGCGCAAGCCCTTAGAGTAAATGTTCTCCTGAAAGCGCTCAAAGGCCATTTGCCGCGCCATCTCTGCGATGTAGTCCGCTTTAACGGCGAATTCATTCATGTCACGTTTGACGACCAGGGCTTCCTGTTGCGCTTCGGCGACTTGCTTGTCGTTGGCGTAGCCCAGCTCGTGCATACGTCGTAAAACATAAAGCTGGCGCAGCTTGGCTCGCTTGGGATTGGCGACTGGGTTGTAATTTGAGGGCGCTTTGGGCAGGCCGGCGAGCATGGCAGCTTCAGCCAGCGTCACGTCCTTGAGCGGTTTCCCGAAATAAATTTGCGCGGCAGCTGCGAAGCCATAAGCGCGTTGGCCCAGGTAAATCTGGTTGATATAAAGCTGGAGGATTTCGTCTTTGGTCAGGTTGTGCTCGATCTTGAATGAAAGGAGCGCTTCATAGACTTTGCGTGCCCAGGTTTTTTCACTGGAAAGAAAGAAGTTGCGCGCCACCTGCATGGTGATAGTGCTAGCGCCCTGGCGCTTGCCGCCGGAGGTGAAATTCGTCACTGCGGCCCGCAGCGCGCCTGCGTAATCCACGCCAGAATGCTGGTAGAAGCGCTCGTCTTCCGCCGCCAGTATGGCTTGCTTCATCACGGGCGGGACGTCCTGGATAGCCACCAGTGCACGCCGTTCTTCGCCGAATTCACCTATCAGGTAGCCATCGGCGGTGTAGACCCGCAGCGGAATCTTGGGCTGGTAATCGGTGAGTATCTCTAGCGTAGGCAGTTGCGGGTAGGCTAGGACGACGATAATGCCCACCAGGGCGGCACCGATAAAGGCGAGCCCGAGCAACACCAGGAACGGATATAAAAACCAACGGAGAGCAGGAGGCAAGGAACAACCCAAGGAAGGGATAAAGGCGGTGCATTATATGCCGTTACCTTTCATCAGGCCACGACCCGGAGCGTTCCGAGCGAGTGATCCGGGCTGTCGGGCACGAGCGACAGCAAATAGAAAAATAACTTTACACGGGACATAGTTGTTGCTAGGATTTAATGTAAATTATCTGTAGTGCGCCTAACTAGTGATATTTCAAAAGGATTTTACTTGCAGATAGATCTCTCCATATTCAACCCGAAGGCGCGTCCGCTGCTGGGGCTTGATATTAGTTCGTCCGCTGTCAAGATGGTCGAACTGTCGGAGCCGACCAAGGGCAGCTACCGGATTGAGCGCTACGCCATAGAGCCCCTGCCCCGCGACGCGGTGGTGGACGGCAATGTGGCGAATTTCGAGGCCGCCGCCGAGGCGGTCAAACTGGCCTGGAAGCGTATGGCGACGTCGACCAAGTTTGTCGCCCTTGCCCTTCCTGCTGCTGCGGTTATTACCAAGAAGATTATCGTGCCGGCCGGCCAACGCGAGCGCGAGATGGAGGTCCAGGTTGAATCTGAGGCTAATCAGTACATCCCCTTTGCACTGGATGAAGTGAATCTGGATTTTCAGATCGTCGGTCCGGCGCCAAGTAGCCCCGAAGAAGTGGAAATTCTTATCGCGGCATCCCGCAAAGAAAAAGTCGAGGATCGCGTGGCCGTCGCCGAAGCCGCTGGTTTGAAAGCGCTGGTGATGGACGTTGAGTCTTACGCCGCCCAATCCGCTTTCGAATTGGTCGAGCAACAACTCCCGGAGGGCGGCAAGGATAAAGTGATCGCGTTGGTGGATATCGGTGCGAACGTCATGAACGTCACCATCCTGCGCAACGACCAGCCGCTTTATTCGCGCGAACAAGCCTTCGGCGGTAGCCAGCTCACGCAGGACATCATGCGTCAATACGGCATGAACCAGGAAGAAGCCGAGGCAGCAAAACGCGCCGGCAATTTGCCCGAAAACTACGATGCGGAACTGCTGCGCCCTTTCATGGACAGTCTCGCGCTGGAAGTCTCGCGTGCGCTTCAATTCTTCTTTACCTCAACCCAATATAATCAGGTCGATCACATCGTCCTCGCTGGCGGCTGCGCCGTGATACCGGGCGTGGATGATTTGGTAGCCAACCGTACTCAGATCAGCACCGTCGTTGCGAATCCGTTCGCCAACATGGCCCTCTCGCAGCGCATCCGCCCGAAGAACCTTGCGGCCGACGCCCCGTCGTTGATGGTGGCCTGTGGGCTCGCTTTGCGGAGATTTGATCAGTGATCCGCATAAACCTCCTCCCGCATCGCGAAGAAAAGCGCAAGGCGCGGCGCCAGCAATTTTTTGCCCTCGCCGGCCTAATTGCCGTCCTCGCAGGCTTGATCGCTGTGATGGTGCACGGCGTGATCTCCGGTTATGTCAGTCAGCAAGAGAGCAAAAACGATTTCTTGAAGAAGGAAGTTGCGGCACTCGATACCGAGATTGATGAGATTAAGCGGCTAAAAGAGCAAACAGATGCTTTACTTTCGCGTAAACGAGTGATTGAGTCATTACAGGAAAATCGCGCGGAAGCGGTAAGACTCTTCAACGAATTGGCGCGCCAGACGCCAGATGGTATTTATCTTAAGAGCCTCAAGCAAACTGGGCAAAAAATTGTTATTACCGGCTACGCGCAATCGAATGCTCGTGTCTCTACTCTCATGCGCAGCATAGAATCTTCAACCTTACTTGAGAATCCTAACTTGGTGGAAATTAAGGCTGTTACGCTGGGGAATCGACGTCTAAACGAGTTTCTGTTGAATGCCACTGTTGCCAGAGCGGCGGCCCAGGAAGACAAGAAGGCGGGCGCTAGCAAAGGGAGCGGCGCCCCGCCCGCTCCGACTGTTAAGCAGGATAAAAAAGCATGACCAAGCTCGCGATTCCGGCTTTGCCTGCGGTACCCCGATTCGACTTCAACGCGCTGGTCGAGGACTTCAAATCGCTAGACCCGAAAGACCTAGGTACCTGGCCACTCTTACCCCGGATATCCTTACTGTTGGCACTATTCGTAGCCTTGCTGTTTGCGGCTTGGTGGTTCGACTGGAATGGCCAGCTAGACGAGTTGAGTGCGAAACAACAGCAAGAGGTGAAGCTTAAAGACGAGTATCTTGCTAAAAAAAAGCAGGCCATCAACCTGGATGAGCATCGCAAACAACTCGCGGATATCGACAAGGCATTCGGTGCTTTGTTGAAGCAGTTACCCAATAAATCGGAAATGGAAGCTTTGTTGATTGATATCAATCAGGCAGGGCTGGGCCGCGGCTTGCAGTTTGAACTATTCAAGCCGGGCAATGAAACGCAAAAAGATTTTTATTCCGAACTGCCTATCACCATACGATTGACGGGGGGGTATCACGATCTCGGTGCATTTGCTGGAGATATCGCGAAGTTATCCCGTATCGTTTCGCTCACGGACATCGCAATTGAACCCGGCAAGGACCAGCCATTGAAGATGGACGCGGTAGCCATGACCTATCGCTACCTGGACGACGAAGAAGTGGCAAAACAGAAACGTGAAAAAGCGTCTAAAGCTCAGGGTGCTAAGAAATGAAGAAGCTGATCGCCGTGTTGGCGTGTGTCGGCTTGTCGGCTTGCGGCAGTGACGAACATCAGGACCTCAAGCAGTGGATGGCAGAATCTACGAAGGACTTCAAAGGCAAGGTGCCTCCCCTGCCCGAAATCAGGCCCTACCCGGTTGTTGGCTACGATGCTGTCGGTTTGGTCGAGCCGTTCCAGGCTTCGAAAATCGAGCCTGAGCGTAAAGCAGGAAAAGGTGGCGGCATACAACCGGATTTGAATCGTCGCAAGGAGCCATTGGAGGCTTATCCGCTCGAATCGCTGAAAATGGTCGGTACGATCGTCAAGGGTAAGTCGGTTAATGCCCTAATTCAAGCGGACAAAAACGTTTATCAAGTCAAGGTGGGGAATTACATGGGCCAGAGCTTTGGCGTAATTACCGGCATCAATGAAGCGGAGCTGACGTTGAAGGAGCTGGTCCCCGATTCGTTGGGTGATTACGCTGAGCGTACCAGCACATTGCAGTTGCAGGAGAAGCAGGAGGGGAAGCGATGATTAAAAGAACGGCGATTTTGCGGCAACTGTTTCTTTGCGGAGGTGTGATATTAGCCAGCGCAGTCTTGGCACAAAGCCAAGAAAAAAATGAATCAGCCAATGTGCAGAACAGCATAGTGGCACTTGACGTTAGCCAGCAAGGGGGTAGCGTCATTGTCAAGCTGACTACGGCACAGCCGTTAACTGCGCCGCCGGCTAGCTTCACAGTGGCGAAACCGGCTCGCGTCGCCTTTGACTTTCCGGCGACGGGTAATGCGCTAGGGCGCAACTCGCAGAACGTTAACGAAGGCGATCTGCGCAGCATTAACGTCGTTCAGGTCGGAGATCGTACCCGGCTGGTACTTAACCTGGGTCAGCTCCAACAGTTCGATACGCGTATCGATGGCAAGAGTTTATTCATCACTTTGGCGGCTGGTCAGGTGGTTGCTCCTGAGGACCGTAAAGCAAACGCACAACGCTTCGCGGAATCAAAATCGGCGGCCGAAAATCATGGCATTCGCGACATCAATTTTCGCCGCGGCAAAGATGGCGAGGGCCGCATTGTCGTGGATATGTCGGACAGTAACGTTGGCATAGACATTCGCCAGCAAGGAAAAAACCTCATTGTTGACTTCGTCAAAACCGCATTGCCAGACAATCTGCGCCGTCGTTTAGATGTTACGGACTTTGCGACGCCAGTCACCTCGGTTAGTACGCAGCCGCAGGGGGACAACGTCCGCATGACCATTTCTCCAAAAGGGATGTGGGAGCACAATGCTTACCAAAGTGACAATCAGTTTGTTATTGAGGTGAAGCCCATTGTCGAAGATCCAAATAAACTGGTGCAGGGCAGCGGACGTGGCTATCAGGGCGAAAAACTTTCGCTCAATTTCCAGAATATTGACGTGCGCGCTGTGCTTCAGGTGATTGCCGACTTTACCAATTTCAACATCATCACCAGCGACAGTGTCAACGGCAGTCTGACCTTGCGTTTGAAAGATGTGCCTTGGGACCAAGCTTTGGAAATCATTCTGCAGGCCAAGGGTTTGGACATGCGCAAAAATGGCAACGTCGTCTGGATTGCGCCTCGAGACGAACTTGCCGCACGGGAAAAACTGCAACTAGAGTCAAAACAGCAAATAACCGACCTGGAAGGGACTCGGACCGAAAGCTTTCAACTGAACTATCAGAAGGCGGATGCGGTGCAGCGCCTCCTAACGGACAAGACCCAACCTATCCTCTCCAAACGCGGGAGCGCGATTTTTGACGTGCGCACCAACAAGCTGTTTGTGCAGGACGTGCCCAGCCGGCTTGAAGATGTTCGTCGGCTGCTGGCCGAAATCGATGTGCCGGTAGCGCAGGTGCTTATCGAGGCCCGCATCGTGGAAGCCGAGGACAATTTTGCGAGAAATCTCGGCAGCCGTCTTGGGTACAACGAATCCGCTATTGGTCACAATGCCGCCAACAGAGGTTTATTTACCGTGGGGGGTGGATTGTCTTCCACCGGTTTCCAGACAGGACAGATTGCAACACCGATTCCCGACTTTATGAATGATTCCCTGGGTTCAAATCTGAGGGCGGGAGATTTAGCTGGCAGTAAAGTTGGACAGCTATCCTTCGTCCTCTTTAACCGCGCTCGCACCCAGTTTCTCAACCTCGAACTGACTGCCTTGGAACAGGATGGGAAGGGTAAAGTCATCTCCAGCCCACGCGTGATGACTGCCGACCAGATCGAGGCATTGATTGAGCAGGGCGTAGAAATTCCTTATCAGCAGGCGACCAGTTCCGGTGCGACGAGTGTTTCCTTCCGAAAGGCCAATCTGGCGCTTAAAGTTAAGCCACAGATCACGCCCGATGGGCGCGTAATGATGGAACTCGATATTAACAAAGACACACCCAACACCCAGCTATCCACGGGGGCAGGTGTGGCCATCGACACCAAACATGTCAAGACTCAGGTGCTGGTTGAAAACGGCGGTACGGTAGTCATCGGCGGCATCTATACACAGGACGAACGCAGTACGACAGCCCGCATCCCCTTTCTCGGAGACATCCCATACGTCGGGTTTCTCTTCAAGAAGACGGAGAGGAAGGACAACAAGACAGAGCTCTTGGTCTTTATCACGCCGAAGATCATCAGCGATACGGTTGGTATGCGCTAGCAGTCTTTGTTTCATTTCAATGGCCGGCGTTGCCGGCCTTTTCTTTTGGTCGGGTGGGTTTCGCTGATAGAATTCTCAGGTGAATCCTTGCGACAACATTTACTTCGTCGGCATGCCCGGCGCCGGGAAGACAACTATCGGTCGCCAGTTGGCAAAGCGCTTACAAAAGCGCTTTGTCGATTGTGATCATGAAATCGAGGCGCGCACCGGGGTACGTATTCCTTTGATTTTCGAAATTGAGGGCGAGCAGGGATTCCGTCAGCGTGAGGCGCTGGTTTTGCGCAGTTTGACCGAGGAGGCCGGCTTGGTGTTGGCAACCGGTGGCGGCGCGGTGCTGGAGGCAGAAAACCGCGCTAGCCTTAAGCGCGGCGGCTTCATAATCTATCTTTGTGTACCACCTGACGAGTTATATGGCCGCACCAAGCGCGATCGTAACCGGCCATTGTTACAGGTTCCAGACCCCAGGGCGCGCATACACGAACTCTATTTACTGCGCGATCCACTCTATCGCGAGGTAGCGGACTTGGTGGTTGAGGGCGCAGGCAAATCGCCTTCCAGTGTGGTTCGCTTCATCGAAGAAGAAATACAACGTAGATGCGTACACTAGACGTAGCGCTCGGCGCACGCGCTTATCCCATTCGTATCGGCGCGAGCCTGCTAGCCCGAGCCGATTTGTTGCTTCCACTGCTTAAGGTACCGCAGGTAGCGGTTATTACCAACAGCACCGTTGCACCACTTTACCTAGCGAAGCTTGCAGCGCCCTTGCGTGCCGCTGGCGTGCAAGTCACCGAGGTGGTTCTGCCTGATGGTGAGCAATACAAAAACGCCGCGACGCTAAATAAAATCTACGATGCTTTACTGGAGAACCGCTGTGAGCGTGCGGGGACCATTATTGCTCTGGGCGGCGGCGTGATTGGCGATCTGGCTGGTTTCGCCGCGGCGACTTATCAGCGCGGCGTGCCTTTTATCCAGGTCCCCACCACTCTGCTGGCTCAGGTGGATTCCGCGGTGGGCGGCAAAACCGGGATCAACCATCCGCTAGGCAAGAACATGATCGGCGCTTTTCATCAGCCGCGCATGGTGCTGACCGATACAGAAACGCTTAATACCTTGCCTGAACGTGAGCTACGCGCCGGCCTGGCTGAAGTGATTAAGTATGGCTTAATACGCGATTTGCCGTTTTTGGAATGGATCGAAAGCCATCTCGACGAGTTGTTGGCAAAGCGTCCCGAAGCGCTTAATTACGCCATTGAGCGCTCTTGCGCAAATAAAGCCGAGATTGTGGTGGCCGACGAGACGGAGTCCGGTGTTCGCGCACTGCTCAATCTAGGCCACACCTTCGGTCACGCCATAGAGGCCGGTTTGGGCTACGGTAGTTGGCTGCATGGCGAAGCGGTGGCGGCCGGCATGGTGATGGCCGCCGAATTGTCGCGCCGTATGGGGACCTTGAACAACGCCGACGTGAAAAGGGTGGTGGATCTTCTGCGCCGTGCCGGCTTGCCCGTGTCCGGCCCGCCGCTGGGCAGTGACCGTTATCTCACTTTGATGGCGCTCGACAAAAAAGTAAGCGCTGGCAAACTTCGGCTCGTACTGCTAGAAGCCATCGGCCGTGGCGTCATCAGCACTGATGCCAGACCGGACGATTTACGCGCCACCATAGAAGCCTGCTGCCATGACTGAAATGACGAGCTACGCCGTGAGCGCGCACAACTCGCGCGGACGTCAGCATCTCGAAGCGGCACCGACCGCACGTAGCGAATTTCAGCGTGACCGCGACCGCGTGGTGCACTCTACGGCCTTCCGCCGGCTCGAATACAAAACGCAAGTCTTCGTGAATCATGAAGGCGATTTGTTCCGCACGCGCCTCACGCACAGCATCGAGGTCGCGCAAATCGCGCGCACTTTGGCCCGAGCGCTAGCCCTGAATGAGGATTTAGTAGAAGTCGTAGCGCTGGCGCACGATCTCGGCCACACGCCCTTCGGACACGCCGGCCAGGACGCGCTGAATGCCTGCATGCGCGAATACGGCGGCTTCGAGCACAACCTGCAAAGCCTGCGTACGGTGGATCTTCTGGAAGAACGCTACGGCGCCTTTGACGGCCTCAATCTCTGCTATGAAACACGTGAAGGCATCATCAAGCATTGCTCGCCCAATAATGCCCGGGCGCTCGGCGAACTCGGTCGACGCTTTCTTGAAAACACTCAACCTTCCGTCGAAGCCCAACTCTGTAACCTCGCTGATGAAATCGGTTACAACAATCACGATGTCGATGACGGCCTGCGTTCCGAGTTGGTGACGCTGGAACAATTGGATGGCGTAGGCATCTGGTCGCGCCATATTGCCCAGGTGCGAATGGAATTTCCGGATATAGTCGGCCGTCGTCTGATCCATGAAACTGTGCGGCGCATGATCAATTCGCTGGCAATGGATTTAATCGAACAAACTCGCCGTAATATCGTTGCCGCCGGTGTGGCGACCTTGGATGATGTGCGCCTGGCGCCTCCCCTAGCAGCGTTTTCCGCCGAAATGCTCGCTGAGCACCTAGACCTCAAGCAGTTTCTACGCACCAATCTCTACCAGCACTATCAGGTACTACGCATGACCAATAAAGCCCGGCGCATAGTCAGTGAGCTTTTCGGCGCATTCATGGACGACACCCACCTTCTGCCGCCGCAATATCAAGCCATGGCTGGGCAGGACAAGCCGCGCGCCGTGGCCGACTACATCGCCGGCATGACTGACCGCTACGCCATACGCGAGCATCGGCGCCTGTTCGCCGTAGGCGAAATTTAAGCTCCTGCCGCGGCAGTTCTTGAAGCTGCCGCCTTTTGGCGGTATATTCCGCGGTTCGCCCAAATGGTTTTGTCCAAAGCCCGTGCGCGCTTAAGCACCGGCTTTTTGGCTTCGGCCGCGCTGGTGGGACCCGCAGGTGGCCCGTTAGTCGCATGAGGGCTGGCGCTCGTTGCGCTGCGTCAGGCTAAGTTAGACGTCGCGCCGTAACCAGCCACGCTGTTGATGATTTTGTGTCGAGGAACTGAGATGGGCCTACCCGGCAGCCAGGGTTTGTACGATCCCGCCAATGAACATGACGCTTGCGGCGTCGGCTTTGTCGTACATATCAAAAACAAGAAGAGCCACACCATCATCGAGCAGGGCTTGCAGATACTTGAAAATCTGGAGCATCGCGGCGCCACTGGCTACGATCCCTTGCTGGGCGACGGCGCCGGCATCCTAATTCAGACCCCCGATCAATTCCTTCGTGAAGAGATGGCTACGCAGGGGGTGGCGTTGCCACCAACCGGAGACTATGGCGTTGGCATGGTGTTTCTGCCTCGCAACGCGGCCGATCGGCTCGTTTGCGAAAAGGCCATTGAACGCAGCATCAAGGCAGAAGGCCAACTGTTGCTGGGCTGGCGCGATGTCCCGCGCGACAATCGTGGGCTCGCTCAAGCCGCCAAAGACCTGGAGCCAGTAGTGCGCCAAGTTTTTATCGGTAAAGGCGCTGGTATTGCCGACACGGATGCGCTGGAGCGCAAACTCTACATTATCCGCAAGGCTTCCGGCCACGCCATCCAAGCACTCAAGCTTGCCGAGGGCAAAACTTTCTATGTGCCTTCGATGTCAGCGCGCACCTTGCTCTACAAGGGCATGTTGCTCGCCAATCAGGTGGGCGACTATTACCTCGATCTCAAAGATCCACGCATGGTTACTGCGCTGGCCTTGGTACATCAGCGTTTCTCCACCAACACTTTTCCGACCTGGGATCTGGCCCATCCTTTCCGCATGATCGCGCACAACGGCGAGATCAACACGCTGCGCGGCAACGTTAACTGGATGCGCGCGCGCCAACAGGCAATTTCGTCGCCGGTGTTGGGTGACGATCTGAAAAAGGTCTGGCCGCTGATTTACGACGGCCAATCCGATTCCGCGTCTTTCGATAACGCACTAGAACTGTTGGTCATGGGTGGCTACAGCTTAGCCCACGCCATGATGTTGCTGATTCCCGAAGCCTGGGCTGGGAACCCGCTCATGGACGAAGAGCGTCGCGCCTTCTACGAATACCATGCCGCAATGATGGAGCCCTGGGATGGCCCGGCCGCCGTGGCTTTCACGGATGGCCGCCAGATCGGCGCTACGTTGGATCGCAACGGCCTGCGCCCCGCGCGCTATCTCGTCACTGACGACGACATGGTGGTGATGGCTTCTGAAATTGGCGTGCTGCCGATTCCCGAGAGCAAGATCGTCAAGAAGTGGCGTTTGCAGCCCGGCAAGATGTTCCTCATCGATCTGGAACAAGGCCGCATCATTGACGACGTCGAGTTGAAAAAGAGTTTGTCGAGCGCCAAGCCCTATGCTGAGTGGGTAGCCCAGTCGCGCTACTTCCTGACAGAACTGCCTGCCGTCGATGGCAAGCAGAGCCTTAAAGAATCCGTGCTCGATACGCAGCAGGCCTTCGGCTACACGCAGGAAGACATCAAGTTCATTCTGCAACCGATGGCCGCTTCTGGCGAAGAAGCCATCGGTTCCATGGGGCACGATGCGGCATTGCCCGTGCTCTCCGGCAAGAACAAGTCGCTCTACAATTATTTCAAGCAGCTTTTCGCGCAGGTGACTAATCCGCCTATCGACCCGATACGCGAAGAGATCGTCATGTCGCTCACGTCTTTCATCGGGCCAAAACCGAATCTATTCGGGATCGACGACACCAAACCGTCGCTGCGCTTAGAAGTCACGCAGCCCGTCCTGTCTGACGAAGACCTCGCCAAATTGCGTGAAATCGACACGCTGACGGACGGCCGTTTCCGCGCCAAGCTCATCGATATCACCTATCCCGTCAGCCAGGGTGCCGCCGGGATGGAGCAGGCCCTGCGTGAGGTGTGCGCGGTAGCGGAGAAGGCAGTCGGCAAATTCAACGTGCTCATCCTTTCCGACCGCGCTGTCTCGCGTAGCCGAGTGGCAATACCCGCATTGCTTGCTACCAGTGGCGTGCATCATCATCTCGTGCACGCCGGCTTACGCACTAACGCCGGGCTGGTGGTCGACACCGGCTCCGCGCGCGAAGTGCATCACTTTGCGCTCCTCGCGGGCTATGGCGCGGAAGCGATTTGTCCGTGGTTGGCGTTTGAATCGGTGGCAGAGATTGCACCGAGCATTCACGGCAAGGTCGACACCAAGGAAGCCAAGAAGCGCTACATTAAAGCTGTTAACAAAGGGCTGCTGAAAGTGATGTCCAAGATGGGCATTTCCACTTATCAGTCCTACTGCGGCGCGCAGATATTCGAAGCCATCGGCCTCAATTCGACCTTTGTGAGCGAATACTTCGATGGCACCGCCAGCAACGTGCAAGGCATAGGCTTGGCCGAAGTGGCGGAAGAAGCGGTGCGCATACACAACGATGCTTTCGGCAACAATCCGGTGATGAGCAACGCGCTCGACGCCGGTGGCGAATATGCCTGGCGGGTGCGCGGCGAAGAGCATATGTGGACGCCGGACTCCATCGCCAAGCTGCAACACGCTACGCGCACCAACCAATACGAGACCTACAAGGAATACGCGCGCCTCATTAACGACCAAAGCAAGCGCCACATGACATTGCGCGGGCTCTTCGACATCAAGCCGGTGGGCGCGCCGGTGCCATTAGACGAAGTCGAGTCGGCTAAAGACATCGTCAGGCGCTTCGCAACCGGCGCCATGTCGCTCGGCTCCATTTCCACGGAGGCGCATACCACGCTGGCCATCGCCATGAATCGTATCGGCGGCAAGTCCAACACCGGTGAAGGTGGCGAAGACGCGATGCGTTACCAGAAACTCAAGGGCGGCGAAAAGCTGACCGAGCTGATCGGAAAAAATCGCATCGAGCGTGATCTGATTCTGCAGCCCGGCGATTCGCTACGCTCGAAGATCAAGCAAGTTGCTTCGGGGCGCTTTGGTGTTACGGCCGAGTATCTCGCCAGCGCCGATCAAATTCAAATCAAGATGGCGCAAGGCGCCAAGCCTGGCGAGGGTGGCCAATTGCCCGGCCACAAGGTGTCGGAATACATCGCCAAGCTGCGTTTTTCAGTGCCAGGCGTCGGCCTCATTTCGCCGCCGCCGCATCACGATATTTATTCCATTGAGGATCTGGCTCAGCTCATCCACGATTTGAAGAACGCCAATCCCAAGGCCTCGATCTCCGTCAAGCTGGTGTCGGAAGTGGGTGTGGGCACGGTGGCCGCTGGTGTGGCCAAGGCTAAGTCCGATCACGTCACCATCTCCGGTTACGACGGTGGCACCGGCGCCTCGCCGATCTCTTCGATCAAGCACGCCGGCACGCCATGGGAATTGGGCTTGGCTGAAACCCAGCAGACGTTGGTGCTGAACCGCCTGCGCGGTCGCATTGCGGTACAGGTCGACGGCCAGATGAAAACCGGTCGCGATGTGTTGATAGGCGCGCTACTGGGTGCGGACGAATTCGGCTTTGCCACCGCGCCGCTGGTGGTGGAAGGCTGCATCATGATGCGCAAGTGCCATCTCAACACCTGCCCGGTCGGTGTGGCTACGCAGGATCCGGTGCTGCGCAAGAAGTTTACCGGCCAGCCGGAGCATGTCGTCAATTTCTTCTTCTTCGTCGCCGAAGAGTTGCGCGAGCTGATGGCGCAAATGGGCGTGCGTAAGCTCAGCGACATCATCGGCCGCAGCGATCTGCTGGACATGATGAACGGTATAGAACACTGGAAGGCCAAGGGTCTCGACTTCAGCAGGATTTTCCATCAGCCAAACGTGCCGGCTGACGTGGCGCGCCATCACGTTGAGGACCAAAACCACGGCTTAGCGCGCGCGCTCGATCATCAGTTGATCGCAAAAGCGCAACCCGCCTTGGAAAGCGGTAAGAAGGTTAGCTTTGATGTGACGGTGCGTAACGTGAATCGCACGGTCGGCACGATGTTGTCGCACGAAGTTGCCAAGCGTTACGGTCATGCCGGCTTGCCGGATGGCACTATCCACGTGAAATTGACTGGCACGGCGGGTCAGAGCTTCGGCGCCTTTCTTGCCCATGGTATTACGCTGGAGTTAACTGGCCAAGCCAACGATTATGTCGGCAAAGGGCTGTCGGGCGGTCGCATTATTGTGCAACCCTCGCCGGAGTTTCGCGGCCAGCCTCAAGACAACATCATTATTGGCAACACCGTGCTCTATGGGGCCATCGCCGGCGAATGCTATTTCCGTGGCGTCGCCGGCGAACGCTTCGCCGTACGCAACTCGGGCGCGACGGCGGTGGTGGAAGGGGTCGGCGACCACGGCTGCGAATATATGACGGGCGGCACGGTGGTGGTGATCGGTCAGACGGGTCGCAATTTTGCGGCCGGCATGTCCGGTGGCGTCGCCTACGTGCTCGATGAAGAGGGCGATTTCGAGAAACGCTGCAATCTCTCCATGGTAGCGCTGGAGCCGGTGCCGGAAGAAGAAGCCGCCTCTGAGACCGGCGAGCTAGAATCGCACGGTAAAGTTGATGTGCGCCATCTTGGCCGCGCCGACGATGAACTCTTGCGCAGCCTGATCGAGAAGCACGCCCAATTCACCGGCAGCGAACGCGCACGCATGATCTGCGACAGTTGGGATAGTTATCGCTGCAAGTTCGTAAAAATAATGCCGCTCGAATATCGTCGCGCGCTCAGCGAAATGGCGGCGGCGCAGAAGCGTTTGGAGGCGGCCTGATGGGCAAAATCACCGGGTTCATGGAGTACCAGAGGCTGTCGGAAGTTGCATTACCCGTAGAGAAGCGTGTCAAGGAATACAAAGAATTTGTTCTTCGTCTGAATGACGAGCAGTCCGCGATTCAAGGTGCGCGCTGCATGGATTGCGGTATTCCGTTTTGCATGAGTGGCTGCCCGGTCAACAACCAGATACCCGACTGGAACGATCTGGTTTATCACGGTAAGTGGCGCGAGGCCATCGAGTCCTTGCACTCGACCAATAACTTCCCTGAAGTCACCGGCCGCGTCTGCCCCGCGCCGTGCGAGGCGTCCTGCACGCTGAATATCAACGACGATGCCGTAGGAATCAAGTCCATCGAGCACGCGATTATCGACAAGGCCGGCGAAAGTGGTTGGGTCGTGCCGCAGCCGCCGATGCGCAAGACCGGCAAGAAGGTCGCCATCGTCGGTTCGGGTCCGGCCGGGCTGGCGGCTGCGCAGCAGCTGGCGCGCGTAGGCCACGATGTCACCGTCTTCGAAAAGAACAGCCGCATAGGTGGCCTAATGCGTTACGGCATACCTGATTTCAAGTTAGACAAACGGCTAATAGATTGGCGGATGGCCCAGCTCGCCGCTGAAGGCGTGAGCTTTCGAACGGGTGTGATGGTGACGGACAGCCCGATGCCCCAAGGCGTGATTAACGATGCCACAACCACCCTCACGCCCAAAGCCTTGCTGAAGGAATTCCATGCGGTGGTGCTCTCCGGCGGCGCGGAAGCACCGCGCGATCTGCCCATCCCGGGGCGTGAATTTGAGGGTGTCCACTTCGCGCTGGAGTTTCTCATCCCGCAAAACAAGCAGGTGGCGGGTGATGGTAAAAACAATATCTCCGCCAAGGGTAAACACGTCGTCGTCATCGGTGGTGGCGATACCGGCTCCGACTGTGTGGGCACTTCCAACCGTCATGGCGCCGCCAGCGTCACGCAATTCGAATTGTTGCCGCAGCCCCCGGAAAATGAAAACAAGGCCTTGACCTGGCCTTACTGGCCCATGAAGCTGCGCACTTCCTCTTCGCAGGAAGAGGGCTGCGACCGCGACTGGTCGGTCGCGACCAAGGAGTTCATCAGCGGCGTAGGTAAAGAGCGGGACAAGCTCAAGGCGCTGCGCGTGGTTAGGCTGGAGTGGAAAGACGGCAAGATGAGCGAGATTCCGGGCAGCGAGTTCATCGTCAAGGCTGATCTAGTCTTGCTCGCCATGGGTTTCCTCGGTCCGGTGGGGGGCATACTCGATCAATTCGGCGTAGAAAAAGACACGCGTGGCAATGCCCGCGCGACGACCGATGGCGAAGGCTGCTATCAAACCAATGTGCCTAAGGTGTTCGTGGTGGGCGACATGCGTCGGGGCCAGTCCTTGGTCGTGTGGGCAATCCGTGAAGGTAGACAAGGTGCGCGGGCTGTTGACGAGTTCCTTATGGGGAGTTCGACGCTGCCACGTTGATGGGCGTGCACTTTTTTTAGAAAGGGGCGACATGGTCGCCCCTTTTGCTGTGCGCAGTCCGTCACACAAATCGTCATAGTCGCCATGCTAGAATCCACGCGTCTTTTCGAGCCTTCGCCATTTGCATGAACGTCGTTATCCTCGCCGCGGGACAAGGCAAGCGCATGCGTTCCGATTTGCCCAAGGTGCTGCATCGCCTGGGCGGGCAGCCCCTGCTAACGCATGTGCTGGAAACCGCCCGCGAACTCGGCGCGCGCAAGGTCTGTGTGGTGTATGGCCACGGCGGCGAAGCCGTGCGTGAGCGCTACGCCGATGTTGACGTCATGTGGGTAAAGCAGGAACCGCAACTCGGTACCGGCCACGCCGTGCTGCAAGCGCTGCCGCATCTTGACCCCGCTGTGCCTACGCTGGTGTTGTACGGCGATGTGCCGCTGATCAACAGTGCTACCTTGTCGCGCTTGTGCGAAACCGCCGGCGAGGGACTGGGCGTCCTCACTGTCGAGATGACTAACCCATCCGGCTATGGGCGCATCGTGCGCGAGAACGGCAAGGTCCAGCGCATCGTCGAAGAAAAAGACGCCAGCGAAGACGAACGCACGATCACCGAAATCAACACCGGCTTTGTTGTCGCACCAACGGCGGCGTTGTTGCGCTGGTTGCCGGAGCTTGGCAACAACAACGCACAGGGCGAGTATTACCTTACCGATATTGTGCGACTCGCCATCGCAGAAGGTATGCCGGTGGCAAGTGCTCAACCCGAGGCTGAATGGGAAGTCTTGGGCGTCAACAGCAAGGTGCAGCTTGCGGAACTCGAACGCATCTATCAGCACGGCAACGCGCTGCGTCTGATGGAACAGGGTGTGGCGCTCGCCGACCCGGCCAGATTGGACGTACGCGGCGAACTGGATTGCGGGCGCGATGTGCTTATTGACGTGAACTGCATTTTCGAAGGTCGCGTGATGTTGGCCGACGGCGTCGAGATTGGCGCAAATTGTGTGCTGAAGAACGCTACTGTTGGCGCTGGCACACGCATTGCGCCTTTCTCACATATTGACGATGCGGAGATTGGCCCGCGTTGCGTTATCGGCCCCTACGCGCGGCTGCGTCCCGGTAGCAAGCTGGATGAAGCGGTGCATGTGGGTAATTTCGTCGAGGTGAAGAACAGCCTCATAGGCAAAAACTCCAAGGCCAATCATCTCTCCTACGTCGGCGATGCCACCATCGGCAAGAACGTGAATATTGGCGCGGGCACCATCACTTGCAATTACGATGGCGCGAACAAGCACCGCACGGTGATTGAAGATGATGTGTTCATAGGCTCAGATACACAACTGGTCGCACCTGTTACGGTAGGCCGGGGCGCTACGCTAGGCGCCGGTACCACGCTCACTAGCGATGCGCCGCCAGAGCAGCTCACCATGTCGCGCGCGAAACAGGTAACGATTCCAACATGGAAGCGGCCAGTGAAACAAAAAAAGAGTTAGCCACGGATTAACGCGGCAAAGTTCAATCCGCGCTTATTCCCGCGATCTGTCGTTTTAGAAGGATACATCTTATGTGTGGCATCGTGGCGGCGGTCGCTGACCGCAATATCGTTCCTGTTCTACTGGAAGGGCTGCGCAAGCTCGAGTATCGCGGCTATGACTCGGCGGGCCTCGCCATATTGAATGGGGGTTTGCATCGCTTTCGTAGCGTGGGGCGCGTCGCCGAATTGACGACGCAGGCGGAAGGTGCGACATCGCATGCCGGAATCGCACACACTCGCTGGGCGACGCATGGCGCGCCCTCTGAGCGCAACGCCCATCCGCATGTTTCTGGCGGTCTAGCGGTGGTGCATAACGGCATCATCGAAAATTTCGAAGCGATCAAGGCGCGACTCATCGCTCTCGGCTATACCTTCACGTCCGATACCGACACTGAAGCCATCGCCCACCTCATCGAGCACAAGCTCAGAACGCTGCCCGATCTTTTCGACGCCACGCGTGCTGCTTGCGCGGAACTGATCGGCGCCTATGCCATCGCAGTGTTGTCCGAAAAGGAACCGCAACGGCTAATTGTTGCCCGCCACGGTGCGCCACTGCTACTCGGCGTCGCGCAAGACGGCCACTATGCTGCGTCGGATACGACAGCGTTGCTGCAAGTCACGCGCAACATGATTTATCTCGAAGACGGCGACATCGCCGAGATTTCGCGCGCTGGTTATCGGGTGGTGGATGCCCAAGGTCACGCAGTGACGCGTCCCATACACGTCAGCGCACTCTCCGCCGACGCGGTGGAGCTGGGCAAATTCCGCCACTACATGCAGAAGGAAATTTTCGAGCAACCGCAGGCGCTGGCGAACACGCTCGAACTGATCGGCGCCGCGCAAAGTGTGGTGCCGCAATTGTTCGGCGCATCGGCTGGCGAGATGTTCAAAGATGCGAAGCGCGTGTTGATCCTCGCCTGTGGCACGAGCTGGCACGCGGGCATGACGGCGCGCTACTGGATAGAGCAAATCGCCAAACTACCTTGCGCGGTAGAAATCGCCAGTGAGTATCGCTATCGCGATTCCGTGCCCGATCCCGATGCGCTGGTTATCGCCATATCACAGTCCGGCGAAACAGCTGACACGCTGGCCGCCCTGAAACACGCGCGCTCTTTGGGCCAAGCGCGCACTTTAGCGATTTGTAATGTGGCGGAAAGCGCGTTGGTGCGCGAGACAGCGCTGCGCTTTCTCACGCGTGCTGGCCCGGAGATAGGCGTCGCGTCCACCAAGGCCTTCACAACGCAGCTCGCCGCACTATTCCTGCTAGCCGTCACATTGGCCAAACAACGCGGCTTGATCGACGCTGCTACTGAAGCCGCGCATCTCGTCGCTATGCGCCACTTGCCCTTGGCCGTCGGCCGCGTGCTCGAACTGGAGCCGCAGATCGAAGCTTGGGCACAAGCTTTCGCGGGCAAGCAACACGCGCTCTTTTTGGGTCGTGGCCTCCACTATCCGATCGCGCTCGAAGGCGCGCTCAAGCTGAAAGAAATATCTTACATCCATGCCGAGGCTTATCCCGCCGGCGAACTCAAGCACGGCCCGCTGGCGCTGGTGGATAAAGACATGCCAGTGATCGCGGTGGCGCCGAACGACACGCTGTTGGAAAAACTGAAGTCGAACCTGCAAGAGGTGCGCGCGCGCGGCGGCGAACTATTCGTTTTTGCCGATGCTGGCAGCGAAATCACCGAGTCGGAGGGCGTACATATCATCCGCATGCCCGAGCACTACGGCCTGCTCTCGCCGGTGCTGCATGTCGTGCCGCTGCAGTTGCTCGCCTATCACGTTGCGCTGGTTAAAGGCACGGATGTCGACAAACCCCGCAATCTCGCGAAGTCGGTGACGGTCGAATAAATCGGCGCGCATCGAACTGCGCGCCGATGGCCTTACCCTGGTGTGGCGCTACGCGCGGCCGGCGTCCACATAGCTTGGGCGATGGAGATGGTCGTCACCAGTAACGCCAATCCACCAGCATACTCAGCCGGATAGTAGAACGGTGCGATGAAGGTCAGCGCCAGTGCGTGATAGACGTAGGGGATGGCCGTCCACCTCGGCAGTTGCGGCGCCCGCCAGAGCAGGATGCCGTAAAGAATGGAACCGGCCAGTAACGCCACTGCGGAAGCGATCATGAAGGGCAAAGCGAATGGTCCGGCCAGACCGTTGTTGGCGATCTCGATGACCTGATGCGCACCCGCCAGCCATTGCCGACCCACTTCGGGCGTGACAAAAGCGATCACACCGGCGAGCGGCAAGAAGAGCAGATTGCCGAAGATGCTCAACACCATCGCCCAGAAGGCCAGCGCGTCGTACCGTGTGTCCTTCAGCACAACGTACATCGCCAGCCAACCGAAACACTGCACGCACAGACTCGGCAGCAGAAAATACCACGCAATAGCAAATGACGACGAGGTCGCGCCGAGCGCGAACGCCTCCGGCATGGTTGCCTGATCGATAATGGGGCCGCGCAAGCTTAGGCCGATCACGCTCAAAATCCCGGAAGCCACCAAGCAAAGTAAGCCCATGCGCACCCGCTTAACATCTCTTGCAATCATTACCCTTCTCCTAAAAAACGGCTGTATTACCGTATAGCGATATCTGCTGGCCTCAAACCCGGGAGGCCCGCAAAACTATCCCATGGTGATCAGTATTGCTTCGGCAACATTCTTCATGGAAATGTTTTTCTCCATGCTCACTTTCTGGATATAGCGAAACGCTTCCGCCTCGCTCATTTTCTGTTTGTTCATCAGCACAGCTTTCGCTTTGTCCACCGCTTTGCGGCCCTCTAGCTCCAGCTTCAGTTTTTCGACCGTGCCGCTGAGAGCCGACTGCTTGATGAAGTTTTCCAGAGCCAGCTCGATGGCTGGTGGAATATCTTGGGTGCGAAACGGCTTGGTGACGTAGGCCATTACACCGGCGGTCTTTGCGGCGCGCACCAGCGGCGGACTCGAATAGGCCGTGAGCAGTATGACGGGAATGTCGCGTGCGACCAGCTCGGCGACAGCGATGCCGTCCAGCCCGGACATTTTGATGTCGAGGATGGCAATGTCCGGCTTCAGCTCGGTAATTTTGCGCAGCGCTTCGCCGCCATCCGAGGCCTCGCCTACCACGGTGTAGCCGAAACCTTGCAGCAGCTCTTTCAGGTCCAGGCGTATGAGTGGTTCGTCGTCAGCGATGAGTATGCGCATATCCATCTCAACCGTTCCGCAACGGTCTATTGCAAGGGAGAGGCCTTCACACGTGGATAGCGCACGCACGCTAGGGTGCCGCGACCATTGGGATTGTTGTGGAGCTGGAAGCTTCCGCGTAAATCGCGCGAAACGAGTTCATTGATGATGGTGATGCCCAGGCTGCCGTCGTGCCCTGTAGCAAAGCCCTCGGGCAGGCCATGGCCATTGTCGCTCACGGTTAATACCACTTCACTCTCGCCGCAGTGCAGCGAAATTTCAATCTTGCCGCCTTCGATTTGATTCAGTCCATGAGATAGTGCGTTCTGAATCAGCTCGTTCGCCACCAGTGCCAGCGAGGTCGCCTCGCGCGCCACAATCGCCGGTGAGCCACCCGCCACCGTGAGACTGATCTCCGGACGCGAAGGCAGATTGGCGGTGAGCAGGCCGCTGATCTTGGTCAGCAGACGCGAGAAGTCGACCATGCCGATGTCGCCCAAGGTCAGGGTGTCATGCACCAGTGCGATGGTCATCACACGTCCGATGGAATCTTCCAGCGCCTGTTCAGCGCTGATGCGGTCGAGTCGGCGGATCTGCATGCGCAACAGGCTGGCCACGGTCTCCAGGCTATTCTTGACGCGATGGTGTATCTCCTTGAAGAAGGTGGTATTGAGTTCGAGCTCGCGATTCTCGACAAACACACCCAACTGGCCAGCGAGGCTGTGTAGGAACACA
>JBBQGH010000018.1:0-53219 GCA_038322845.1 Gammaproteobacteria bacterium
CGCTTGGGTTTCTCAAAACCCGGTCTCGTCGCCAGCGTCATCTGCTTCATCGTTCCATCCCTTGTGTTCGCCTTCCATTATCTGACCACATGACTAAAAAATCGTTCACAGCGATACCGACTTATTCAGCGTTTCCTTAAGGCCGGCCGCGGCGACGCTACGCCGTCACACAATACCTCAGGCCACCACCAGCAGTTTCGCCAAAGCCATACGCTCGTCGGTGTGGCTGCCGGTTAGCGCAAAACCAAGCAACTTGCCATTGGCATCGCTGAAAGTGGCTTTGATGCCTGTTTCACTTTCAATGATTTCCCAGACACCCTGCGCGTCTTTGGCTGCCATCGCCACGGCCGTCGGCCGGGCCGGCGTCTTGACGACTACCGGCATAGCCGGAAAGGCGACGGCTGTCGGGTCACTCATCAGCGTGCGCGCCAGAGCCCGGGCGGAATGCATGATGGGCAACACGTAAGGCCGCACCGCGCCGCTGGTTTCTGCGCAATCGCCCAGCGCATATATGGCGGGATCGCTGGTGCGCAAATGCGCGTCGGTCACGATGCCGCGATTGACTTCCAGCCCCGCAGTTTTTGCCAGCGCGGTGCGAGGGCGCAAGCCGACGGCGGAAAGCACTAAATCTGCTAGCTGCGTTGTGCCATTGTCCAGGCTCAATTGAAAGGCGGTGCCCTGATGATCGACGGCGCGCACCGAGCGACCAAAATGCCAATCTACGCCCACCGCCGCGAGCGGCGCCATCAGCGAGCGACCGGCTGCTTCCGGCAACAGACTGGAGAGCGGGTAAGTCGTCGGGTCATAGACGCTAATCGCATAGCCAGCCACAGCCAGGTCGTTAGCGAATTCGCAACCGATGAGACCGGCTCCGATGATGGCAATGCGCCCCTTGCTGGCGATCCCTGCGACAGCGCGACGAAAGCGTGCGTAGTCGTCGAGGTCGTTGACTGAAAGCACATCCTCGGCGGCATCGCCGCCTAGCGGCAGGCGTATGGGATCTGCCCCCAGTGCCAGCACCAGCGCGCTGTAAGACTGTTCACCCGCGGAGGTGATCAGCCTTTTGCGCTCGCGGTCTATCGCCTCTACCCGCGTTCTGGGCAGCAAGGTGATGCCTAACTGTTCGGCCATCTTGGCAGCCGGCGTTGTCACCAGTTGGGCCGCCGTCTTGTTTTGCGCCAGCGCGTTGGAGAGCATGGGCTTGGAATAAAAGTCCCCGGCATCCGCGCATATCAACACGATTGGCGCCTCTTTGGTCAGCTTGCGCAGCTCGCGGACCACCGTCCAGCCCGCGAGACCCGAACCGATGACGACGATAGGACTCATCGCCTCAAACTTGCACCATCTGGAAGTCAGCCTTGGCTACGCCGCAGTCCGGGCAGGACCAGTTCTCCGGGATATCTTCCCATCGCGTGCCGGCCGCAATGCCTTCGTCGGGCAAGCCCAGCGCTTCGTCATACACAAAACTACAAACGACACATTGCCATTTTCTCATCATCGCTTCCTCAGGTTGGGGTGATACGCGGTTCAATCAATTTTCGCGAGTGCGGCACGATACTGGTTCGCGTGCCGTTCTTCAACTCGGGCTAAGGCGGCGAAGCGTTTGGCGGCTTTCTCCAACACCGCTTTGAAGCGCTCGGCGTGCTCCTTGGATTCAGCAATCTGCTCATCCATCTCGGCCACGGCCGCACTCTGCCCCTCCTCTTCCGCCGTCTGGCGGAAGCCGGGATACATCTCCGTGTATTCGTAGGTTTCGCCAGCTATAGCGATTTGCAAGGCCCTAGCCGGCGTGAGCTCGGCCTTGGGGTAAAGCAGATCGAGGTGGCCGAAAGCGTGCATCACTTCCTGCGCGGCAGTCTCCTCGAATATGTTTGCCGTCTCGTCGTCGCCGACTTCGCGCGCCAGCTTGGCGAAGTAACGATACTTGATGTGGGCCATCGACTCACCGGCGAAGGCGGATTCGAGGTTTTGCAAGGTTTTGATCTCGGGGCGTTGCATGGCAGTCTCCTTGAATTGAGTGGAAGCAGTCGCGATACGCTTCGCAGTCTAAGTGGCTGCAACCAATAAATCTAATTGAATATTAAAACTCCTTTGATATACTTAGGCTATCGATAACCAAAAACCCTTAGCCGCGGATTTCACGGATGAACGCGGATTTTTTGGTGTTGTTTTGATCCGCGTTCATCCGCGAAATCCGTGGCACAAAATACTTCCATGACCCTCATCGAACTTCGCTACATCGTCGCCGTCGCCCAGGAGCGCAACTTCCGGCGCGCGGCGGAGCGCTGCTTTGTCAGTCAACCGGCGCTTTCCATCGCTGTGCAAAAACTCGAAGACGAGCTGGGCGTGCGCATCTTCGAGCGTGGCAAGAGCGCGGTAAGCATCACAGCCATCGGCGCACGCATCGTCGAGCAAGCGCAGCGTACTTTAGAAGAAGCGGGGCGACTCAAGGAGATCGCAAGCCAGGGCAAGGATCAGTTGAACGGCCCACTCAAGCTGGGCGTGATCCACACCATCGGGCCTTATCTACTGCCGGAGCTGATTGCCATGCTCAGGAAAAAAGCGCCTCACATGCCCTTGGAAGTGGAAGAGAACACCACCGCCAATCTCGACGCACTGCTGCGCAACGGCAAGCTCGACGCCATTATCGTCGCCCTGCCTTTCGGCGGCCCGGGCATCGTGACGCGTGCCCTGTACGACGAAGCTTTCTCCGTCGTGGTGCCCATCGATCACCCCTGGGCCAAGCGCAAAAGCATCAAGCCAGCGGAACTCGCCGCGCAACAGGTGCTGCTACTCAACACCGGCCATTGCTTCAGCAACCAGGTCACCGAAGCCTGCCCTGAGCTCAGCCGTCAGGGCGGCGACACGCAACAAGGCAATTCGCTGGAGACGCTACGCAACATGGTGGCGTCAGGCCTGGGCGTCACGGTACTGCCCTGCAGCGCCAACAGCACGCGCTACCGCAGCCCATTGCTGCAAGTCGTGCCCTTCACGCAGCCGGCACCCTCACGTCGCGTGGCGCTGGCCTGGCGTAGCAGTTTTGCTCGGGAGAAGGCGATAGGGGCGCTGACGCAAGCGATTGTTGGCGTTAAGACGCCATGCTTCAAGTTGCTGGACCACGCCTAAGCTTACGTAGGATCAGGAGAAGTAAAAGGTAAGACCGGCCAGCCCCAGAATCACCGGGATGGACGATACAAAGTATTGGTTGTGGGACTGAGGCCTAGGCGGCGGGTATTTTCCAAGCGTAAGCACGCGCAGAATGAGCCACCCGGGCCAATAGAAAACGCCAATCAATAAGACTTCAAGAATAAAATCTCCAAGAAACGCAGCAATCGCATCAAGCATTGCCGCGCTCTAACTAGGATTGGCTGGCGCGGATGTGGGCGCTGAAACCGGCGCGGGTGCCGGCGTAAATTTCAGCGACCCGCCCTCGATACTAAATGTACCCAGCTTTACCCCCGGGTCCTTGGGCGGCTCTTTGAAGCGCTGCATTTCGCAGCTCTTGTCGCTCAGGGCAAAGCTGCTTGCGCCTTGTCGGACAATCAGGATGGGTTCCTCATAGACGCCTTCTGGCGGCCGGTAGATATCCACGCGGATCTGATCGACAGGCATGTTGTCGAGGCGGCTACGGCGTTGGCAATCGGGCACGCGCGCCATGATGGCTTCCATCTCCCATTCCTTGCTCCACGGCCAGGGCAGATGAATGTCCAGCGTTAGCGCGTGGTTGGGGCCATCCAATATCAGCGAGGCGGTTTCGTCCTTGCAACCGGTCAGCGCCAAGGCGACGGCGGTCAATGCCAGGGTCCGTCGCAGGTTTGTTGCGAATTGTCCACCTCGCACGGTCATTGCGGCTCCTGTCTCACGCATTTCCAACGCAGGCTCTCGCCAGCACGTAGCGGCACCAGAACATCCTCACCCAGGGACTGTTGCAGCGGCACCTGCCAACTTTCCTTCACCAACTTAATGCGACCGGTATTGCGTGGCATGCGGTAGAAATCCGCACCGAAAAAGCTCGCAAAGGCTTCGAGTTTTTCCAGCGCCCCGGCATCCTCGAAAGCGTCCGCATACAACTCCATCGCCGCGTGCGCCGTGTAGCAACCGGCGCAGCCACAGGCCGCTTCCTTCGCAAGGCGGCCGTGCGGCGCTGAATCAGTGCCAAGAAAAAACTTCGGATCGCCCGAGGTCGCCGCGCGCACCAGCGCGACGCGATGCTGCTCGCGCTTCAACACCGGTAGGCAGTAATGGTGGGGGCGTATGCGGCCCGCCAGCATCGCATTGCGATTCATCAGCAAGTGATGGGCGGTGACGGTGGCAGCGACATTGGGGCCGCTTGCAGCCACGAACTCTACGGCTTCCGCCGTGGTGATGTGCTCGAACACCAGGCGCAGGCCGGGAAAGCGCTGTAGTAGCGGCGCGAGCACGCGATCGATAAACACCGCCTCGCGGTCGAAGATATCCACTTCATTGTCCGTCACTTCACCATGTACCAGCAACGGCATGCCGAGCGCTTCCATCCGCGCCAGCGTGGCGTAGCAATTTTCGATGGCGGTCACGCCCGAATCGGAATTGGTTGTGGCGCCCGCCGGGTAGTACTTCACCGCATGCACGAATCCACTATCGCGCGCGCGGTCGATTTCGTCGGGCGGCGTGTTGTCCGTGAGATAAAGCGTCATCAAAGGCTCGAAGCGCAGGCCTTTAGGCAGCGCGTTTAGCACGCGCGCTCGGTAAGCGCTCGCGAGGGCTGTGGTCGTCACGGGCGACTTCAGGTTAGGCATGACAATCGCACGAGCGAATTGCCGAGCGGTATCCGGCAATACCGCCGCCAGCGCTGCGCCGTCACGCAGGTGCAAGTGCCAGTCGTCGGGTTGGGTGATGGTGAGGGTTTGCATATTGTTATTTCGCCTAAGCGTCGCTTATCTCGACGACCGGCTCGCCATCGCTCAAGAGACGTAAAGCACTGGGGAATGTTTTGGCAAGGACTACGCTTAAGCGCCGATTGGTAACATTGCCACAGGTGACCCACAATATTTGCGGCGGCGTACCCAAACGAGTTACCAAGTCGACGAAATCGCTGTCCTTAGTGACAATCACCACCGCCTGTTCACGCGCTGCATTGAATATTTGGGTATCGCTGGCATCACGTAAACCGAGGTCGCGCAATGCCATTGCCTCGACTTGGAATTCGCTGGTCAGCCAGTAGCGGTGGCAGTTGTGCGTCAATCCAGAACCTCATGCCACCAGACGCGCATAGTTGCTGCGCTGCGCGGCGAACTGCAAGCAAGCCTGAATATCTTCTGGCTGCAAATCAGGGAAATCGCCAAGAATTTCGCTCCCGCTGACGCCATCGGCGAGCATTTCCAGAATATCTGAGACACGGATGCGCATACCGCGTATGCAAGGCTTGCCGCCGCATTTGTCGGGCTCGCTGGTGATACGGGTCAGTTGTGACGTCATGGCGCACCTGTCTGAAAATCTTCTGAACGGAAAGTATAGAGGCGGCCGAGCGAATTGTGTAGCAAACGCAATATCCTTCCTTAGTCGCGTTTGGTCGCCAATGCGAGATCATAAAGTGCATTCTTACTCTCGCCGCTGATTTCCGCTGCCAGCTTGACAGCCTGCTTGAGCGGCAGTTCCTCTAATAGCAATTGCAGCACGCGTTGGGCTTGGGGGGAAATGTCGGTGGTGCTCGGCACCGTGGAGACGATCAGCACGAATTCGCCACGCTGGCGGTTCTCGTCCGCGGCAAGCCACGCGGGCGCTTCACTCAGCGGCAGGCTGACGATACTCTCAAAAAGTTTGGTCAGTTCGCGGGCGATGACCAGCCGGCGGTCCGGCTCTAGCACCGCGGCCAGATCGGCAATGGTTTCCACTACGCGATGCGGCGCTTCGTAGAACACCAGCGCGCAGGGCATAGACTTGAGCGTTGCGAGGGCATTGCGTCTCGCCCCTGGCTTGACGGGCAAAAAGCCATAGAACAGAAAATGCGGATCGAGCACGCCGCCCGCCGACAAGGCTGCGATAGCGGCATTAGCGCCTGGCACCGGCACCACCTCATAGCCAGCTTCACGAACCCCCGCGACGGCGCGCGCGCCGGGATCGGAGACAGCGGGCGTGCCGGCATCCGACACCAGCGCGATGGCCTTGCCTGCGCTCAAAAGCTGGATAAGTTTTTGCGCAGCTTCGGCTTCATTGTGTTCGTGCAGTGCAAAGAGTCGCGTCTGAATGCCATAGCGCTGCATCAGGCGCGCGGTGTGGCGGGTATCTTCGCAGGCGATGGCGTCGACGCGGCGCAAGATATCGAGGGCGCGCAGGCTGATATCGGCGAGATTCCCGAGCGGCGTGGCCACCACATATAATGCCGGCGTCTTGATGGCCTGGGGCTCGCCTTGTATTTGATCGTCGGGTATTTCGATGTGTGCCATGCTTATCGTCTCTGCGTGTTTGCGTGTTTTACGTGTGCTCCCGGCATTGTCGTTTGCGCCACGTCGGTAAGCAAGCTATGAACATCGCCTCAGGCGCGCAGGCGGAGGAACAGGCCGCGAACTATTTGATGCGCCACGGTCTAAAAATCATAGAGCGCAATTACCGCTGCCGGGGCGGCGAGATTGATCTCGTCTGCCACGACGGCGCGACGCTGGTGTTTGTCGAAGTACGCCTGCGCAAAAACAAATCCTATGGCGGTGCCGCTGCCAGCATCACCTTAGCCAAACAGCAACGCCTAATCCTCGCCGCCGGCCACTATCTCGCCGGCAAGCCGCTACCGGACTGCCGCTTCGATGCCGTGTTGTTCGATGGGCAGAATATCGAATGGATACGCAATGCTTTCGATGCCACGTAGACTGGCTCTAGGTCTCGTTCTCTGGGCATTCAGCCTGGGCGCACCGGCGCAAAGCATCAAGATCCTGGTACAAAGCTCTCCCTTGGCGGGCTTTCAGTACTACGCCGGCAAGCTGCAATGGGATGAGATGCGTACAGGCGACAAGCTCACCTTGGTGCGTGAAGCGGACAATATCCATGACCCGAATGCGGTGCGCGTCGAGTGGAAAAATATCAAACTCGGTTATCTGCCGCGCGCCGAAAATCGGGGCGTTGCCGAGGAACTGGACAAAGGCGGCAAGGTCGAAGCTCGCATAGCGCGTCTCACTCAACATCGCAATCCCTGGAAGCGCATCTTGGTGGACGTCTACCTTAGTCCCTAACAAAAAGTTGTCGATTAGGCCCATGTTAAAATTCGCCACACGTTTGGTGTCTTTTTTCCCTCGCCCATGAATCTCATCGCACGCATCTCCGAGCACTTTAACGACAGCGCCCAAACCAAACTATCCGCCATGGAAGTGCTGGCCGCGCCCATCGCCGAGGCGGTGGAGCTGATGGTGAAATGCCTGCTGGCGAATGGCAAAATCATGGCCTGCGGCAATGGCGGGTCGGCAGCCGACGCGCAGCACTTCTCTGCCGAACTGCTGAACCGCTTCGAGCAAGAGCGTCCGCCGCTAGCCGCGGTGGCACTCACCACCGACACGTCCACGCTGACCTCCATCGCCAACGACTATTCCTACGAGCAGGTATTCTCCAAACAAATACTCGCTCTCGGTCAGCCCAAAGATGTGCTGCTAGCCATATCCACCAGCGGCAATTCACCGAATGTCATGGAAGCTATACGTGCCGCGCACAACCGTGAAGTACGCGTGGTTGCTTTGACCGGCAAGGATGGCGGAAAAATGGCTGAATTACTCAATGACGGCGACGTACATATTTGCGTGCCGTCCCAACGC
The DNA here is from genome assembly GCA_038322845.1 of Gammaproteobacteria bacterium. Classification (GTDB taxonomy): domain Bacteria; phylum Pseudomonadota; class Gammaproteobacteria; order Burkholderiales; family Rhodocyclaceae; genus Desulfobacillus. The sequence goes on from JBBQGH010000018.1 coordinate 7,773, forward strand.
ACCGCACGCATCCAGGAAGTGCACCTGCTCATCGTGCACTGCCTCTGCGACGGTATCGATTGCTTGTTGCTGGGAGAAGACGCATGACGCTTCATTCGACACGCTCCACCCGTTGTTCCGCCCGTTCCACCCGATCCACCCTCCTCGCTGTTGCGCTGCTGGCGACCACGGTGCCTGCATTGCAAGGCTGCTTCCCTATCGTCGCAGCCGGCGCCGGCGCCGGCGTACTGATGATCACCGACCGGCGCCCTTCCGAAACCTTTCTCGCCGATGAAGCCATTGAAATCCGCAGCATGAATCGGCTTAACGAAAAGTTCGGTGACAAGGCGCATCTCAATGTCACCAGCTACAACCTGAAAGTGCTGCTGACGGGTGAAACGCCCGATGCCGCCATGAAGGAAGAGGCGGAGAAGATCGCCGCCGGCGTGGTGAATGTGAAAGGCGTGATGAATGAAATCCAGGTGGTGGGCAGCAGCAGCTTCGGCTCGCGCAGCAACGACACCTACATCACATCCAAAGTGAAAGCCCGCTTCATTGAAGCCGACAAATTCCGCACCACGCAAGTAAAGGTCGTAACCGAAGCCACCGTGGTATATCTGCTGGGCTTGGTGACACGCAAAGAAGCCGAAGACGCTACAGAAATCGCCCGTACCACCACGGGCGTGAAAAAAGTCGTGCGCATGTTCGACTACATCGACGAAGCCGAAGCGCGCCGTCTGGACAACAAGCCCGCCATCGACAAGGCCAAATAAGTTAGGCGCGGCCGGCCCGTTGCAGGCCGCGCATCAAGCAACCCAGCGCAGGCAGCTTGGCGTACAGCTCTTCCGCCGCATCCCAATAGTCGCGGTGCAGCACTACCTTGCCGTCGGCACCAAAGCCCAAATGCGTGGCACCGCGTACGATCTGCCACTGATCTCGCTGCCATAGTCGCAGGCGAAAGTGAAATTCCCAAATCAGTACGGCTGCCTCGGCGTCGACCACCCGCTCGGTGATGACAAAACGCGGCTCTCTCACCTGACGATACATGTGGTGAAAGATGTGGGATATGGCGGGCAAGCCCGTCACGTCGTTGAATGGATCTTTGAATCGCGCTTCCGGCGCGTAATGGCACGGCAATTCGCTGAGGCGCTCTTCCGTAAGATTTTCGTAGAACTCGACAATCGGCGCGATGTCTATCATGGTCTTTCTCTCATCACTCGCCCCACCATGGCGAAATACCAACGATAGGGCAGCAGACGCAGCAACTTCAGCCATAAGGTGAAGCGCTTCGGAAAGTGAATCTCGAAGCGTCCTCGCGCCATACCGTCGAGTATGCGTTTGGCCGCGTCATCGGCGTCGATCAGCCCTGGCATACGGAAGTCGTTTTGCTGCGTCATCGGTGTAGCCACGAAGCCCGGGTTGACCAGAAACACGCTGACGCCCTTACCACGCAGATCCTGATAGAGCGTTTCGGCGAAATTAATCAGCCCCGCTTTGCTCGCCCCATACACCAGCGATTTGGGCAGACCACGATAGCCCGCCACGCTGGACACCAGCACCAGCGCGCCACTACCCTGGCCCAGCATTGTCGGCATCAGTGCCGCCACCCCGGCGATAACGCCGGTGAGGTTGGTGGCAATGCTGGCTTGCGCCTCGTCAGCATCAAGTTGCCAGGCACGCACCGGCTTGTAGGTGCCGGCCAGGAAAAACACCACGTCGACACCGCCCCAGCGGGCGCAGATGTTCGCCAATGCGTCATCGTAAGCCCCGCTTACGCTCACATCCAGCGGCAACACCAGCACCTCAGACCAATCTTGCGCGAGGCTATGCAAAGCGTCGCTACCCCGCGCCGAAAGCGCAAGCAATGCGCCGACTGCGTGCAATCGACGCGCCAGAGCCGCGCCTATGCCGCTGGAAGCGCCAATAATCCACACGCGCCGATCGCACCAATCCGTGATGGCGTCGTTCATGGCGCGCGCTTGCTGAAGCTCAACGTCACTTCACCCAGCGAGAAACCGAACTTGCTCATGGCCGAGCGGTTCAGCATGACTTTGTCGTCCATCAAAAACATCCAGTCGTCGAAATCCACGTGGTAGACCTCGCCATCAACGGGGAGTGCCAACACATAACGCCAGCGCAGCGCGTTGCCGGTAGCCTCGCCTTGCGCCGTGCCGATCACATCATCGGCACGGCCCTGATAACGCCCGTTGCCGAGATCGGTGATGCTCCAGACACGGCGTGCCGTGCTGCCATCGGAATAGGTAAAGCGCTCATCCAGTGTGCCCACATCGCCCTGCCAACTTGCTTCGATCACCACGTTAAAGCGCTTCACTACCTTGCCAGAGCGATCTTGAAAGATGCCCCAGGCGTCTAGCGTGCCGTTGAAATACGTCTTCAAATCGAGCGCTGGCCGCTCGTTCTTGTAGGCATCCAGCGAAACGCCGGCACATCCAACGAGGCCCAGCAATCCGACACACATCGCAAACAGAAACTTCATCATGGCAGTACTCCCAAATAGCCCGCCTTGGCCGCCGAAGTGCGACGCAAAGCAAAAAAGCTCAGCAGCTTCAACGCCACCGGCAACCCGCCATACACCCATTGCAGCGCTGTGATGCCCGCAGCACCACTCCGGCCCGGCACATAATTCAGACCAGCCAACAATGGCAGTGCCAGCCCCGCCGCCAGCGCCAGACTGAGCTTGGCCGCAAGCGCCCACAGACCGAAATAGCCGCCTGACTTGGCCGTCGCCGCATCGCGCGAGTCTTGATCGATCACGTCGGCCAGCAGGGCCGGCGGCAGCAGCAAATCGGCGCCCAGCGCGCAGCCAGACAGCACGCAGATGATGGCGAAGACATAAACATCGCCGGCAGCAAGCACTAGCGTCCAGGCAAAGACCGCGATTGCCAACAACATGGATAGGCGCCACGTGGCCACTTTGCCGAGGCGGCGCGAGAGCTTCAGCCAGAGCGGCAGCGCCAGCACGCCGCTGATGAAATAGAGACTGAGAAACAAGCCAGCCTGCGCAGGTAACTGCAACACGTCTTGCACGAAAAACAGCACCAGCGTCGCGGGGATGGCGCTGGCAACACCGTTCAAGGTGTAGATCGCCAGCAATCGCCGAAACGCATTATTTCTGAGGGCCGCGCGCAGTGCAACGAACGGCGCCTCCGCAGAACGAATTGAGATTATCGGCGGCGGCGCATAGCGCAACATCACCAGCACCGTGACCAAAGCCAGCGGCGCAAAAAGCCAGGCGAGGCGCGCGATGCCCTGCGCAAATTCATCGCCCAGCACACCGGGCAAGGTAGCGGCGAGCACGACACCGACCAGTGCAAACGCCTCACGACCTGCGACAATGCGCGTGCGTTGGTGCACGTCTGCCGACAACTCCGCGCCCCAGGCGTTGAGGTTAATGGTGGCCAAGCTGAAACCGAAATACACCAGCAACAACGTGCCCCCTAGCCAGAGCACGCCCACATCACCCACCGGTGGATCGAATAGTCCGTAGAAGCCCAGCGTCAGTGGCAGCAGCCCGGCCGCGACCAACCAGTGGCGCTGACCGATGCGATCACTCCACCAACCCAGCAGCGGGTCGATGAGCGCATCGAAAAGACGCAAGGCCAGTAAAAGGCCGCCGACCAGCGCCAGCCCCAAACCTTTTTCTTCGCCATAGAGCTTGGGCGCATACACATAAATCGGCAGCGCCGCCATGGCCAGCGGTAAGGCCGGCAAGCCGTAAGCCAGCAGGCGCGCGGTGGGGGGTGTTTGCATCAGCACGCCGCCCTCATGGCTGGGCAGCGCCGAGCAGGCGTGCGCGTAACTCGGGGCTGCGTGTGCGCGAGTCTAACCAGATGGCGAAGAAGGCCCGCGCGAAGCGCTCGTCCGACAATGCTCCAACAACGCGGCCTTCGAAAAAGAAACGTGCGCCCTCGCCGGGCAAACGCACGCCGACGATGGTTTGGCCGCTACGCACGTCGGGAAAGACGAGATTTAATTCGCTGCGCCAGCGCGCGAGCAGCGCCTCATCCGTGGTGCCGAGTCGGCGGATTTCATCGATACTGGTGTCCACCAGCCGCTCGCGCGTGAAGTCACGTTTATAGTGCAGCGCCAGCGCGTACGGTCGCCGCATTTCTGACTCGCGCTCCCATTCCCGTGTTTCGTCCATCTGCTCTCCACTCACCCACAGTGCGGCGTTGTAGAGCGAGAAGCCGAACCAGCGCATTTCGCCTTGGCCCAGCGCGCGCCACGCCGGCGCCAGCGCTTCGACCGCCGGTGGCAACGCCGCGTGCGCTGTTGAGAACGCCAGCGCGGCGAGCAGGAAAATGGCGGCGCGCTTCATATCGGGCTCGCGGCGTCCCGCACCAATTCGAACTGATGCACATTGGTGCTACCGGCAGCGAAGCCCGCCTCGCAGTAAGCGAGATAAAAGCGCCACATGCGTATAAAGCGTTCGTCAAAACCCAGCGCCAGCAGCGCCTCGCGACAGTTCACGAAACGCTGGTGCCACAGCCGCAGCGTATGCGCGTAGTCGGCGCCGAAGGCAAGGTCGCCGACCAGCTTCAAGCCCTGGTCGGCGGCCTGGGCGCTGAAAATCTCCGGTGAGGCCAGCATGCCGCCGGGGAAGATGTAGCGCTGTATGAAATCTGTGCCGCGCCGATAGCGGCCGAATAATTCGTGCGTGATGGTGATGGCCTGGATGATGGCGCGGCCGCCGGGTTTCAAACTGCGCTGCACTTGGCGGAAATAGGCCGGCCAGTATCGTTCGCCCACCGCTTCGAACATTTCGATCGAGACCACAGCGTCGAACTGACCGCTGATGTCACGGTAGTCGCGCAGCAGGAACTCCACCTGCGTCACATAGCCGCCGCGCTGCGCGCGCTCGCTGGCGAAGGCCAGTTGCGCCGGCGACAGCGTCAAGCCGGTGATACGGCAACCGAACTCGGTCGCCGCCACTTCGGCGAAGCCGCCCCAGCCGCAACCGATTTCCAAAATGTGATCGCCGGCTTGCACTTGCAGGCGTTGCAGGATGCGCCGGTACTTGGCGAGCTGCGCTTCTTCCAACGTGCGCCCATGGCCTTGTTGGCCTTCGAACAACGCGGCGGAATAGGTCGAGGTACCATCGAGCCAGAGTTTGTAGAAATCATTACCCAGATCGTAATGCGCCATGATGTTGCGGCGGCTGCCAGTGCGCGTATTGGTGCGCAGAAAGTGGCGCAGGCGATACGCCGCTAAGCGCCACCAGTGGCCGTATAGCGCCATTTTCAGCACGTCGCGATTGCGGTTCAGCAGCGTCAATAACGCGCCCAGATCCTCGGCCTCCCAGGCGCCCTCGATGTAGCTCTCGGCAAAGCCGATATCGCCACGCGACAGGGCTTGCTCGAACACCTGCCAGTTGTCGATACGCATGGCGGCGCGCGTGTCGCCCTTGCCCACCAGCACCGGCGCCTCATTGGGCAGGGTCAGCGCCAACTGGCCGTGGCGCAGGCCGCGCAGCATATCCAGTACCAATGTCGCAGCGCGCGGTAAGGCCGGCGCCGTCAATGCAAGCGTGGATGAATTCATCGTGTGGTCTCCTCAACAGGGGGTAAGGGTTTGCTGAAAAATGGCACGCGCTTCCACCACAGGCGCAGCGCCTGCTTATGAATGCGCGCGACGACGACCAGCGTCATCAAGGGATAGCGAAAAAATGCGCGCAGCAGATTGGCGGTCGTCAAAGGCGTCGCACGCCCGCTTAGTCTTGTGGTGAGTATTTCCACGCCTTCTTCCCAATAGTCGATGGCGGCGCTATGTATCGCGCTATGAACCGCGCCATGTTGCGCAAAGCGAAAGCGATAACGGCCGCGCAGCGGCAGAAAGGGCGACACATGGAATACCTTGCGCGCCCACAGCGTGTCGTCGGCGACGATGGGCGCCCCGTCCTCGCGCGTCACCAGATAGTTGTGCCATTCGCCGAAGGTGTTATGCACTTCGCACAACACGGCGCGCAAGCCGCCCTGCGCGTCGTGGCAATGCCAGAAACTGACCGGGTTGAAGACGAAGCCCAGCAGGCGAGGCATGGTGTGGAGATAGGCTTCACCGTCAGCCACCACACCCTCCTGCGCCAGCAACGCGCGCAACCAGGGCAGTGGATGACTCCCGTCATGCGCACCGTGATCGCGGAAGTGGAAAGCGAAAAGATTGAAGCGATTCACGCTGAAAATGGGCCGCGCCAATTCGTCCAGGCGTGACAGCGGCAGACGCAGAAAATAGGCCGAATAAGCGAAGGCATTGCGCGCCGGAGAGAGCCGCTCATGGCACACCGCGCCGAAGCAGATTTCGGCGCTCATGCGGCCACCTTGAACGACTCCTGCGACTCCTGCCATGGCACCTGCACACCCAAGGCATTCGCCACGACCAGCGCCGAGCGCAAGCCGTCTTCATGAAAACCATGGCCCGTCCACGCGCCGCAAAACCAGGCGTGGCGTTGGCCTTGTACGCCGGCCAGCGCGCTCTGCGCTAAGGCGCTGTCGACATCGAATACCGGATGGCCGTAATCGAACTCGGCGATGACCTGTTCGCGCGCCGGCTCGCGCAAAGGATTGAGCGAGACAATGACCGGCTGCTTGAACGGCAATGGCTGGAGGCGATTGAGCAGATAGGACACCGAGACCGCGCCTTGCCCAGCCGCCGAGACATCGCCCGCCATGTAGTTCCAGGCCGACCACACCGCCTTACGCCTTGGCAGCAAAACGGGGTCGGTATGCAATACGGCGCGGTTGGCCTGATAAGTGACGGCGCTGAGCACGCGACGCTCCTCGTCACTTGCGCCCTCGCCCAGCAGCTTCAGCGTCTGGTCGCTGTGGCAGGCGAAGACCACGGCGTCGTAACGCTCGGCGCCAGCAGCATGCTGAACCAGCACGCCGCTACCGTCGCGCACCACACTACTGATAGGCGTCGCCAGCCGAATGTCGGCGATGTCGCGCGCCATGCGTTGCACGTAGGTGCGCGCACCGCCCTTGACGGTTTGCCATTGCGGTCGGTCGAAGACTTGCAGCAAGCCATGATTGCGGCAAAAGCGCACGAAGCTGAGCAGCGGATAGTCCAGCATTTGCTGCGCCGGACAGGACCAGATGGCCGCCGCCATAGGTAGCAAGTACCAGTCACGGAACTCGCGACTGTAGCCGCGCGCATCCAGATACACGCCTAACGATATCTCCGGCGCTGTCCCATCAATCTGCGCTGTCTCGCGATTGAAGCGCAGAATGTCTTGCAACATGCGCCAGAAGCCCGGCCGCGCCAGATTTGTGGGTTGCGCGAACAGGGTGGCGAGGTTGCTGCCGGCCCATTCCAATCGCGGCTTCGTCAGACTGACCGCGAACGACATATCGGTCGCCACCGACTCCACACCCAGATAGGCGAACAGCGCGCACAGATGCGGATAAGTGTGCCGGTTGAACACCAGAAAGCCGGTGTCCACAGGATGGCTGATGCCATCCAGCGTCACGTCGACGGTATTGGTGTGTCCGCCCAAGCGGTGGTCGGCTTCGTAGAGCGTGACCTCGTGCCGACTACCCAGCAGCCAGGCGGCGGCCAGACCCGAAATACCGGAACCGACGATGGCGATGTGCATAGCGCTATTTCCCTCTTGTCCCGTTTGCTCAGCCATTGCGCCCATCGATGCGCGCGTAAGCGGAGTGGTTGTGAATGGATTCGAAGTTCTCCGACTCGACGACGAAGCTGGCCACACGCGGCTCGCGCTTTAAACGCAAAGCGATGTCACGCACCAGGTCTTCAACGAACTTCGGGTTGTCGTAAGCGCGCTCGGTCACGTATTTCTCATCCGGGCGTTTAAGCAGGCCGTACACCTCGCAGGAGGCTTCGTCTTCGGCGATGCGCACCAGTTCTTCCACGCTCATGTCAACACGCAAGGTCACCGTGAGGGTGATGTGCGACCGCTGGTTGTGTGCGCCGTAGTCGGAGATTTCCTTGGAACAAGGGCACAAGCTGGTGACCGGCACGGTGACTTGCAACGTGGTGGCGCCTGATCGATGCGCGTCGGTTTCGACGGTCATCATCAGATCGATATCGAGCAGGCTCTCAACGCCGCTGACCGGCGCACGCTTGCGCAGAAAGTACGGCAGACGTACTTCGATGCACCCCCATTCCGCATCGAGATGGCGCAAGGTCTGGGCCAGCATGTCACGCAAGCTCGCCAGACTGAGCGGCGCAGCAGAACGCTCCAGAATCTCGACGAAACGCGACATGTGCGTGCCTTTTTCGTCGGCGGGCAGGCCGACATACATGGCAAAGGTGGCGACGGACTGGGCAATACGTTCGTCGCTCTGGGCGACAGCAACCGGATAGCGCAGACCCTTCACACCCACGCGCTGAATGGCGAGCTGGCGTTGATCCGGCGTGGCTTGCACGTCCGGAAGCAAATAGAATTTTTCGGGCGCATTCATGGTGTAACTCCTTAGAGCGGGTGGGGGAATTCAATGACGGTCGGCAGGGGAAACAGGGGGTAAAGCGGCATAAGAACCACTGGCCAGGCGATGCAGACGAATGAGGTCTTGGAGATGCTTGGCTGCCTCTTTGTCCAGGACAGCGTGAGCCTGGTTTGTCGACGCTGCGCCAACAAAATCGGGCGCCGGCGACATCTCGGCATCCGCTGCGCCGGCCGCAAGGCAAGTGGCCGCCAACAGCGCAGCCAGGGCGGGTGTTAGGCAATACAGCCATGATTTGGTGCTCATCATTGTCCTAGACAAATACGAATTGAGTTCGTACAATAGGCCTCAAGAAAGCCTTTGTCAACTATTTGTCTAGGACAATGATGAGCACTCGTTCAACTGTACCGCCCCCCACCATGAGCATCGCCGCCGTAGAGCGCGATACCGGCCTGGGTAAGGACACGCTGCGCGTCTGGGAGCGCCGTTACGCCTTTCCTGCACCATTGCGGCACACTAGTGGCGAACGGCTTTACCCGGCCGATCAAGTGGACAAGCTGCGGCTAATTAAGCGATTAATGGATCAAGGCCACCGACCGGGAAAGTTGCTGGCCTTGTCGTCCGACGACTTGCTGGCCTTAGGTAGCCAAGTGAGCACGCAAAGCGCCCAGTCCGGTCAACCCGCGCTGGCCCCGAGCACGCCCGCCGCAGAAAATCGCCAGGTCATCCTGTCTTTGCTCGCAAACAGCGATAGCGAGGGTTTGCGCGGCGCGCTGGGCCAGGCGCTCATGCGCCAGGGCTTGCAGCGTTTTGTCATCGACACGCTCGCGCCGCTCAACATCGAGGTTGGCGAAGCCTGGATGCGCGGCGAAATCGGCGTCCACCAGGAACACCTCTACACCGAGCAGGTACAGAACCTGTTGCGCGGCGCCATCAATGTACTGCCCAGAGCGCGCGCGCTGCCGAGGGTGCTGCTAGCCACGGCGCCGGAAGAAGAACACGTGCTGGGGCTGCTCATGGTCGAAGCCATGCTGGCGTCGGAAGGCGCGGATTGCGTCTCGCTAGGCACGCAAGTGCCGCTGCATGAAATCCGCGATGCGGTGGTGGCCGGTCACTACGATGTGGTCGCACTGTCTTTCAGCGCAGCCTTCGCCACCCGCCATGCGCTGACGGTGCTGCGCGAGCTGCGCGCGCTGCTGCCGGCGAAGGTGGACATCTGGGCGGGGGGGCGCGCGTTGCAAGGCAAGGCAAAGCAGCTTACCGAAGCACGCTTAATCGGCCCCATCGATGAAGTGCTGACGGTCTTGCAAGCCTGGCGCGACGAACAGCGCTGACGTGCTACGGTAAAATGCAGGCCCCACTTATCGGGTACGTCACCATGCCTGCCGCAGCGCCCGCCTTTGAAGCCAAAATCTGTACACCGGACGAACTGGGGAATCGCGTCGCCCAATTGCCGCGCCCACTGGTGTTTACCAACGGTTGCTTCGATATCCTGCATCGCGGCCACGTCACCTACTTGGCGCAGGTTCGCGCCTTGGGCGTGAGCCTTATCGTTGGCGTGAACAGCGATGCGTCAGTTAAGCGCCTGGGTAAGGGTGAAGACAGACCCGTCAACGCGCTGGAAGACCGTATGGCGCTGATCGCTGCGCTGGAAGCCGTCTCGCTGGTAATCGGCTTCGACGAAGACACGCCGCTGGCGCTGATACGCCGCGTGCAGCCGGACGTACTGGCGAAAGGCGGCGACTGGGCACCTGAGAAAATTGTCGGCGCTGAAGAGGTGTTGGCGCGCGGCGGTCGCGTCGTATCCATTCCCTTCCGCCACGAACGCTCGACCACCGCGCTGCTGGAGAAAATCCGCAGACTGTAGGTGCGCCCTACAACTCGATTTGCGTGCCGAGTTCAACCACGCGGTTGGAGGGTATCTTGAAGAAAGTCGTGGCGCTGCCGGAATTGCGGAACATGGTGACGAAGATTTTCTCGCGCCACAAGGCCATGCTGGAATTCAGGCGCGGTATGAGCGTCTCGCGGCCGAGGAAGAATGACGTTTCCATCATGTGAAACGTCAGTCCCAAGGCGGCGCAATGCGCCAAGGCCTTGGGGATGTCTGGCTCGTCCTTGAAACCATATTGCACCACGACCTGCCAAAACTGCTCGTTGATCTTGCGCACCTCGACGCGATCTATTTCCGGCACGAAGGGCACGTCATGCACATTCACAGTGGCCAGTACAACGCGCTCATGCAACACTTTGTTGTGCATAAGATTGTGCAGCAGTGCATGCGGCACGCCACTCGGATTGGAAGTCATGAACACCGCCGTGCCGGGCACGTGCGGCGGCGGCGCGTAGGTCAGGCTGTCGATGAAGGTGCCCAACTCAAATGAATCGGCATGCAGCCGCTCAAAGAGCAGCTCGCGACCCCGCTTCCAGGTTGTCATGAGTGTAAAGACGACCACGCCCACTGCCAGCGGGAACCAGCCGCCGTCTGGAATCTTTTCGATATTGGCGACCAGGAAGGTGATCTCCACCAACAGGAAACAGGAGAACAACGCGCCGGCGCGCCACCAGCCCCAACCCCACACACGCGCCGCGACCACCGTAGCGAGGATAGAGGTGATCACCATGTCGCCCGTCACAGCCAGGCCATAGGCGGCAGCCATATTGTCGGATGAACGGAAGCCCAGTACCAACACCGCCACGGCAATCGCCAGACCCCAATTCACGCCAGGCAGATAGATCTGCCCTTGCTCCATCTCTGAGGTCTGCTGCACTTCGACACGTGGCACAAATCCCAGCTGCATAGCCTGGCGGGTGATGGAAAAAGCACCGGAAATGACGGCCTGTGAGGCGATAACCGTTGCCAGTGTCGACAAGGCGATGAGCGGATACAGCGCCCAGCCCGGCGCGGAAAGATAAAAAGGATTCTGAATAGCAGACGGGTCGCGCAGCAACAAGGCGCCTTGGCCGAAGTAATTGAGCATCAGGGCCGGCAGCACATAGCCGAACCAAGCAAGCCGGATCGGCTTGCTGCCGAAATGGCCCATATCGGCATAGAGCGCTTCCGCGCCCGTGACCGAGAGCACCACCGCGCCCATGGCGACCATGGCCACCCCCGGGTTATGTATCAGGAAGCTTAAACCGTGCATCGGGTCGAGCGCCACTAAGACCTGAGGTGCTTGTATCAGGTTGCTGATACCGAGGACGGCGAGCGTGGCGAACCACACCATCATTACCGGCCCGAACAGCGCACCTACGGCCGCGGTACCGCGTTTTTGCACGAAGAACAAACAGAACAACACGATCAGCGTGACAGGAATAACCACCGGCTTGAGGATAGGCGCCGCTACGTTCAAACCTTCGACGGCAGAAATTACCGAAATCGCCGGTGTCACCATGCCATCGCCGAAAAACATCGCCGCCCCGAGTATGCCGATCATCACGATGAAGCGCTCCAGGCGTGGCTTACCCTTAGCGTCCTTCAAGGCCAGCGCGATGAGCGCCATGATGCCCCCCTCGCCGCGGTTATCGGCGCGCATGATGAACACCACATACTTGATGGCGACCACCACGATCAGCGCCCACAGGATGAGCGACAGGATGCCCAGTACATTTTCGTGCGAGAAGGGCACGGGATGGTTGCCAGCGAAGGCTTCCTTCATGGCATACAGGGGGCTGGTGCCGATATCGCCAAAGACCACGCCCAGCGCCGCCATAGCGAGTGCGGCGGTGCTGCTCTTATGTGAGGAAGTTTCTTGCGCCATCAGCGTAGCAGTGTGCGGAAATCGGCGCGACGGCGGAGGAGTGGAACGCTAGTCATTTTATTTGCTGTTGGCTAGCGCAAAACCGCGCGCAGGACGCCGTGGAGCTTGCCGCTTAGCGGTCTTGTGCAGGGAGGAAACCGCCCGCATTCTACTCTAATGCATCGCTCCGCCAGCCGGCGGGAAACGGCAACAAAAAGCGATAGTTGCTATCTCACGCGTCTCGCTGCGTTCTATCCGCGTGGCTCGGATAGGGCGAAATCGAGGCGGGGTCGACCCGCTCGCCCGCCAACTCGTTCGCATAGCCATGATTAACGTCACGATGATGGGCTTCATCGGCACGCACCACCAGCAGCACATCGCGCAGCGTCGCATCGGCGGGCAGTTTCCAATATTGCATGGCAATCGTGGGCGCGGGAAGGTTAGGCGAGCGGCCCGCATCAATTTCCATTAGATATTGCGTATAGCTGACCACCGCCTCTTCCTCAAAATAACCCACGACGCGGTGCGCCGTGCGGGACGAGACGAGATGCAGCAGAAAAAAACCGACATAAAATATCCATTGGGCGAAAAGGATAACCAGCCGCTCAAAAACCGTGGGCTTGGCGATCTCGACGAAGGTCATTAGATGCATGCGCTCATTTTCGGCTTCCTCCATCAGCGTCCTTATCCAGCCTTCGTCATCCTCCATGCGGCGCAGGCATTTGAGGTGCTTGATCGTCGCGCCCACCATACCGGGAACGGCCGCCACCGTTTCGAGGACGATCGCCCGGTGGCCATAGCGCTTCGCAAAGAAAGTGTCGGCCACGTAGCGCAGCAGCAGAACAAAGCCCAGCGCGAAACGATCGGAAACCCCTCTGGGGGCGTGATGCCGACGCGCCTCGCCTTCGTGCTCTTCCTGCCCTTGGTGCTCTTCGTTCCAGTCGTGCGCTTCGTGCTTGCTCAGCGTGGTGCGCTGTGCGGCCGGCTCGCCGATCCCTTCGACGATTTCACTGCCAGCACCGGCGGGCGCTGATCCGGCCCGAGGTGACTGCGAAGTTGGCTGCGAAGTTGGCTGGGAAGCTGGCCGGAATGCGGTATCCACGAGTTTCCTTCTCACGCTTCGATGATGACCTTCAGTGCCTTGGTCTCGGCGGCCTTGCCGAAGGCCTCGTAGGCTTGCAGGATCTGATCGAGCTTGAAGTGGTGGGTGATCAACTGCTTTGCGTCGATGCGTTTTGATTGCACGGTTTTAAGCAGCATGGGAATCGAGACGGTGTCCACCAGTCGCGTAGTGATGGTGACATTGTGCGACCACAAGCGCTCCAGGTGCAGATCAACCTTGCTGCCGTGCACACCGACATTAGCGATGGTGCCACCCGGCGCCACAATGTCCTGGCAGAGTTCGAAGGTGGCGGAGATGCCCACCGCCTCGATGGCCGTATCCACCCCACGCCCCCCGGTGAGCCGCAGCACCTGCTCTACCGCGTTGCCATCGGCGCTATTCACCGTGGCGGTTGCGCCGAAGCGCTTGCCGACGGCAAGCCGGTTGTCATCCAGATCGATCATGATGATTTCGGACGGCGAATAAAACTGCGCCGTGAGCAGAGCCGCCAGCCCGATCGGCCCGGAACCGACAATGGCCACGCTGGCGCCGGGTTGCACTTTCCCGTTCAGCACGCCGCACTCGAAACCAGTCGGCAGAATGTCGCTGAGCATGACCAGCGCCTCTTCGTCGGCACCCTCGGGAATCGGGTACAAGCTGGTGTCGGCGTAGGGAATCCGCACATACTCGGCCTGCGTGCCGTCTATGCTGTTGCCCAATATCCAGCCGCCGGTCGTGCAATGCGAATACATGCCCTTGCGGCAGTAGTCGCAACGGCCGCAGGCAGTGATGCAAGAGATCAACACCCTGTCGCCCGGCTTGAAGGTGGCGACACCTGGGCCTACGGCGTCAACCACGCCCACGCCTTCGTGGCCCAGAATGGTACCGGGCTTGCAGGTGGCCACATCGCCTTTAAGTATGTGCAGGTCGGTGCCGCATATCGTCGTCTTGGTGATTTTGATGACCGCGTCAGTAGGCATCTTGATGCCGGGCTTGGGGCGGTCCTCCACGGTTTTTTGGCCGGGGCCGTTGTACACGAGCGCTTTCATCTAGGTCTTCCTTTATAAGTGTTCTGAAGTTCGGGGAGCGCTGGGGATGCTTAGTTGGCTTAAGTTAGTGGATTTAAATTCGGGGGCTTAAGTTATGGTGCTTAAGCTAGTGGGCTGCGCTCGTAGCCACAGGCTGCGGTGCTCTCGAATATAGTCACGCATGCTGCCGGGCGGGTGCCCCAGCAAATTCAACAAGGACTTATTGACCGCCTGCGCTTGGCCGAAGCGCAGACTGAAATGCAGAATGCTCTCGACCAGTATTTGCATGACAGGCATACGCCGCCGAAATAGATGCAGGAAATACGCCGCTATGCTCGCTGGTTGGTAGCGAATAGGCCTGCCCAGCTCTTCCGTGAGCATGCTCGCAATCTCCTGGAATGAAAACGCTTCCGGCCCGGTCAGGGTGTAGGTTTTGCCGAGATGCTCTGCTGGGTCCATAAGCGCATTGACGGCGACTTCCGCAATATCGCGAGTATCGACAAAGGCCACCCGCGCGGAGCCGGCGGGCAAGTAGATGCGGTCGTCACAGCGGATGTCGTCGCGGTAGGCGCCGCCTACATTTTGAGCGAAGAACCCCGATCTCAGTATCGTCCAGCCGGTGGGTCCGGCTCGAAGATGCTGTTCTACGGCGTGGTGCGGCACGATCGGGTTGTTGCCTGCCCTCGCCACCGAAATGAACACCACCTGCGACACGGCGCACTGTCGCGCCACGTCGAGGAAGACGTTGAGGGTCTTGCGGGTATTCGATATGGCCGGCGGACGTAGCAGGAAGACCGTATCGCAACCTTCCACAGCAGCGCGGTAAGTACCCGCATCGAGAAAGTCAAACATAACGGTGTTGACGTCGGCTGGCGTAAACACAGTGGCTGCGCTGCGAACGCCGACCCGGAAGGATGCTTGCCGCTGCAAGAGATGCCGGACGATTTCTTTGCCCACGTTGCCCGAGGCCCCTGTGACAAAAATCATCTGGCTTAGCGCTCGTGGTGCGGACTGCGCGCTCGGCGATCGCTGACACGCAGCTTTCTGAGCGGCAATGAGTTAAATGTTGATCGAACTGTGCTCATGCCGGTCACAGTGCGCGTGTTCCTAGTCTTGGTCTGTGCGCTCCCGTACACTGCACCAGGGCCGCTAAGCGCCCACTGTCCGCGCCCTCTTCACGCAAATTTTCCGAGGAAGGGCTGGCTACGACCGCCCGGCAAACGGCATCAGTAGCGTGGATTCCACCAGCACATCGACACCCGCTGCGGGTGTGATCGCAGCCGCCGGAAGGTCTTTGCCGGCGCGCCATTCCGCCACCGCGCGATGCTTAGCCTCGCCACTGACGAGAAACACAACTTGTCGAGCGCGGCTCAATCGCCGGGCGCTCATGGATACGCGCTCTGGCGGGGGTTTAGCTGCATCGAAGACGGCTAGCGTATCCGGCGAGCCCGCGGTCGCCCCCCACTCATGAGCGGGAAACAGGCTGGCCGTGTGGCCGTCCTCGCCTAGCCCGAGTAGCACCAAATCGAAGTCGCCGACAGGCCGCAGTGTTTCGGCATACCGTCGGCTTGCCTCTAATGCACCCAACTCCGCCGGTATGGGGTGCACCTGAAGCGAGGGAATCGGCACGCAATCGAGCCACGCCGCCGCCATGCGCGAGTTGCGCGCCGGATCTTCTGGCGGCAAACATCGCTCGTCGCCAAAATAAATGTGCCATGCGGACCACGTAGTTCGCGCAGTGACTAAGCGGCGATAAATAGCGCGCGGCGTGTTTCCACCGGCCAGCACAATATGAAATTGGCCGCGTTCCTGTAGGGCCTGTGCCGCACTGGCAAGTATGGTGGCTAACGCCGCTTCTTGCAGCGCCCGCTCATCGGGTTGCGCATGCCAGCGGCAGCGCTGTCTTTGCAATTCGGCGCGATTCACAGGTCCGTACTCGCTAGCCAGTGCAGCAGAAATAGAATTAGATTTCTCACCAGCTTGAACGTGCTTCCCATTCTATGGTTATCGATATGTGTTGTATCGCGCGCGACACGCGTCAAATTCGGTGTACATTTCGCCCAACCCTGCGGGTAATCGCTGGTAAGCAGTATATGTCTCGTATGTCTCCACTCGGTCTGAATATCATATTGCGTTTTGTCGCCCTCCTTGCCGCGTTGATCATGTTGGCCGTCGTCGTCAGTGCCTGCTCGCCACTGGCTATTGTCAATGCCTTGACGCCCACCGATACCTATATTGCCGCCGCGAACATTTCCTATGGGGCCGATCCGCGCGAAAAACTGGATGTGTATCAGCCTCTGCCCGCGGCCGATGCTCCGGCGCCGCCGGAGGGCTATCCTGTCGTTGTGTTCTTCTATGGCGGCTCGTGGAACCACGGAGAACGATCGGACTACCGTTTTATCGGTGAAGCGCTAGCATCGCGCGGTATCGTTACTGTCGTCGCCGACTATCGCTTGTATCCGCAAGTTCGTTACCCGGATTTCCTGAGGGACTGTGCGCGTGCGGTCGCGTGGGCACAGAAAGAGGCGGCTCACTACGGTGGTGACCCCAAGCGCCTGTATGTCATGGGGCACAGCTCAGGCGCTTACAACGCCGCGATGCTGGCACTCGATCCGCGCTGGCTGGGAGAGGTGGGCGCGGTGGGCGAGATGGGCCTTGCACCCTCGGTCTTGGCGGGCTGGATCGGGCTGGCCGGCCCTTACGACTTTCTGCCTATGACGAATGTGGAAGCACAACCGGTGTTCAATCACCCCAACTATCCGGCGGGTTCGCAACCCATCGATTACGTCTCGACCGCGGCGCCACGCAGCTTTCTAGGTGCGGCCACGGGTGACGAGATCGTCAATCCTGAACGCAATACGAAACAACTGGCGGAGAAGCTGCGCGCCGCAGGCGTACCCGTCACGTTGAAGATTTATGGCAGAGCAAATCACTACACGCTGATCGGCAGCTTCGCGCGTCCACTGCGGCTTCTGGAGCCGGTGCTGGCGGACGTGGTGAGCTTTGTGCAAGCGCCAAAGCGGCCCTGAGACATGCAGAAAAAGCGAGAAATTCTGAAGTGGTTGTTCGGCACCCTCTTTGTGCTCGCCGGCATCAATCATTTTTTACATACCGAATTCTATGTGAGCATCATGCCGCCTTACCTGCCCTGGCATACGCCGCTCGTGTACGTGAGCGGCGTGGCGGAAATAATGCTGGGCTTGATGCTGTTCGTCCGTCGTATCGAGCGGCTTGCGGCATGGGGCATCATCGCCGTGATCATTGCTGTCACGCCGGCCAATGTCCAGATGGCGATTCACTCGGCGCTATATCCCGACTACAGTCCGTTCGCTTTATGGATGCGGCTGCCTTTGCAAGGCGTACTCATCGCCTGGGTATATTGGGTGACGCTGCCGCGTCGCACTCAGATCTAACGCCTGCAGCCCCAAGGTCAT
The DNA here is from genome assembly GCA_038322845.1 of Gammaproteobacteria bacterium. GTDB lineage: Bacteria > Pseudomonadota > Gammaproteobacteria > Burkholderiales > Rhodocyclaceae > Desulfobacillus. The sequence goes on from JBBQGH010000018.1 coordinate 25,476, forward strand.
TCGAAAGCGAATCACCCCTGCCAGAGGATGTAGGCGGCTTCCAGCGGAATCGCGACGCCGTCGTAGTGCGGCACAAGACGCGCCGTATAGTCCGTCGCTGCCCGCGCGCCCCTAGAGATGCGGGCGCGATAAACAGCGTTGTTTGTCGCCTTCGCAGTGGCGCGCTGCATCTCTTTTCGCACTGGCGGGAAATTGCCCGCAGCATCGGCATAGAGTTCTACGCGCAGCGACTCAGGATCGATGTCATCGAGATAAACCTGAACGTCAAAGACGTACTCATCGCCCTCGGTCTCCACCGTCACTAAGCCTATGCGTAGTGCGGCCCAAGCTTGCTTGAGCGTATGCTGCCAGTCGACTATCGTTTTACCCGCAGCCGCTTTATCCCCAGCGCGCTCACGGTAGCGGGCGGCGGCTGGAAGATAGTATTTTTGGGTGTATTCGCACACCGTTCTGTCGGCGGAGTAGTGCGGTGTCAGTCGCGCCATGCTCTCCCGTATCCGGTTGACCCAGGCGATTGGAATGCCGCGCTCATCGCGACTATAAAACTCTGGCACCACCTCTTGCTCAAGGAGATCGTAGAGCGCATTGGCTTCGGTAGCATCCCAGGCGGGGTCGTCGCCATGTTCCTGACCATCCCCCAATGCCCATCCGACTTCCGGCGTGTAGGCTTCCGCCCACCAACCATCCAATTCCGAAAGATTAATACCGCCGTTGACCACGACCTTCATGCCGCTGGTGCCACTTGCCTCCCACGGCCGTCGCGGCGTGTTGATCCACACGTCGACGCCCTCCACCAGATGCTCTGTCAGCAGCATGTCGTAGTCACTGAGGAAGACGATGTGCGGGCGGTTCTCAGTGCGGCGGATGAAATTGATCCATTCATGAATCAAGGCTTGCCCTGCCCGGTCCTCGGGATGGGCTTTGCCCGCGATGATCAGTTGCACGGGACGTTCAGCATTCGCCAGTATGCGCATCAAACGCGCCGGGTCGTGCAGCAACAAGTTAGGTCGCTTGTAGGTGGCGAAGCGACGCGCAAAGCCCAGCGTCAAAACCTGGGGGTCTAGTAGATGCTTCGCCCGGTCGAGGTTTTCTGGCGTCGCCCCTGAGGACGCCAGTTCCCGCGACAATCGTTCACGGGCGTATTCAACGAGGGACTGTCTGGCGGTGGTGCGAAATTGCCAGAGCCGGGCATCGGAAACGCGGCGTATATCCTCCTCCAGCGTATTCGTCATCCCCAGCCAGCGGTCCTTGCCGCAGGCTTCTGTCCAAAGATCATCGGCGGGAGCGGAATCCCAGGTGGGCATATGCACGCCATTAGTCACGTGTTCAATGGGCACTTCCGCCGTCGGCCAGCGCGGAAAGAGCGGCTCGAAGAGATGCCGACTCACCTTGCCATGCAAGCGACTTACGCCATTGATCGCGCCGCTGCCGCGCACGGCCAGATAGGCCATGTTGAAACTTTCTGCGGCATCGTCCGGGTTCTGGCGACCCAGCGCCAGCAAATCGTGGCGTGTGATGCCTAGCTTCTGCTCAGCATAACCCGCGAGATATTGCTCGATGAGCGCGGGGGCGTAACGATCAAAGCCGGCAGCCACTGCGGTGTGCGTCGTGAACAAGTTACCCGCGCGCGTAACGGCCAGCGCAACCTCAAAGGGCTGCGCGGTCGCTTGCATGTAACTGCGGGCGCGCTCCAGTACCGCGAAAGCCGCATGCCCTTCATTCAGGTGACAAACTTCCGGTGCGATCGCTAGCGCATCAAGCAATCGCCAGCCGCCGATGCCGAGCAGCAGTTCTTGTTTGAGACGCAACTCCGGCCCGCCACCATAAAGCTCACTGGTAATGCCGCGATGCGCCGGGTAATTCGCGGCATCATTGCTGTCCAGCAGGTAGAGCTGAACGCGGCCGACCTGCACGTGCCATGCGCGCAGCCAGACCGAGTAACCGGGTAAGGCAATCTCCAACCGCAACCACTCGCCATTCGCCTGGCGCAATGGCGTAATCGGCAACTGTCCGGGGTCGTTGTACGGATAGAGGGCCTGTTGCGCGCCATCTTTATCTATCACCTGACGAAAATAGCCTTGCTGGTAGAGCAGGCCCACGCCTATGACGGGGACGCCCAGATCGCTGGCGGCCTTGAGTTGATCGCCCGCCACGTTACCCAGCCCGCCCGAGTAAATCGGCAGGGCCTCGCTCAACATGAACTCCATGCTGAAATAGGCCACACCGGTGAGCGACGATTGCGGATGGGTTTTTTGGAACCAGGCCGGTGCCTCCGCCGCTTCTCGCCGAGATCTCACATGATCGTCCAGGTCTTTTCTAAAAGCCGGATCGGAGAGAACCTGTTGAAGTTTTTCCCGTGAAACGGTTTGCAGAACCACACTAGGGTTATGCGTGAGTTCCCACAGCACGCTATCCAACTGGCGCCATACCTGGTCGGTGGCATGATTCCACGATGAACGCATATCCAGCGCAAGATCGGCCAAGGCAGCGTAGCCGTCTATGTCCGCCGACAAAAGACGCTCCTTCAAAAAAAGCTCCTGTGGGGACCGCTGGGTGTTTTTTCGCGCATGGGATTTAGCGGTTGTTGAAAGGGAAAGTTTCGACGGGCTCAGCCCGAACGAGGGTAGTCACGGCGTCGTGAACATTAATGATTTCCACTGGACGCTATCTGCGGCTGCGGCGTGGGCGCCGCTAACGCCGCCGTCACGATAGCCTGCGCTTCGTCGGCAATGCGGCGCAAATGGGCCTCGCCCAGGAAGCTCTCGACATAGATTTTGTAAATATCCTCAGTGCCAGAGGGGCGCGCCGCAAACCAGCCGTTTTCTGTACTCACCTTCAGTCCACCGATGGGCGCGCCATTGCCGGGTGCGTGGCTAAGTATGCTTAAGATTTTTTCGCCCGCCAGTTCCTTGCTCACGACCTGCTCTGACGAGAGCGCCGACAGCAAGCGTTTTTGCTCAGGCGTTGCGGGTGCTTCAACACGATCGTAAGCCGGCTCACCAAACTCCTGCGTCAGTTCGCGGTAAAGCTCGCCGGGGTCGCGGCCCATGCGCGCCGTGATTTCCGCTGCGAGCATTGCCGGCGCAATGCCATCCTTGTCGGTTGTCCACACCGTGCCATCGCGGCGCAGGAAAGCCGCGCCGGCGCTCTCTTCTCCACCGAACCCCAGTGAGCTATCAAACAGACCCTCCACAAACCACTTGAAGCCGACCGGCACTTCAACCAGCCGCCGCCCCAGCTTGGCGGTGACGCGATCAATCATCTGGCTGCTGACGACGGTCTTGCCGACGGCAGCCTGTGCGCTCCACTCGGGTCGATGCTGAAACAGGTAATTGATCGCGACGGCAAGATAATGATTGGGCGGTAGCAGTCCTGCGCTGGGGGTGACGATGCCATGCCGGTCGTGGTCGGTATCGCAGGCAAAGGCAATGTCGTAGCGATCTTTGAGATCAATCAAGCTGCGCATGGCGTACGACGAAGACGGATCCATGCGTATCCGTCCATCCCAATCCAGCGTCATGAAACGAAAGGTGGGGTCGACTTCCTCGTTGCCCACGCTGAGATCGAGACGGTAGCGATCGGCAATGGCGGCCCAATAGTGCACCCCCGCACCGCCGAGCGGATCCACACCCATGTTAATTTTTGCGCCACGTATCACTTCCGTGTCGATGACGTTGCCAAGATCACTCACGTAAGCATCAAGAAAGTTGTGGCGGTGGGTGGTCGTGGCGCGCAGCGCCTGTTCGTAGGGAATTCTTTGCACGCCCGGAAAAGCGCCTTTCAGAGATTCATTGGCCCGTGCTTCGACGCCGCCCGTCACGGCTTTATCTGCGGGCCCGCCGTTGGGGGTGTTGTACTTGAAGCCGCCATTGTCGGGCGGATTGTGTGAAGGCGTAATGACGATGCCATCTGCAAAACCCGCCGTGCGGCCGCGGTTGTAGGTGAGGATGGCGTGTGAGATCGCCGGTGTAGGCGTGTATTCATCATGCTCCGCCAGCATGACATCTACGCCGTTGGCCGCCAGCACTTCAAGCGCGCTGGCACACGCCGGCGCAGACAGTGCGTGGGTGTCGATACCGAGGAATAATGGGCCGCCTATATTCTGGCGTTTGCGGTAATCACAAATAGCCTGAGTGATGGCCCACACATGCCATTGGTTGAAGGTGTGTGCGAAAGAGGAACCGCGATGGCCCGAGGTGCCGAACGCCACTCGCTGCTCCGGCACTGAGGCGTCGGGCAGATTCTCGTAGTAAGCCGTCACCAGTTTGGCGACGTCGACCAGCATGGCTGGCGTGGGCGACGTGCCGGCCAGCGGACTCAAATTCTCAGCCACGCGAGGCCCCCGCCTTAGCCGTGCTCAGCCCACCGCTCTTCGAGGCGATGCGCGACATCAGCTCGCTCCATGATTTTGCGAAGGCGCCGGTGCCTTGGCGTTGCAGCTCGGCGGCCAGTGTTTCATCGTTGATGCCTTCACGCGTAAATTCGGCGATGACCGCTTCGGCGTAACCTTCATCCACGGGCAATACGTCACTGACTTCGCCATGTTCCGCAAAGGCCAGCAAGGTCTTTTCCGGCATGGTGTTAATGGTATCTGGCGCCGCCAAGGCGTCGACATAAAGCACGTCGGAGGCGGCTGGGTCCTTGGTGCCGGTGCTGGCCCACAGCAAGCGCTGTGGCAAAGCACCCGCCACGGCGAGCTTTTGCCAAGGCGGCGCTGCCAGCAAATCGCGATAGGCTTTGTAGGTACGCATGGCGATAGCGATGCCGAGGCGGTTCCGAAACGGCGCTGAAACCCGGTCGACGATAGCGACGTCCCAACGGCTGACAAATATTGACGCCACCGAAGCCACTTTAGGATCGAGGCCGGCGGCGATGCGCCGCGCTATGCCACGCATATAGGCTTCCGCGGCGGCGACGTACTGCTCGCGGGAAAAAAGTAGCGTCACATTGATCGGTACACCACCGAAAATCGATTCTTCAATGGCGGGAAGCCCTGCGGGCGTACCGGGGATCTTGATAAACAGGTTGGGGCGTTGCGCACGCGCATGCAGTTCCTTCGCAGCCTTGATCGTGCCGGCGGTGTCGTCGGCGAGCAAGGGTGAAACCTCCAGCGATACCCAACCGTCGACACCGCCCGTGGCCTCATGGATGGGGCGAAAAAGATCCGCCGCCTGCACTAAATCTTCCAATGCAAGTTCGAAGAACAAGGCCTCGCCAGATTTGCCGGCGAGATTCTTTTTACGGATCGCCTCATCGTAGAAATCACCATTTTTAATCGCATGATCGAAGATCGTTGGATTGGAGGTGAGTCCGGTGACGGCAAAATCCTGGATGTAACGACTGAGTGTCCCGCTCGTCAATAACCCGCGCGTCATGTTGTCTAGCCAGAGACTTTGGCCTAGATCGTGTAGCTGTTGGGTTGGGTTCGTCGCGTGCATCATGCCTCCTGTGATGTCGTCCGGTGTTTCGCGTCGCCGAAACCGCGACGCCAGAACAAAGTGGGGAAATCGTAATTCGGTAAATCGCCGATACCTTCGATCGTCAAATCTGCCGGCGGATACGTCGAGAGGCTATGCGGATCTCGCGCGTAATGGCCCTGGCGCGGAAAAACGGTAGTGAGTCGCTCACCCAAAGTTGCTCTCATTGCCGCCAGTATCCGCAGCTTGTCATCGACCATGACGTAGTGGCGGGCCGGGTAGTGCTGCTGCATATCATCGAGCATTTGTTCTTTGTGGATGTAGATCAACACACGGCCTTCGACAGCGTCCCACAGCCCAGAACGCTGGACCTTGCGGGGCTGGAAGACAACGTCGCCATCCGACAGAATGACCGTCAAGCCCCATTGCCGTAGATGCGCAAGCGCGGCTAGTGCGCCGGGATATAGGCGATTCGCAAAGGGATAATCGACGAGAAACGAAGACATTTGTAGCAAGCGGGGATCGTTCATCGTGCCGCTCGTTTCACCACTCATCTGCGCAATCCGGTAGCGTTGCAACGCACCCAGATAGTCCGCATAGCCTAACTCGGTGCGCAAGGCTTCGAATATTGCCCAGTAATGGTCGCTACTCGCGGCGCCGAATTCGTGTTGGAGATGGCTACGAAGATCCTCTATCACGCGGTCGTTATCGAGCAGCGTATTGTCTACGTCAAGCAGGAATACCACGTCGTCGTCGGCAGTCATTTGCTTACAACGTCCGCAAGCGGGTTGTGCCAGCCGCCATCTGCGGCGATTAATGCGTCCGCTTCTTTGGGTCCCCAACTGCCGCGTTTGTAAGCGGTGGTGGGCTGATGCTTGTCCAATACCGGATCGACCACCGCCCAGGCCGCTTCCACGACGTCCTCGCGCGTGAAGAGAGCGCCATTGCCGGCCATGGCGTCGCCCAAAAGGCGCGCGTAGGGCGACTCCTCATCCAGTTGTTCATCGAGCAGATAGAGTTCGCGTTGATCCCCCACGAATGCTTTGCCTGCGCGCTTGACCCGCGCTGCAAGCGCCACGGCGGAATTGGGCGACAGGCGAAAGCGCAAATAATTGGCTGGGCCGGACGCCGGGGCGGAATCCTCGAAGAGCCGTTGCGGCGGCGGTTTCAACTGAACGATCACCTCGGCGGCCGTCTCGGCCAAGCACTTGCCGGACCGCAAATACCACGGCACGCCGGCCCAGCGCCAGGAGTCTATGTACAGGCGCAGCGCGCAGTAGGTCTCGACATCGGAATGCTTGGCTACGCCCGGCTCCTTGCGGTAGCCGGTGTATTGGCCGCGCACCACGTCCGCAGATTTTAGCGGGCGCATGGCCTGCAAGACATCGGCGGTCTCGCCGTGCACGGCGCCAAAGCCTCGATAGGTCGGCGGCTCCATGGCGAGCAGAGCGACGATCTGAAAGAGATGATTCTGGATCACGTCCCGCAAACAACCGGCGGTTTCGTAGAACGCGCCGCGGCCCTCAACCCCAAAATCTTCGGACAGCGTGACCTGCACACTGGCGACGTAGTTACGATTCCAGATCGGCTCGAGAAAAGAATTGGCGAAACGGAAATAGAGAATATTCATGATCGCCTCCTTGGCCAGGAAGTGATCTATGCGGAAGATCGCCTCTTCCGGAAATACCGAGCGGGCGAGGCGATTGAGTTCCTGCGCGGAGGCCAGGTCGCGTCCGAAAGGCTTTTCGACTATGACGCGCGCTTGCTTGGCCAAACCCGCAGCACCCAGCCCTTTGATGACGGTGCCGAAGAGCGCCGGAGGGATGGCAAGATAGTGCGCGGGCCGCCGCACATTGCCCAACGCTTTCTTGAGGGCATCGAAAGTACTCTGATCGTTGTAGTCTCCATCGACATAGCGTAGGAGCGACAGCAGGTGGCGTAAGGCGGGCCGGTCATCAATCTTTCCTTCGGTCCGTATGCCGTCCTCGGCACGCTCGCGCAATTGCTTCAGGGTATACGTCGACGACGCCACCCCGACCACAGGAACATTGAGTAGGCCGCGCTTTGCCAGTGCATAGAGCGCAGGAAAAATCTTCTTATGCGCGAGATCGCCGGTGACACCAAACAGCACCAGTGCATCCGACGGCGCAGCGCTGGGGGTTTTGTCACCGCTGGCGCCACCGCCGCTTCCAGCCTTTTTGCCAGCCTTGTTACCACCCTTGTTGCTATTCATTGCTGCTATCCATGTCAGCGTGCCTTTTTCTTCTCGTCATGCCCGCCAAACTGCTTGCGCATGGCGGACAACACACGATTCGCGAAATCCGCCCCGTCACGCGAGCTGAAACGTTCAAAGAGTGCGGCGCTCAGCACCGGCACGGGCACCGATTCATCGATGGCCGCTGCAATGGTCCATCGCCCTTCGCCGGAATCCGCCACACGGCCCGTATAGTCCTTCAGACCCGGGTCGTTGAGCAGCGAGGCCGCAGTGAGATCGAGTAGCCACGAGCCGATGACGCTGCCGCGACGCCAGACTTCGGCGATTTGAGGCAGGTCCAAGTCGTATTGGTAGTACTGCGGCTCGAGGAGTGGCGCGGTTTCGGCATCGGTCTCGATGGCGCGTTTGCCGGCGTTGGCGTTGCGCAATATGTTCAGGCCTTCGGCATAAGCCGCCATGAGGCCATACTCTATGCCGTTGTGGACCATCTTTACAAAATGGCCCGCCCCGGGCGGACCGCAATGCAGATATCCTTGTTCGGCGGGGCTGGGCGAGCCCTCCTTGCCCGGCGTGCGCGGCGCGCTTTTGACGCCCGGCGCAATGCTTTTGAATATCGGATCGAGATGCTTAACGACCGGCTCCTCGCCACCGATCATCAAACAGTAACCGCGCTCCAGCCCAAACACACCGCCGCTGGTGCCGCAATCGACGTAATGTATGCCGCGCTGTTTGAGCGCCTGGGCTCTCAGAATGTCGTCGCGGTAGTAGCTGTTACCGCCGTCGATGATAATGTCGTCGGCATCCATCAGCGCGGCCAGTTCCTCAACCAGCTTGCCGGTGACGCCGGCGGGAACCATCACCCATATCGCCCGTGGTTGGGGCAGCGCCTTGACCAGCGCTTCCACCGACGCGCAGCCGCTAATGCCGCTCCCGGCAAGCTTCTTCACGGCGGCGGGGCTTACGTCATAGACGACGCATTGGTGACCATCCTGCGTTAAACGCCGCACCAGACTGGCGCCCATCCGACCTAAGCCGATCATGCCGAGATGCATCTTAGTGCTCCGTTTTTAGGTGAGTAGGGGTGGAATTTCCAGCAGTGCCAGGGCACGACAGCATACGTTGTCGACGGTGTAGCCATATTCGCGCATTACCGTGTCACCGGGCGCAGAAGCGCCGTAGCGCTCGATTCCAAGTACATCACCACGACTGCCGACATAGCGATGCCAGCCTTGCGATACGCCGGCCTCGACGGCCAGCCGCGCGCCTATCGCAGGGGGCAGCACCGACTTGCGGTATGCCTCTGACTGGCTCTCGAACAATTCCCAGCTAGGCATAGAAACGATGCGCGCGTGGACGCCTTGCGCCTGCAGTTTCTGTCGTGCCGCCACGATCAGTGCGACTTCAGAGCCGCTGGCGATGAGGATGACATCAGGATCACCCTCGGATGCGTCGGCCAGTATGTAACCGCCGCGCTGCACGCCCTCCGCCGCCGAATACGCGACGCGGTCGAGCGTAGCGACGTTTTGCCGCGTCAACACCAATGCCACCGGCCCACCGCGTAGTGTCAATGCAACGCGCCAGGCGGCCGCCGTTTCATTGGCGTCGGCGGGACGAATGACAGTCAGCCGTGGAACCGCGCGCAGACTGGCCAGTTGCTCGACAGGCTGATGCGTCGCGCCGTCTTCGCCCAAGGCAATGCTGTCGTGCGTGAACACATAGATCACGTGCAAGCCCATCAACGCGGCGAGGCGCATCGGCGGGCGCATGTAATCGGAAAAGACCAAGAAGGTCGCGCCGTAGGGCACGTTCCCGCCGTGCGCGGCAAGGCCATTCAGGATCGAACCCATGGCGTGTTCGCGCACGCCGAAATGCAGATTGCGCCCGGCATAGGACCAACCCCCGCCGTCGGAACCTTGTTTGTCGCTGTCTATATTGCCGGGAGGCTCGAAGTCGCCGTATCCCTTGAGGGCGGTGTAAGTGGATGGGTCCAGATCGGCCGAACCACCGATCAGTGCCGGCAGGCGCGGCGCAACGACATTCATGATCTTGCCGGAGGCGACGCGCGTAGATATGCCTTTGGCATCTGTCGGGAATTGCGGAATATCGGCGTCCCAATCGGCTGGTAACTCGCCGCGCAGACGCTGTTGAAGTTCCTCGGCCAGCGCGGGAAAGGCGAGCGCATAAGCAGCCAGCTTTTCGTTCCACGCAGTCTCAACCCGCGCGCCTTGCTCTAGCGCCTGGCGAAAATGCAGGCGAACCTGTTCCGGTATGTAAAACGTCGGCTCCGTCGGCCAACCCAGGTTTTCCTTCGTCAGCCGCACTTCGTCGACGCCCAAGGGCGACCCATGCGCTTCAAACGTGTCCTGTTTGTCTGGTGAGCCAAAACCGATGTGGGTGCGTAGCAGTATCAGCGACGGTCGCTGCGTTTCAGCGCGGGCGTTTTGCAGCGCCTGCTCGATGGCGATCAGGTCGTTGCCGTCCTCCACCATTTGCGTATGCCAGCCGTAGGCCGCGTAGCGTTGCGCGCAATCTTCGGTGTAGGTGATGTCGGTGCCGGCAGACAGCGTGACGTGGTTATCGTCGTAGAGGTATATCAGTTTGCCGAGCTGCAAATGACCCGCGAGTGACGCCGCTTCAGAGGCGATTCCTTCCATCAAGTCGCCGTCGCTGACAACACCGTAAGTATGATGATCGACAACGGTGTGGCCGGGGCGGTTGTAGCGCGCTGCCAGGTGTGCCTCCGCCATGGCCATACCGACACCATTACCGAAGCCTTGGCCCAGCGGTCCGGTGGTAGTCTCGACACCGGGCGTGACTCCGCGTTCAGGGTGTCCGGGCGTCATGCTGCCCCATTGCCTGAATTGCTTGATCTGTTCCAGCGGCAAGGCATATCCGGTCAGGTGCAGCAGGCTGTACAGCAGCATGGACCCGTGCCCGGCGGAAAGAACAAAACGATCACGGTCGAACCAGTCGGGGTTGGACGGATGGTGTTTTAGAAAGCGCGTCCACAGCACGTAGGCCATCGCCGCGGCACCCATCGGCAGCCCGGGATGTCCGCTATTTGCTTTTTGCACCGCGTCCACCGAAAGAAAACGCAGTGTGTTAACGCTAAGTGCGTCTACGGATGGCGCGGGAGTTGTACGCGAAGACGATGGCGACATAAGCTAACGAATAAAGGATGGAATAGAACTCGACGCGTATGGGAGCAAGACGGGAGCAAGACATGGCAATGCCTAAAGTGTAGGGCAAAACATCACATTGCGAGGCACACACATCAACTCGCCCTCACGCCCACAATTACGCTCACCATCACGATCAAATGCCGTCCAGCGCACGTCCGACTTACTGGCCAGCAACGGGTAACACGACAGCGCAACCGACGCGCCGACTATGCCCAAGCCGGCATGGCAGCTGCATCTGTAACTGTTGTACTTACCTGCCGACCTCGTGGCCAATAACGCCACCGACCACCGCACCACCGACTGTGCCGGCGGTGCTTCCGCCCGTAAGAACTGCACCGCCGACGGCACCTGCTCCAGCACCGATCGCGGTGTTCTGATCGCGCTGCGACATTCCACTGCAACCGCCCAGGCCGATCAGCACTGATACAGCAACCGCACTGACGGTCAATCCATGTATGGCTTTCATAGCACTACCTCTTTGTGGCAAACAAACGGGTTAAGAAATTGAAATTTTTGCTGCCCGCAAACTTCGCATGCAGAAGAATTTCGCTTACATCTACTACAGGCTGACCGAGCAGGCCGACTGAGCATGGCAACTAAGCATGCCGACTAAGCAGCTCATCTACTCGCTAGATCTATACCGTCGATAACATTGACTCGTTCACCGAGCCGCCACGCCGCCGGGTTTGCATTGCTGATTGAGCGGTAGGAGCCATCTTCCAGACGCGCTTTGAATTCGTAACGGCGGGCGCCATCGGTCGCCTCGATTTCATGCTTAGCCGTAATCACGCCACATTCTGAGCAGCGCCGTTTCACGACAGCGCTGGCTGCCCGTGCGCGGGGGGAACCAGTTTTTGCAAAAGCAAACGTGGGCGCGAGTGGGTCTATAGCCTGGATGTCGCTGGATGCATCGGTCGAGGTCGACAGCCATCCCATGATGTGCGCTACGGCAACGCTGCTAAATAGCAGCACAGCAAGGCCGGCTATCAACGGCAGTACGTAGCGGGGTACATAGGGAGATTTGTCAGTGAGTAGTTTCATGATCGTCACGGCAATTGTCAGCCGCGGCGGCCTCGATTTCTGTGCGTTGGCGTACGCAGTGGAAAAAATGCTAAAAAGATTGCAAACCGCTTACGCTCACGCGCCGACACTGCCTCACACGTTCCTGGAGCGAGGGTCGCTCCACGCTCCAGCGAACATCGTTAGCGACTATAAATCTCTAGCGGGAAAAAGAAGCTGACTCCGGGGGATGGCCGCGGCTCATAGTAGACCGGCGGCGGCACATAGACCGGTTGCGAGTAGTAATACGGGTGCTGATAATAAGGCCGCTGTTGATAGCCATACCCTTGTTGATAGCCACGCCCTTGTCGGTACCTGCGCTGATCGTCGCGATCGCGATGCCTTCCCCGCCATTCACCTTCATGCCGGCCATTGTCCCGATGATCTTGGCGGGCGCCATGGCGATCATCCTTGTCTTTGGCGTGTGCCGGCGCGATGGATAATCCGCCCAGCGCCAATACCGCCGACACAAAAGCGAACCCCGTTACGAGCTTGCTCATGGTCGGCCAGCAATTTCTGTTCTGCGTAGTCGAAGTTTTCACGTGAGTTCCTTCTGGTCTTCGGTTTAGGCGTCCTTCGAACTCCCCGCTGCAAGGCGCGGCTGATCATACGGAGCGGCGGGGCCTTGCCTCATTTGGGCGTAGCTATACGGTGATGTCTGGACATCCTGTGGTGCCCGGACATCATGTGGCCGCCATGACGAAACACGGTATCCGCTTGCTTTTTTTGAGGGTCCGACATGCCCTCATAAAGCGTCGCGAAAACCGGGGTGAGCTTCTTGAGTCCGTCCGCATGGGCATCGGTGATCTCACCATAGGATTTCAGATCATCTACAGCCGTCATCGTGTCGGTATGCTCCATTCGTGCCTGGGTGAGTGCATCCATGGACTTCGCATTGTCCCGCATGACCTGGGCAACCTTGCCCCACTGTTCTTCCTGCTCCTGCGTAATTTTTAGCTGGGTATGCATGTCGGTAATGCGTGCTTCAACACGATCCTCATGAGACATGCGATCCTCATGAGACGTTTTGGCGGCGGCTGCCGGAGCCGATATCAACACGAAGCTCGCGATGAGCGCCGCCAGAACGGCGCGTGCCACTACGTAAGTGAATTGATGAGAATTTCGTTTCATGATTCCTATCTCCTGTACGTTGAAGGTTTGCTGATTGACGAAAACAACGCCATGTTCGCGTCATGGAAACGACCGAAATCACATACCGGCTTAAGACCACCCGTACTACATTTAGCGCGAACTCGTTAGCTTCTCGACGCCCTGCATTTCAACTTCAACGCGGCGATCTGGCTGTAGGCAAGCGACGAGCTTGGCGCTCTTTGCACCGATGCACTCGCCCGAGCGGGTGATGGGCTGACTATGGCCTTTTCCTTCCGCCTTTATGAGACCGGCCACGACATCCTTGCTCACGAGATATTCTTTGACGGAACTGGCGCGGCGTTCGGCAAGCTTCTGATTGAAAATACGGTTGCCCAAACGATCCGCATGACCGGTTACAGAAACGCTGTCGTAGCTGGCGCTGTTGAGTTGGCGCGCCAACTCATCTAGCAAGCCCTTGCTCTCGGCGTTCAACGCCGACTCGCCGAAGGCGAATAAGGCATCGCCCGAAATGCTCATCGTTTTAAAAGGCACGCCGGCCGGGGCCGTTTGAACTTCTTGCTCAAGCGCGGACTCCGCTGCTACAGGCTTACCGCTTGTGTCGCAGGACTCAGCCGAGCAAACGGGTATCCAATCACTGTAATGCCAGCATTGGCCCGGATTAGAGCTCGTCACACCGGCTTGGGACAGGTCGTCCAGAGTAGCCGGGGTTATTGCCTCGCTAGCCAACACTGGCGCAGAAATCAGCGCCGTTACCATGCAAGTCGCAATGAAAAATTTGGCCATGGAAGTCATCGTATTCCCGACCGCCCGGCTGAACGCGGAGTATGGACGGTTCAATGGCGCAGAATACGGATAGACGCGGAGGCTGTCTGTTCGCTGCCGAACGTAGGCGCGAACGAGGGCCGGGTTCGAATGGCGCTTACTTAGGCGGATCCATATTCGACGTAGGGTGGGTTAGGCACTCCGTTTGTGCCGTAACCCGCCAGATATGCCGCTAGGCACTCATTAAAAAGTGCGTTGTGTTGCTGGCGCAATGCTTGGTGGGTTACGCAAAAAACGCTCACCCACCCTACATTTTGGCTTAAGTAATTGCCATTCGGGCCAGGGTCATGTTTCGCCTGATGCCCGCCCCTCGTTGCAATCTGTCCGTTTCAGCTTTTGACGCTCTCCAGCAACGAAGCCAGATCATCGGCGTGCTCTTCTTCGCTGGCGAGTATGCCTTCGAGCATGCGTCGCGTCGTTGAATCATTTTCGCCAAGAAAAGCAATCATTTCACGATAACTCTCGATGGCGATGCGCTCCGCAATTAGGTCTTCTTTGATCATTGCATTTAGCGTGTCGCCAGCGACATATTCGGCGTGGCTACGCGAACTTAGCCCGTCTGGCGAGAAATTGGGTTCGCCGCCCAGTTCGACTATGCGTTTCGCGAGGAGATCCGCATGGGCCATTTCTTCGATGGCGTGTTCCATAAACTCGGCTTTGACGGGGTCGGAATTTATGCCCTTGGCCATGAAGTAATGGCGTCTGTACCGCAAGACGCAGACCAACTCCGTGGCCAGCGCTTCGTTCAACAATCCGAGGACTGCCTCGCGATTAGCGCCATAGCCTTCTGTAACCGCGCCCGACTCAATATTTTGGCGAGCGTTTTTGCGCAGGGACTTTACGTCGGTCAATGCCGCTGTGGAGCCCGCGAGTTTTTGATTGCTTGACTGTTCCATGTTCTATCCCTTCATGTGAATCACAATTAGAAACCCGTAATTTTTGAAGGCCGCTATACCCCACGCCTTCCGCGTATGACTCTAAGTAAAACAACCACGACGGCGACTAGCAAAAGGATGTGGACAAGACCTCCCAACGTATAGGCCGTCACCACGCCCACCAACCATAGAATCAGTAAAACAACCGCGAGTGTATAAAGCAAGACAGATCCTCCTCTGTTTAGTGCAAAGCCTTGGGGCAATCAGCCGAGTATCCGAAGGCGAGACTAAATCGTTGGTGTTACCGGATGCCGTTCAACGCTGACCGAAGCGCAGCTTTGCGTCGTTCAGGCACAAATCTTTGGCATTGCCAGCCAAGACGTCGCACTTCTCCTTGACTACCGCATAGTCAGCATCGCGTTTAACGGCCGAGGCATCTCTATGCGCCTCATTGGTTTTTTCCGTCGCCTTCGCATTGGCATCGACCGACTTTTCGGTCGCCACGGCGTCAGCCTTGGTAATTTTCATCTGTGCCTTGGCGTCAGCGACTGCATGAACTTTCGCGGCTTTCGCCTCCTTCACGCAAACGTCTTTGTCGTTACCGGCCTTGTCATCGCACTTCTCTATGGCTACCGAGTAGTCTGCTTCGGCTTTGGCGGCGCGTGCTTTGTATTGGTGCTGGGGGGTTGGTTCATGACTCGCCTCAAGTTCAGCCTTGGCCACCTCTCTTTTGCCTTTGGCTGCCGCGACACAGATGTCATTGGCGTTGCCGGCCAGCGAGCCGCATCCGGCTTTGTCTGTCGTGTAGTCAGCGTCTATGCTTTTTTCCGTGGATTTGTACTGCTCTTTCGACATGTTTTCAGCCATGGCCGCCGCACTGAAGGTAAAACCGAGGGCCAGCGCCATGACCTTGATGTTGAGATTTTTCATGACAATTTTCCTGTTAAAAAGATGAGTTCCCGAGATCGAGTCGACTAGGCAAAAGCGGCGGCAGATAAGGCTCGCGACCGCTTAATTCCGCTTAATTCCGCTTTGCTTCGAACGACATTTCTCGCGATGGTTGAGACTACGGCGGCGAATGTTGCCCGTCCGTCTGTTAGCGCACATAGCCTGTGTATCCGCTTGTTCTCATAATTCGGCGCCCGCTAGAACATGCTGCCGCCGGCAGCGGCCAGGAGGCGGAAGCTTTCTGAAGTTCTGGAAAACCTTTTAAGGCGCGGCGACAATTGATGTTTGCTCAAAGTTGGCCCGAGCGCATGCAAATCGCCAGTAGTGAAGTGGGTCATGGAAGTTCGCCCAGTTAAGAAATTGAAATTTCTATCGCCCGAGCAGCTCGCCCACGTGTTTGAGGGATTCAACCCGATCACAGATCACTTTGGCGATCGCAAGTAAGGGCGCCCCCAGCAGCAGGCCCCAAATGCCCCACAACCAGGCAAAGAACAGTAAGACTATGAACAACACAGCAGCGTTCACACTTGCAAAGCGGCTTTGCAGCCAAGTCATGAATAGCGAGCCGATGACGCCTGCCACCAGCAGCGAAGCGCCGGAGACCGCGAACCCTTGCAGCAGCGAATCGAATTGCAGAAATGCCACCACGCCGCTGACCAGGGCCGTTAGCAGCGGGCCCAGGTAAGGAATGAAATGCAGCACTCCCGCGACCACACCCCATACGCCGGCCTGCTCCAACCCCAGCGCCTTGAATGCCAGCCAGGTGCACACCGCCACTAGCGCGTTGGAGATAAACGTGGCGAGCAAATAGCGTTGGATCTGCACATCAATTTCTTCGAGTATGCGCACCACCTCTTTTTTTCGTGTTAACGAGGGGCCGACAAAGCCCACCAATTTGCGCCGAAAGTGCGCGCCCGAAGCGAGCAGAAAATAGGTGAGCAACAACACAATGGGCATTTGCGCGGCGACGCTGATTAGCGCTGCCGTTTGCGCCAGCACGTAATCACGGAACCAGGCGTTGGGATCGGATGTTTTGACGGCTATTACGCGTGCGCCGGACTTCTCGACTGCGTCGGTGGCCGCCGCCTGTATCTCGTTGGCGGCTTTCTGCACGTTCTGCAATGCGGTCGGCGCACTGGTAGGCGCGCTCAAACTGAGCCGCAATTTTCGCGCCGCATGAGGAAGCTCTTCGATCATGGTAGTGGCCTGGTCGCGCAAGGACAATGCGACCCAGGACAAGCTTGCGACCACCACAATCATGATGAGCGCAGCGGCCACGGCAGTGGGAATGTGCAGCGCCTGTAACCAGTGCAACACCGGCTTCAGGGCATAGCTGACGAGTATCCCCAGCAGCAATGGAACGAAGAAAGCGCGCGCCAGATAGAGGGCCGCAACAAGCGCGATGACGGCCAATATACCCACGCCTACGCTTAAGCGAGAGATTCGGTTTGTCTCTTCCGCTAACTCAGCTGACGCCACCACGGCGTTCGCCGTGGTGGCGTCAACGGCCAGAGCAGGAATAACGGGCGTTTCAACGCCACCGGTGGATTCAGTCATAACCAGTGGCGCCTCACAGGTTCAGCGGTAATCAATAACGACGCAGAGCGCCGTTGTCGATCTGCACACGATCACCAACTCGAAGATCGCCGCTGGTGCTTTGCGTCACCGTTTGGTAGGACCCATCGCTCATACGGATATTGAATTTGTAGGCCTCGTCTTGTTGGCGGTTGCGCTTTTCCAACTCATGCCCGGCATAAGCACCGCCGGCAGCGCCGACCACGGTCGCGGCCGTGTTGCCTCGGCCCCCACCCACCTGGTTGCCAACAACGCCGCCGATTACCGCGCCTGCCAGCGTGCCCAGCCCTACGTCGTTGTTAGCCTCCTGCCTTACAACATCAATCGACTGTATGACGCCGTAGCTCGTGTAGGCGCTGTCTCCATTGGATCGCGGATAGACCTTCTCTGAACTGTAATTATTGGCGGGGGGTGTCGTCTCGCAAGCGGTCAGCGTGAGAACAACAGCTGCGCCAAGTAGGCATTTAATGGTATTTCTGGTCATCATTATGTGGCTCCTAAAGTGAGTATTGTGCGAGGGAGGGAAGGGTGAGTGCTGTGACTTAGTGCTGTGAGTTAGTGCGATGTTTTAGTGTAGGGCTAGGAGCGGAAACAGGAACGCCGCCCACCTACGCTTCCACTTTTCCGCCTTATTTCTTGATGCTCATTTCATTAATAACGTTGCTGACACCGACGACGCCGCGAGCAACCTCGATAGCACGGTCGATTTGCATCTGGTTATCCACAAAGCCGCTGAGTTGAACTTCACCGTTACGCGTGACGACGGCGATGTCTAAGCTCTTGACATAGGCATCTGCTAGCAAGGTTGATTTGACCCGGGTCGTTACAATTCCGTCGTCCAGCTTATTTCCGACCGTCGTAGGGGCACCCTTCAAGGTTAACTTGTTGTCTATGTCTTTCACACCCGAGACGCCACGCGTGACGGCGATAGCGCGATCAACTTGCGTTTGATTATCGACAAAGCCACTCAACTGCACTTCTCCTTTGCGGGTTTCGACCTTGAAATCAAAACTCTTAATATCCGGGTCGGCCAGTAAAGCGGACTTAATGCTGGTGGTAATCACGCTGTCATCAATCTCCGTCCCCACGGTCGTCTTGGGGTGCGACGCGCCCGTCGCGTCAGGCGGCGGATTACAGCCGACCAGCAACATCGCCATCGCACCGCCCAGCGTCGTACTCACTACTAACGATCTAAGGCAGTTGGTCATGAAGTTCTCCGTGCAGGTTACGCCGCGCTTAAGGCGACTCTTCCGTCGACCCTTCATTTCGCTCTTAAGCCGACCCGTAGCCGCAATTTCCTCCTAATCCCTATGTTCCTCTGTGCGTTGGCGCACGTAAAAATTGGGACTGAAGACGCTGATGCAAAAAAAAATCGGGTAACCACAGACTTACAGTTACGTTCGCCAGCGCACGGACCGCCCGCGTGGACTGGCGAATAATTCGCAGCTTCAACGTGGTAGTTCACCGATTCCACAATTAACGAGGCAGTTTTAAGGAGGCAGTTAAGCCTGCCAGTTACGACAGAAAAAGGAAGGCATAGTCATGAGATATTCGAGATTAGCTAGCGCGGCAATTGTAGCGGTTTTACTGGGCGCGACGGCGCTGATGCCCATGGCCTACGCAAGTGGGGATGAGTCCGTGCAGCAGGTGAACGGAGTGTCGTATGTATCGGGCGGTGTCGGCGAGGCGTCGATAGCCCGCCTGACAAGCTTGGCCCCGAACTTCAATCTCAAACTTGTGTTCGCTCTGACGTCGGGCGCCTACCTGAGTGACATTAAGGTCACCATTTCTGACAAGACAGGCAAAACGCTGCTCGACACCACGTCGGCAGGGCCATGGTTCCTGACCAAGCTCCCGGCGGGCAACTATCAAATCGTCGCAAGCTTTGCCGGCAAGTTGGAAAAACGCAGCGCCACCATCGCGGCAGAATCCCTAAAAACAGTCGATTTTCGCTGGCGTGCGGAGTAACGACAGGAGTTCCTACTTAGTCGCGCCGTCTAGCGCTAGGCCCGCCACTTTAAGTTGCCTGAAAAAGGGCTGACGCCAAAGTTGCAACCCCGCTGATAACCAATTTTCACGCGGATTTTCAGCCATTTATTCTGTTTAACCCATCAACTGTCCGCGCGATTTTGCTATGAGCCTGCTTTTATTTCCGGATTCTCCGCGAATTGGCGATTCAGAAACTCTGTTCGGTGCCGATAAGGTTTGATAGGGCAGATCGGCATATTGTTAATAGTCCGAGCCCTCCGCCCGAGCACTTGCGTTTTTTTTGAGGTCGGCTATGCCAAAAAATATCCGCGGTCCCGTCCTCTTTTTCCCTCCTACTGAGGACGATGGCAATACCGGTGACGCCCGGCAGCAGCAAGATGTCTTGCTGAAAACCGGCGCGCTGCAAAACGCCATATTCAATAGCGCCAATTTCTCGAGTATTGCGACTGACGCCAAGGGCGTCATTCAAATTTTCAACGTCGGCGCTGAACGTATGCTGGGCTATGCAGCTGCCGATGTAGTCAATAAGATCACCCCGGCCGACATTTCCGATCCCCATGAAGTGATTGCGCGCGCCCAGGAACTGAGCCTCGAGCTTAAAACACCTATTGCACCGGGCTTTGAGGCCTTGGTGTTCAAAGCCTCCCGCGGCATCGAGGACATTTACGAGCTGACCTACATCCGCAAGGGCGGTAGCCGCTTTCCGGCGGTCGTGTCAGTCACGGCCCTGCGGGATGATCAAAATAAAATTATCGGCTACCTTCTCATAGGCACTGACAACACCGCTCGCAAGCAGGCGGAAGAGGCGCTGCTCAAGGCGGGGGCCCTGCAAAACGCGATATTCAACAGCGCCAATTTCTCGAGCATCGCCACCGACGCGAAGGGCGTCATACAAATTTTCAACGTCGGCGCTGAACGCATGCTGGGTTACACCGCCGCCGAGGTCATGAACAAGATCACACCGGCTGACATTTCCGATCCGCAGGAAGTTGTCGCGCGTGCTAACGCCCTGAGCGTTGAGCTCTCAACGCCGATAACACCCGGCTTCGAGGCCTTGGCGTTCAAGGCCTCCCGCGGCATCGAGGACATCTACGAGCTAACCCACATCCGCAAGGATGGCAGCCGCTTTCCGGCCGTCGTGTCGGTCACGGCGTTGCGCGATGCGCAAAACGAAATCATCGGCTACCTGCTAATCGGCACCGACAACACCGCTCGCAAGCAGATTGAAGCCGAGCAGAAGCAACTCGGCCAGCGCCTGCGCGACCATCAGTTCTACACGCGCTCGCTGTTCGAGTCGAATGTAGACGCCTTGATGACTACCGATCCGTCTGGCGTCATTACCGACGTTAACAAACAGATGGAAGCGCTCACCGGTTGTACGCGCGATGAATTGATTGGCGCGCCATTCAAGAATTACTTCACTGATCCCGAGCGGGCCGAGGCAGGCATCAAGCTGGCGCTGACCGAAAAGAAGGTCACTAATTACGAGCTCACTGCGCGCGCCCGAGACGGTAAGGAAACCGTTGTCTCCTACAACGCGACGACGCTTTACGACAGAGACAGGAAACTTCAAGGTGTGTTTGCCGCGGCTCGCGACATCACCGAGCGTAAACAGGCAGAGGCGCAAATTCTCAACATGGCGTCGTATGACTCATTGACCGGCCTGCCCAATCGGCGCCTGCTAAATGACCGCTTAAGCCAATCCATGGCGACTAGCAACCGTAGTCGTCGTTATAGCGCGCTGATGTTCCTGGATTTGGATAACTTCAAACCCGTTAACGATACGCATGGGCATACCGGCGGGGATATGCTGCTGATGGAGGTGGCGCAGCGCCTTTGCAGTTGCATACGTGAAGTGGACACTGTCGCGCGTTTCGGCGGCGATGAGTTTGTGGTGATACTCAGCCAGTTGGCTACGGATAAAGCCGACTCAGCCGCCCAATCCGGCATTGTTGCCGAAAAACTCCGCGCCATACTCGATCAACCCTACTTGCTGAAATTGAGCCAGGAAAATAAAGCGGAAACGACTGTCGGGTATCGGTGCACCGCGAGTATAGGCGTCGTGCTATTCCTCAATCACGAAGGCGACGCTGCGGAGATCATCAAGCAGGCGGACATGGCGATGTACCAAGCCAAAGAGGACGGTGGCAATTTGATACGCTTTTTCGACTCATAGAAAACCGAGGCTTTGCGCATCTTCGATGCTTTTTACACCACCAAGCCGGTGGGCGAAGGAACCGGGTTAGACCTATCGATGGTGCACGGAACCATGCGAAGTCATGGTGGCGTAGTGACCGCAGAGAGCAGCCCGGGTAAGGGCGCCTGCTTTGCGCTGTATTTCCCGACAGTGCAAGAGAAGGCGCAGCGTGAAGGGCAAGCCGCCCCGGCGCAACGTCTTCACTTCACCGGCAAGCGGGTGCTCTATGTGGACGATGAGGAGGCGCTGGTGTTTCTGTCCAGCCGGGTGCTCACGCGCTTGGGACACCACATCAGTGGCTACACCGACCCCAAAGCGGCGCTGGCGGCCTTCCGCAAAAATCCGCAGAACTTTGACATTGTGGTGACGGATCTCTCGATGCCGCATCTGTCCGGCCTTGAACTTGCGCGCGGCGTGCTGGCTGTGCGCCCGGACATCCCGGTGCTCATGACCACCGGCTACATGCGCGTAGAGGACGAGTGACCTGCTCCCCACCCGCCGTACCAATCTGAAGTAGAGGAGTCCGTCAAACCATGGAGAATGACGGACATGAAGAAGAGCAGATATACAGAAGAACAAATCATTGGCTTCCTCAAGCAGGCCGAAGCGGGGATGCCGATCAAGGAGCTGTGCCGCAAGGGTGGATTTTCCGATGCGACCTTTTACAAGTGGCGGGCCAAGTTCGGCGGCATGGAGGCCACCGATGCCAAGCGGCTGAAGGAACTGGAGAGCGAGAACGGCAAGCTCAAGAAGCTTCTGGCCGAAGCGCATCTCGACATTCACGCGTTGAAAGGCGTCTTTGGGGTAAAACGCTAGCCCCACAAGTCAAGCGCGAGGCGATTGGAAAGATCATCGAGCAGTTCGATCTCTCCGAGCGTCACGCCTGCGGTCTTGTGGGGCTCTCCCGAGACAGTTACCGCCACCCGCCGGTGGCAGATCAAGTGACCCAGAGCTTGAGTGCTGCAATCATCGACATTGCCCATGCGAGGCGGCGCTTTGGCTATCGGCGCATTCATGACCTGTTGCGCCTGGCGTTTCCGAACGTGAATCACAAGCGCGTATATCGGCTCTACAGCGTCGCCAATTTGGCAGTCAGGAAGCGCAAGAAAGCCAAGCGGCCGGTCAGCGCGCGGGTGCCGCTCCAAATAGCCCAGTCCGTGAATGAGGTGTGGAGTATGGATTTTGTGAGCGACAGCCTGGCTAACGGCCGGCGCATCAAATGCCTAACGGTGGCGGACGACTTCAGTCATGAATGCGTCGATATCGCAGTGGACTTTGGTATCTCCGGCCAGTACGTGACACGGCTGCTCGATCAGGCTGCCACATTCCGTGGCTACCCGACCGTGGTTCGTACCGACAACGGCCCTGAGTTCACCAGCCGGGCTTTCATGGGATGGGCACAGACCCACAGTATCCGTCACATTTTGATCGAACCCGGCTGCCCGATGCAGAATGGTTATATAGAAAGCTTCAACGGCAAGTTCAGAGACGAGTGTCTGAATGAGCATTGGTTCGAGACGCTAACACAGGCTAGAACAGCCATCGCAGAATGGCGGCAGGACTTCAACGAAGTTCGGCCACACAGCAGTTGCCGGCGAATGCCGCCGGCACAATTCGCCGCGTTACATCGGCAGCATGCTGCCGATGTAACGCAACCCACCAACGAAGGAATCACTTAACCTTGCAATCGGACTTCCTGCCAATCAGTTGGTACGGCTACGGGGGGCAGGTCACGAGGACAACGCGCGTGCAGCCGGCATTCGTGAACTCATCCTCAAGCCCGTCTTTATGGAGGAGTTTGGCCGCGTACTTGACCGACTATTTCGCGAAGCGGAATCCCCGGATTGAACGGCAGGCGCTAGTTCTACGGGGCGGCCCTAATTGACGACCGCGGCGACCTGGCGCTGCGGGATATCGGACAGCAGGCGGCTCAATTCTGTCTTGACGACGGCATAGCACTCGCACGCACGGGCCTCGAGCCCGGCGCGTTGCAGCACGGCAATGTGACCACGGCGGTAGCGTATGTAGCCTTCACGCTGCAAATTACCCGCGGCCTCCGTGATACCTTCGCGGCGCACACCGAGCATGCCGGCGACCAATTCCTGTGTGATGATCAACTCTCGCGAGGAGACTCGATCGAGGGTTAGCAATAGCCAGCGACATAGTTGCTGCTCAACCGTATGGTGGCGATTGCAGGCGGCCGTCTGCGCCATCTGGGTGAGCAAGGCCTGGGTGTAGCGCAGCATCAATTGCTGCGTTAAGCCGGCGCGGTTGAACTCCTGCTTGAGCAAGCGGCCCGCCAGTCGGTAGGCGTGGCCGGCGGTCTGAACTACCGCCGAGCTGGGCGTGGTGTCTCCACCCATGAATAACGCAATACCAACGACGCCTTCATTGCCTACCCCTGCGGTTTCGGCCGAGGCGCCAGACTCCATGACATAGTGCAGAGACACTATGGCAGTGGTCGGGAAATAGGCGTACTGCAACTGTTCGCCGGGTTCGTAAATAAGTTCACCGAGTGGCAAGGGCACCAGTTCCAGATGCGCGGCCAGCCGCTCGAACTCCGCCGTGGGCAAGGCGGCGAGAAGATGGTTTTGATTCGGACTATGCGGGGATCCCATTACACTGACCTCGGTGGCTGGCGCTCTAATTCTTGACGCTGAGTTCTACGCCTATACCACGGTAACCGATAAAGCGGCAGGACTGGCTGAACATCGGCTCTCCGCTCACCCGAAATTGTTGTTGCGAGCCGTCGTGATTAACCCGGCTGAAAACGAAATCGAGGAAGGGCTGGCGGGCGGCGATGCTCGCTTTGAGTGTCTCCCGCTCCGCCTCATTCCAGCCGCCCAACTGACTGCCGCTTTTTTCTTTTTCTCCGTCTGCATGTTCGTCTGCTTGCCCGTCTCCATGCTCATCTTTAAGACCGCCATTATTTCCCACCGAGTGTCCGGCCAAAGGGTCTACCTGGATGCCGAGCATTTCCAAGACCGGGCCCGACACTTTCGTGTAGCGGCCATTCTCGTCTTGCTCCCAGTACCAGTCCGATGCGAGTTCGGTCAGACTGCGATAGCGCGCTTCGCTCTCGCGCAATTCGGCGGTGCGTTCCTGCACGGTCTGTTCCAGCAGCTTGTTATAGTCCTCAAGTTTTTTGTACAGCAAGCGCACTTCCAGCATGTTGTGTATGCGCGTCTTAACTTCGACTAGATCGAAGGGCTTGCTGATGAAATCTTTGGCGCCAGCCTGCAAGGCACGCAGCTTATGGCCCGGTTGGGCGGTGAGCACGATGACCGGAAGATAACTGTCCGCGTCGTTAGTCTTGAGGCCTTCCATCACCTGAAATCCATCCATGCCCGGCATTTGTAGGTCTAGCAAGATCAGGTCGTAACGGTTTTTACGATGCAGCGCGCAGACTTCCTGAGGATTCATGGTTGAAGTGATGCTGGTGTAGCCGGCTTCGCTTAATAATTGTTTCAGCAACTGCACATTGGCATCTTGATCATCAACGATCAGTATGCTGGCGTTAAAAGTGTCCGCGGCCGAGATCATCATGTCTTGTCTACCTCTTTTGCCCCTTCTCTGCCGGTGTCGGCAAATTCCAGTGCTCTGTCTAGCGTCGCCATGAATTCGTTGACCTTGATCGGTTTGGTGAGATAGCGATAGAACCCTGCCTCCAGACCTCTTTCGATATCGTGCGGCATGGCATTGGCACTGAGCGCAACCACCGGGATGTGGGCCGTGGCCGGATCTTCAGCAAGAATTTTCAACGCCCTGATACCGCTAATACCCGGCAGATTGATGTCCATCAGGATGACATCCGGCTGGGCGGTACGCGCGATCGTTATGCCTTGGAGGCCGTCCTGCGCACTCAGTAAGCGGAGATCGGCGCGACGCGCGATGAGATCTTCGACCAGCATCAGATTGGCAGCGTTGTCCTCGACATAGAGCAGGGTACGCAGTTGCGCATCTGCCGGGATTTTCGTCTGGATGCCGGGCGTGGGCGCGGCTGCCATCTCGATAGTTTGTCGTTCCGCCGTCAGGTTTAGCTCGATCCAGAACACGCTGCCTTTTCCAACCGTGCTTTCGACGCCGATAGCGCCACCCATCAGTTCGATTAGGCGCTTGGACACCACCAGGCCGATACCGGTGCCTTGCTCGGTACTCGCTTCTTGTCCGAGTCGATTAAATGGCTGGAATAGTTGCGCCAGCTTTCCCGGGGGCAAACCTTCACCACTATCCTCGACACAAATGCGTACGCGTCCTGCGGGGCTGGCGCTATAGGTGACGACGACCGTTCCATCCGGTCTGTTGTATTTGATCGCGTTGGAAAGCAAGTTGATGAGCACCTGCTTCACCCGTGTCCGATCGGCTATGACGAAGTACGGAATCTCGAACTGGGGAAAACGCACGCTGATGCCGCGCTTTTCCGCCTGCGATTCGATCATGGCCTGGCATTCGAGCATGACTTCAACCAGCGACATCGGTTCCGGAGACAGCGACAGCTTGCCCGACTCGATTAACGCGAGATCAAGCACTTCGTTAATCAGCTCCAGCAGATACCATCCGGCCTTGAGTATCTGTTCAATGCTGCGTTTTTGGGAGGGCGTAGGCAGCGGCGAACCGGACTCTATGAGCTGGGCAAACCCGAGGATCGCACTGAGCGGGGTGCGCAACTCATGGCTCATGCTGGAAAGGAAATCCGATTTCGCCAGGTTGGCTTTTTTGGCAACGCCCATCGCCTCCTTAAGCTCCAGTTCCACTTGCTTACGCGCGGAATTGTCCGTGCCTATCAACAAGTACCCAATGATTTCGTCATAATCATCACGCAGGGCCGTAATCGATACGATGGCCGGAAAGCGGCTGCCGTCCTTGCAAATGTAGGTTAATTCGTAGATGTCTTCGATCCCGCGCGAGGCTTTGAAAGCCAAGGCCTCGAAGCCCGGCGTAATGGTCGTGCCCAGCTCCAGGCTTAATGCTTCCGCGCGCGTCATGACTTCCTGCGGATCATGGATGTCGCTAGGGTTGATCTTGTTGACAACGTCGGCAGCCAGATAGCCCAGCATGCGTTCAGCGCCGACATTGAATAATTGGATGATGCCTTTTTCGTCGGTGGCGATGATCGAAAAATTGGCACTGGTGAGAATGGCGGTCTGCAAAGCCCCCGTTTTAAGCAAGGCTTTCTGGCGCCGCACCTCAGTGATGACAGCGGCCTTGCCTACATCGGAGCCAAGGGTAATACCGTTTCCCGTTTCGGGCATGGCGGATTTCCGTGTAAGTGCTGCTACAACAAGCGGAAACTAAGCCTAACCTCTCTCGAGGCAACTAGTGATAGTTGCGAACTTTTTACAGGGTGTCTGTACGGTGTCCCACATAAGCCGTTTTTTTGGCGCAAACGAGGCCGCGGACATAGCAAACAGCGCTGAGGCGCTTTTCGCCTGCGAGGGCGATAGTAGTATGGCTGCGCGGCGCCCGTAGGCTCTCTGTCCTCTGAACTCATGAACGTCACGCCGAAGCTAGCGCCCAGCGACGTGGGCGGATCGCTGCAAGTATATGGCATAGACGGCATTGTGATTGAGTACACGACAGAACCTGTGCGCAGCGCGCTGGCAACGATTCACAGTCAACTTCTTATCGCTATTGCCGCTGGAGAGTGAGCTATGAATATTCGATTCAGGATGGCCGGGATGTACCTAGGGTGGGGCCTCGCCCTGGCTGTGACATCGCCCGCCCATGCAGACCCATCTATCCTCGTGCAGCAAGAGATCAACTACCTGATTGGGTATATCGCCGATTCCGGTTGTGCATTTCAACGCAACGGAACTTGGAATGACTCCAAAGCCGCCGCCGCGCATGTGCGCAAGAAGTATGATTTTTTGGCAAAGCGGGGGCATATAAAAACAACTGAAGACTTTGTCGACAAGGCTGCCACGGAAAGCAGTTTCTCCGGCAAGCCCTATGAGATCAAATGTGGAGACGCTACAGCCATCCCCAGCGGCCTCTGGCTCAGCCAAGAACTCGCACGTTACCGGGCGTCTCAACTGACGCTGCAATCGTTGCCGTCGTTGCCGTCGTTGCAGTAACGGCGCGTCGATTAAAGCTTCGTCAGTTCCAAAGCTGAGAGCACCGTCGCTAGGGACGAGCCGCACTCACTCGCCAGATGATGTTTCCAACGTCATCCGCCACCAGCAGCGCACCTTTCCCATCCAGAGCGACGCCCACGGGGCGTCCCAGCGCCTTGCCCTCTGCGGTGATAAAGCCGGTGAGCACATCGACGACCGGCCCGGTGGTCGGCTTGCTGCCGCTGAAGGGCACGAAGATCACCTTGTAACCACTATGCGGTTTGCGATTCCACGAGCCA